>NZ_UZWE01000025.1 GCF_900631945.1 Paracoccus haematequi
GCATCGCCATGCGTGCTTGCAAGACCGACCGGAGCTTTGAAGCAATGATCTACCTCGCTGCCGCCGTTATCAACTCACGATGAATCCCCACAGACCCTAGTCCACCCGGCATATTGCAATTTGCTAAGGGCTTCAGCTTTCCGAGGCAGAGAAGTTCCCCCAGAATAGACGCCGTAGGTCATGGTCTGCTTCTCGTGCCCGACAATGTCAGCGACGATGCCCTCAGAAACCTCAGCGTTTTCTAGGATCGTGACCACGGTCTTTCGGATGCTGTGGAAGACATGCTTTGGGCCGAAGCCTGCGGCAATCTTCAGCTTCCCAAAGCGCTTGCCAATGGCACTCGACCGGCTCCCATACTTGTTTTCCGTATCGAGACCCGAGAGGACATAGCCATCGCTGCTTTCTCGAACTAGCCTCGCCAGCGTCGGTGCAAGTTCCGCATGGATTGGCACTTCACGTTCACCCTTGCGGGTCTTCGCCTCCACAATCTGAATATAGCCATCGTAAACGTCGGAAACCTTAAGGCTGCACAATTCCTCGATCCGACAGCCGGTCCACATACCCAGGCGAATGAGGTCTGCCAGTTGATGATCCGGCTTGCGCTTGCTCTCTGCCGCTCTCAGCAGGCTTAGAACCTGAACATCGGTAAAGGGCTCCCTACTGCCGGTGCTGTCTGTTTTTGCGCGTTTCTTGCGATCACCTGAGAGCACGTTCAGGAAAGGGTTGTCTTCGCGCTCCAAGAGTTCGGCATCCTGCATGAACTGCCAGTATGTCCGAAGGGCAGTAAGCTTCCGCTTTATGGTTGCGTGCTGCACGCCCCGTCCCTCAAGCTCCACGATCCAACGCTTGACGGCCTTTTGGGTGATCTTGTCTGTGGTGGGAAAGCTCTTGGCGAACTCTAGGACGTCCGAACGCCGCATATCAGCCGTTTTGACCTCCACCCTTTGCTTCTGAACATTCACGAATGCGTCCAGATGCTCGGTGGTCAGGATGAACTCTGACCGGACGAGGCCGGGAAGCGCCGCAGCATGATTTGGATCGACGCGAGCCAGCTTGGCGGCCTGTTCCGCAAGAACATCATCGTAGTCCATGCGGAGTTCAGGATCGGCTGCTGCCTTCTGGTAGTCTTGACGCCATTCCAGAACGGTTGCCATGAAGTCTGCGCTAAGCGGTGACGCTCCTGTCCGATATGCCTCGAACTCAGCCTTGTATTTGGCCGCCAGCGGCTTGGCCCTGATCACGGCAATAGAACGGCTGTCGGTCTTGAGAGACTGCACGATGCGTTTCTTGCCATCGTAGTAGGGCCTTAACTTCTCCGGCACCTCAATCTCGAAATACCAGCCCCGTCTCCGTTGATTGACATAGTCCGCCATAGGCCATCCCCCACACGCTTACCCCACACAAATGCATCGCAAAATGCAATTATTCAAGTGGCTTAGTGGGTTATGCCTGCCCCGGTTCGTCTCCCCTTGGCTCCACCAATTTACTGCTATGCAAGCGTGAAATTCCCCGCATTTGCGGCATATTCGCCTTCCGCGCCCTTGAAATCGCTCTTAAATCCCGGCACATGAGGCAGAGCGATGGGCATCACCAAGGATCGCGGTTACTGGTATTCGTGAAACGGGTGGGGCAGCAAATTGTCCTTGTAGACGACAATCCAGAAATCTGACCCATCATAGGACGGATAGAGGGTCAGACTGTCGGCTTCAACACCGACGCTTGTTGCAAACTCGCTGATCGCGGCGTCAGCTATCTTGTCGAAATTTGCAGGGATGAAGTTGTTTCGGATGGGCGTTCTTGCTTCCGTCCAGCTTCCGGCGCATCGCAAGGCCCACCTCTCGGTTGAACTCTGCGCGCACCGCCGGGTCCCATGGGTGCCGCCAACGGGCCGTCTTGCCAGTCTCCTTCCCATGCTTCGAAGGCGTCGTCATAATCCCGATAGAAGCGGGACATGCGAATGCGCATCGGGAAGGTCAACAACTCGCCCAGAAGACCGCTGCAAGGCCTGTCAGGACAGGTCCTCGATGATGTAGTCCTCCCAGTCCTCCTCGGTGACCGAGGCCTCGCTGACGGTCCAGCCGCGCACGCTGGCGCCGGCGAGGTGGACCGACTCCCGGTTGCCGGAGATCAGGTGGTGCCACTTGTAAAGCGGCCGCCCTTCGTGGCGCAGGCGATAGGCGCAGGTGGCGGGCAGCCACCAGGCGATCTCGGCCAGCTTGCGGGGCGTCAGGACCACGCAGTCGGGCACATAGTCGTGGCGGTTGGCATAGCTGCTGCACTGGCATTTGTCGCCGTCCAGCAGCTTGCAGGCGACGCGGGTGAAGGCCAGTTCGCCCGTGTCCTCGTATTCGATCTTGTTCAGGCAGCACTTGCCGCAGCCGTCGCACAGCGCTTCCCATTCATCGGGCTGCAACTGGGGCAGGGGCAGTTCCCAGAAACGCTCGCGCATCAGGCGCCCGCCAGCACCGCGCGGGCCTGGTCGGCGTCGGCGGCGATCTGGTCGATCAGCACCTGCACGCTGTCGAACTCGGCTTCGTCGCGCAGGAATTCGACCAGCCCGACGGACAGGTGCTGACCATAAAGATCGCCGCTGAAATCGAACAGATGGACTTCCAGGTTCGGCGCGTTGCGGCCGAACATCGGGCGCACGCCCAGGCTGGCGACGCCCTGGCAGGACAGCTTGTCCGGCCCGGTCAGCACGTCGACCACCACGGCATAGACGCCCAGGCGGGGCAGGTGCAGGTCGTCGATGCGCATGTTGGCGGTGGGCCAGCCGAATTCGCGGCCGCGCTTGTTGCCGTGGACGACCTCGCCCTCGATCCGGTGCAGGTGGCCCAGCATCCGTTCCGCATCCCGAGGGCGCCCGTCGGTAAGCGCCTGCCGGATCGCGGTCGAGCTGTAGTCCTGCCCGCCCGCGCCGACCAGCGGCACCACGGTCACGCCGAAGCCGAATTGGCCGCCCAGGTCGCGCAGCGTGGCGACATTGCCCGCCCGGTCCTTGCCGAAGACGAAATCGGCGCCGACAGTGACATGGGCGACGCCCAGCCCCCCCACCAGCACATCTCGGGCGAAGGCCTCGGGCGCCAGGCCCGCAAGGACCGCGCCGAAGGGCAGTTCATACAGCTGTTCCACCCCCAGCCGGGCCAGCCGGTTGGCGCGCGATTCCGAATTCATCAGCCGGAAGGGCGGCGCGTCCGGGGCGAAGAACTGCCGGGGATGGGGTTCGAAGGTGACGATGCCCAGAGGCCCGCCCGCCTGGCGCGCGGCCTCGATCACGGCGCGGTGGCCCAGATGGACGCCGTCGAAATTGCCCATGGCGACGGATGCGCCGCGGGCGCTTGCCGGAAGACCTGTCCAGTCGCGGTGGATCTGCAAAGGGTGCCCTCATTGGGGCGGCCCGGCGCCCCGTCAGTCGAACTTGCGGCTTGGCGCCAGAACGACCGCCTCGCCTTTCAGGACGACCGTATCACCCACGAGGCAGCGGGTTGCAAGCGTGACCCGCCGTTTCCCATGGTCGATGGCGTCGACCGTCACTTCGGCGCGCACGGTATCGCCGGGACGGACCGGGGCCATGAACTTCAGCGTCTGGCCCAGATAGACCGTGCCATGCCCCGGCAGCTGTTCCCCGATCACCGCCGAGATCAGCCCGGCCGTCAGCATCCCATGGGCGATGCGCCCCTCGAAGATGGTTTCCTGGGCGTAATCGTCGTCCAGATGCACCGGGTTGCGGTCGGTCGAGACCTCGGCGAACAGTTCGATATCGCGATCGGTCACCTGCTTTTGCAGATAGCGGGTCATCCCGACCTCGAGATCCTCGATGACGATGGTGCCGCGGGGCAGATTGTCGAACATGCTGCGTTCCATTTGGCTGGCCGAACCGGGTGCGATGATGCTGCATAGCAGCGAAAACGCGGGCGCGCAACAAAAGTTACGATCACTTCAACCAAAGTATAATATTGTTGCTGGGCCGATTTCGGGTGGGGCAGGGCGGACGGCCCTGCGCCGGGCCGTCAGCGCAGCCGGCCGATGCTGTATTGCGGGGCCAGGGCGTGCCCTTCCAGCCAATCCAGCAGCAGGGCGTTGTCGGGGTTCTCGACATCCGGTCCCAGGGCGTCCGCCGCAAGGCCGCCGGTCACGAACAGCACGTCGATGCCCTGGTCCAGCCCGCCCTTCACATCGGTGAAAATGCCGTCGCCCACCGCCAGGATCCGCGCGTCCGGCGCCAGATCCAGCAGCCGCCGCGCCCGGTTATAGATCGGCGGATGCGGCTTGCCGAAATACAGCGACGTGCCGCCCAGCCCTTCGTAATATTCGGCCAGGGCACCGGCGCAGTAGATCCGCGTCTCGCCCATGTCCACGACCACGTCCGGGTTGGCGCAGAGCAGCGGCAGGCCCCGGTCGCGCGCCTGAACCAGCCGGTCGTGGTAATCCTGCGGCGTCTCGGTCAGTTCCTCGAAGGGGCCGGTGGCGACGATGCCCTCGGCTTCCTCCAGCGGCACGCGACGGATCGGGGCGGCATCGGCGAATTCGGGGGGAATGTCGTCGAAGAAGCCGTCGTCCTTGTCGGTGCCGATATGCCAGACCTTACGGCCGACCGCGCCGGAAAACATCGCCTCTTGCGCGGCGTCCCCCGAACTGACCACGATGTCCCAGGCGTCGCGCGGCACGCCCATACGGTCCAGTTGCCGGATCACAAACTGGTTCGGGCGCGGCGCATTGGTCATCAGCACGACCTGGCCGCCGTCCTGCCGGAAGGCCCGCAAGGCCGCGACGGCGGCGGGATAGGGCTGCTTGCCGTTGTGCAGGCAACCCCACAGGTCGCAGAACAGCACGTCGTAACCCGCGCCGATCTGCGACAGGGACTGGATGATCCGGGTCATTACAGCGCCAGGACCGGGATGATCTGCTTCTTGCGGCTCATCACGCCGGGCAGGACCACGGTGTCGCCGCTGACAGGCACCCCGAAGCTGCGTTCGGCCAGCAGGCGGACGAAATCGTTGGGGATCAGCAGGGTCGCTTCCTCGCGCAGGATGTCGACGATGAAGCACAGAACCTCGTCCGCGCCGTCTTCGGCCGCGACGCGCGGCATGGCGGCGATCAGCGCGTCCTTGCGCGCCAGCAGAACCTGGGGCGCGGTGGTTTCCAGAACCGTGATGCGCAGCTGCTTGCCGCCCAGTTCGTATTCCTTGCTGTCGGTCCGCAGCAGGGCCTCGTCGCTGAAGGCGCTGATGTCGGACTTGGCGGCGAACATCTGGGCCGCGTAATCGGCGATGGTGATCCCCAGGTCGGCGGCAAGCTTTTCGGCAACGGCGCGGTCATGGGCGGTGGTGGTCGGGCTGCGGAATTCCAGCGTGTCCGACAGGATGCAGGTCAGCATCGCGCCCTTCACCCCCTCGGGGGCGCGGGCCATGTCCTCGCCGATCAGGTCGTGCATGATCGTGGCGGTGCAGGCCAGCGGGCGGATGGTGATGTTGATCGGCATACGGGTCTTGATGCCGCCGGCCAGCAGGTGATGGTCGATGATCTCGATCACCTCGGCCTGGTCCAGGCTGGCGGGCAATTCGGCCGGATTGTTGGTGTCGACGATCACGCATTGGTCGCCCGCCGCCACGTCGGCGATGATCTGCGGCTTCGGCAGGTTCCAGCGGTTCAGCATCCACAGGGCTTCGGTATTGGGTTCGCCTTGCAGGACCGCCTGCGCGGGCGTCTTGCGCACCTCGTTCAGATACCAGGCCCAGATGATGGGAGAGCCGGTCGAATCCGTATCGGGAGAGGTATGGCCGAAGACCTTGATCATGATGCACCTTCGCAGCGTCTGGATGTCGCGCGCGTTATAGGGCGGGCGCGGCGGGATGTCCAAGGGAGAAGGGAAAGGCGGGAACTGGTGCCGGTTGAGGGGATTGAACCCCCGACCTTCGGTTTACAAAACCGCTGCTCTACCGCTGAGCTAAACCGGCCCGGTGCGCTCTTCCTGCGATAGCCTCTGTCAGCCGCTTCCGCAAGCGGGGAAAGCGGTTTGACTGCGCGGGCGGCCCCGCTACTGTGCGGCGGCGCCCCAGCGGCGGGCGGGATCGAAGGGGCAGTGCCGACATGCAGATGGCGTTTCACCTGGGGGTGCATGGCACGGACGGGGACAGGCTGCTGAAGACGCTTCTGAACAACCGCGACTGGCTGATGCAGCACGGCACGGACACCATCACCCCGAACCGCCATCGCGGCCTGTTCGAAGAGGCGCTGATGTCCCTGAAGGGCGGGCGCGCCACGGCCGAGATGCAGCAGATCATGCTGGACGCGGTCCTGCACAGCGACCACCCCGACCGGGCGGTCTTTTCGACGCCGACCTTCATGGGCGCGCCAGGGCGGGTGGTGGGCCAAACGGGTCTTTATCCGCAGATGGGCGCGCGCGCGGCGGCGCTTGCCAACCTGTTTCCCGACCACGAGGTCGAGTTCTTCCTGGCCATCCGCAACCCCGCCACCTTGATCGCCGAGGTTCTGCCGATCTTTACCGGCGGCGGCTATCATGTGCTGATGCAGGGGCGCCATCCGCTGGATCTGCGGTGGCGAGATCCGATCCAGGCGCTGCTGCGGGCGGTGCCGGGCCGCCGCGTTGTGATCTGGTGTCACGAGGACGTGCCGCTGATCTGGCCCGAGATCGCGCACCTGCTGGGTGACATCCCCCCTGACGCTCCGCTGAAGGGCGGCATGACCTATCTGGAGGAGATCCTGACCCCGACCGGGCTGGCGCAGTTGAGGGACGGCCTGGCCGCGCAGGACCAGATGACCGTCGCCCGGCGCCGCGCCCTGTCGGCGCAGGCAATCAAGGACCATGCGCTGCCCGCCGTCCTGGACCAGGTGGTCGACCTGCCGGGCTGGACACAGGATCTGGTGGACCGCGTTACCGACCAGTATCGCGCCGATGTGGCGGAAATCGCGGTCCTGCCGGGGGTGGAATTCGTCCTGCCCTGACAGGGCGCCTTGTCAGCGGCCCACCAGCCGGTCGTATTGCGCGGCGGTCAGATAGCCGGTCGCCTCCATGTCGTTGGCGCGCTGCCAGGCGGCGATGGCGTTGCGGGTGCCCCGGCCGAAAACCCCGTCCACGCCGCGCGTATCGAAGCCGCGTTGCGTCAGCCCGGCCTGCACCGCCTGGCGCTGCTGGCGGTTGAGGCCCAGATCCGCCTCGTTCCCCGCCGGGCCGACGGCCGGGGCGGTGGTCGAAGGCCGGGTGGTCGCCGTTCCTTGCAGGATTTCGTTGGCTTGGGCGGCGTTCAGCGTGCCGGTCTGGGCATAGTTGCGGTCGCGCTGCCACAGGGCGATCGCGCGGCGCGTGCCGGGACCGAAATTGCCGTCCGCCCCGTTCGTGCTGTAGCCCAGCCCGTTCAACTGTCTCTGGATCTGCACGCGCTGCTGGCGGGACAGGCCGGCGGTGTCCGTCTGGGACGGGTTCGTCGGAGCGACCCCGGTCCCGCCGCCCAGCCGCTGGATGCGGTCGCGCGCCTGTTCGGCATAGGCGCCGTTCGGGAACTGCCGCAGATAGGACTGATAGGCCGACAGCGTGTCGGCGCTTTGCGCCTGGGCGAAGGCGGCGCGGTCCTGTTCCTGTTGCAGATACTGGCGGGCCACCCCGCCGACGATATCGCCAAGATCCTGCGCCTGCGCGGGCGCCAGGGTGACGGCGGCGGCAAAGGCCGCGGAAAGCATCGTTCTGACCATCGAAAGGCCCTTTCGCGTTCAAGCCCCAAATCCGGGGCGCCGAAGCTATAGCGCAAAGAAGGGCGTCGGGTTCCGGCGGGGCGGGCGGCCGGGATCGGCAGACAAAGAAAAAGGGCACCCTGGGGCGCCCTTTCAGGTCTGGACCGGAACCGGAAGGCCCGGTCCTGGCGGCAGGATCGTTACTTGATCTTGCCTTCCTTGTATTCGACGTGCTGACGGACGACCGGGTCGAATTTGCGCACGGTCATCTTTTCGGTCATGGTGCGGGCGTTCTTCTTGGTCACATAGAAGTGGCCCGTGCCGGCGGTCGAGTTCAGCCGGATCTTGATGGTAGTCGGCTTCGCCATGTCATTGCTCCTGCTTCGGGGCAATCGCGCGGCGCAGACCCCGTGGAATTCGTTTGAAGCCCGCCTTTTAGCCATGGGCGGGCCGAAGTCAACCCGAATCGCCCCATTCAGACGGCGATTTGCGCGGAGGGCCTGTAAGCCGGATTCTGTCCACCGCTTTCGCGGCTGGATGACCATTCCTCTGGCCCGGCGGTTGCCCGCCGGATCAAGCTGCCTACCCGGACCTGCTGGGGCAAGGCGGCCCTGTGGCTTGCGCCACGCGCGGTCCCTATTCGGCATTGCTCCCGGTGGGGCTTGCCATGCGGGGCCTGTTGCCAGGCCCCCGGTGGGCTCTTACCCCACCGTTTCACCCTTACCCATGCGAACATGGGCGGTCTCGTTCTCTGTGGCGCTTTCCCTGGGGTTGCCCCCGCCGGGCGTTACCCGGCACCGTCGCCTCATGGAGTCCGGACTTTCCTCGACGGCGCGCCGCCGCGGTCATCCAGCCCTCCGCGCGGTGCCGATATGGCGGGGATGGGGGGCGGGGTCAATGCCGATGTCGCTCGACCGAAAAACCCCCGGCGCGGAGCCGGGGGTTCGGGCGTCTCAGAAGTCCAGCGTCAGGCCCAGCGTGACCGTCCGCCCCGGCGCGTAGAGCGGATACACGTCGCGCACCAGGTTGCGGCCATAGGACGAGCGTTCGTAATACGCCTTGTCCAGCAGGTTATCGACGCCCAGGCGGACCACGACGTTCTCGTATTGCGCGGGACGCCAGGCGGCATAGGCGTTCACGACGCCATAGCCGGGATGGTCGCCAAAGCCGTTGTCGTCGATGTAATCGCCCGACAGCCGGTCGGCCAGTTCGACGGTCGCGCCGACGGTCAGGTTGTATTGCGGGATTTCCTGATCGACATACAGGCTGGCCACGGTGCCGATCGGCGTGACCTCGCCCCCGGCGGGCGGCAGTTCGTCGCCGTCATAGGAGAGCTTGGCCTTGGTCAGGCTGGCGCCCGCGCGGCCGCTGCCCCAGCTGTATTGCCCCGACAGGGTAACGCCCCGGCTGCGGTATTCCTCGCTGTTTTCAAGGACGGGGAAATAGGCATTCGCCAGCCCGTCCAGGCGGGTGTCGAACAGCGTCAGGTTGCCGGTCCAGTTGTCCTGGGCCGCGTTCAGCCCCAGCTTGTAGTTCCGGGCCGTGGCCGGTTCGTAATCGGGCGACGTGACGACCGCGCTGTCCCGCGCGTGCAGATAGCCGTATTCGCCGATGTCATAGCCCAGCCAGGTGCGCGAGGCGCCCGCGAACACCTCGTATCCCGGCGCGAATTCATAGGACACCGTGCCGTTCACGCTGGCGCCACTGTCGGTTTTGCGCAGGCTGTTCCAGTCGGTATAGCGGTGGTGGTCCAGCCGCGCGCCGGTGGACAGGTCGATGCCGTTGTCGAACTCGAACCGGCCCTGGACGAAGGCGCCGACCTGCATCGTTTCGGTCGTGTGGATGCGGACATCCGTGTCGCCGTAATTGTCGATGCGGTAATCGGAATAGTTCCAGTCAAGCCCGGCGGTGACGGTGCCCGGCCCGGTGTCGAAGCGGTTCTGCATGACGCCGCCGACGGTCTGGGCCTCGAAGGCGAAGTCGCCGCCCGCCCGGCCCGGCACGAAGTTCGGGCGCCAGTATTCGTTGCGGTTCAGATAGAACACCACCTCGGGATCCCAGGTCGCGGTGGGGGCGGTCTGGGTGTATTTCAGGGTGAAGCTGTCGCGCGTGATCTCCAGCGGGAACAGGTCGCCGTCGCGCCGCTGGTCCATGTTCATGCGCGTCACGCGGTCGGCGTCATCGCGGCTGTGCTCATAGGACAGTTCGATCCGGTGGCCTTCGAATTCATAGCCCAGCTTGACCAGGCCGCCGGTGGTGGCCGATTCGCTGCCCTTGATCTCCAGGCCGTCGCCGGTCTCGTAATCGTCGCCCCGCGCGACATGGACCATCGCGAACCAGTCCATGTTTTCGTAGACGCCATAGCCCGCCAGATTGGCCGACAAACCGCGCCCGTTGCTGCCATAGGACAGGCCGACCCGGCCGCCCTGGTTGCGGCCCTCGGTCAGAAGATCGCGCGCGCCCAAGGTTTCATAGCGCACGGCGCCCGCCGCCGCGCCGAAGCCTGCATCGGCGGTCGCGGCGCCCGCCTCGACCTCGACCCGCTTGAGGAAGGCGGGGTCGATCACGTTCGAGCCGCTGTGGTGCCAGCTGTCCTTGATCTGCGGCACGCCGTCCACCGACACCGCGAGGTTCGACTGTTCCAACCCGAACACATGGACCCGCTTGGACTGGCCCGCCCCAGCCGACACGGTGACGGCCGAGTTGCGCGAGAAGAGTTCGGACACGTCGGCGGGCTGCAACGCCTCGATATCGTCGCGGCCGACCACGACGCCGCCGGTCGCCTCGACGTTTTCCCGGCCGTCGGCGATCAGGGTGATCGCGTCCAGGACGATGCCGCCGGGGGGCGTGGCTTCGGTGATGGTCTGGGCAGTGGCGGAAACCGCCAGGGCCAGGGTGGAAACCCCGGCCAGCAGAAGCCGGCTGTGCATCGGCATGATGTCCCTCGTGTTCTTGGTTGATCTTTTCGCCGCCTCTAATATTGGCTTTGGATAAAGTCAACTATAACAGTCAGGAATTTCATGCGGTGGTGCCGTGCGGCCGCATTGGATTGTTTCAAAAGAAAAACCCCGGCCTTCCGACCGGGGTTTTCCGAAGCGCCGCTGACTGGGATCAGCTTGCTGCCAGGTTGCGCAGCACGTAATGCAGCACGCCGCCGTTCTTGAGGTATTCGATCTCGACCTCGGTATCGACGCGGGCTTTCAGCTGGATTTCCTTCACCGTGCCGTCGCTGTACTTGATGGTGCAGGGCACCAGCGACAGCGGCTTGAAATCGCCCGCAAGGCCGTGGATGGACACCACCTCGTCGCCCTTCAGGCCCAGCGTCTTGCGGTTCTCGCCCGGCAGGAACTCGAACGGGACGACGCCCATGCCCACCAGGTTCGAGCGGTGGATGCGTTCGAAGGATTCCGCGATCACGCCCTTGACGCCCAGCAGGTTGGTGCCCTTGGCCGCCCAGTCGCGCGACGACCCGGCGCCGTATTCGACGCCGCCGAAGATCACCAGCGGCACGCCCGCCTCCTGATAGGCCATCGAGGCGTCGAAGATCGTCGTCTGCTGTCCGTCCGGCCCCTTGGTGAAGCCGCCTTCCACGCCGTCCAGCATCTCGTTCCTGATGCGGATATTGGCGAAGGTGCCGCGCATCATGATCTCGTGGTTGCCGCGGCGCGAGCCGTAGCTGTTGAAATCCTTGGGCGCGACCTGCCGCTCCAGCAGATACTGGCCGGCAGGGGTGGTGGGCTTGAACGACCCGGCCGGGCTGATGTGGTCGGTGGTGATCATGTCGCCCAGGATCGCCAGGACGCGCGCGCCCTCGATGTCGCTGATGACGCCCGCTTCCTTGGCCATGCCCTGGAAATAGGGCGGGTTCTGGATATAGGTCGAGGTCGGCGGCCAGTCATAGGTCTCGCTGTCCGTGACCTTCACGGCCTGCCAGCGCTCGTCGCCCTTGAACACGTCGGCGTATTTCGACTGGAAGGCCTGCCGCGTGACGGTGGCGTGGACCAGATCGGCGATTTCCTGGTTGGTGGGCCAGATGTCCTTCAGATAGACATCGCGGCCTTCCGGCGTCTGGCCGATCGGATCCTTGGTCAGGTCGACGTTCAGGTCGCCCGCGATGGCGTAGGCCACCACCAGCGGCGGCGAGGCCAGGAAGTTCGCGCGCACATCGGGGCTGATGCGGCCCTCGAAGTTGCGGTTGCCCGACAGCACGGCGGTCGCCACCAGGTCGTTTTCGGCGATCGCCTTGGAAATCGCCGGATCGCCCAGCGGACCCGAGTTGCCGATGCAGGTGGTGCAGCCATAGCCCACCAGGTTGAAGCCCAGGGCGTCCAGATCCTCTTGCAGACCGGCCGCTTGCAGGTATTCGCCCACCACCTGGGAACCCGGCGCTAGCGAGGTCTTGACCCAGGGCTTGCGGTTCAGGCCAAGCGCGCGCGCCTTGCGGGCGACCAGACCGGCCCCGATCATCACATAGGGGTTCGAGGTGTTGGTGCAGCTGGTGATCGCCGCGATCACGACCGAGCCGTCGCGGATGCTGTAATCGGTGCCCTCGACCGGGACGGTCTTGCGCACGTCCCTGGCCGGGGCGACGACAGCGCCGCCTTCGGCGCCCATTTCCAGCGCGTCCTTGGACAGATCCACGCCCCGGTAATCGGCCACCAGCTTGTAGAAGGTGCGCGCGCTGTCGGTCAGGGGCAGATAGTCCTGCGGACGCTTGGGACCGGAAATCGCCGGCACGATGGTGCCCATGTCCAGTTCCAGCGTCGAGGTATAGACCGGCGCGTAATCCGCCCCGCGCCAGAAGCCGTTCTGCTTGGCATAGGCCTCGACCAGGGCGATGCGGTCCTCGTCCCGGCCGGTGTTGCGCAGATAGCGCAGCGTTTCCTCGTCGATGGGGAAGAAGCCGCAGGTGGCGCCGTATTCGGGGGCCATGTTGGCGATGGTCGCGCGGTCGGCCAGCGGCAGGTTGTCCAGCCCCTCGCCATAGAATTCGACGAACTTGCCCACCACGCCGTGCTTGCGCAGCATGGCGACGACCTTCAGCACCAGGTCGGTGGCGGTCGTGCCCTCGACCATCTTGCCGGTCAGCTTGAAGCCGACGACTTCCGGGATCAGCATCGACACGGGCTGGCCCAGCATCGCGGCCTCGGCCTCGATGCCGCCGACGCCCCAGCCCAGCACGGCCAGGCCGTTGACCATGGTGGTGTGGCTGTCGGTGCCCACCAGCGTGTCGGGATAGGCGACAAGCGCGCCGTTCTGGTCGGTGTCGGTCCAGACGGTCTGGGCCAGGTATTCCAGGTTCACCTGATGGCAGATGCCGGTGCCGGGCGGCACCACGCGGAAGTTGTTGAACGCCTTCTGGCCCCATTTCAGGAAGGTATAGCGTTCGATGTTGCGTTCGTATTCCAGATCCACGTTCATCTGGAAGGCGCGCGGATTGCCGAATTCGTCGATCATTACCGAATGGTCGATGACCAGATCGACCGGGTTCAGCGGGTTGATCTTCTGCGCGTCGCCGCCCAGGCCCAGGATGCCGTCGCGCATCGCCGCCAAGTCGACGACCGCCGGAACGCCGGTGAAGTCCTGCATCAGCACGCGGGCAGGGCGATAGTTGATCTCGCGCGGGTTCTTGCCGCCCAGGGACGCCCATTCGCCGAAGGCCTTGATGTCGTCGACCGACACCGAAAAGCCGCCGTCCTCGAAGCGCAGCAGGTTTTCCAGCACCACCTTCAGCGCGGCGGGCAGCCGGGAAAAGTCGCCAAGCCCGGCTTCGGTCGCGGCGTCGATGGAGTAATAGGCGTATTCCTTGCCGCCCGCCGTCAGCGTGCGGCGCGTCTTGGCGGTGTCGGTTCCGATCTGGATGGGCATGGAGGCCTCCCTGTCTGCGAATTGGATGGGTCGGGCATGGATGGCCCCTGCTTTGCCCCATGCGGCGGGGCTGCGCAAGGGGATCGCGCCACAAATTGTATGCAATCGCATACCATGATGGCCGCTGTTGCTCAAGAGGCACGACGGCTGTGTCGGATCTTGCTTAACGAAGCGTTGATTTGTTCCCGGCGCGGGGGCGGGGTTAAGCAAGGTGAACGGATCAACCACGCATCGGATCTTTGGAATGCTGACCGGAACGGCAGCCAGACCATCCAGACTTCTTGCCGCCGCCCTGTGCAGCCTGGCCATCGCTGCGGGCGGATCCGCCTGGGCGCAGGACAGCGGGCCGGGCGCGGGGGGCGGCCTGTCCGCCATGGGCGCCCCCGCCGGGCCGGGTAGCGGGGGGCCGGGTAGCGGGGGGCAGGACGCCGAGGCGCCGGTCATCGCCGCGCCCAGCGATCCGGGCCGCTGGGCGCCGTCGCCGTCCTCGACCTATGTCCCGTCCGAGATGGGCGGTTTCAACAGCTTCGCCGCCGGGGACATGACCCCCCCGCCGCTGGAGCATTATGGCTTCAACCCGGACGCCCTGCCGGTGGTGGTCGAGCTTTTCACCTCGCAGGGCTGTTCGTCCTGCCCGCCCGCCGACGCCATGCTGGCGGGCCTGCTGGACGAGCCCGACATCCTGCCGCTGTCGTTCCACGTCGATTACTGGGATTACCTGGGCTGGGCCGACAGCTTCGCCCGCCCCGAGTTCACCGAGCGTCAGGAACGCTATGCCATGGCGGCGGGCGAACGGTCGGTCTATACGCCGCAGGTCATCGTCGACGGCCAGGACACCGCCGTTACGCTGGGACCGGCGCAGTTGATGGGGCTGATCGACGCCAACCGCCTGTCTCCCGCCACCATCAGCATCCGCCGCGACACCACCCCCAAGGGCGAGATGATCGAACTGATGCCGTTGTCAGACCTGGGCGGCAGGGTGGAGATCCTGCTGGTCCGCTATGCCCCCGAGCGCCGGGTCCAGATGACGGCCGGCGAGAATCGCGGCAAGGTCATCACGTACACCAATGTCGTTCTGTCCCTGGACCGGCTGGCGGAATGGGACGGGGTGGCGGCGCTGCGTGTGACGGTCAGCCCCGACGGCACGGCGGACGACCGCTTCCCCGACGATACCCGGCACGCCCTGCTGGTGCAGAAGGAAGACGGCGAGGACATGCCCGGACCGATCCTGGCGGCGATCAGGCTGGACTAGGCGGGCAGTCCGGCAGGGCTTGCCGGAAGGCCCGCGATGCAGCAGAACGGGCCGGTCGGCCGGAACAAGGACAGGGATGCGATGAAAGAACCGAAAGCCTGGGTGTTGCAGGTGCTGGAATGGGGGCCGCTGCTTCTGTTCTTCGCAGTCTTCATGCTGAACCGGGGATCGGATGTCGCGCTGTGGGGGCAGGCCTATACGCCGCTGGTCTTTGCCACTCTGATCTTCATCCCGGCGCTGGCCCTGGCCACGCTGATCCGCTGGCGGCTTACCGGCAAGCTGTCGCCGATGCAGATCGCCACGCTGGTGCTGGTCGCGGTCTTTGGCGGGCTGTCGGTCTGGCTGAACGATCCGCGCTTCTTCAAGATCAAGCCGACGATCATCTATCTGCTGTTCGCGGGGCTTCTGGGCTTCAGCTACGCGACGGGACGCAACTGGCTGCAAGCCGTCCTGTCCGAGGCCTTGCCGATGGATGCCGAGGGCTGGCGCAAGCTGACGCTGCGGATGGCGCTGCTGTTCCTGGGCCTGGCGGTTGCGAATGAGATCGTCTGGCGCAGCATGTCGGAAACCGCCTGGGTCTATTTCAAGACCTTCGGGATGCCGCTGGTGATCTTCGTCTTCCTGCTGGGCAATGCGGGCCTGTATCGCGCCCATGCGCTGCCCGAGCCGGGCGACAAGGCGGGCGGATAACATGCCGCCCGAGCCGGTGGTGCTGCCGGTCAGCCAGGCGCGGCTGGCCGTTTTCCTGATCAACATGGACCGTGCGCCCGACCGCCTGGCGGCGATGCGGGACAAGCTTGCGCGCGCGGACCTGCCCTTCCGCCGCATCGTCGGGGTGGACGGGCGCGCCCTGACCTATCCGATCCCGGAATTCTCGGAACGCGGCTATCGCCTGCTGCACGGCAGGCGCACCTCGCCTGCGGAGATCGGCTGCTATCTCAGCCATGTGGCGGCTGCGCGGGCGTTTCTGGAAAGCGACGCCGACCTGGCCCTGATCCTGGAGGACGACGTGTCCTTCCAGCCGGACTTCCTGGACACGCTGGACCGCGCCGCCATGCACCGCGACCTGTGGAACCTGCTGCGGCTGACCACCGTCAACCGGGGGCGGCGGTTCCGGGCGCGCGACCTGGGCAAGGGCCGGTCGCTGGCGATCACCCTGACGCGGGAAAAGGGGGCGGGGGCCTATGTGATCGACCGCCGCGCGGCGGAATGGATCGCCACGGATCTGCTGCCGATGCGCCTGGCTTTCGACATCGCCTTCGACCTGGAATACCTGTCCGGGCTGCGCGCCTGCTTCGTCCATCCGCTGCCAGCCAGCCAGGTGTCGGACCATCCCACGCAGATCCAGGATACCCGTCTGGCCTACAAGCTGCCCCGCTGGCGCTATGCGACGGTTCTGCCCTATCGGGCCTGGCTTGAACTGTCGCGGGTGGCGTGCCGGGGGGTGCGGCTGGTGGCGGCGCGGCGCGGATCAGGCCTTGACGCCGCCGAATTGTCCGGGCGCGGCCAGCAGGCGTGACCACCGGGGCTGCGTCCGGCCGGGCAGGCGGGTGCGCAGCAGCGACAGAGGCAAGGCCCAGGGCTGCGCCAGGGCGGTGCGATAAAAGTCGAACAGCCCGCGTCGCAAATAGGGCGACCAGTGCGACAGCCGCAGCGACGGCCGCTCGACCGGGAAGCCCAGCCGGTCCAGGGCGGCCAGGGTCGCGGCGTCGTCGATCTGCACGTCCAGCCAGTTGCCCGCCGGTCGGTCCAGGCCGAAGCCGAGCGTCTGCCTGCGGCCCCGGTCCAGCCACATCTCCATCGCGAAGTCGAACAGGTCGTTCTCGCGCGAGGTGATGTTCAGCACCTCGGCCCGGCGGCCTGCGGGGCTGTCCACGGCGGCGGCGGCGGTGTCGCGGAACTCTGCGCCGGTCAGCAGGACGATCCGCCCGATGCTGCCCGGATCGGCGTGGTTCAGCGCCTGCAAGGCCACCCGCGCGCCCAGCGAATGCCCGATCAGCGCCACTGGCCGCCCCGCCTGGCCGGCCAGACCCGACACCAGGGCCGCAACGGCGCGGCCCGCGTCGCCCGCGCGCGCATAGGCCTGGCCCAGCATTCCCCGCGCCTCCCAGCCGAAGGCCAGGGCCAACCCCTCATCCGCCGTGTCGGTGCCGAAGCCCAGGGCGCGCGGCCAGGACAGGCCCCGGCGGTGCGCGGGGTCGGGGTCCAGCGACAGGATGTGGCGGTGCGGGTCGCAATGCGGCGCGGCGGGGGAATAGCGATAGCCGTGGATCATCACGATCAGCGGGGCGTGGCCGGGCAGGGCGCGGGCGGCGGGGACCAACCCTTCGGGCAGCGTGCGATCCGCATCGACCTTGACCACCGGCATGGCGTTTTCCCCGTCTGTCTTGCCCGCAGGGCATAGGCGAAGGGTGCGACATCGGCGTGAAAGAACCGTTAAGGCTGCGTGACGCACGGTGCGCGGGCGCCGTTTTCGCAGGCTGAAACCCGCGTATTCCGCGCCATGCCGTTTTCGGCATTGAATTTTCCACGCCCGGACCTCTATGTTGCGGCTATGCGCCTCGCTTCCCGCAATCTTGGGTTGCGCGACGCCCACAGTTTCGCAGCGTGGCATGTGTCGCACCGGGTTTCGGAAGGCGGGATCGGTCACGCGGGAAAGCCCGTCCGGTGTGCATCGCGGTGCGGCCGGGCGAAAGCAGACAGCGGCGCGACCGGCCCGACAGCCGCCGTGCCCACCGTAAGGAACAGACGCGATGACGCGCGAAAGGGACGGACAGGATCGGAACGGGGGGGCGGTATGCCTGTCCCGCCGCATCCCCGTCGCCAATGCCGCGCCCGTGTCCCCATCATCATATCGCGGCCTGCGCGCGGGGGTGTCATTGGCGCCGCCGGGTGCGCGTCCGCGCGAAAGACATAGCAATGGCAAAGAAAATGCTGATCGACGCCACCCATGCCGAGGAAACTCGGGTGGTCGTGGTGGACGGAACCAAGGTCGAAGAATTTGATTTCGAGACCGTAAACAAGCGCCAGATCTCGGGCAACATCTACCTGGCCAAGGTGACGCGGGTCGAACCCTCGTTGCAGGCGGCTTTCGTGGATTACGGCGGAAACCGCCACGGCTTCCTGGCCTTCGCGGAAATCCACCCGGATTACTATCAGATCCCGGCTGCCGACCGCGCCGCGCTGATTGCCGAGGAACGCGCCTATGCCGAGGCGCAGGAGGCCGAGGAGGCCGCCCGCGCCAGCCGCCGCCGCAAGCCGCAGGCCGAACGCGCCGAGACGGGCGACGACATCGCCACCGCCGATGTCGCCGACGCCGACGATGACGCCGCGCCCCAGGCCGAGCATGAGGCCGAGGAGGCCGAAGATCACGACGGCGACAGCGAGGCCGCCCTCAACCATGCCTCCGACAAGGACGAGGACATCGAATCGGTGGCCGAGGAGGACGTGGCCGAGGAAATCCGCGTCCAGAAGAAGCCGCGCGCCCGCCGTTACAAGATCCAGGAGGTGATCAAGGTCCGGCAGATCATGCTGGTCCAGGTCGTCAAGGAAGAACGCGGCAACAAGGGCGCCGCGCTGACCACCTATCTGTCGCTGCCGGGCCGTTACTGCGTGCTGATGCCCAACACCGCGCGCGGCGGCGGCATCAGCCGCAAGATCACCAACATCGCCGACCGCAAGAAGCTGAAGGACATCGCGTCCGAACTGGACGTGCCCAAGGGCGCGGGGCTGATCATCCGCACGGCGGGCAGCCAGCGGACCCGGACCGAAATCCGGCGCGATTACGAATATCTGCTGCGGCTGTGGGAACAGATCCGCGACCTGACCTTCAAGTCGGTGGCCCCGGCCCCGATCTATGAGGAAGGCGACCTGATCAAGCGCACCATCCGCGACCTCTACAATTCGGAAATCGACGAGGTTCTGGTCGAGGGCGAGCGCGGCTACCGCGTCGCCAAGGACTTCATGAAGATGATCATGCCGACCCATTCCGGGGCCGTGCAGCAATATACCGACCAGATGCCGCTGTTCGCGCGCTATCAGGTGGAAAGCTATCTGGCCGGCATGTTCAACCCGACCGTGCAGCTGAAATCCGGCGGCTATATCGTCATCGGCATCACCGAGGCGCTGGTCGCCATCGACGTGAACTCGGGCCGTTCCACCCGCGAAGGCTCGATCGAGGAAACCGCGCTGAAGACCAACCTGGAGGCCGCCGACGAGGTGGCGCGCCAGTTGCGGCTGCGCGACCTTGCCGGGCTGATCGTCATCGACTTCATCGACATGGAGGAACGGCGCAACAACGCCGCCGTCGAGAAGCGCCTGAAGGACAAGCTGAAATCCGACCGCGCCCGGATCCAGGTGGGCCGCATCTCGGGCTTCGGCCTGATGGAGATGTCGCGCCAGCGGCTGCGTCCGGGGATGCTGGAATCGACCACTCAGCCCTGCCCGCACTGCCACGGCACCGGGCTGATCCGGTCCGACGACAGCCTGGCGCTGACCATCCTGCGCGCCATCGAGGAAGAAGGCACCCGCAAGCGGTCGCGCGAGGTGCTGGTCAAGGCGCCGGTCGCGGTGGCGAACTTCCTGATCAACCAGAAGCGGGAACATATCGCCGGGATCGAGGCGCGCTATGGCCTGTCGGTGCGGCTCGAGGCCGATCCGTCGCTGATCTCGCCCGATTTCGCCATCGAGAAGTTCAAGACCGCGACCCGCAACGTCCCCGAGGTGTCCGCCCCGGTGCTGTCGGTCGATGCCGACCTGATGGCCCAGATCGACGACGAGGACGACGACCTGCCCGAGGAAGTCGCGGCCGAAGCCGAGGCCGCCGAATCCGAGAGCGAGGCCTCGGCAGCCGATGAGCGGAACGACGAGGGCCGGTCGCGCCGCCGCCGCCGTCGCCGCCGCAAGGGCGGGGACCGTGCCGAGGGCGACGCGTCCGAGGCCGGCGACGATGCCGAAGCCGAAGCCGGTGCCGAGGACACCGCCGAGACCGCCGACGAACCCGAGGCCGAGACCGCCGAGGCAGAAGCCGAAGGTAACGGCCGCAAGCGCCGGTCGCGGTCTCGCAGCCGCCGCCGTGGCGGCGATCTGCCCCGCGCCGAGGGACTGCCCGAGGTCGTCGATCTGGCCGACGCCCCGGAAGAACCCGCCGAGGCGCTGCCGGGCCTGAACGCCCGCCCGGAACCGAAGGACGATCCTTCCGAGGACGGCGAGATCGTGCCCCTGTCCGAGATCGCGGCCGAACCCCAGGCCGCCGATCCCGAACCGCAGGCCGACGCCTTCGTGCCCGCCGAACTGGTCGCTGTCGAGGTCGAGCAGACGGTGGTCGAGGCCCTGGTGATCGAAGCCCCTGAACCGCAGGATGCCGAACCCGAGGCAGCCGAAAACCATCCCGAACCCACGCCGCCGGCCGCGCCCGCCGAGCCCGAGCCGGAAATGGCCGAGGCCGAGGCGGATCGTCCCAAGCGCCGGGGCTGGTGGTCCGGCAACCGCTGACACCGGATCGCCGACAAGAAAGGGGGCGCGGGAATGCCGCGCCCTTTTTTCACCGGGGCGTGACGCGATGACCCATGGTCGGCGCCGAATCAATCGCTAGACTGCGCGCCATGCTGGGAATCGAACTCGCCACCGCCGCCTTCCTGCCCGCCGCCCTCGTGGCGCTGCTGGCGGGGATCCTGTCATTCCTGTCGCCCTGCGTGCTGCCCATCGTGCCGCCCTATCTGGCCTATATGACCGGCGTGGGCGTGAACGGGCTGAAGGCGCAGGAACGCAGCGCCGTTCTGCCCGCGCTGTTCTTCGTGCTGGGCCTGTCCACGGTGTTCCTGGTGATGGGCTTCGCGGCCTCGGCCTTCGGGCGGGCCTTCCTGCAATACCAGGATCTTCTGGCCAAGATCGCCGGGGTCATGGTGATCGTGATGGGCCTGCATTTCCTGCATGTGATCCGCATTCCGATCCTGGACCACGAGGCGCGGATGAACGCGGGCAAGCAGGACGGCGGGGCCTTGGGGGCCTATGTCCTGGGCCTGGCCTTCGCTTTCGGCTGGACCCCCTGCATCGGCCCGCAACTGGGCATGATCCTGTCGCTGGCCGCGACCGGGGGCGAATTGTCGCGCGGCACCGCGCTGCTGGCGGTCTATGCGCTGGGCCTGGGGATCCCGTTCCTGCTGGCCGCGATCTTCATCAACCGCGCCATCGGGCTGATGAACCGCATCAAGCCCTGGCTGCATGTGATCGAACGGGCGATGGGCGCGCTGCTGCTGGTTGTGGGGACGATGCTGCTGACCGGCGCGTTCTCGGCCTTTGCCTATTGGCTGCTCGAGACCTTTCCGGGGCTGGCGATGCTGGGGTAAGCCCGGACAGGCTCGATGGCTGTCGCTTCATGACGTGATCGTGATACTCCGCCGGGTCCGCTCAGCCCGAAGGCGTCGCCTTGCGGCCACGGCACAGCGCTTCGCAATCCCCAGTAGCGCGCACCCGATTTTCGCGCTATGCTGACCGGCAGACCTGGACAACCAGGCGGATTTCTGAGGCAGTGACGGCGGTATTTCCATGACCGAGATGGTCTTTGGCGCGACGCCCGTTCGCGCGGGCGACCCGATTCTTCCGCGCTGGTGGCGCACCCTGGACAAATGGTCCCTGGCCTGCGTGCTGGGCCTGTTCGCCATCGGCATCCTGCTGGGGCTGGCGGCATCCGTCCCGCTGGCGGAAAAGAACAATCTGCCGCGCTTCTACTATGTCCAGCGGCAGGCAGTGTTCGGCGGTATGGCCCTGATGATCATGCTGGTGATCTCGATGATGTCGCCGCGCCAGATCCGGCGGATCGGGGTGATGGGCTTTGCGGCGGCCTTCGTGCTGATCCTGCTGCTGCCCCTGATCGGCGAGGATCACGGCAAGGGCGCGACCCGCTGGCTGTCCATCGCCGGGATTTCCATGCAGCCGTCCGAGTTCCTGAAGCCCGGATTCGTCGCGATGTGCGCCTGGTTCATGGCCGCCGCGCAATCGGTCGGCGGACCGCCGGGTAGGCTTTATTCCTTCATCACCGCCATGGTCGTGGTGATCCTGCTGGCCTTGCAGCCGGATTTCGGGCAGGCCTCGCTGGTGCTGTTTTCCTGGCTGGTGATGTATTTCGTCGCGGGCGCGCCGATGGTGCTGCTGATGTCCGTCATGGGCATCGCGGCACTGGGCGGGTTCTTCGCCTATGGCGCGTCCGAGCATTTCGCCCGGCGGATCAACGGCTTCCTGAACCCCGAAATCGACCCGCGCACCCAGATCGGCTATGCCACCAAAGCCATCCAGGACGGCGGCTTCTTCGGCGTCGGCGTGGGCGAGGGGTCGGTGAAATGGTCGCTGCCCGACGCGCATACCGACTTCATCATTGCCGTCGCGGCCGAGGAATACGGCACGGTCCTGGTGCTGGCGGTCATCACGCTGTACTGCACCATCGTGGTGCGGTCGTTGCTGCGGCTGCTGCGGGAACGCGATCCCTTCGCGCGCATCGCCGGGGCGGGGCTGGCCTGCGCCTTCGGCGTGCAGGCGCTGATCAACATGGGCGTGGCCGTGCGCCTGCTGCCCGCCAAGGGCATGACGCTGCCCTTTGTCAGCTATGGCGGGTCGTCGGTGATCGCATCCGGCATCGCCGCCGGGATGCTGCTGGCCCTGACCCGCACCCGCCCCCAAGGCGAACTGGCCGAGATCCTGCGCCGGGGCCGGGGATGACTGCGCCGCTGGCCTTGATCGCCGCCGGGGGGACCGGCGGGCACATGTTTCCCGCCCAGGCCCTGGCCGAACTGCTGCTGGCCGAGGGCTGGCGCGTCCGCCTGTCCACCGACGATCGGGGCGCGCGCTATGCAGGCGGCTTCCCGGATGCCGTCGAACGCAGCATCGTGCGGTCGGCCACGACCGCGCGCGGCGGGCTGCTAGGCAAGCTGACGGCGCCTTTGAAGATCGCCGCCGGCGTGCTGGCGGCGCGCACCGGCCTGCGCCGCGACCGGCCCGCCGTGGTGATCGGCTTCGGCGGCTATCCGACGATCCCGGCGCTGTCGGCGGCGGTGACGCTGGGGCTGCCCCGGATGATCCACGAACAGAACGGCGTGATGGGCCGCGTGAACCGGCTGTTCGCGCGCCGGGTACAGCGGATCGCCTGCGGCACCTGGCCCACAGACCTGCCCGACGGCGCGACCGCTGTTCATACCGGCAACCCGGTCCGCCAGGCGGTGCTGGACCACGCCGCCGCGCCCTATGCCCCACCCGGCGACGGGCCGCTGCATCTGCTGGTGATCGGCGGCAGCCAAGGCGCGCGGGTCTTGTCGGACGTGATTCCCGCCGCCGTCGCCGCCCTGCCGGACGACCTGCGTGCCCGCCTGCGCGTCAGCCACCAGGCGCGGGCCGAGGATCGGGACCGGGTGATCGCCGCCTATGCCGATGCCGGGATCGCCGCCGACGTGCAGCCCTTTTTCACCGATGTTCCCGACCGCATCGCCCAGGCCCAGCTTGTCGTCAGCCGGTCGGGCGCCTCGTCGCTGGCCGACATCACCGTGATCGGCCGCCCGGCGATCCTGATCCCCTATGCCGCCGCCGCTGGCGACCACCAGACCGCCAATGCGCAATCCCTGGCCGAGGCGGGCGCGGCGCTGATCCATCCCGAATCGGTGCTTGACGCGCCGGGGCTGACGCGCGACATCCGCGCGATCCTGAACGATCCCGCCCGCGCCAGCCAGATGGCCGCCGCCGCCCTGTTCCTGTCCCGCCCCGACGCCGCGCGGCGCCTGTACGACCTTGTCACGGAGATTGCCCGATGAACGCCGCCACCAAACTGCCGCACGAGCTGGGGCCGATCCACTTCATCGGCATCGGCGGCATCGGCATGTCGGGCATCGCCGAGGTGCTGCTGACCCTGGGCTATGACGTGCAGGGCAGCGACGCCAAGAAATCCAAGATTACAGACCGCCTTGAAAAGCTGGGCGCCCGCGTTTTCGAAGGCCAACGGGCCGAAAATATCGGCGCGGCCGGTGTCATCGTCATCTCGACCGCCATCAAGAAGGGCAACCCGGAACTGGAGGAAGCGCGCCGTCGCGGCCTGCCCGTTGTCCGCCGGGCCGAGATGCTGGCCGAACTGATGCGGATGAAGTCGAACATCGCCATCGCCGGGACGCATGGCAAGACCACCACCACGACCATGGTGGCGACGCTGCTGGACGCGGGCGGGCTGGATCCGACCGTCATCAATGGGGGCGTGATCCACGCCTATGGATCGAACGCGCGCGCCGGGGCGGGGGAATGGATGGTGGTCGAGGCCGACGAATCGGACGGCAGCTTCAACCGTCTGCCCGCCGACATCGCCATCGTCACCAACATCGACCCCGAGCATATGGAGCATTGGGGCAGCTTCGACGCGCTGCGCCAGGGTTTCTACAACTTCGCCTCGGGCATTCCGTTCTACGGTCTGGCCGTCTGCTGCACCGACCACCCCGAGGTGCAGGCCCTGGTCGGCAAGCTGACCGACCGCCGCGTCGTGACCTTCGGCTTCAACGCCCAGGCCGATGTGCGGGCGATGAACCTTCGCTATGAAAACGGCATCGCCCATTTCGACATCGCGTTGCAAGGCGAAGGCCCGACCGACACCGGCGACGTGGAAATGATCGAGGGCTGCACCCTGCCAATGCCGGGCGACCACAACGTGTCGAACGCGCTGTCGGCCGTGGCCGTGGCCCGCCACCTAGGCATCAAGAAGGCCGAGATCCGCGAGGCCTTGGCGAAATTCGGCGGCGTGGGACGGCGCTTTACCCGAGTCGGTGAAATCAACGGCGTCACCATCATCGACGATTACGGGCATCATCCGGTGGAAATCGCCGCCGTGCTGAAGGCCGCGCGCCAGGCCACCAAGGGCCGCGTGATCGCCGTCCACCAGCCGCACCGCTTCAGCCGGTTGTCGAACCTGTTCGACGATTTCTGCACCTGCTTCAACGAGGCCGACGTGGTCGCCATCGCCGAGGTCTATGCTGCGGGCGAGGATCCGATCCCCGGCGCCACCCGCGACGACCTGGTTGCGGGGCTGATCGCCCATGGCCACCGCCACGCCCGCGCCATCCTGGACGAGAACGACCTGGAACGCCTGGTTCGCGAACAGGCCCGGCCCGGCGACATGGTGGTCTGCCTGGGGGCGGGCACGATTTCCACATGGGCGAACGGGCTCCCCGAGCGGTTGCAGGGACGCGCCGCATGATCCACTCGGCGGTCCTTGCGCTGGCGGTGGTGATGGGCTGGCTTCTTCTGGCGCGGCTGGCCCGGACCCTGCGCCCGCGCCAGCGGCAGCGCGCCCTGTGGGCCTTGATTGCCACGGGTGTGCCGATCCTGGGCTGGCTGACCTATACCTGCGGACCTTTGGCCGGGTTCGGATTTCTGACCGTGGGCGTGCTGGTGCTGGTCCGCCTGCCGGTAAGGCGACGGGCGGCCTAAAGTCCTGATGTTGATTGATCCCCGTTCCTTCTACACCATCGTCTTCGCCATTATCGCGCTTGTTGTCGGTTGGAGTGTCTGGACAGGCGTCACGCGCATGGCTGCGCGATCCCTTCGGCCCCTTTCGATGGCGCTCGCCGTGCTGCTGGCCGGGGCAGGGGCCTGTTACCTGATCGGTCAAAGCAAGTCCGGCGTTGATCTGCGTGGCCTGGGGGGAATGCTTCTGTGCCTGCTGTTGCTGCTTGCGGCAGGCTCTCTGGCATTTGGGGCCGCGCTGAGGTGGCTGCATGACGCGACCCGGCGTCGCGTCGAGCCTGAATGGAATACGCTTCCCGACCGCCCTTGGGACATCTGGGGCCTCTGCGCGCTGTCGATCCTGGCGGTCGGCATCAGCCTTCTGGAGTGATCCCGCGCGGTTGACCCGGCCCGCCCGGCTGGCTACCACACCGGGCATGATGACCGATCTTCCCCTCGCACGCGGCACGCTGACCCCCGACCGTCCCCTGGACGCCCTGACCTGGCTGCGCGTGGGCGGTCCCGCCGACTGGCTGTTCCAGCCTGCGGACGAGGATGACCTGGCCGATTTCCTGCGCGCGCTGAACCCCGCCGTTCCGGTCTTTCCGATCGGCGTCGGCTCCAACCTGATCGTGCGCGACGGCGGCATCCGGGGCGTGGTGGTCCGGCTGGGGCGCGGCTTCAACGGCATCGCGGTCGAAGGGGACCGTGTGACCGCAGGCGCCGCGGCACTTGATGCCCATGTCGCGCGGCGGGCGGCGGACGCGGGGCTGGACCTGACCTTCCTGCGCACCATTCCGGGCAGCGTCGGCGGCGCAGTGCGCATGAACGCGGGCTGCTATGGCAGCTATGTCGCCGATCACCTGGTCGAGGCCCGCGCCGTGACCCGTGGTGGCGAGCGGATCGTTCTGTCCCCGGACGACCTGCGTTTCGCCTATCGCCACGCCGACCTGCCCGATGGCTGCGTCCTGACCGAGGCCACCTTCCGCGCAGCCCCCGGCGATCCCGACGCGCTGCACCAGAAGATGGCCGACCAGCTTGCCCGGCGCGACGAGACGCAGCCCACCAAGGACCGCAGCGCCGGGTCCACCTTCCGCAACCCGGCCGGGTTCAGCTCGACCGGGCAGGCCGATGATGTCCATGACCTGAAAGCCTGGTCGCTGATCGACCGCGCGGGCCTGCGCGGCCACAGCTGGGGCGGCGCGCAGATGTCGGAAAAGCACCCCAATTTCCTGCTGAACACTGGTGGCGCCACGGCCGCCGAACTGGAAGCCCTGGGCGAACTGGTCCGCCGCCGCGTTCTGGAAGACAGCGGCCACGACCTGCAATGGGAGGTGATCCGCGTGGGAGATCCTTTGCCTGATGCAACCGAGACTTGATCAACGATTCCTTCAACAATCTTTAGCAGATAGCTAAATTTGACCTTTTGCGATTTCCGCGCATCCGCTATTCTTGTCCGATAAGCGCAGGATCGGGACCAACCCGACCGCGCGGGACAGGAAAATCCCGGACCAACCGGGTCGAAAGGCGAAACGTGGCGGGCAGGTCGAGCAGGACAGCCCATACCGTAGCCGTTCTGATGGGCGGACCCTCGGCCGAACGAGAGGTGTCGCTGTCATCGGGGCGCGAATGCGCGAATGCGCTGCGGGTGGCGGGCTATGAGGTGATCGAGGTCGAACTCGGTTCCGAACGCGGCGGCGATCTGGTCGCCCGCCTGGCCGAACTGCGCGCCGATGTCGTCTTCAACGCCCTGCACGGCCGCTGGGGCGAGGACGGCTGCATCCAGGGCCTGCTGGAATGGCTTGGCCTGCCCTATACCCATTCCGGCGTGCTGGCCTCGGCCCTGGCGATGGACAAGACGCGGGCCAAGGGCGCGCTGCGCGCCGCCGGTCTGCCGGTGGTGGACAGCGTGATCGCCGATGCCTGCGACGTGCGCGCCGGCCATGTCCTGCCGCCGCCCTATGTGGTCAAACCCAACGATGAAGGCTCGTCCGTGGGCGTCTATATCGTCCATGACGGCGCCAACCAGCCGCCGCAACTGGCCGACACGATGCCTGCGCGGGTGATGGTCGAAACCTATGCGCCGGGCCGCGAACTGACCACCGCCGTCCTGGGCGACCGCGCCCTGGGCGTGACCGAGATCATCACCGAGGGCTGGTACGACTATGCCGCGAAATATTCGGTGGGCGGTTCGCGCCATGTGATCCCGGCCGATATTCCGGCCGAAATCACCGCGGCCTGCCGGGATTACGCCGTGCGCGCGCACGAGGCGCTTGGCTGCCGGGGCCTGTCGCGCACCGATTTCCGCTGGGACGACACGCGCGGGCTGGACGGGCTGATCCTGCTGGAGGTGAACACCCAGCCCGGCATGACGCCGACCTCGCTTGCCCCGGAACAGGCCGCCCATGCCGGGATGGATTTCCCCGCGCTGATGCGCTGGATGGTCGAGGACGCGCTGTGCCGGACGTGATCGACCATCGCCCGAACCGCCAGCCCCCGTCGCAGCCGAAACGCGACCCTGCGCCCTCGCGGCTGCAATACCGGCTGGAGCGGATGTGGCTGCGCCCGATCTGGCGGCGCGCGGTGCGCGTCGGCGTCCCGGCCTTCCTGGTCGCCATGACGGCGGGGCTGTGGCTGTCCGATCCCGACCGCCGCGCGCTGCTGACCGACGGCGTGCAGCAGATCATGACCAAGGTCCAGAGCCGAGAGGAATTCCAGGTCAGGATCATGACGGTCGAGGGCGCGTCCCCGGTGGTGGACAAGGCGCTGCGGGCGATGCTGCCGGTCGATCTGCCGGCCTCGAGCTTCGACATCGACCTGACCGCGCTGCGCTTGCAGGTGATGCAGCTTGACGTGATCGAATCCATCGACCTGCGCATCAAGCCGGGCGGGATCCTGTCGGCGGTGGTCAAGGAACGCGAACCCGCGATCCTGTGGCGCCATGCCCGCGGGATCGAGATCCTGGACAAGACCGGCCACCGCGTCGCATCCGTCACCGCGCGCGACGTGCGCCCGGACCTGCCGCTGATCGCGGGCGAGGGCGCCGACCTGGCCGTGCCCGAGGCCTTGGCCCTGATCGACGCCGCCGGGCCGATCCTGCCGCGTGTGCGCGGCCTGGTGCGGCGGGGCGAACGCCGCTGGGATCTGGTGCTGGATCACGGCCAGCGGATCATGCTGCCCGCCCAGGGCGCGCTGATCGCGATGGAGGCCGCCATCGCCCTGGATCGCGCCCAGGACATGCTGGGCCGCGACATCGCGGTGGTCGACCTGCGCAACCCCTCTCGCCCGGTGATGCGGCTGGGGATCGACGCGCGCAACACCATCCGCCAAGCGCGGGGCGAGCCGATCCTGGGACCGGACGGCAAGGTTATTCAGGAAGACGACCGGAAGGGGGGTTAGGACGATGGCGGAGTTGTACCAGACGCAGCGGGCTATGCGGAACATCCGCCGGGCGGCCCTGCAACGCGGCGTGATCGGCATCCTGGACATCGGCACGTCCAAGATCGCCTGCCTGGTGCTGCGCTTCGACGGCACCGGCACGTTCCGCGAGACCGACGGCGTGGGACCGATGGCGGGGCAGGTGAATTTCCGCGTGATCGGCGCGGCCTCGACCCGCTCGCGCGGGATGCGGCGCGGTCAGATCGACGTGATGGCTGAAACCGAACGCGCGATCCGCACCGTGGTCGCCGCCGCGCAGAAGGTCGCGGGGGTGCGCGTCGATCACGTCATCGCCTGCCTGTCGGGCGGCCGTCCCGCATCCTATGGCCTGGCCGGGGAAATCACGCTGGAGGCGGGGCGGGTCCACGACCACGACGTGGCCTCGGTCCTGGCCGCCTGCGACGCGCCCGATTTCGGGCGGGGCCGAGAGGTCCTGCACGCCCAGCCGGTGAACTTCGCCGTCGACAACCGCAGCGGGCTGGGCGATCCGCGCGATCATGTCGGCAACCGGCTGGCCTGCGACATGCATGTGCTGACCGTCGACGGCGACGTGATCGGCAATCTGGTCCAGTGCATCCGCCGCTGCGACCTGGAACTGGCGGGCGTGGCCTCGGCCTCTTACGCGTCGGCGCGGGCCTCGCTGGTGGAAGACGAACAGGAACTGGGCGCAGCCTGCATCGACTTTGGCGGCGGCGGCACGGGTGTTTCAATTTTTGTCAAGAAACACATGATCTTCGCGGATAATGTTAACATAGGCGGCCAGCTTGTCACCCAGGACATCGCCCAAGGGCTGCGGGTGCCTTTGCCTGTCGCGGAACGGCTGAAGACCCTGAACGGCGGGGTCGAGGCGACCGGACGAGACGACCGCGACATGCTGGATACCGGCACGGGCAGCGGCGAATGGGACGCCGACCGCCGCCCGGTCAGCCGCGCCGATCTGATCGGCATCATGCGCCCCAGGGTCGAGGAGATCCTGGAAGGCGTGCGCGAAGTGCTGGACGCGGCGGGGTTCGACTCCATGCCCAGCCAGCAGATCGTGCTGACCGGCGGAGGCAGCCAGATCCCCGGCCTGGACGGTCTGGCGGCGCGCATCCTGGGGCCGAACATCCGCTGCGGGCGTCCGCTGCGCATCGACGGGCTGGCGCACCAGTTCACCGATCCGGGCTTTTCCAGTGCCGTGGGGCTGGCGCTGTTCGCGGCCCATCCCCAGGACGAATGGTGGGATTTTGAAATGCCCGCCCACAGCTATCCGACCCGAAGCCTGCGCCGCGCCTATCGCTGGTTCAGGAACAACTGGTGATTTCGGGCCTGACATCGGGGCATCGCGCGGGCGGCGCCCTGTTCAACTGGATTGGCAAGATACCGCCGAAAAGACCTGCAAAGACCACTACATTTTGCGTTTTTGCGCGTTTTTCCAGTGACGCAGCGGCGGTCCGCCGTTAGGATTGGAAGCTGATTACGTGGGATTCGACGGGCGGCAGGACATGACCCGATCGACATAGCAAAAAACAGGCGGAACCATGAACCTCAACCTGATGATGAACGACGAAGACGAGCTGAAGCCCCGGATCACCGTCTTCGGTGTTGGCGGTGCGGGCGGCAACGCGGTCAACAACATGATCGAGAAGAATCTCGACGGGGTCGAGTTCGTGGTCGCCAATACCGATGCCCAGGCGCTGTCCAGCTCTCGCGCGTCGAACCGCATCCAGATGGGTCCGAAAGTGACCGAGGGGCTGGGCGCGGGGGCCAAGCCCGCCATCGGCGCCAAGGCCGCCGAGGAAACCATCGAGGATATCGTCGATCACCTGATGGGCGCGCATATGTGCTTCATCACCGCGGGCATGGGCGGCGGCACCGGCACCGGCGCCGCCCCGATCATCGCCCAGGCCGCGCGCGAGATGGGCATCCTGACCGTCGGCGTCGTGACCAAGCCCTTCCAGTTCGAGGGCACCAGGCGGATGCGCCAGGCCGACGAGGGGATCGAGGCGCTGCACAAGGTCGTCGACACGCTGCTGATCATCCCCAACCAGAACCTGTTCCGCATCGCCAACGAAAAGACTACCTTCACCGAAGCCTTCGCGATGGCCGACGACGTTCTGTATCAGGGCGTCAAGGGCGTGACCGACCTGATGGTCAAGCCGGGCCTGATCAACCTGGACTTCGCCGACGTGCGCTCGGTCATGGACGAGATGGGCAAGGCGATGATGGGCACGGGCGAGGCGTCGGGCGAGAACCGCGCCCAGGAAGCCGCCGAACGCGCCATCGCCAACCCGCTGCTGGACGAGGTCAGCCTGAACGGCGCCAAGGGCGTGCTGATCAACATCACCGGCGGCTATGACATGACCCTGTTCGAACTGGACGAGGCCGCGAACGTCATCCGCGACAAGGTGGACAGCGACGCCAACATCATCGTCGGCTCGACGCTGGATCCCGACATGGACGGGTCCATCCGCGTGTCGGTCGTGGCGACCGGCATCGACGCCGCCGCCGCCGTGGCCGAGGTTCCGGCCCCCCGCCGGTCCATGGCCGAGCCGCTGACCCAGAATCCCGCGGTCTCGCAAAAGGTCGAAACCGCGTCCCAGCAGGACGACCTGCCGCCGCGCCGCGTGGCTCCGCCGGTCGTGGAAACCCGCCCCGCCGCCGCCCCCGCAGCGCGGGCCGAGGACGACATGCCTGCCCCCGCCTATCAGCGCAAGGAACCCGCGCAGCCGATGATGCTGAACGTCAACGACGACGCCGGTTTCATCGCGCCGCGCGCGCCGCAGGGCGCATCGCGCGGCCAGGCCTCGCCCGAGACGCTGGAGCGTCTGCGCCGCGCGGTCGAACACAAGGGCGAGCGTCAGCAGCCCCAGCCCGCGCCGCAACCGGCCGAACCCGCCCGCAACCAAAGCCGCATGGCGGGGCTGGGCCGGATGCTGGAACGGATGGCGGGCCATGCCGACCAGGGCGCGCCGAAGCCTCCGGCGGCCTCGATTTCCGAACGGGTCAACGAACGCGTGGCGGTGCGCGCGCGCCAGCAGGAAACCGATTTCGACGATCTGGCCAGCCCTGATGCGGCAGGCGACAATGTGGAAATCCCGGCTTTCCTGCGCCGCCAGGCCAACTGAACCTGTCACGAAAACGATACGGGAAGGGCCGCGTCATGCGGCCCTTTTCCATTGCGGCGCTGCGTGAACGAATGGCGCCGCGCATCGCCCGTGCCGAATGTTTCATGCCGTCACAATTCGTTAATTGAACGCCTGCCCCCCAAGGCCTAGGTCAACCGTTACAGCGATGGACCTTTCCGTTGCGACACGAGTCAGAGGCAGGTTGTCATGCAGGCGACGTTGAAAAAAGCGGTGATGTTTCAGGGCGTGGGTCTGCACTCGGGCGCCCCGGCTCGGCTGGAAATCCATCCCGCCCCGGCCGGTCACGGCATCGTCTTCCGGCGCACCGACCTGAACCCCGTCGTGGACATTCCCGCCCGCTGGGATCACGTCACGCCGTCCCGGCTGTGCACCCTGATGGACGACGGCAAGGGCAACACCCTGTCCACCGTTGAACACGTCATGGCGGCCCTGGCCGGAACCGGCATCCACAACGCCTTGGTCAAGGTCGACGGCCCCGAGGTTCCGATCCTCGACGGATCGGCGGCCCCTTTCGTGCGCGGCATCCTGCGCGGCGGGATCCTGCTGCAACAGGCCGACCTGCGCGCCATCCGCGTGCTGCGCCCCGTCGAGGTGCGCGAGGGAGAGGCTTTTGCCCGGCTGGCCCCGGCCGACCACCTGGAAATCGACTTCCAGATCGACTTCGCGGATGCCGCCATCGGCCATCAGGAAAAGCGGCTGGACATGGCCAATGGCGCCTTCCTGCGCGAACTGGCCGACAGCCGGACCTTCTGCCGCCAGGCGGATGTGGATGCGATGCGCAAGAACGGGCTGGCCCTGGGCGGCACCTATCTGAACGCGGTGGTGGTGGATGGCGCGCGGGTGCTGTCGCCCGGCGGCCTGCGCCACCAAGACGAGGCCGTGCGCCACAAGATGCTGGACGCGATGGGCGATCTGGCATTGGCGGGCGCTCCGCTGCTGGCGCGCTATACCGGCCATCGCGCGGGTCATGCGATGACCAACCGTCTGCTGCGCGCCTTGTTCGCCGATCCGACCGCATGGCGCTGGGAGACCTGTTCCCCCGCGTTGGAGGACCGCCTGCCGGGCGCGGGCGTCGCCGCCTATGACCTGGCGGCGACGGCCTGGGTGGCCGCTTAGGCGGCCTTCCGCAACGTCAAGCCATGCCGTAAAACGCGGGTGAAATTCAACGGATTGCCATTTTGCGCCCCCTGATGTTCTGTGCTAGAGGGTCCGGGCAGCGCGGCCCGGATGGGGCGGCTGCAAGGAAGAAGTCACAGGCAGGGTGAATATGGCGCGCTCGAAATTCTCGGCTTCCGTGATGGCGGCGGTTCTGGCGGGTCTGGTGCTGACGGGCTGTGGCAGGGGCGGGACCGATTCCGACAAGCAGAACCTGGACCGCTTCACCGCCGAGGAAATCTACAAGCGCGGCGAGTTCGAGCTGGAAAACAGCCGCAAGCCGGAAGACGCTGTGTTCTATTTCGCCGAGGTCGAGAGGCTGTATCCCTATTCCGAATGGGCCAAGCGCGCGCTGATCATGCAGGCCTATTCCAACCACCGCGCCCAGAACTATGAAGAAGCGCGCAGCGCCGCGCAGCGGTTCATCGACACCTATCCCGGCGACGAGGACGCGGCCTATGCGCAATACCTGCTGGCCTTGTCCTATTACGACCAGATCGACGAGGTGGGCCGGGACCAGGGCCTGACCTTCCAGGCGCTTCAATCGCTGCGCACCGTGATCGAGCAATATCCCGACAGCGAATATGCGCGCAGTTCGATCCTGAAATTCGACCTGGCCTTCGACCACCTGGCCGCCAAGGAAATGGAGATCGGGCGCTATTACCTGAAGCGCGGGCATTATGCCGCCGCGATCAACCGTTTCCGCGTCGTGGTCGAGGAATTCCAGACCACCGGCCCGACGCCCGAGGCGCTGCTGCGGCTGGTCGAGGCCTATCTGGCCCTGGGCCTGACGGACGAGGCGCAGACGGCCGGGGCGATCCTGGGCCACAACTTCCAGTCCTCGCCCTTCTATCAGGACGCCTATGGCCAGTTGCGCGGCCGCGGATTGGCGCCCGAGGCGCGGGGCGACAACTGGTTGAACAACGTCTATCGCCAGATGATCCAGGGACGGTGGCTGTAACGGGCGGGGTCGGGCCTCGCGCTGCAAGGATTACTGATGCTGCGTTCGCTGGACATCCGCAACATGCTGCTGATCGACCGGCTGGACCTGTCCTTCGGTCCCGGCCTGAACGTGCTGACCGGCGAAACCGGGGCGGGCAAGTCGATCCTTCTGGACTGCCTGGGCTTCGTGCTGGGCTGGCGCGGGCGGGCCGATCTGGTCCGCCAGGGCGCCAGCCAGGGCGAGGTGACGGCGGTGTTCGATCTGCCCGCCGCCCATCCCGCGCGCACTGTTCTGGCCGATGCCGGGATCACGCTGGAGGATGACGACCTGATCCTGCGCCGCGTGAACGGCGGCGACGGGCGCAAGACCGGCTTTGTCAACGACCGCCGCGTCTCGGGAGAGGTGCTGCGGTCGCTGTCGGATACGCTGGTCGAACTGCACGGCCAGCATGACGACCGGGGCCTGCTGAACCCGCGCGGCCACCGGGCGCTGCTGGACGCCTTCGGGGCCATCGACCTGGCCCCGGTGCGCGCCGCCTGGGCCGCGCGCCGGACCGCCCGCCGTGCCCTGGACGAGGCCGAGGCCCGCCTGACCGCAGCGCGGGCCGAAGAGGATTTCCTGCGTCATGCCGTCGCCGAACTGGACGACCTGTCCCCCGAGGCAGGCGAGGAGGCGGTTCTGGACACCCGCCGCCGCGCCATGCAGGGCGCCATCCGCATCCGTGAGGATGTGGCCCGCGCCCTGAAGATGCTGGGCGGCGAGGGGGCCGAGGGCGCGATGCTGGACGCGACCCGCTGGCTGGAAGGCGCCGCCGACCGGGCCGAGGGGCGGCTGGACGAACCTTTGGCCGCATTGTCCCGCGCCATTGTCGAACTGGGCGAGGCGCATCGCGGGGTCGAGGACGCGCTGTCCGCGCTCGACGTGGATCCGTCGCAGTTGGAGGCGACCGAGGAACGGTTGTTCGCCTTGCGCGCGCTTGCCCGCAAGCACAATGTCCTGGCCGACGATCTTGCAGGTCTTGCCGACGAATTGCGCGCCCGCCTGGGCCAGATCGACGCCGGAGAGGCGCAGATCGCCGCCCTGCGCCGCGCGGTCGAGGATGCCGAGGCCGGTTATGACGCCGAAGCGGATGAGGTGACACGGGCGCGCAGCCAGGCGGCCGCCGCGCTGGATCGCGCCGTGACGGCGGAACTGGCGCCGTTGAAGATGGAGCGTGCGGTCTTCCAGACCATCGTAGCGCCCGGCGAACCCGGACCTGACGGGCGCGACGACGTGGCCTTCACCGTCGCCACCAACCCCGGCGCGCCTGCGGGGGCCTTGGACAAGATCGCATCAGGCGGGGAATTGTCGCGCTTCCTGCTGGCGCTGAAGGTCTGCCTCGCACGCGGCAACGACGCGCTTGTGCTGATCTTCGACGAGATCGACCGGGGCGTCGGCGGGGCGACGGCAGACGCGGTGGGTCGGCGCCTCAAGCGGCTGTCCGAGGATGCGCAGGTGCTGGTCGTCACCCATTCCCCGCAGGTGGCGGCCCTGGGCGCGCATCATTTCCGGGTGTCGAAATCGGTCCATGACGACATGACGACCTCGACTGTGGCGGCGCTGACGCCGCCCCAGCGGGTCGAGGAGATCGCCCGGATGCTGTCGGGCGACCGCATCACCGACGCCGCCACCGGCGCGGCACGGGCGCTGTTGCAGGGCTGATGCGCCGCCCTAGGTGGTGATGAAGTCCCGCACGAATTCGGTGGCGGGCTTGGCGCGGATGTCCTGCGGCTTGCCGATCTGTTCGATCCGGCCCATCGACATCACCACCACCAGGTCGGCAAGCTCCATCGCCTCGTCCTGGTCATGGGTCACGAAGACCGTGGTCAGGCCGGTTTCGTCGTGGATGTCGCGCAGCCCCTGGCGCAATTCGCGGCGGACCTTGGCGTCAAGCGCGCCGAAGGGTTCGTCCAGCAGCAGCATCCGCGGCTCGATCGCCAGGGCGCGGGCCAGGGCGACGCGCTGGCGCTGCCCGCCCGACAGTTGCGTGGGATAGCGCCCGGCGATGTCGGGCAACTGGATCAGATCCAGCAGCTTGGTCACGCGGCGGGTGATTTCCGCCCTGGGCGGCCGTTGGGCGCGCGGGCGGGCGCGCAGGCCATAGGCGATGTTGTCGAAGACCGTCATGTGCCGGAACAGCGCATAGCTTTGGAACACGAAGCCCGCGCGGCGGTCCTGCACGCTCATCCCCGTGGCGTCCTGGCCGTTGAACAGCACCCGCCCCGAGGTCGGGAATTCCAGCCCGCCGAGGATCCGCAGCAGCGTGGTCTTGCCCGAGCCCGACGGCCCCAGCAGTGCGACCAACGCGCCCGAAGGGATGTTCAGCGACACCGGATGCAGCGCGGTGGTGCCGCCGAAGGTCTTGGCGATTTCGTCGATGTCGATATGCATGGGCTTTCCCCCTCAATGGCGGCGGATGGCGGCAAGCTGGTCGGCGTGGCGCAGTTCCAGCAGGGTTTTCAGAAGCAGGGTGACAAGCGCCAGCGCGGTCAGCAGCGCGGCCATGCTGAAGGCGGCGACGGACAGGTATTCGTTGTAGAGCATCTCGATGGTGATCGGCATGGTCGCGGTCTGGCCGCGGATCTTGCCCGACACCACCGCGACGGCGCCGAATTCCCCCATCGCGCGCGCCGTGCACAGCAGCGTGCCGTAAAGCAGCGCCCAGCGGATATTCGGCAGCGTCACGGTCCGAAAGGTCCGCCAGCCCGAGGCCCCCAGGGTCAGGGCGGCCTCTTCCTCGGTCCGGCCCTGTTCGATCATCACCGGGATCAGCTCGCGCGCGACAAAGGGGAAGGTCACGAAGACCGTCGCCAGAACGATGCCCGGAATGGCGAAGACGATGGGCCAGCCATGGGCGACGAGGAAGCCGCCGACCAGCGAATTGGCGCCGAACAGCAGCACGATGCACAGGCCCGCCACGACCGGGCTGACGCTGAAGGGCAGGTCGATCAGGGTGATCAGGAAAGCCTTGCCGCGAAAGTCGAACTTGGTGATCAGCCAGGCGGCAGCGATGCCGAAGACGGCGTTCAGCGGCACGGCGATGGCGGTGATCAGCAGGGTCAGGCGGATCGCCGACCGGGCGTCGCGGTTGCCCAGGGATTCGACGGCCGCCAGCCAGCCGTTCTTCAAGGCCTCGGCAAAGACCACGGCCAGCGGGGCGAAGACGAGGATGGCCAGCCCGGCGACGGCGATCGCGATCAGGGCGATGCGCAGGGCGGGCGTTTCCTCGGTCGCGCTGCGGAAGGCGCGGGGACGGTGCACGGACGCATCAGACATGGCCCATCTTTCTTCGGCTGACGATCTGGATCAGGTTGATCGCCAGCAGCATGGCGAAGGAAATCACCAGCATGGCGATGCCGATGGCGGCGGCGGCGTCATAGTTGAATTCCTCAAGCTGGATGACGATCAGCAGGGGCGCGATTTCGGTGCGCAGCGGAATGTTGCCCGCGATGAAGATGACCGACCCGTATTCCCCGACCGCGCGGGCCAGGGCCAGGGCAAAGCCGGTCAGCGCAGCGGGCGTCAGCATCGGCAGGATCACATGGCGCAGCGTATGCAGGCGGGACGCGCCCAGGGTCGCGGATGCCTCTTCGATCTCTCGGTCGATCTCCTCGACCACCGGCTGGACGGTGCGGGTGACGAAGGGCAGGCCCACGAAGACCAGGGCAATGAAGATGCCCGCCTGGGTATAGGCGATCTTCAGGCCCAGGGATTGCGCCAGGCCGCCGAAGGCCCCGTTCGGGGCATAGAGCGCGGTCAGCGCGATCCCCGCCACGGCGGTCGGCAGCGCGAAGGGCAGGTCGACGGCCGCGTCCAGAAGGCGCTTGCCGGGAAAGCGGTACCGGACCAGCACCCAGGCCAGCACCACGCCGAAGACCAGGTTGAAGATCGCCGCCAGCAGCGACAGCTTGAACGACAGCAGCAGCGCGGCCTGGACGCGTTCGCGCGCCACCACGGCCAGGACATTGGACAGACCGAAATTGACGCCCTGCAACAGCAGGGCGCCGATCGGCAGCAGGACGACGACGGACAGCATCGCCAGGGTGATGCCCCCTGACAGGCCAAGGCCGGGCATCGCGGTCCTGTGGATCAGGGGGCGGGCGGCCATGGTCACTTGGCCACGTAGATCTGGTCGAAGATGCCGCCTTCACCGAAATGTTCGGGCTGAACCTTCTTCCAGCCGCCGAAATCCTCGATGCTGACCAGATCCAGTTCCGGGAAGCGGGCCACGTCCTCGGGGTCGGCGGCGCTGTCGTCCCAGGCGCGGTAGAAATGCTTGAAGGCAAGCGCCTGGCCCTGCGGCGAATACAGGAAGTCCAGATAGGCCGCTGCCAGTTCGCGCTGCGCGTCGTTGGCGATGTTGCCCTCGACGATTGCGACCGGGGGTTCCGCCAGGACCGAGACCGAGGGCACGACGATGTCGAACTGATCCTCGCCGATCTCCTCAAGCGCCAGATAGGCCTCGTTTTCCCAAGCCAGCAGCACGTCGCCGATGCCGCGTTGGGCAAAGGTGGTGGTCGAACCGCGCGCGCCGGTATCCAGCACCGGGACGTGCTTGAACAGCTCGCCCACGAAGGCCTGCGGATCCTGGCCGTTCTTTTCCGCCCAGGCCCAGGCCGCCAGATAGTTCCAGCGCGCGCCGCCCGAGGTCTTGGGGTTCGGCGTGATCACCTCGACCCCGTCCTTGACCAGATCGCCCCAGTCGGCGATGCCCTTGGGGTTCCCCTCGCGCACCAGGAACACGATGGTCGAGGTATAGGGGCTGGAATTGTGCGGCAGCTTCGACTGCCAGTCGGCGGGCAGCTTGCCGGTTTCCGCGATCTTGTCGATGTCCGAGGCCAGGGCCAGCGTGACGACCTGGGCGTTCAGCCCGTCGATCACCGCGCGCGCCTGCGCGCCCGACCCGCCATGGCTGGTCTCGATGGTCGGGGCCTCGTGCCCGTCGGCGGTCCATTTTTCGGCAAAGGCGGCGTTCACGTCGCGATAGAGTTCGCGCGTGGGGTCATAGCTGACGTTCAGCAGCGTTTCGGCGGATGCCGGGGCCGCGATGGCCAAAGCCAGCACGATGGCCGACAGCGAGGCGCCGATGCGGCTGGTTTTCGATGTGGTCATGGACCGTTTCTCCTGAAGAACTGCGTCGGTTATCGGTGGGTGCGGGTGGCGAGCGATTCGATCCGCGCCTCCCACAGGTCGGGATCGCGTCCCTCCAGCAGGGACGCGGCCGCCGCCTGGGGTTCCCGGCTGAGCGCCAGAAGCGGCGCGCCGTTGACGCGGTGGACCTGTCCGGTGCGGCGGTCGATCAGCCTGACCGAATAAAGCGGCCGCGATGCGGCGCCGATGTCTTGACCCTGGATCGTCATCTCCGCTCCTCTGACTCGCTGGCCTCGTATCCCCTAAATAACGACAGGAGAAGTCGTGTTTATCAAGAGCAGAGATCTGCTGAAATTGGCAGGATCGGGAGAATAAAATTCTAACCCGGGACAGAAAAGGCCCGCCTTTTCGGGGCGGGCCGTCCCTGGCATCCTGGGGGCCGGTCAGGCCGGGATCACCTTGTCCAGCACCGTCCGCAGCCGGGCGACCGTGCCGTCCACGTCCTTCAGCTTGTCCAGCCCGAACAGGCCCAGCCGGAACGTGGAAAACGCGTCGCCTTCGTTCACGGCCAACGGCACGCCGGCGGCGATCTGCATCCCTTCCGCCGCGAATTTCCGGCCGTTCCTGATGTCGGGATCGTCGGTATAGCTGACCACCACCCCCGGCGCGGCGAAACCCGGCGCCGCGACCGAGCGGATGCCGCGTTCGGCCAGCAGGTCGCGCACGGCATTGCCCAGCCGCCATTGCGCATCCCGCGCGGCGTCGAATCCCATCGCGCGCGTTTCTTCCATCGCGTCGCGCAGGCCCAGCAGGGCGTCGGTCGGCATGGTCGCGTGATAGGCGTGGCCGCCGTCCTCATAGGCCGCCATGATCGCGCGCCATTTCTTCAGATCCAGGGCGAAGCTGTTGCTGTCCGTCGCGGCCAGCCGTTCCGCCCCGCGGTCCGACAGCATCACCAAGCCTGCGGCGGGCGATGCCGACCACCCCTTCTGCGGGGCCGAGATCAGCACGTCCACGCCTGTTGCCTTCATGTCCACCCAGATCGCGCCCGACGCGATGCAGTCCAGCACCATCAGCGCGCCGACCTGATGCGCGGCGTCCGACAGCGCGCGGATATAGTCGTCGGGCAGGATCAGCCCGGCCGAGGTTTCGACATGGGGCGCAAAGACCGCATCGGGCCGGGTGTCGCGGATCTTGGCCACGACTTCCTCGATGGGCGGGGGCGCGAAGGCGGGCTGCGGCTCGTTGCCCGCAGGGCGGGCCATGGCGACGGTCGTTTCCCGCGCAAAGCCGCCCATCTCGAAGATCTGGCTCCAGCGATAGCTGAACCAGCCGTTCCTGACGATCAGCGCATGGCCGGTGCCGAACTGGCGGGCGACCGATTCCATCGCATAGGTTCCGCCGCCCGGCACGATGGCGACCTGGGACGCGCCATAGACCTGTTTCAGGGTGGCGGACAGGTCGCGCATCACCTGCTGGAATCGCTGCGACATGTGGTTCAGCGACCGATCGGTGAACACGACCGAGAATTCGTCCAGGCCATCGGGGTCGATGTCGGGGTGAAGATGGGGCATCGCATTCTCCTGTCCAAGCCGGGTGCAGGTTAGCGCCTGCCGTCCGAGGCCGCCAGACAGCCAAAGGCCGCAGGCATCAGCCGGGGGCAAGCGCGCCCAGGCCGACGGCGATCATCACCGCTGCCGCCACGTAACGCGAAATCCCCGCCGCCGCGAAGCTGCGCCCGCGCATGGCCGATGAAAACAGGATCGCCAGAAAGGAATACCAGATCACGCTTTGGACGATAATCAGAATGAATATCTCGGCATAGACATATTCGGGTGCGGCGGCGGGAATGGCGGCCAGGAAGGTGCCCAGCCAGAAGGCGATGGCGACAGGATTGGCAAGGGCCGTCAGCAGACCCAGCAGAAAGGGCTGGCGGCCCATCATCCCGCCGCGCCGCATGGGGCAGGCGGTCAGCATGCGCAGCCCCATCCAGACCAGATACAGCGCCGCCAGAACCCGCAGGGCCAGGAAAACATGGCCGTCCCGGTCCGCCACCGCATCCGCGCCCAGCAGCGCCAGGCCGACCCACAGCCCGGTCGCCGCCACCACGCCCGCCGCGACCGAAAGCCCGTCCCGTCGCGTCCCCGCGCTGGCCGCGCAGCAGATTGCCAAGGTATTCGGACCGGGGGTCATCGCTATCGCCAGATGCAGCCCGGAGATCAGGAACAGGGTCGCAAAAACGTCCATCGTTAAAAACCCGCAGTAATGATTTATATTAATGGAAAAGCGTCTATTTTAATATGAATTAATACTCCGGCATATTCGCGGCTTGACCGGAAATGCCCGCGCGCCCCCCTTGCGGCCCCCCCGCCCGCGCGACTACCTTTGACCCGACAGCAACATCGCAGGTTCTTCATGCGCATCGGCATTCTTCAATGCGGCCAGGCGCCCGCCGAATTGAGGCAGGATATGGGCGACTATCCCGACATGTTCGTCCGGCTTCTGGACGGGCGCGGCTTCGAATTCCGCACCTGGGATGTCGAGGCGATGGACTTTCCCGCATCCGTCCACGACGCCGACGGCTGGCTGCTGACCGGATCGCGGCACGGCGCATACGAGGATCACGCCTTCATCCCGCCGCTGGAACGCTTCATCCGCGAGGCCTATGACGCGGCGGTGCCGCTGGTCGGCATCTGCTTCGGCCACCAGATCATCGCGCAGGCGCTTGGCGGCACGGTCGTCAAGCATCCTGGCGGCTGGTCGGTCGGCACGCAGGATTACGATTTCGACGGCGAGAGCGTGCGGCTGAACGCCTGGCACCAGGATCAGGTGGTGGCCCTGCCCAAGGATGCGCAGGTGGCGGGGCGCAGCGCGTTTTGCGAAAACGCCGCGCTGATCTATGGCGACCGCGCCTATACCGTGCAGGCGCATCCCGAATTTTCCGACGACTTCATCCGGGGGCTGATGGACAAGCGCGGGCAGGGCGTCGTGCCGCAGGATCTGCTTGACCAGGCCTCTGACCGGATGGGCGAACCGAAAGGCTCGGCCAGTGTCGCCGACCGGATCGAGGCGTTCTTCAAGCAGCCCCGCGCCATCGCCAGGGGTGCCGCATGAGCGACTGGATCGACAGACTGCCCCAGGCCGCCCGCGATTTCGTCGCCGGTCGGCGCCTGGACGAGGTCGAATGCATCCTGGCCGACATCGCGGGCGTCGCGCGCGGCAAGGCCATGCCCGCGTCGAAATTCGCGCGGCAGGAAAAATTCTATCTGCCGAACTCGATCTTCCTGCAAACGATCACCGGGGAATGGGCCGACAACCCGGCGGGGGCGTTCACCGAACCCGACATGATCCTGACGCCCGATTTCAGCACCGCGACCGCCGCGCCCTGGACGGCGGACTGGACGCTGCAAGTCATCCACGACGCCTATGACCAGCAGGGCAACCCGGTGCCCATCGCCCCGCGCAACGTGCTGAAGCGCATCGTCGGGCTGTATGCGGAACGCGGCTGGAAGCCCGTCGTCGCCCCGGAAATGGAGTTCTTCCTGGTCGCCCGCAACATCGACCCGAACCAGCCGATCATCCCGCCGATGGGCCGCACCGGACGTCGCGCGGCGGCCAAGCAGGCCTATTCCATGTCGGCGGTGGACGAATACGGCAAGGTCATCGACGACATCTACGACTTCGCCGAGGCGCAGGGGTTCGAGATCGACGGCATCTTGCAGGAAGGCGGCGCAGGGCAGGTCGAGATCAACCTCAACCACGGCGATCCGGTGGCGCTGGCGGACGAAATCTTCTATTTCAAGCGCCTGATCCGCGAGGCCGCGCTGCGCCACGACTGTTTCGCCACCTTCATGGCCAAGCCGATCGAGGGTGAGCCCGGCAGCGCCATGCACATCCATCATTCGGTCATCGACGTGGCGACGGGGCAGAACCTGTTCTCGGACGAGAAGGGGCGCGAGACGCCGCAGTTCCTGCATTTCATCGCCGGGATGCAGAAGCACCTGCCCGCCGCCGTGGCGCTGCTGGCGCCATACGTGAACAGCTATCGCCGCTATGTCCCGGACTTTGCCGCGCCGATCAACCTGGAATGGGGCCGCGACAACCGCACCACCGGGCTGCGGGTGCCGATCTCGTCCCCCGAGGCGCGGCGGGTGGAAAACCGGCTGGCGGGCATGGACTGCAACCCCTATCTGGGCATCGCGGCCAGCCTCGCCTGCGGTTATCTGGGACTGGTCGAGGCCGAGAATCCGCGCGGCGAATGCCTGGGCGACGCCTATATGTCTTCGCAGGACGAACTGCCCTACAATCTGGGCGACGCGCTGGACATCATGGCCGAAAGCGCGCCGATGCGCAGCGTGTTGGGCGAGGATTTCGCGGCGGTCTATGAATCCGTGAAGCGCAACGAATACAAGGAGTTCCTTCAGGTCATCAGCCCCTGGGAACGCGAACACCTGCTGCTGAACGTATGAAGCTGCTCTATGCCAACGACCGGCGCGGGGAATATCCGCCCAGCGTCTATGCCCAGACCATCGATCTGCTGGACCGTTTCCCGCCGCTGAAAGGCGAGACGAGCGCCGATGTCGCGGTGGTGGGGGCGGGCTATACCGGCCTGTCCGCCGCGTTGCATCTGGCGCGGGCAGGGCGCGACGTGGTGCTGGTCGATGCGCAGCGGGTGGGGTTCGGCGCGTCGGGGCGCAACGGCGGGCAGATCGGATCGGGCCAGCGGCAAGAGGTGGACTGGCTGGAACGCCAGTTCGGCCGCCCGACCGCGCGCCGCCTGTGGGATCTGGCCGAGGATGCCAAGGCGCTGACCCGCGCGCTGGCGGCGGAATCGGGCGTGCCGGTCCGCGACGGCGTGGCCCATGCCTGCCGCTCGGCCTCCGAGGTGGACCACAGCGCCCGCATGGCCGCGCATCTGGCTGCGTATTACGAATACGACCGCGTGCAGCCGCTGGATCGGGACGCGATGGCGGCGCATCTGGGAAGCGCGGCCTATGCGGGCGGCGACCTGGACCGGGGCGCGGCGCATGTCCAGCCGCTGTCCTTGGCGCTTGGCATGGCGCGGTTGGCCGTGGCGGCAGGGGTGCGCATCCATGAGGGCACCCATGTCCACCGCATCGAACATGGCAGTGCCACGGGCAAAAGCCGCGTCTTGTGCGACACCGGCAGGATCCTCTGCGATCAGGTGATCCTGGCCGGGAACGGCTATCAGGGGCGGCTGGACGGCAAGGTCGCGGCGCGGGTCATGCCGATCAACAATTACATCGTCGCGACCACACCGCTGGGCGATGATTTCCCCGAGATCCTGCCGCAGCGCATCGCCGTGGCGGACACCAAGTTCGTGGTGAATTACTGGCGGCTGGACGACGACCGCCGCCTGATCTTCGGCGGGGGGGAAACCGCGACCTATCGGTTCCCCAGGGACATCGCGGCGCTTGTGCGCCCGCATCTGCTGTCGGTCTATCCGCAACTGCGCGACGTGGCGATCACCCATGCCTGGGGCGGCACGCTGGCGATCACCATGAACCGGATGCCGCATTTCGCCCGGCCCGCGCCCAACTGCCTGTCGGCGGGGGGATACAGCGGACATGGGGTGGCGCTGGCGACGCTGGCGGGCAGGCTGATGGCCGATGCGGTGGCGGGGCAGTCAGACGGCTTCGACGCCATGGCGGCGATCCCGACGCGGCCCTTTCCCGGCGGCACCATGCTTCGCAGCCCGCTGCTGGTCGCTGGAATGGCCTGGTACGGGTTGCGGGACCGGCTGGGATTCTAGCGCCCGCCCGCGACGCGCTGGCGCTGGATAGCGGATTCGCGGTCGGTCACGCCCAGCAACCCGGCCACCAGGCGGATCGCCGCTTCCTCTTGCGCGGTGCGGCGGTCGTCGGCCAGAGAGATTTCCCACATCGCCCCGATGATGCCCATCCGATCCTCAAGCGAGACGCGGCTCTTGATCAGGCGGGTGAAGCGGACGGTATCGGGGGCCTCGGCTTCGATCATCTCGGCCACGGCGCGGCGTTCGGCGGCGTCGATCGGGCCAAGGCCGTGCAACTGACCCAGCACCTGATCGATGCGCATCCGTTCCGAGGCGTGATAGTGATCGTCCGCACGCGCCACGCGCACCAGCAGCGCGGCCACCGCAACCTCGGCATCGTCCGTCGCCAGGGGTCGCGGAGCGGGGTCTTCTGTGAACAGGCGGTCCAACAGATTGCGAAACATGCCCCCATCTTACGGCGTTGCGCCCGTCATTCAAGATTTAAGGGTATCACTTTTCTTTTGTTATACCTTGCGTTGATTGACCGATCAGAAACGCCGCCCCGCCAATCAATAGCGTTGCGGCACATAAAGGTCGCGCGGCAGCACGTCGCGTTCGTAATCCGGGTTGAACACGCGGTCGGGCAGGGTCACGTCCTCGTGCTCGACATCGGTATAGGGGATCAGGCTCAGCAGGTGGCTCATGCAGTTCAGCCGCGCGCGCTTCTTGTCGTTGGCCTCGACGATATACCAGGGCGCCTCGGGGATGTTGGTGTGTTCCAGCATGTCCTCTTTCGCCTTGGTATAGGCTTCCCAGCGGACGCGCGATTGCAGGTCCATGGGCGACAGCTTCCACTGTTTCAGGGGATCGTGGATGCGCATCAGGAAGCGCAGCTGCTGTTCCTCGTCGGTGATCGAGAACCAGTATTTCACCAGCCGGATCCCCGACCGGACCAGCATCCGTTCGAATTCGGGAACGTCCTGGAAGAACTGGTCCACCTGGTCCTCGGTCGCGAAGCCCATCACGCGTTCCACGCCCGCGCGGTTGTACCAGCTGCGGTCGAACAGCACGATCTCGCCGCCCGCGGGCAGGTGGGGGACGTAGCGCTGGAAATACCACTGGGTCTTTTCCCGATCCGAGGGGGCGGGCAGGGCCACGGTCCGCACCACGCGGGGGTTCAGCCGCTGGCTGATGCGCTTGATGGCGCCGCCCTTGCCGGCGCTGTCGCGGCCCTCGAAGATGACAACGACCTTTTCCTTGGTATGCGCCACCCAGTCCTGCAACTTGATCAGCTCGGTCTGCAACCGCAGCAATTCGCGGAAATACAGCTTGCGGTCCATCTGGTCGGGCCGCTTTTCGCGATAGATGCGGCGAATTTCCTCGGAGAGGACGGCGTCCTCAAGTTCGATCTCGTAGTCCTCGTCCAGGGTTTCCAGAAGCTCGGCTTCCAGCCAGTCCTTGGGTTCGTCGGTCATGGTCAACTCCGGCAATGCGAGGGTCCGTCTACGGCGGGAATGTAACGATGATGCGGCAGTCAGCGACCGAACCGCGCGGCGCAGGCCGGGGTGACGGCCAGGACGAAATTGCCGCGCCCCCCGTCGACGGTGCCGCACCATTGGCCGGTGACGGTGAACAGGCTGCGCGTGCCGCGCGCGGGGCGATAGGCGACGCGGCGGCCGGCCACGTCGAACAGGTTCAGCACGCCGCCCTGGTTGGTCGCGTAATATTCCAGCACGCCGCCGTCGCCGGTGATGATCAGCCGCCGTTCGTTGTCGGGGTTCGAAGGGCGGTTCTGCCAGGAGGTGCCGGAATTGGCGGTATTGCCCGATGAATTCCACGCAGCATTCGGGGAGTTGGCCGGGCGTGCCGGATTGTTCGCCGGATGGCCGGGGCCAAGGTCGAAGGGCAGCCGGGTCTGGTCCAGCACGATCAGCGGCGCATCGGCCTGGGCGGCGGCCGCAGCGAACAGCGCCGTCACAAGGGACAGGACGCGCATTGCTAGTCCTGTGCGGGCGGGTCGTCGGGTCGTTGGGGCCTGGTCCGCATGTCCAGGGGCAGGGCGTCCGATCCTTCGGCCCGGTCGCGTTCCAGGGCGGCGCGGCCCAGCATCATCAGCGTGATCGGCGTGGTCAGCACGATGCAGAAGCCGATCGCGAATTCGTGGACGATGGCCCGCCCCTCGATGAAGCTGAACATCAGGGCCGAGGCGATCATCACCCCGCCGGTGCCCCAGCTTGTCGCCAGGGTCGGCGCGTGCAGCCGGTCATAGAAGGACTGCAACCGCGCAAAGCCAAGCGCCCCGATCAGCGTCAGGGTGGAACCCAGCACCACGAAGAAGGCCACGGGAATGGCCAGCCACAGCGGGACGGATTGAAGCGGGCTCATTCGATCACCTCGCCGCGGAACAGGAACTTGGCCAAGGCCACCGAGGACACGAAGCCCATGATGGAAATGACCATGGCCGCCTCGAAGAAGAAGGCGGTGCCCAGCTGCATCCCCGTGACCAGGAACAGCAGCATGATCGAGACATAGAGCGAATCGAGCGCCAGCACCCGGTCCTGGGCACGCGGCCCCCGTAGGATCCGCGTGCCCACCAGGCAGCCCGCAAGCGCCAGGGCGATCTGGGCATAGCCAAGCGCAATGGTCAGGATCGTCTCGCTCATTCGAAGATCTCCATCAGCATGGGTTCATAGGTCTGGCCGACGATCCGGTGGTAATGGTCGGCCTCGGACGCGTCGAAGATGTGCAGCGTCAGGATGCCGGTATCGGTTCCGTATTCCACCCAGGCCGTGCCGGGGGTCGCGGTCAGGATGATCGCCAGGACGGCCAGGGCGTTGGGGCTGGTGATCTGAAGGGGGATCTGGATGAAGGCCGAGGTTCGGCCGTTGCGGCCTTCGGTCAGAAGCAGCCGCGTGATCGCGGCGTTGGATCGGATGATGTCCAGGACCAGCGTCGCCGCCAGCCGGGGGATGGTCTGCCACCGCCGGATGCGCGGCTTGGCCGAATGCAGTGCCGAATAGGCCCAGCCCGCGACCAACGACAAGGCTGTCCCCAGAATCAGATAGCCCAGCGAGAACCGCGTCAGCATCAGCCACAGGAAGATCAGGCACAGCGACAGGACCGGATGGGGGAAAAGGCGGATCATGGCTGGTCCTCGGCTGCGTCGGGACGGTCGGCGGCGCGTGGCGTGGCGAAGACGCCATAGGCATAGGCGGCCGTGTCGTGCAGGGCGTGGGCGGTCCCGGTGGTATAGCGCAGCATCGCCTCGGCCCGGAAGCCGATCAGGGACAGCACGACCAGCAGGGCGATCACCGGGGCGATCTCCAGCGCCAGCACGCGGGGCAGGGGCACGTCATTGGCCCAGAAGGTCTGGATGCCGATCCGCGCCATGCCGATCAGCGTGGCGAAGCCCGAAAGGATCAGCAGCGCGATGAAGGCCCAGGCCAGCCCGGCGGGCAGCGCGGTCTGCGCGATCAGCGGCTGGATCATCGCGATCTTGCCGATGAAGCCCGGCAGGGGCGGCAGCCCCGCCAGCATCAGCACACACAGCGCGAAGCACAGGCCCAGCACGGTCATCGTCGCGGGGATCGCCAGGCCGATGTCGGGCACCTCGTCCAGTTCGGCCTCGTCGATGCCATAGGCGTCGGCGGTCAGGGCCAGCATCGCGGCGATGCCGCCATCCTCGCGGTTCATCGGCTCGATCAGCAGGAACAGCGCGCCGGTCGCCAGGACCGACCCGACCAGGTAATACAGCGCGCCCGACAGCATCGCCTCGCCCCCGCCCGCAAGCGCGAAGCCGGTGATCCCCAGCACCGTCCCCGACGAGATCAGCACCGAATGCGCGGCCATCCGCCCCAGCCCCTGCGAGGCAAGGATGCCCAGCAGCCCGGACAGCACCGTGATCATGCCCAGCACGATCAGGATGCCAGCCCCGAACCCGGCCGAGGCGCCGCCCGTTTCCCCGAACAGCAGCATCGCCAGCCGCAGGATCGCATAGACGCCGACCTTGGTCATGATCGCGAACATCGCGCCCACCGGGGCCGCTGCGGCCATATAGGCGGTGGGAAGCCAGAAGTTCAGCGGCCAGCTTCCGGCCTTGACCAGGAAGGCCACAGCCAGGATCGCCACGCCCGCGTGCAGCAGGGGCCGGTCCTCGCCCGGCATGGACGACACCAGGTTCGCCAGATGCGCCATATTCAGCGTGCCGCTGACGCCATAGATCAGGCTGACGCCGATCAGGAACAGCAGCGAGGCGGCCAGGTTGATGGCGATGTAATGCAGCCCGGCGCGGACGCGCAACTGCCCCGACCCGTGCAGCAGCAGCCCGTATGACGCGGCCAGCAGGATTTCGAAGAACACGAACAGGTTGAAGATGTCGCCGGTCAGGAAGGCGCCGTTCAGGCCGACCAGCAGGAACTGGAACAGCGAATAGTAATGCGGACCCTGCCTGGCCCAGCCCGCGCCGGCATAGACCAGCGACGGAATCGCCAGCAGCGCCGTCAGCACCAGCATCATCGCCGCCAGCCGATCCAGCACCAGAACGATCCCGAAGGGCGCCGACCAGTCGCCCAGCAGATAGAAGCTGATCCCTTCCGCGTCGCTGATATCGCCGCCGGTCTTGGCACGGACCACCAGCTCGACGGCGATCAGCAGTTGCGCCGCGACCGAGATCAGGCTCAGCCAGAATTTCGCCTGCCGCTGCCGGTCGTCGTACAGCAGCATCAGCGCGCCCACGACGAAGGGGATCAGGATCGGCGCGATTATCAGGTGTTCGCTGATCACTGGCTGCGCTCCTTCCCGTCGACATGGTCGGTGCCGGTCATCCCGCGCGAGGCGATCATCACCACCAGGAACAGCGCCGTGGTGGCGAAGCTGATGACGATGGCGGTCAGCACCAGGGCCTGCGGCAGCGGGTCGGCATAGCGGGTGGGATCGACGAAGCCCCCCTTGGGCATGATCGGCGGCGCGCCCGGCGTCAGGCGGCCCATCGAGAAGATGAACAGGTTGACGGCATAGGACAGCAGGCACAGCCCGACGACGACCTGGAAGCTGCGCGGACGCAGCAGCAGCCAGATGCCGGACGCGGACAGGATGCCGATGGCGGCGGACAGGATGATCTCCATCAGGCGGCTTCCTTCTTGGCGGCGGCGAGTTCGTCGGCTTCGCGCATCCGGCTGGCGCGCAGCGACTGGTGGGCGATGGCGACCAGCATCAGCACGACCGCGCCGACCACGGTGGCGAAGACGCCGATGTCGAACAGCAGCGCGGTGGCCGCCGGAACCTGGCCGATCAGCGGAATGTCGACATAACGGGCATGGGCCGTCAGGAAGGGATAGCCGAACAGCCAGGCCCCCATGCCGGTCGACACCGCGATCAGCAGGCCGAAGCCCATCCAGCGGATCGGCAGCACGGTGATGCGCGCCTCGACCCAGCGGACATTGGTGGCGATGTACTGGATCAGGAAGGCGATCGCCAGGGTCACCCCGGCGGCGAAGCCCCCGCCCGGCAGGTCGTGGCCGCGGAAGAAGAAATAGCCCGACAGCATGATCAGGATCGGGAACATCCAGATCATCAGGACCGAGGGGACATACAGGTAATCGTCCAGCGACGGGCTGTCGTCCACGGTCTGCTGATAGGGTGCCTCGACGCTTTCGGGGGCGGGGCGGAAGCGGCGCAGCAGGCCATAGACCGTCAGCCCCACGATCGCCAGAACCGAGATCTCGCCGAAGGTGTCGAAGGCGCGGAAATCGACCAGGATCACATTCACCACATTGGTGCCGCCGCCTTCGTAATAGGCATTGCCCAGAAACCAGTCGCCGACATTGCTGACCACGGGGCGCGTCATCACGGTGAACGCGATCGCGGCGATGCCGAAGCCCCCGGCCAGCGCGATCACCAGGTCGCGGCCGCGCCGGATCTTGGCGGGCATCAGCTTGTCCTCGGCGATCTCGGAGCGGCGCTTGGGCAGCCAGCGAAGGCCCAGCAGCAGCAGGACGGTGGTCACGATCTCGACCAGAAGCTGCGTCACGGCCAGGTCGGGCGACGAGAACCAGGCGAAGGTCAGGCAGGTGACGACCCCCGCCCCGCCCAGCAGCACCAGGGCGGCGAAGCGGTGATACTTGGCCTGCCAGGCCGCGCCTATGGCGCAGGCGGCGCCCACCGTCCACAGCATGGCGAAGGCCGGGTTCGGCGCGTGCAGCCGCAGTTCCTGTGCCAGGGTCAGGCCCCCCCACAGCGACGCCACCGCCACCGCGACCCCGGTCAGCACCAGCAGGCGCAACTGCGGCTGCAAGGATTCGGTGGACATTACCCCATGCGCCAGGCGCGGCAGCCGCCAGGTCAGGCGGAACAGCAGCCAGTCATAGACCCGCTGCGCCCGCAGGCGGTGCAGCAGGAACGGTCCTTCGGGACCGGCCGCGATGGCCCTGGCGCTGAACACATAGATCAGCGCGCCCACGGCAAGCGCCACCAGGCTCAGCATCAGGGGGGCGTTCACGCCGTGCCAAATGGCGATCTTGTAATAGGGCATCTCGGCCCCCGCCACAGACCGCGCCGCGGCATTGACGATGGGACCAAGCGTCAGCGCCGGGAAGATGCCCACCAGCAGGCAGATCAGCACCAGCAGTTCGACCGGGCGGCGCATCCAGGCGACCGGCTCGTGCGGCGCCTTGGGCAGGTCGGTCGCCTGCGGGCCGAAGAACACCGTGGCGATGAAGCGCAGCGAATAGGCGACCGACAGGCAACTGCCCACCACCGCCAGATAGGGCAGGGCCTCGTCCAGCCAGGTGCCGTTGTGCCAGTCCACCGCCTCGGCCAGGAACATCTCCTTGGACAGGAAGCCGTTCAGCAGCGGCACCCCGGCCATGGCGGCGGCGGCGACGATGGCCAGGGTCGCGGTGAAGGGCATCGGCCGGAACAGCCCGGACAGGCGGCGCATGTCGCGGGTGCCGGTCTCGTGGTCGATGATGCCCGCCGCCATGAACAGCGAGGCCTTGAACACCGCGTGGTTGCAGATGTGGAAGATCGCCGCCAGGATCGCCACCGGCCCGCCGATCCCGGCCAGCGCGGTGATCAGGCCCAGATGGCTGATCGTGGAATAGGCCAGCAGCCCTTTCAGATCGTGGCGATACAGCGCCACCGCCGCCCCCAGGATCAGCGTGATCATGCCGATGCCGGTCACGGTGAAGAACCAGGCCTCGGTCCCGCCCAGGGCCGGGGAAAAGCGCACCAGCAGGAACACCCCCGCTTTCACCATCGTCGCGGAATGCAGGAAGGCCGATACGGGGGTCGGCGCGGCCATCGCGCCGGGCAGCCAGAAATGGAACGGGAACTGTGCGGACTTGGTGAACGCGCCCAGCAGGAACAGCGCCAGGATCGCGCCGTACCAGGGATGGGCGCGGATCGCGTCGCCCGACCGCAGGATGATCCCCAGGTCATAGGTGCCCGCGACCTGGCCCAGCATCAGCATCGCGGTCAGCAGGCACAGCCCGCCAAGCGCGGTGATGATCAGCGCCGTCCTTGCCCCGTCGCGCGCCGCCGCGCCCTGGTGCCAGAAGCCGATCAGCAGGAAGGACATGAACGAGGTCAGTTCCCAGAACACCACCATCACCAGCACGTTGCCGGAAATCAGGATGCCCTGCATCGCCCCGGTGAAGGCCATCAGCAGCGCGAAGAAGCGCGGCAGGCTGTCGCCCGACCCCATGTAATAGCGCGCATAGATCACCACCAGCACGCCGATGGACAGCACCAGCGTGGCGAACAGCCAAGCGAACCCGTCCATCCGCAGCGCCAGGTTCATCCCCAGCGAGGGCACCCATTCGCCGCTGGCGCGCAGCACGCCGCCGGTTCGGATATCGGGCAGGAACCCCGCCAGGATCGCCAGCCCGGCGACCAGCGACAGGCCGGACAGCCAGGTCGCCGCGCCGCGCGCGGTCTGGCGCAGGGTCAAAAGAATAAGCGAGGTCGCGAAGGGAAGGCAGGCAAACAACAGGAACAGATTGTGTTCGGCCATCTTCGCGTCGCCCTCACCTCAGCAAAACATCTTGTCTTTCCCGGCACATGATGGTGCAGCCTTATCCATTCGAAAGAAAGGGACAAGCTGCGAGGCGCCTTCGGGAACACGACCCGAATGCCTTTCGCCCCGGTCGAGTTCAAGGCCAGATTGCCCGCGATGAGGGGATTTTGCCAACTTTTCCGTTATCGGCAGCAGCCGGGCGGGGGACGCCGCCCGTCCGCTGTCCTAGACCTCGACCGCGATCGGGCCGAGAGGATGGGAACAGCAGGCCAGGATATAGCCCTCCTCGATGTCCTCGTCGCTGATGCCGCCGTTGTGGACCATATGCACCTCGCCCGAGATCTTGCGGATCTTGCAGGTGCCGCACAGGCCGAAGGTGCAGCCCGAGGGGATGTTCAGGCCCGACCGCTTGGCGACCGCCAGAACCGTGTCGGTTTCCGCGCAGGGGGTGGTGACGCCGCTGGCCGCGAAGGTGATCTGGGCCTTGGCGCCTTCTTCGGGGGCCACATCGTCGATCACCGGGGCGTCGGCCTCGGTCTTGATGGGGGCGCCGAAGCTTTCCTGGTGGTAATGATCCATGTCGAAGCCAAGCGCCACCAGCATGTCGCGCACAGACTGCATGAAGGGTTCCGGCCCGCAGCAGAACACCTCTCGCTCCAGGTAATCGGGGGCCATCAGCCCCAGCATGATCTGGTTCAACCGCCCCTGATAGCCGGTCCAGGCGGTGAAGGGGTCGTTCTGTTCCACCGTGAAGCGCAGTTGCAGGCCGGGCACGCGGTCGGCGAACTGTTCCAGGCGGTGGCGGAAGATGATGTCGGACGGGCTGCGGGCGGCGTGGACGAAGACGATGTCCGGCATCTCGCCCGAATCCCAGGCCCAAGTGGTCATCGACATCATCGGCGTGACGCCCGATCCGGCCGAGATGAACAGGTGCTTCTTCGCCGGGTGGCGGTGGCTGGAAAAGATCCCCGACGGGCCATAGGCCTTGATCCGCATCCCCGGCCGCAGGTGGTCCAGCATCCAGCGGGTCGCCAGCGACGTGCGCTGCGCCTTGACCGTGACCGAGATCGACAAGGGCCGCGACGGGCTGGAGCTGATCGTATAGGTCCGCTGCACGTTGCCGGACGGCAGCGGCAGGTCCAGCGTGATGAACTGCCCCGGCTGGTAATCGAACCACGCCCCCGACGGCGCCCGAAAGGTGAAGGTGGCGGCGTCCGCCGTTTCCGGCACCACCATCGCGCATTCCAGATGCTCGTCGTCGGACCACGGCTCGGCGGCCCAGTTCAGGCGTGGCTTCGGCATCCCGCGCTTACTCCGCTGCGACGCTGGTGGGGGTCAGGCGGCGGGCCATCAGCCCGCAATACCAGTCGATCAGGTGGATGACGCCCGCTTCCTGGGTCGGCGAATAGGGGCCGGGCTGATAGGCGGGCGACAGGATCCCGCGCTGGTTTTCCTCGACCACCTGACGGTCCTCGTCATTGGTTGCCAGCCAGACCTCGGTCAAGGCCTTGAGGTCGTAGTCCTTGCCCTCGATCGCGTCCTTGTGGACCAGCCACTTGGTCGTGACCTCGGTTTCGGTGGGGCTGATCGGCAGGATGCGGAAGACGATGGCGTGGTCGGGCAGGAAGTGGTTCCAGGACGACGGGAAGTGATAGAACATCAGCGACCCCGCGTCGTTCCAGGGGATCGTGCCCATCCGCCGCGCCACGGCGGCCTTGCCCGACATGGTGAAGCTTTCCTGATTGTCCATCAGCGGCACGCGGGCCATGCGCCACTGCATGTCGGGCGCGTTGGTGAACCGCGACGGCAGGTTGGCGGCGTCGCAGCGCGCCCAATGCGCAAGGATTTCCGGGCTGGCGGAATTCGGGCCTTCCATCACCGTCATCAGCGGATCGTCCGAATACGTCCGGCACAGCGAGGGATGGGAGCCGCCGCAGTGATAGCATTCGCGGTTGTTTTCCATCACCAGCTTCCAGTTGCCCTTCTCGACGATGGTCGAACTGAAGGCGACCTTGCTGTCGGCGATGGCCGAGGGCAGAACATAGCGCGTCAGGTTCGCGGCCAGTTCGTTGATCGCGGGGGGCACCTGGGCCAGGCAGATGAACACCATGCCGCCCAGATCGACGCAATGGACCGGCTTCAGCCCGTATTTGCTGGCGTCGAAGCCTTCGCCCATGTCGCGCGCATACAGCAGCTTGCCGTCCAGGTCATAGGTCCACTGGTGATAGGGGCAGACCAGTTTCGGATTGGATCCGTTGGTCTTGGGGCACAGCCGCTGGCCGCGATGGCGGCAGACGTTGTGGAACGCCCTGATCCGGCCGTCCGCGCCGCGGATGACGATCACCGGATAGGCGCCGACGTTCAGGGTGACGAAGTTGCCGGTCTTGGGGATCTCGCACGAGGGCAGCGCGAAGAGCCATTCGCGATACCAGATCTGTTCCAGGTCGTCCTGAAAGGTCTGTTCGCTGCAATAAAGGTCGCGCGGCAGGGAAAAGCCGGGGACGCGTTCGGCGATCAGGCTGGCGGTAAAGGTCGTGTTCATGTCTGGACCCATCGAGGTGCTGGCTGCTATGTGACCCAAATTAGCCGCATTGCGACCGGGACGTGGCAGATTTGCGACCCCAAAATGCGCGATTGAGACATTGCCGCGCGGGCGGCGTTGTTTTGCGGCGGCAGGGACGCGGCAATCCGGGGGCGGATGCCCGGCGTCATGGCAATTCGGCGCCGCCTCGGCCCCGAATCGCTTGTCAAGATGTTAACTAGATGTTGACGATTGCGGCGCCCTCATGTCTATATGATGTGGTCGTGACGCCCTGCGGTTGTAGGGCTTGACCGGCAAGACATCACTGGCGGCGGATCGGGCCTTGCGGCGCGGCGGGATTCGGTTCCGCCCCGCGGCCCGCCGCCGACCACACAGAAGGAGCAGAGGCCATGACCATCACCGTTTATTCCAAGCCGGCCTGCGTGCAATGCACCGCGACCACCCGCGCCCTTGATGCGCGCGGGCTGTCCTATGACGTGATCGACCTGACCGAGGACGAGGCCGCGATGGAACGGGTGATGGCGCTTGGCTATCGGCAGGCGCCTGTGGTGGTGGCGGGGGACTCGCACTGGGCCGGCTTCCGTCCCGACATGATCGGCCGCCTGGCCTGATCCGGCCATGCCTGGGCTGGTCTTCTATTCCTCGGCCTCGGGGAACACGGCGCGTTTCGTGGCGCGCCTGGGCCTGCCCGCGCTGCGGATCCCGATGCGGCCGGGCGAGCCGATGCCTGCGGTCGACGCGCCTTTTGTGCTGATCTGCCCCACCTATGCCGACGGGCAGGGGCGCGGCGCGGTCCCGAAGCCGGTGATCCATTTCCTGAACGATCCCGCCCGCCGCGCATTGCTGCGCGGGGTGATCGGCACGGGAAACCGCAACTTCGGCGCGACCTATGCGCTGTCGGCCCGCGTAATCGCGGAAAAATGCAATGTCCCCGTGCTGTGGCGGTTCGAGCTGGCGGGGACGGACACCGATATTCAAAAGGTCCGCGCGGGCCTTCATCACTTCCGGGGGTTGGAATGCTTGACGGTCTGAAGCCAGAACTGGATTACCACGCGCTGAACGCGATGCTGAACCTGTATGACGCCGACGGCCGCATCCGGTTCGACGCCGACCGCATGGCCGCGCGGCAATATTTCCTGCAACATGTGAACCAGAACACCGTCTTCTTCCACAACCTGGACGAAAAGCTGCGCTATCTGGTGGACGAGGGCTATTACGAGCCCGAGGTGCTGGACCAGTATTCCAAGAATTTCCAGCGCGCCATCTGGGACGCCGCCTATGCGCGCAAGTTCCGCTTTCCCACCTTCCTGGGCGCGTTCAAATATTACACCAGCTATACGCTGAAGACGCGCGACGGGCAGCGATACCTTGAACGCTACGAGGATCGCGTGGTTATGGTCGCCCTGACGCTGGCGCGCGGGGACGAGGCGCTGGCGATGCGCTTCATGGAGGAGATGCTGTCGGGCCGCTTCCAGCCCGCGACGCCCACCTTCCTGAACGCGGGCAAGAAATCGCGGGGCGAGCTGATTTCCTGCTTCCTGCTGCGGATCGAGGACAACATGGAGTCCATCGGCCGGGCGATCAATTCGTCGCTGCAACTGTCCAAGCGCGGCGGCGGCGTGGCGCTGATGCTGACCAACATCCGCGAGGCCGGGGCGCCGATCAAGGGAATCGAGAACCAGTCCTCGGGCGTCATCCCGGTGATGAAACTGCTGGAGGACAGCTTCAGCTATGCCAACCAGCTGGGCGCGCGGCAGGGGGCAGGCGCGGTCTATCTGAACGCCCACCATCCCGACATCCTGCGCTTCCTGGACACCAAGCGCGAGAACGCGGACGAAAAGATCCGCATCAAGACGCTGTCGTTGGGCGTGGTCATCCCCGACATCACCTTCGAACTGGCCAAGAAGAACCAGGACATGTACCTGTTCTCGCCCCATGACGTGCAGAAGGTCTATGGCGTGCCTTTCTCGGACATTTCCGTGACCGAGAAATATGCCGAGATGGTGGACGACAAGCGCATCAAGAAGCGCAAGATCAACGCCCGCGAATTCTTCCAGACCATCGCCGAGATCCAGTTCGAGAGCGGCTATCCCTATATCATGTTCGAGGACACGGTGAACCGCGCCAACCCCATCCACGGGCGCATCACCATGTCGAACCTGTGCAGCGAGATCCTGCAAGTGAACGAGGCGTCCGAGTTCAACGAGGATCTGTCCTATTCGCACCTTGGCACGGATATTTCCTGCAATCTCGGCTCGCTGAACATCGCCGCGACCATGGACGGCCCGGACTTCGGCGCCACCATCGAGGCCGCGATCCGCGCCCTGACCGCCGTGTCGGAAATGTCGGCGATCGACGCCGTGCCCTCGATCCGGCGCGGCAACGACGAGGCGCATGCGGTGGGCCTGGGCCAGATGAACCTGCACGGCTTCCTGGCGCGCGAACGCATCCATTACGGATCGCCCGAGGGGGTCGAGTTCACCTCGGTCTATTTCGCCGCCGTGGCCTTCCACGCGATCCGCGCGTCGAACCTGCTGGCGCAGGAGAAGGGCCTGACCTTCAAGGATTTCGACAAGTCGGCCTATGCGGACGGGTCGTTCTTCGACAAATACACCAGCCGCGACTGGCTGCCCACGCTGCCGGACGTGGCGCGCGTCTTCGAGGGCGTGACCCTGCCCACGCGCCAGGACTGGGCGGCGCTGAAAGCCGATGTGATGGAACACGGACTGTATAACCGCAACCTTCAGGCGGTGCCGCCCACGGGGTCGATCAGCTATATCAACAATTCGACCAGTTCGATCCATCCCATTGTTTCCAAGATCGAAATCCGCAAGGAGGGCAAGATCGGCCGGGTCTATTACCCCGCCGCCTTCATGTCGAACGAGAACCTGGAATACTATCGCGACGCCTATGAGATCGGCCCCGAGGCGATCATCGACACCTATGCCGCCGCGACCGAGCATGTGGACCAGGGCCTGTCGCTGACCCTGTTCTTCCCGGCCGAGGCCACGACCCGCGACATCAACCGGGCGCAGATCTATGCGTGGAAGAAGGGCATCAAGACCATCTACTACATCCGCCTGCGCCAGACCGCGCTGGAGGGGACCGAGGTCCAGGGCTGCGTGTCCTGCACCTTGTAAGGACCGTCGCACCGGGGGTTTCACACCCCCGGACCCCCGTGGGATATTTTTACACAGAAGATGAGAGGGGTTCTTCGCCATGAAGGATCAGCAGATGCGGACGGTCGCGCGCGCGATCAACTGGAACCGCCTGGACGACGAGAAGGATCTGGAGGTCTGGAACCGGCTGACGGTGAACTTCTGGCTGCCGGAAAAGGTGCCGCTGTCGAACGACGTGCAAAGCTGGGCGACACTGCGGCCCGAGGAGCGGGAATTGACCATTCGCGTCTTCACCGGGCTGACATTGCTGGACACGGTGCAGAACACCATCGGCGCGCCTTCGATGATGCCGGATGCGATCACCCCGCACGAGGAGGCGGTGCTGTCCAACATCGCCTTCATGGAGGCGGTTCATGCGCGGTCCTATAGCTCGATCTTCTCGACCCTGTGCCTGACCAAGGAGGTGGACGAGGCCTTCCGCTGGTCCGAGGAAAACCCGCATCTGCAGGGCAAGGCGCGGCTGATCCTGGACGAATACAAGGCGGGCAGCGATCCGCTGAAGCGCAAGATCGCCAGCGTTTTCCTGGAAAGCTTCCTGTTCTATTCGGGCTTTTATCTGCCGATGTACTGGTCCAGCCGCGCCAAGCTGACCAACACCGCCGACCTGATCCGCCTGATCATCCGCGACGAGGCGGTGCATGGTTATTACATCGGCTACAAGTATCAGCGCGGGCTGGAAAAGCTGTCCGAGGAGAAGCGGGCCGAGTTGAAGGACTTCGCCTTCTCGCTGATCTTCGAGCTTTACGATATCGAGCAGCGCTATACGGCCGAGCTTTACGACGGCATCGGCCTGACCGAGGACGTCAAGGCCTTCCTGCATTACAACGCGAACAAGGCCTTGCAGAACCTTGGTTATGAAGCGCTTTTCCCGCCCCAGGTCTGCGAGGTGAACCCCGCCATCCTGGCCGCCCTGTCGCCCGATAGCGAGAACCACGATTTCTTCAGCGGATCCGGGTCGTCCTATGTCATCGGCAAGGCCGTCGCGACCGAGGACGAGGACTGGGATTTCTAAGCCGTCTCGCGCAAGATCTGCGGGATCATCTCTGGCAGGTCGTCGGCGATCAGGCCGGGGCCGAAGGCGCGGGCGGCCTTGGCGTGGATCAGCGCGCCCAGGCCGGCGGCGTCCAGCGGTGGCAGGCCGCGCGCCAGCAGGCCGGTGATGATCCCCGCCAGCACGTCGCCTGCGCCCGCGGTGGCAAGCCAGGGGAGGTCTAAGGCGGAATGGATGCGGGCGCGGCCATCTGGGGCGGCGATCACCGTGTCGGGGCCTTTCAGCAGGACAACCGCGCCGCAGCGCACAGCGGCCCCGCGGGCGGCGTCCAGCTTGGAATAGGCGGGGCCTTGCAGGGGCGTGGCGTCCAGCCGTTCGGCAAGGTCGGGGAACAGGCGGGCGAATTCACCCATGTGGGGCGTCAGGACGCAGTTGTCGTGCAGCGCGGCCATCAGGTCGGGGTTGCGCGACAGGGCCGTCAGGGCGTCGGCGTCCAGGACGATCGGGCGCCGGGCGGGCAAGGCCTCGGCCAGCAGGGCGGTGGCGCGGTCCACGCCGCAGCCGGGGCCGATGCAGATCGCATTGATGCGGGCGTCGGTCAGCAGGTCGCGCAGGGCGTCGGCATCGTCGATGGCGCGGCGCATCAGGGCGTCGGGTTGACCTGCATGTTCCGCCAGAGCATCGGCGTGCGGCGCGATGGTCACAAGCCCCGCGCCGATCCGCAGGGCGGCACGGGCGGACAGACGGGCCGCGCCGCCCTTGGCCGGACCCCCCGAAACGACAAGGGCATGACCGTGGCTGTATTTGTGACTGCCGCTTGCGTCCCGCTTTTGAAGCCATGCCGCCTGCCTTTCGGTCGTATCCGAATACCGGCGGGAGTCCGAAACAGAGAACGGGGGCCAGATCGCCTCGACATAGGGACGGCGCACCACGGTTACGGGTGGCCCATCCTTGCGAATGCGCACCTCGCTAACGCGCTGCTGGTGCAGGCCGATGTCGGCGATTGCCAAGGTGCCGCAGCATTCCGGCCCTTGTTCCAGCAGATGCCCGATCTTGGGGCTGTCGAAGGCAACGGTTAGGCTTGCCCGCAGCTTGTACCAGGTTGAGTCCTGGCCGCGTCGGCTGCCCAGCATCACTCCGCTGTCCAGGCACAGGCCGCTTGGGCAATCGACGGCAACAAGGCGCGGCAGATAATAACCGATGTCGCCGCCATATCCGCCCAGATGCCTTATAATTCGTTCAACGTCGCCTTCGGGCGGGCGGGTCAGGCCGGTGCCGAAGATCGCGTCGACATAAACGTCGCTCTTGGCCCCGCTTCGCAATTCCTGCACGGTCAGCACCCCGATCCCCCCGATCTTTCCCCACCGCCGCTTCATCTCGGCCGCGTCCGGGCCCGGCGTGTTGTCCATTCCCAGCACTCGCACCCGCCATCCCGCCCGGTGCAGCAGCCGCGCCACCACATAGCCGTCGCCGCCGTTGTTGCCGGGACCGCACAGCACCGTGACCCGCCCCGGCTTGGGCCAGCAAAGGCGAATCTGCCCTGCCACGGCGCTGCCCGCCCGCTCCATCAGGTCCAGTCCCGTGACCTTGCCGCTGGCCATGGCGGCGGATTCGATGGCGCGCATTTGGGTGGTCGTCAGAACTTCGGTGCCTGTCAGCATGGCGTCTGCCTTTTAATTCATCATCAAGCGCAAAAAACAGGCACAAAACCCGGCTCTCTGGGGTTGCAGCGGCAATCCGCATCGCCGCCCGTTTACCCGTGCCATGAAACCCGCCAATCAGGCTTCAGACAAGCCGCGAGGAAGGATCATTGCGATGAAGAAGATCGAGGCGATCATCAAGCCGTTCAAGCTGGACGATGTGAAGGAGGCGCTTCAGGAAGTGGGCGTGCAGGGTCTTTCCGTCACCGAGGTCAAGGGCTTCGGTCGCCAGAAGGGTCATACCGAGCTTTATCGCGGCGCGGAATACGTGGTCGATTTCCTGCCCAAGGTGAAGATCGAGATGGTGCTGCCCGACGACCAGGTCGATGCCGCCATCGACGCCATCGTCGGCGCCGCCCGTACCGAGAAGATCGGCGACGGCAAGATCTTCGTCTCTCCGGTCGAGCAGGCGATCCGCATCCGCACGGGCGAAACCGGCGACGACGCCGTCTGAACCCGTCACGCAATCCCAGAATGACTTTCGTGCCCGGCGTCAGGATGGCCGGGCCGCAGCTACGAAGAAAGGGAAGAGATGAAAGTCAATGATGTCTTGGCTCTGCTGAAGGACGAGGAGGTCGCCTATGTCGATGTCCGCTTCACCGATCCCAAGGGCAAGCTTCAGCATGTGACGCTGGACGTGGATCTGATCGACGAGGACTTCTTCGAGGAAGGCTTCATGTTCGACGGATCGTCCATCGCGGGCTGGAAGTCGATCGACCAGTCCGACATGAAGCTGATGCCGGACCCGTCCTCGGTCTATCTGGATCCGTTCTATGCGGAAAAGACCCTGTGCATCCATTGCAACGTGGTCGAACCCGACACCGGCGAGGCCTATGCCCGCGACCCGCGCGGCACCGCCGTCAAGGCCGAGGCCTATCTGAAATCCACCGGCATCGGCGACGCCTTCTATTGCGGCCCCGAGGCCGAGTTCTTCATCTTCGACGACGTGCGCTATTCGGTCACGCCGCAGAAAGTCAGCTTCCAGATCGATTCGGTCGACGCCGCCTGGAACACCGACACCGAATACGAGATGGGCAACACCGGCCATCGCGCGGCCCACAAGGGCGGCTATTTCCCGGTGAACCCCATCGACGCGGGCCAGGACATCCGCGGCGAGATGCTGTCCACCATGAAGCGGATGGGCATGAAGGTCGACAAGCACCATCACGAGGTCGCCAGCGGCCAGCACGAGCTGGGGCTGATCTTCGGCGGGCTGACAGAACAGGCCGACAACATCCAGAAGTACAAATACGTCATCCACAACGTCGCCCATGCCTATGGCAAGTCGGTGACCTTCATGCCCAAGCCCATGAAGGGCGACAATGGGTCGGGGATGCACGTCAACATGTCGATCTGGAAGGACGGCAAGCCGCTGTTCGCGGGGGACAAATATGCCGACCTGTCGCAAGAGGCGCTGTATTTCATTGGCGGCATCCTGAAGCACGCCAAGGCGCTGAACGCGCTGACCAACCCCAGCACGAACAGCTACAAGCGGCTGATTCCCGGCTTCGAGGCGCCGGTGCTGCGCGCCTATTCCGCGCGCAACCGTTCCGGCTGCGTCCGCATTCCGTGGACCGAATCGCCGAAGGCCAAGCGTGTGGAAGCCCGCTTCCCCGATCCGTCGGCCAACCCCTATCTGGCTTTCGCGGCGCTGCTGATGGCGGGCCTGGACGGGATCAAGAACCGGATCGACCCCGGCCCCGCGTCGGACAAGGATCTGTACGACCTGCCGCCGGAAGAACTGGCCGAAATCCCGACCGTCTGCGGCTCCCTGCGCGAGGCGCTGGAAGAGCTGGAGAAGGACATGGACTTCCTGCTGGCGGGCGACGTGTTCACCCGCGACCAGCTCGAATCCTATATCAAGCTGAAATGGGAAGAGGTCTATGCCTATGAGCATACGCCCCATCCCATCGAATACGCGATGTATTACAGCTGCTGAACCGCAGCGTCGGCGATACCGGAAGCCGCCCTTGGGGCGGCTTTCTTCATGACAGCCGCAGCTTGGTCGCGAAATCCAGAAAGCTGCGCATCGCCCCGGTCAGCAGCTTGCCCGAGGGATAGACCAGGTTCACCGGCAGGTCGGGCAGCGTGTATTCGGGCATCAGCACCTCCAGCCTGCCCGCCGCCACGTCGTCGCGCACCAGGAATTCCGGCAGCAGCGCGACCCCCTGACCGTTCAGCGCCATGGCATGCAGCAATTCCGTGTTGTTGCTGGAAAAGCTGGGCCTGACCAGTTGGCGGATCGTGCGGCTGCCGCGGCGCAGGGGCCAGGTCAGGTTGCCGGGCAGGTTGGTGTAATGCAGGCAATCGTGACGCAGCAGGTCGGCGGGGCGTTCCGGGCGGCCGTTGCTGTCCAGATAACCGGATGCGGCCACCAGCCGGATCTGCACCGAATGCAGCTTGCGCGCGTGCAGGGTGGAATCCCGCAGATTGCCGATGCGGATCACCGCGTCGAAGCCCTGGCCGATGATGTCGCTGGCGCCGTCGTCCAGCATGACCTGCAACTGGATGTCGCGATACCGCTCCATGAAGTCCAGCAGATGCGGCTGCAATACCTTCAGCGTATAGAAGATCGGGCTGCCGATCTTGAGGATGCCGGACTGACTGCCCGAGGCGGCCTTGACCGATTCCGTCGCCTCGTCCAGCCGCGCAAGGATTTCTCGCAGATCGCGGCAATAGGACAGGCCGACCGCCGTGGGCGTCACCTTGCGGGTGGTGCGCGTCAGCAGCCGGACGCCCAGGTCGGCTTCCAGGTCGGCGACATGCTTGCTGCACAGGCTGCGGGAAATGCCCAGGCGCAGGGCGGCGGTTGAAAAGCTGCCCTCATCGACGACGCTGACGAATGTGCGGAAGACACCGATATCCATGCGCGCCACCATGCACCGGGCCGGCGAAAAGGAAAACCGCCCCCTGTAAGGGGGGCGGTTCGGGCGCGGAACGGGCCGTTCAGCGGGTATAGGTCGAACGCGGGCCGGGGGCGGTGAAATCGCTGACCGTCACTTCGGTGTTGGCGTCCACACCGCGCCGCGCAAGCTCCTTGCCGGACAGCACCTTCGCCGCCTTCACCTGCACGCTGTGGGCGGCGACGACCGGGGCGGTCGGCATGTCGGCATCGGGATTGCCTGCGTTGAAGCTGGCGGCTTGGGCAGTGCCGGTGGCCAGGATCAGGGCGCCAAGAACAGTTGCAAAGGTTTTCATCGTATTGCTCATCGTGTTTGTCGTTTCCATGACAAAGGATATAAGCCGATGAAATGTCAGGAATTAGTATGCCTCTGCTGGCTTCAGTGTTCAACGGTGCTGCACAATCATGCGCCGGTCCGTCAGGCCAGCCCCAGCATCCGCACCGCCGCCCGCACCTGATCCTCGACCGGCAGCGCCAGGTCCACGACCGCGCCGTCCTCGTCTTCCGCCAGCGGTTCCAGCGCCGCCAGTTGCGATTCCAGCAGCTTAGGCGGGAAGAAATGGCCCGCGCGGTGGTTCAGCCGTTCGGCCAGCAATTCGCGCGGGCCGTGGATATGCAGGAACCGCACGCGGGGCGCGCCGCCGCGCAGGATGTCGCGATAGGCGCGCTTCAACGCCGAACAGCCCAAGACCAGGCTTTCGCCCCGCGCCTCGGCCGCGGCGATCTGGTCCGCAAGGGCTTGCAGCCAGGGGGCGCGGTCGGTGTCGTCCAGGGGCGTGCCCTCGGCCATCTTTCTGACATTCGCTTCCGGGTGGAAGCTGTCGCCTTCCACGAAGGGCCAGCCCATCCGCTGGGCCAGGGCGGCGCCGGTGGTGGTCTTGCCGCTGCCCGACACGCCCATCACCACGATATGCTGCGGCCCTGTCACAGCAGCCACCATCCCAGCAGGGCGAAGCCGAAGCCGATGCTGCCCAGCAGGGTCTCCATCACCGTCCAGGTCTTCAGCGTGGTCCTTTCGTCCATGTTGAGGAACCGCCCGACCAGCCAGAAGCCGGAATCGTTGAAATGGCTCAGCACCGTGGCTCCGCCCGCGATGGCGATGACCAGGAAGCAGCGGTCCAGTTCGGACAGGCCGGTGGTGGCGGCGACGGTAGGGGCGATCAGCCCGGCGGTGGTGGTCAGCGCCACCGTGGCCGATCCCTGCGCCACCCGCAGCGCGGTCGAGATCACGAAGGCCGCCACGATCAGCGGCATCCCGACCGATTCCAGGCTGCCCGCAAGCGCCTGGCCCACGCCGCTGGCGCGCAGCACGCCGCCGAACATGCCGCCCGCGCCGGTCACCAGGATGATGGCGCAGATCGGGCCAAGGGCGCGGTCCACGATCCGTTCGACCTCGGACGCGGGCTTGCCCTTGCCCAGGATCGCCATCGCCACCAGCAGCGTGATCAGCAGCGCCACGGGCGTCTGGCCCAGCAGGCGCAGGCCGATGATCCAGGCGGCCTCTGCGTCCACCACGCCGATGGTCGCCAGGGTGTTCAGCCCGGTGTTGAGGAAGATCAGCCCCAGCGGCAGCAGCAGGACCAGCATCACCTGCCCGAAGCGCGGCACCGGCCCGGCGTTGTCCCGCGTCAGGTCGGCTCCCAGCAGTTCCGGGACAGGAACCACGAACCGCTTGCCGGCCCATTGCCCGAACAGATAGGCGCCCAGATACCAGGTGGGGATCGCGACGATCACGCCCACGATCAGCAGCAGCCCGATATCCGCCCCCAGCAGGTCGCCCGCCGCGACCGGGCCGGGATGGGGCGGCACGAAGGCGTGCATCACCGCGAAGGCCCCGGCGGCGGGCAACGCATACAGCAGCACGGACCCCCCGAACCGCAGGGCCACGCTGAAGATGATCGGCAGCATCACCACCAGCCCGGCGTCGAAGAAGATCGGAAAGCCGAACAGCAGCGACGCGATGCCCAGGGCAAAGGGCGCGCGGCGTTCCCCGAACTGGGCGATCAGCCGGTCGGCCAGAACCTGCGCGCCGCCCGTCACCTCCAGCAGGCGGCCGATCATGGCGCCGAACCCGACCAGCAGCGCGACGGACGCGAGCGTGCTGCCGAAGCCTTGCAGCAGCGTGGGCATCACGTCGTTCAGCGGAATGCCCGCGACCAGGGCCGTGACCAGGCTGACCAGCACCAGGGCGATGAACGCGTGCATCTTCAGCCGCATGATCAGGAACAGCAGCAGCACGATCGCCAAGGCCGCGATGATCAGCAGCGTGGCGGTGCCATAGACCGGCTCGATCGGTGTCATGAAAACCTCCCCCCAATTCGTTAGCGCAAACAGGTCGCGCTTCTTACAACCAAAATCGCGACCGCGTGAAGCCATCAAATCCATGGCAGCGGGCTTGTATCGCCCCCAGCTTGGCACGGCTTTGGCGCAGGGTCATCCCTGATTGTCGCGGGGCGCGGCGGGGCCGGGACGGTTATTCCTCGGCGACGATGTCGACGCTATGGCTGCCCGATTGCGACCCGGCCAGCCGCATGGATCCGGTGACGGGGGCCACGTCGCCATAGTCGCGGCCATAGCCGATGGTGACGTGATCGGCGCCCACGAAGCAGGCATTGGTCGGGTCGTATTCGCACCAGCCCGCCTCGGCCCCGGTCCAGGCGCGGACCCAGGCGTGCATGGCGTCGGCGCCTTCCAGCCGGGGCCTGCCGGGCGGCGGCACGGTGCGCAGGAAGCCCGAGACATAGGCCCCCGGAACGCCGATGCTGCGCAGCCCCGAGACCATGATCTGCGAAAAATCCTGGCAGACCCCCTGCCGCCCGGCAAAGGCGTCGGCGATGGGGGTGTCGACCTCGGTCGCGACGGAATCGAAGCGCATGTGGGCGTGGATGGCGCGGCCCAGGGATTGCACCGCATCGCGCAGGGTGGCCGCACCGGCGCAGGCGGCGCGGGCGAAATCGGCGATGGCCGGGACATGCGGGATGCGGGGCGAGGGGCGCAGGAAGTGATGCGGTGAATGGGGGCCAAGATCGGTGATCTCGGCCAGGTCCAGGGCCAGAGAGGCGGGGCTGGCCGACAGGTCCAGTTCGGTCTCGTCCCCGTGGCGCAGCACGCGGCCCGACATGTCGAAGCGCAGCTGTGTCAGACCGGCGGGAAGGACCAGCTGCGTCACCTCGTTGCCGAAGAAATCGGTGAAGCCGCTGCGCTCGACCGGCGGCGGGGTGACGGTGATGGCGGTCTGCTGGACCTCTTGCAGGCCCGGCAGGTCGGCGGGGGTGATGCGCAGAAGCTGCCGCCCGGCGCCCGTCGGACGGGCGAAGTCATAGCGGAAGGACAGGCGCAGGCGGTACAGCATCAGGGAAAATAGGCGGCGGTCAGCAGGTCGGACAGCCCGCCGATGCGCCCGCGCAGCGACCACAGCGCGTCGGTCGTCAGGCTGTCGGGATCGGCGGTGGCCAGGTCGGCGTGCAGGCGCAGGACCGCGCGCGCCAGCGGAGACAGGGCGCCGTGGTCGTTGGCGGCAGGCAGCATGTCCACCTGTTCGCGCAGCCCGTCGATCTGGTGGCGCAGCGCGCGCGGGTTCAGCGGGTCCAGCGCCAGCAGGTCGATGACTGTCGCGCGGGACGCATCCAGGGTGAAGCGGCGGCGATGGGTCAGCACACTGTCGCCGACCTCGATCGCCAGGTCCAGGGCGCCTTCTGGCGCGGTCTCGTCGCACAGCACCGCCAGCAGCGCCGCGGTGCCCATGGCGCGTTCGTGCAGCCGCCCGATCGTCAGGAACCGCCAGCCGACGAAGCGGTACATGTTTTCATGCACCAGCCCCGAGATCCCCGCCAGCTTGCGCAGCAGCGCCGACAGTGCGCGGGCCGCGTCGTCGCCCGGCGCCACGCGGGGGGCCATGGCGCGGGCGCTGCGGTCGATATCGTGCAGCGCCGACCAGGCGTCGGGGGAAAAGCGGTCGCGCACCCGGCCCGCGCTGCCGATGGCGGCGGCCAGGTTGTCCAGCAGCCTTTGCGGAATGGGCGCGGCGGGGTCGATGCCCATCTGCCGGAACAGCGGATCGAACCCCTCCAGCAGCCCCGCCCCCGCATCGCCCGATTCCGCCAGGCGCATGTGATAGGCCCGCATCAACCGCACGATCCCCTCGGCCCGTTCGGCATAGCGGCCCAGCCAGAACAGGTTGTCGGCCGCCCGCGCGGGCAGGCCGCCGGGGATCAGGCGCTTGTCGGCGGCGCTTGCCTGCCGGGCCAGGCTGATCGCCGGCACCGGATCGCGCCCGACCACCCAGACATCCGCCGCCGCCCCGCCGTCCTGCATGGCGATGGCCGAAGCGTCGCCCGACGCGCCGATCCGGGCGAAGCCGCCGGGCATCACCGTCCAGCCTTCGGCGGTGCGGGCCAGATAGACGCGCAGCGTCATCGGGCGCGGCACCAGCCTGCCCTCCACCAAGGCGGGGGTGGTGGACAGGGTGACGGCTTCCTGCGCGACCAGATCGCCGCCGCCCTGGTCCAGCCTGAGGGCGAGCGCCTGGGGCGGCAGCGCGGCTGCCCGGATCAGGTCGTCCTTGGGATCGAAGGGCGCGCGCGTGGTCAGCGCGTCGGCCAGCACCATCCGGCGGGGATCCGCCCGCACCTCGGCCCGCGCGGATGCCGTGCCGCACCACCAGGTCGCGATATTCGGCATGGCCAGCGGCGCACGCACCAGTTCGGGCGCAAGCTGCGGCAGGAAGGCCATCAGGGCGCGGGTCTCCAACACCCCCGACCCCAGGGCGTTGACCATCGTCACCGTGCCCGCCCGCAGCGCGGCCATCATCCCGGGGGTGCCGATTCGCGAGGCCGGGTCCAATTCCAGCGGGTCGGCATAGTTCCCGTCCAGCCTGCGCCACAGCACGTCGACCGGGGCCATCCCCTGTACGCTGCGCACCATCAGCCGGTCTCTGGCCACGACCAGGTCGTCGCCCTCCAGCAGGGTGAAGCCCAGATAGCGGGCGATATAGGCATGTTCGAAATAGGTTTCGTTCATCGGGCCGGGGGTCAGGATCGCCACCCGGCCGTCGCGGTCGCCCGCCTGGTCGCGCAAGGCGTCGCGGAAGGCGCGGAAGAACCCGGCAAGGCGGTGGACATTGCCTGCGGCGTAAAGCTCGGAATAGGCGCGGGTCATGGCGACGCGGTTTTCCAGGGCATAGCCCGCGCCCGAGGGCGCTTGGGTGCGGTCTGCCAGAACCCACCACTGCCCGTCGGGGCCGCGCCCCAGCTCGAAAGCCAGGAAATGCAGGAAATGCCCGCCGCGCGGCTTGACGCCCACCATCGGGCGCAACCATTCCGGGTTGCCCGCGACCAGGGCGGCGGGCAACTGCCCCGAGGCGACAAGCTGGTTCGGGCCGTAGAGATCGGCGATCACCGCCTCCAGCAGGTCGGCGCGCTGCGTCAGGGCATGGGCGATCCGGGACCATTCGTCCTCGGCCAGCAGGACGGGGATCTGGCTCAGCGGCCAGGGGCGTTCGACGGACTGTCCTTCGCCGTATTGGCGATAGAAGACCCCGCTATCCAGAAGATAGCGGTCGGCGCGGGCCAGGTCGCGGGTCAGCTCCTCGTCCGACAGCGCGTCCAGATGGGCCATCAGCCTGCGCCAGGGCGGGCGGATCAGGCCATCCGGGCCGACCATCTCGTCCGGGATGCCGGGCAGCGGGCGATAGGACGCGCTGCGCGGCTGTCCCATGGCAAAGGCGGCCTCGCCGGTCATGGCGCGTCACACCCCCACCGCACGGCGCAGATCCAGCGTCAGCGGGAATTCGCGGTGGATGCGTTCCGGCGCGACCGGGTGGCCGTGGCCGGGGCGGTGGCCGTGAGGGCTGAAGCGCGCCAGGCGGCGCGCCTCGGCCTCGTTCCCGTTCACCGGGAAGGTGTCGTAATTTCGCCCGCCCGGATGGGCGACGTGATAGACGCAGCCGCCCAGCGGGCGATTCGACCAGCTGTCGAAGATGTCGAAGGTCAGCGGCGCATGGACCGGCAGGACCGGGTGCAGCGCCGATGCGGGCTGCCACGCCTTGAAGCGCACCCCCGCCACCGATTCGCCCGCGCCGATATCCGTCAGCGGCACCGCGCGGCCGTTGCACAGCACCTGATAGCGAAGGGGATCCGCCGCCGACAGCTTGACCTGCAAGCGTTCGGTGGAACTGTCGGTATAGCGCACGGTGCCGCCGATGGCGCCGGTTTCGCCCAGGACATGCCAGGGTTCCAGGGCCTGGCGCAGTTCCAGGTGGACCCCCTCGACCTCGACCTCGCCGCAGAAGGGAAACCGGAATTCGGCCTGGGCCTTGAACCAGTCCTGCCGCATCGGGAAGCCGTGGTCGGTCAGGTCGCGCAGCACGTCGCAGAAATCCGTCCAGACGAAATGCGGCAGCATGAAGCGGTCGTGCAGCGCCGTGCCCCAGCGGGTCAGGTCGCCCGAGGCGGGCGACTTCCAGAACCGCGCGATCAGCGCGCGCAGCAGCAGTTGCTGGGCCAGGGACATGCGCGCGTCGGGCGGCATCTCGAAGCCCCGGAACTCGACCAGGCCCAGGCGGCCGGTCGGACCATCGGGAGAATACATCTTGTCGATGCAGATTTCCGCCCGGTGGGTGTTGCCCGTCACATCGGTCAGGATGTTGCGCAGCAGCCGGTCGGTCAGCCAGGGCAGGGGCGGCGTGCCCCGGTCCGGCCCCGGGATCTGGGCCAGGGCGATTTCCAACTCATAGAGCGAATCGTGCCGCGCCTCGTCGATCCTTGGCGCCTGCGAGGTCGGGCCGATGAACAGCCCCGAGAACAGGTAGGACAGCGAGGGATGCCGGTTCCAGTGCCGGATCAGGCTGGCCAGCAGGTCGGGGCGGCGCAGGAAGGGGCTGTCATTGGTCGTCGCGCCCCCCACCACGACATGATTGCCCCCGCCGGTGCCGGTATGCTTGCCGTCGATCATGAACTTTTCCGCGCCAAGGCGGGACTGGCGCGCGTCCTCATAGACGCCCTGGGTGATCGCCACGCAGTCGTCCCAGCTTTCGGCGGGGTGGATGTTCACCTCGATCACGCCGGGATCGGGGGCGACCCGGATCACGTTCAGGCGCGGATCGTGGGGCGGGGCATAGCCTTCCACATGGATCGGCAGGTTCAGGCGCAGGGCCGCGGCCTCGACCGCGCGCAGCAGGTCCAGATATTCCTCCAGCGTCGCCACCGGCGGCATGAAGACGCAGAGCCGCCCGTTCTTCGGCTCGACCGACAGAGCGGTGCGGATCTTGCCGCCCAGTTCCGCGTCGCCCGCGCCAGGCCCTTGGGGCACCCCGTCCTGAACCGGCGCATGGGCGACGAAACTGGCCATGGGCTGCGACTTGCGGCCGGGCGCGACCGGACCCGGCGGGGCCAGCGGCGCGCGGTCCTGGGTCGGATCGGCCGGATTGACATAGGGATAGTCGGATTCCGGCAGATGCGGCAGCGACGACAGCGGCAGGCGATATCCGACAGGGCTGTCGCCGGGCACCAGGAAGATATGCCCGCGCCGCAGCCGCCAGCGTTCCGAATGCCACCGCAGGCCCGCGCGCGATTGCCAGGCCTGCACCGGCAGCACGAAGCCGGTGGGCACGGTCAGCCCCCGGTCGAAAACGGCCGCGATGCGGTGGCGCGCCTCGGGGTCGGCCAGTTCGCTGTTTTCGGGCGTGACATTCGCGGGCAGCCGGGCCTCGCGCAGCAGCCATTCGGCCGGATCCTCATAGGCGGGCAGCACGTTGTCGCCGGAAACGCCCAGTTCGGCCGCCATTTCCCGCAGCAGTTCCTGCGCCTGGAGGGCCGTCGCCGCGCCGCCGCCCGATTCGCGCGCGATCAGGCCGGGATTCTGCCAGACCGGCTGGCCGTCGCGCCGCCAGTAAAGCGAGAAGGTCCAGCGGGGCAGCGTTTCCCCCGGATACCATTTGCCCTGGCCGTGATGCAGGAACCCGTTCGGCGCGAAACGGTCTCGCAGCTTGCGGATCAGCAGGTCGGCGCGGTCGCGCTTCGCCGGGCCGACCGCATCGGTGTTCCATTCCGGGCTTTCGAAATCGTCGATGGACACGAAGGTCGGCTCTCCGCCCATGGTCAGGCGCACGTCGCCCTCGCGCAACGCCGCATCGACCTGGTGGCCCAGCCGGTTCAGGTCGGCCCAGGCATCGTCGCTGAAGGGCTTGGTGATGCGCGGATGTTCGGCCACGCGGCGGACCTGCATGTCGAAATGGAAATCGACCTCGGCAAAGCTGGCGGCGCCGCTGATGGGGGCGCAACTGCGGTAATGCGGCGCGGCGGCCAGCGGGATATGGCTTTCGCCGGCCAGAAGGCCGGATGTCGGATCCAGGCCGATCCAGCCGGCGCCGGGCAGATAGACCTCGGCCCAGGCGTGCAGGTCGGTGAAGTCGTGGGCGGTGCCGGAAGGGCCGTCAAGCGCCTGGAAATCGGGCTTCAACTGGATCAGGTATCCCGACACGAAGCGCGCGGCAAAGCCCAGATGGCGCAGCGCGTTGACCAGCAGCCAGGTGGAATCGCGACAGGATCCGCTGCGCAGGGCCAGCGTCTCCTCGGGCGTCTGGACGCCGGGTTCCATGCGGATGGTATAGCCGGTCTCGGCCGCGATGCGCGCGTTCAGCGCCACCACGAAATCCACGGTGCGGGTCCGGTCGCGCGGGATGCTGTCCAGCAGCGCGCGCAGCAGCGGCCCGGCGGGTTCGACGGCGCGGTAAGGGACCAGTTCCTCGGCCAGGTCGGGGGCATAGTCGAAGGGCCAGTGTTCGGCGCTGTCTTCCACGAAGAAGTCGAACGGGTTGTAGACGGTCATGTCGGCTGTCAGATCGACCTCGATCTTCAGCTCGCGGACGGGTTCGGGAAAGACGAAGCGCGCCAGCCAGTTGCCGAAGGGATCCTGCTGGTGGTTCACGAAATGGCCTTCGGGCGCGACCTTCAGCGAATGAGAGATGACACGGGTGCGCGAATGCGGCGCGGGGCGCAGCCGGATCACCTGCGGGCCAAGGATCACCGGACGGTCGTATCTGTAATGCGTCAGGTGATAGATGCTGGCCTTGATCGACATGCGCTGTCCCCGCTGGTCTTTCCCGCAGCTTACACAATGCGGTCCGGGGCGCGAGATCTTGCGGAGCCGTTGCCTAAAATTCGCGCAGGGCGGCGCAGAGGCGGTCCCATTCCGCGAGATCGGCCGGGATGCCCAGCCGCAGGCGGTGGTCCGGGCGGACAGGCCGATGCACCCGGATATGGGCGCGGGCCAGCCGGTCCTGCGCCGCCGCCGCATCGCCGGTGTCGTACAGGCGAAACAGATGCGTGCCGCCCGCCGGGCGCCATCCCGCCGCCGCGGCCAGACGGTCCAGGCGCAGCACGGCCTCGGCCAGATACAGGATCGTCTGATCGGCCCAGGCCCGGTCGGCCAGGGCCTGGGCGCCAAGCGACAGGGCCGGGCCGTCGGGCGGCGGGCAGTCGGACAGGCGGTCCAGCAGGGCGGGGGCGGCCAGCACCAGGCCAAGCCCCCGCAGGCCCCAGAACGGGCGGAGATCCCGCAGGATCAGCGCGTTGCCCGGCAGGGCGGGGGCCAGCGACAGATCGGGGCGCGGATCGGCAAGGCTTTCATCCACGACCAGGTGGCCCACCTGCCGGGCCAGCCGGGACAGCGCCTCGGGCGGCCAGTCCCGGCCAGCGGGATGGCCGGGATTCCCGACCACCGCAAGGTCGGCACCCGCCATGTCGTGGATGTCCCGGACCTGGGCCACCTGCCAGCCCGCCGCGCGCAGGGACGCCGCATCGCCGCCCGCCAGCACCGCCGCCCGACCGGGCGGCAGGCGCAGGATCGCCGCAGTCACCTCCGCCACCGCCCGGACCTGCGCGGGATCGCAGCCCAGCCAGTCTGCCGTAGCCTGCGCCAGCGGCTTTTGCGGCCCGTCCGCGGGCTGCGCGCGCCCCGGCCAGGGACGGCGGTTGGCCGCCCCGGACAGGTCGATCCAGCCCCGCGCCGAATCCTGTTCCGTATCGCCGCGCGGGTCGTCCTGCATGGGGTTCGCCTGTCTTGCCGTTCCGATGGCGCGATTTAGCCAGTCGTGGTGTTTTCCACAATCTTTTCGGGAATTTTGCTTTACAGCGGGCACAATCGCGACCACGATATGCAGTAGGAACATCCGGGCAACCCCGCCCGGTCTTGTTTCATGAACAAGGGACAGCGGCATCGCATCGCGTCCCGTCCGAGGCAGGATACGACATGGCGCAAACGGAAGCAGTGATTCCGACCGATGAGATTCATCCCATCGACATCGTCGAGGTGGTCGCCGCCCATCACGACTGGGATTTCGACCGCCTGGCCGACGATCAGATCGTCATGACGGTCCAGGGGCAGTGGCGCAGCTATACCCTGACGCTGGCCTGGTCCCCTCGGGAAGAGGTGCTGCGCCTGATCTGCACCTTCGACCTGGATCCGCCCGCCGACCGGCTGCCGCTGATCTATGAGACGTTGAATCTGGCCAACGATCAGGTCTGGGACGGCGGCTTCACCTTCTGGTCCAGGCAGCGGCTGATGGTCTGGCGCTATGGCCTGGTGCTGGGCGGCGACGCGATCGCCTCGGCCGAGCAGGTGGACCGGATGATCGGCAACGCGCTGCTGGGCTGCGAGCGGTTCTATCCGTCCTTCCAACTGGTTGCCTGGGGCAACAGCGCCCCCGCCGCCGCACTGGACATCGCCCTGGGCGAGGCCTACGGACGGGCATAAGGGGCGGCGCGGGCCCGATGCAAGATAAGGGGGGCCGGATGGGCGATTTCGACGATATCAACAGGCGCGGGCTGGTGCTGGTCGGTTGCGGGCGGATGGGCGGCGCGATGCTGCGCGGTTGGCTGGCGCGCGGGCTGGAACCCGGCGCGGTGACGGTGATCGACCCCCGGCTGGCGCCTGAATGGCAGGACAAGGGGCTGCGGGTGAACGCCGCGCTGCCCGCTGATCCGGCGGTGCTGGTGCTGGCCGTCAAGCCGCAGATGATGGCCGAGGCCTTGGGCGGCGCGCCGCGTCTGGCCGATACGCTGGTGCTGTCGGTCGCCGCGGGCACCACCATCGCCACCTTCGAAGCCGCCTTTCCTGGCGCGCCCATCGTCCGCGTGATGCCGAACACCCCCGCCGCCATCGGCCAGGGGATCAGCGCGATGATCGGCAACAGCCTGGCGACCCCGGCGCATCTGGATCTGGCGCAGACGCTGATGGCGGCCGTGGGCCGCGTTGTGCGCCTGGACAGCGAGGATCAGATGGATGCGGTGACCGGCCTGTCGGGCAGCGGACCGGCCTATGTCTTCCACCTGATCGAGGCGATGGCCCAGGCGGGCGAGGCGCAGGGTCTGCCCGCCGCGCTGTCGCTGGACCTGGCGCGCATGACCGTCGCCGGGGCGGGGGCGCTTGCCATCGACGCGGACGAGGATCCGGCGGTGCTGCGCGAAAACGTCACCTCGCCCGGCGGGACGACTGCCGCCGGGTTGCGGGTGCTGATGGATCCGGATAACGGACTGCCGCCGCTGATGGCGCGCACCATTGCCGCCGCCACCGAACGGGGGCGCGAACTGGGAAAGGCTTCACAATGACGATCAGCTTCGACGATTTCCTGAAGGTCGACATCCGCACCGCCACCATCACCCGCGTCGAGCCGTTCCCCGAGGCGCGCAAGCCCGCCTTCAAGCTGTGGCTGGACGTGGGCGATCTGGGCGAGCGCAAATCCTCGGCCCAGATCACCCGGCACTATGACCCGGAAACGCTGGTCGGCAAGCAGGTGCTGTGCGTGGTGAACTTTCCGCCGCGCCAGATCGGCCCCGTCCGGTCCGAGGTGCTGGTCCTGGGCGTCCCCGACGCGGACGGAGAGGTCGTGCTGGTCCGCCCCGACCTGACCGTGGCGAATGGCGGGCGGCTGTTCTGATGCGGCTGCTGGTGACGCGGCCCATGACCGACCGGGCCAGCCAGGCGATCCGCGACCGCTTCGACGCCACCTTCCGCGACAATACCCCGATGTCGGAATCCCAGGCCGCGCAGGCGCTGCGCGATTACGACGCGATCATCCCGACGCTGGGCGACGCTTTCACCGCCGCCACCTTCGCGCAGCCGGTGCGCTGCCGGATCCTGGCGAATTTCGGGGCGGGCTATAACCATATAGACGTAGCGGCGGCCGCGACGGCGGGGGTCGTGGTCACGAACACGCCGGGGGTGGTGACCGACGCCACGGCCGACATCGCGCTGACGCTGATCCTGATGACGCTGCGCCGCGCCTCGGAGGGAGAGCGGATCCTGCGTGCCGGTCAGTGGCAGGGCTGGAACCCGACGCAGCTTCTGGGCGGCCAAGTCAGCGGGCGGACCGTCGGCATCGTCGGCATGGGCCGGATCGGCAAGGCCATCGCCCGGCGCTGCCATTTCGGCTTTGGCATGGACGTGGTGTTCTTCAACCGATCCCCGGTCGCCGGCCTGGAATTCCCGGCCCGCCAGATTCCCGACCTGGACGGGATGCTGGAACAGGCCGATGTCGCGGTCGTCGCCGTTCCGGGCGGCGCGGGAACCCGGCACCTGATCGGCGCGCGGCAGATGGCGGCGCTTGGGCCGCAGGGCTATCTGGTCAATATCGCCCGCGGCGACGTGGTCGACGAAGCCGCGCTGATCCAGGCGTTGAACGCGGGGCAGATCGCGGGCGCCGGGCTGGATGTCTATGAACGCGAACCGCTGGTGCCGCAGGCGCTGCTGGACGCCCCGAACGCCACCCTGCTGCCCCATCTGGGCACCGCCACCGACGACACGCGCACGGCGATGGGGCTGCGCGCCCTGGACAACCTGACGGCCTTCGCCGAAGGGCGCGACCCTCACGACCGGGTGAACTGAGGCAGGCGCGCCGGAACCCTGGCCCGCCGCAGGCGGTTATTTCCCAGATCACAGCGTCCAAAGGAGACAAGCATGAACTGGGACATCATCCAGGGAAAATGGAAGCAGGTCAAAGGTTCGGTCAAGGAAAAATGGGGCGACCTGACCGACGACGACCTGGACCGGATCGACGGCAACAAGGACCAGCTGGCCGGCAAGTTGCAGGAAAAATACGGCTGGACCAAGGACGAGGCCGAACGCAACATCGACGACCATTTCCGCGACCGCACCTTCTGAGGCGGTTCGGCCCGAACGGGAAAGGGTGCCTTCCGGGCACCCTTTTTCTTTGGCGGACGGCAGGCTACCAAGGCGGTGTTTGCCAGGATCGGGATCGCCGCCATGATGTATTCCTATGTCATCCGCAACGGGCGCATCGTGCGGCAGGACAAGGACGCGCCCTTGGCCGATGCCATCTGGATCGACCTGATCGCCCCCGGAAAGCAGGAAACCGCGCTGCTGCGCGACCTGGGCGTCGATGTTCCCACGCTGGCCGATATGGAAGAGATCGAGATCTCGAACCGCCTGTATCGGGAAGCGGGGACGGACTACATGACCGCTGTGCTGCCGGGGGAACGGGGCGACGGCAACCGCGTGACGATGCCGGTCAGCTTCATCCTGTCGCCAGACCGGCTGGTCACGGTGCGGCACCATTCGCCGCGCCCGTTCCTGACCTATCCCGAACGCGGCGAACGGTCGACGCTGGGCTGTTCCACCCCCCACCGCCTGTTCCTGGGCCTGGTCGAGGAGATCATCGCCCGGCTGGCCGACATCCTGGAGGGATCGGGCCGATTGCTGGACGACACGACGATCTCGATCTTCGAGACCCGCAGCGCGCGCGGCCAGGGCGACCGCCTGCAAGCCGCGCTGCGCCAGGTGGGCCGCGAGGCCGAGGCCATGGCCCGCGTCCGGCTGTCGCTTCTGACCATCGAGCGGATGCTGGCCTTCTATATCGCCACCATCGACGAACAGCCCGAATCCGGGCGGCTGCGTCCGGTGGTCAAGGGCCAGTTGCGCGATGTCCAGGCGTTGGAGGTCCATGCCGATTTCCTTGGATCGCGGGTCAGCCTGGCGGTGGACACGACGCTGGGCATGATCAACCTGGAACAGAACAATACCGTGCGGATCCTGTCGGTGGTGGCAGCCCTGTTCCTGCCGCCGACGCTGATCGCCAGCATCTATGGCATGAACTTCCAGATGATGCCGGAACTGGACGAGGCCTGGGGCTATCCCATGGCGCTGCTGCTGATGGCGGGGACGGCGGCGGCGACCTGGCTGGTGCTGCGGTGGAAACGCTGGCTGTAGGGCCGCGCCCCTGCGGCGAAGGCCCTTGCCGCCCCAGTTCCAGCCGCCTATTGGTCGGTCCGTAAAGGGGAGAAACCCGATGCGTTCATCCTTGTCCTATCTTCGTTGGCCATTGATCGTCACGGCGACGGGCGTCGTCCTGGCCGCCTGGCTGGGGTATCGGTTTACCGGCAGCACCTCGGGCGCGGTGTCCTTCCTGATGATCGCGCTGGTGCTGGCGATCCTGGAAATCTCGCTGTCCTTCGACAACGCCATCGTCAACGCCAACAAGCTGAAGGAAATGACGCCCGCCTGGCAGCGCCGCTTCCTGACCTGGGGGATCCTGATCGCCGTCTTCGGGATGCGGGTCATCTTTCCGCTGCTGATCGTGGTGATCGCCGCCGGGATCGGTCCCTGGGCCGCGATCAGGCTGGCCGCGACCAGCCCCCAGGAATATTCCCGCCTGATCCAAGAGGCGCATCTGCCCATCGCGGCCTTCGGCGGCGCCTTCCTGATGCTGGTCGCTCTGACCTTTTTCTTCGACCAGTCCAAGGAGGTCGACTGGATCGGCAAGGTGGAACGCGCGCTGCGCGCCTGCGGATCGGTGCGCGGGATGGAGGTCGGCTTCGTGCTGGTCATCATCCTGGTCTTCGTCTGGCTGCTGCCGGTGCGCGACGAACACCTGTTCATGTTCAGCGCCATGTGGGGGATCGTGACTTTTCTTGCCGTGGATGCCCTGGGCCATGTGCTGGACCGCTGGGGCGAGGCGCAGGAACGGTCCCACAGCGCCGCGCAGGCGGGGCTGGGCGGGTTCCTGTATCTGGAAGTGCTGGACGCGTCCTTCAGCTTTGACGGCGTGATCGGCGCCTTCGCCCTGACCCAGAACCTGTTCCTGATCGCCATCGGACTGGGCATCGGCGCGATGTATGTGCGGTCCATGACGGTGATGCTGGTCGAACGCGGCACGCTGGCGGAATTCCGTTACCTGGAACACGGCGCCTTCTGGTCGATCCTGATCCTGTCGATCATCATGTTCGGCCAGACCATGTGGCACCTGCCCGAGGTCGTGACGGGAATGCTGGGCGCGGTCTTCATCGGCGCGGCCTTTGTCAATTCGGTCATGTGGAACCGCCGCCACAAGGGCGCGGCGCAGGGCTGACGGCCAAGCCGGGGGACTTCACGTCCCCCGGACCCCCTGTGGGATATTTGGACACAGAAGATGGGCGCGGGTTGGACCTGCGCCTTTCCTACATCTGGTCGATCAGGTCCAGCATCTCGGGCGGGATCTGCTGTTCGTGCAGGGTGAAGCTGCGGCTTTCGCGATCCTCGGTCACGGTGATGCAATAGGTCATGCGGTCGGCGCAGTCGCCGCAAGGCTGGCGAGCCAAGCGGGCCAGTTCGTCGGGTTCGAACGCGTGGCACAGTTCCTGGCGCATCTGTTCGGGCTGGTCCGCCACGTCGATGGTCTTGTGCAGACTGGCGGCGGCGATGCCGCCAAAGCCGCCATGCGCCGCGATTTCGATGATCATGACCCGACCCCCCGCTGATGCGGGGAATCTAGGGTCAGATGGCAATTCCCACAAGTTTCCAGGCGCGGCGCAGCATCACCGTCTCATAGCTGCCGCGGCTGGTCAGTTCGATGGCGGCGTCCATGGTCTGGTCGGCCCAGTCGGAAAAGCTGGCCATCGGATTGTTCAGCGTCTGAAGCGCCCGGTACCAGATCCGCCCCGGCAGTTCCCAGGCCCGCCCGCCCAGATAGGCGCAGAACAGGTAGAAGGCGTGGTTGGGGATGCCGGAATTGATATGCACACCGCCGTTGTCGTCAGCGGTCGCCACGAAATGATCCATGTGCCAGGGCTGCGGATCCTGGCCCAGCAGGTCGTCGGAATAGGCGGTGCCCGGCGCCTTCATGCTGCGCAGCGCTGCGCCGTTGATGCCGGGGCCGAGAATGCCGCGCCCGACCAGCCAGTCGGCCTCATGCGCCTCTTGTCCCAGGGCGCGTTGCAGCGCCAGGCTGCCGAACACGTCGGCGATGCTTTCGTTCAGCGCGCCCGACTGGTTTTCATAGATCAGCCCGCCGGAATGCTGGATGACGCCATGCGCCATCTCGTGCCCGATCACCGACAGTTCCAGGAAGGTGCGGAAAATCTTGCCGTCGCCGGTGCCATAGGCCATCTGCGTGCCGTTCCAGAAGGCGTTGTTGTAATCGCGCCGGTGATGGACGGTGGCTGTCAGCGGCATTCCCGCGCCGTCCAGGGAATTGCGGCCGTATTCCTCGGCGAACAGGGAAAAAACCTGGCCAGCCGCGTCATAGGCGGTGTCGGCATCCGCGATGCCCGTGGGATCCTGGCCTTCGGACCGGATCAGCTTGCCCGGCAGGGCGGCCTTGAACTGGCCGTCGTGGATGCGGCGGTCGGGACAGCACAGCCCCTGGGCCGGGGTGACGGCGGCGGCGACATAGGCCCCGGACGCATCTGCGGGGGGCAGGCCCGCGCGGGTCATCTCGGTCCGTTCCTCGCGCAGCTTTTCGGTCTGCTTCAGCAGGGTGCGCGCCATGTCCGCAGTCCTGGCATCGCCGCGCAGGGCCAGCACCCGCAGCATATAGGGCGGCACGATGCAGTGGATGGCATGGTGACGCGAACCGTTCAGCGAAAAGCACATGAGGCGAATCCCGTTCTGGAAAACTCATCCCAGAATAGCACGGGTCGATCATGAACGAAACATGAACATCAATCGATGCGCCGACCGCTTTCCGCCTGGAACAGGTGCAGCGATCCGGGGCGCCAGGCCAGGCGCAGCGTCCGGGGCAGTTCGACCCCCGAGGGCAGCGTCACCGTCAGCCGCTCGCCCCCGGTCTGGCCGTGGACCAGGCGTTGCGCGCCCAGTTCCTCGACCGCCAGGATCTCCATGTCGATGGGACCGTCCGGGGCAGGGGTCAGATCCTCGGGGCGGATGCCGATGGTTCCGGCATGGGCCGTGCCGGGCAGGTGCGGGACGGCGCGGTTGCTGATCAGGTTCATCGCCGGGCTGCCGATGAAACCCGCCACGAAGGTCGAGGCGGGCTTGCGATAGACCTCCAGCGGGGTACCGATCTGTTCGATCCTGCCGCCGTTCAGAACCACAAGCCGGTCGGCCAGGGTCATCGCCTCGAGTTGGTCATGGGTGACGTAGATCGAGGTGGTCCGCAGCCGGCGCTGCAAGTCCTTGATCTCCAGCCGCATGGTGACGCGCAGCTTGGCGTCCAGGTTCGACAGCGGCTCGTCGAACAGGAAGGCCGCCGGTTCGCGGACGATGGCGCGGCCCATGGCGACGCGCTGACGCTGGCCGCCCGACAATGCGCGGGGCTTGCGGTCCAGATAGGGACCGATTTGCAGGATCTCGGCGGCCTGGGCCACGCGGCGGTCGATTTCCGCCTTTGGGGTGCGGCGGTTCTTCAGCCCATAGGCCAGGTTCTGACGCACCGACATATGCGGATACAGCGCATAGTTCTGGAACACCATGGCGATGTCGCGGTCGGCGGGCTCCATGTCGTTGACCACCCGGTCGCCGATGCGGACGGTGCCTTCGCTGATCGATTCCAGCCCCGCCACCATCCGCAGCAGCGTGGATTTGCCGCAGCCGGACGGGCCGACCAGCACGATGAATTCGCCGTCAGCGATGTCGATGGACACGTCGCCCACGGCGCGGGTGCCGCCGGAATAGATCTTGCCGATCTTGTCGAGGGTAATGGATGCCATGTCTTACTTCTCCGTCTCGACAAGACCTTTGACGAACAGGCGCTGCATCCCGATCACCACCGCGACCGGGGGCAGCATCGCCAGCATCGCCGTCGCCATCACCAGATGCCATTGCGGCAGCCCGTCCACCGCGTCGGCCATGCGCTTGATGCCCGCGACGATGGTGTAGTAATCGCTGCTGGTGGTGATCAGCAGCGGCCACAGATACTGGTTCCAGCCATAGATGAACAGGATCACGAACAGCGCCGCGATATTGGTGCGCGACAGCGGCAGCAGGATGTCGCGGAAGAACTTCATCGGGCCTGCGCCGTCGATGCGGGCGGCCTCGGTCAGCTCGTCCGGGATGGTCAGGAAGACCTGGCGGAACAGGAAGGTCGCGGTCGCCGACGCGATCAGCGGCACGGACAGGCCGGCATAGCTGTTCAGCATCCCCAGGTCGGCGACCACCTGGAAGGTCGGGACGATGCGGACCTCGACCGGCAGCATCAGGGTGATGAAGATGCACCAGAAGGCCATCCGCCGCAGCGGAAAGCGGAAATAGACGATGGCGAAGGCCGAGGTGATCGAGATCGCGATCTTCCCGCAGGCGATCAGCAGCGCCATGATCAGGCTGTTCAGCATCATCGTGCCGACCGGGGGCATGCCGCTGGTGGACACCCCGGAATCCAGCATCCGGCCGTAATTTTCCAGCAGATGCGGGCCGGGCCACATGGGGATCGTGCCCGACATGAAGTCGGTCGCGGTATGGGTCGATGCGACGAAGGCCACCCAGACGGGCAGGGCGACGACGACGACCCCCAGCATCAGCGTCAGATGGGCCAGCAGGTTCAGGCCGGGGCGGTTCTCGATCATCAATAGGCGACCTTCTTCTCGACCCAGCGGAACTGGATCACCGTCAGGGCGATCACGATCAGCATCAGCACCACCGACTGCGCGGCCGACGATCCCATGTTCTGGCCCACGAAACCGTCGAAATAGACCTTGTAGACCATGATGTTGGTGGCCTGGGCGGGGCCGCCCTCGGTCGTGGCGTCGATCACGGCGAAGGTGTCGAACATCGCATAGACGATGTTCACGACCAGCAGGAAGAAGGTGGTCGGCGACAGCAGCGGTAGGGTGATGTCGAAGAACCGCCGCACCGGGCCCGCGCCGTCGATGGCGGCGGCCTCGCGCAAGCTGGCCGGGATGGATTGCAGGCCCGCCACGAAGAACAGGAAGTTGTAGCTGATCTGCTTCCAGGCGGATGCGATCACCACCAGGATCATCGCGTCGGTTTTCGAACTGATGTGGTTCCAGTCATAGCCGACCGTCGCCAGCACATAGGGCATGACGCCGATGGTCGGGTTGAAGATGAACCACCACAGGATCCCCGCGACGGCCGGGGCCACCGCATAGGGCCAGACCAGCAGTGTCGTATAGACGCTGGTGGACCGGATCATCCGGTCTACCGCGACCGCCAGCAGCAGCGAAAAGCCCATCGACAGGATCGTGACCGATACGGCGAAGACCGCTGTCACCTGCAACGAATTCAGGTATTCCGGGCTGGTCCACAGCGCCTTGAAATTCGACAGGCCCACGAAGGTCGTGTTGATGCCGAAGGCGTCCTGGCGCAGGAAGCTTTGCCGGATCGCCTGGGCGGCGGGCCACAGGAAGAAGACGAAGGTGATCGCCAGTTGCGGGGCCAGCAGCAGCCAGGGCAGCAGCTGGTTGCGGAAGATCGTGCGCTTCATCTTCGGGCCTTTCGGGGGTGGCGGGGCCGCGATGCGCGGCCCCAAGCCTGATCACTGGTTCTGGGCTTCGAACTCGGCCAGCAGCGCATTGCCGCGTTCGACCACCGAATCCAGTGCGCCCTGGGCGTCCTTGGACCCGGACAGAAGCTGCTCGAATTCCTCGTCGATGATGCCGCGGATCTGGACATAGTTGCCGAAGCGCAGGCCCTTGGAATTCTCGGTCGGCGGGTTCAGCGTGATCTGCTTGATGCTGATCTCGGTGCCGGGGTTCTGCTCGTAGAAGCCCTGTTCCTTGCTCAGGTCATAGGCCGCCTGCGTGATGGGCAGATAGCCGGTGAATTGGTGCCAGTCGGCCTGCACCTCGGGGCTGGACAGGTATTCGAAGAACTTCGCCACGCCCGCATATTCCTCGTCCGGCCGCCCCGACAGCACCCACAAGGATGCGCCGCCGATGATGGAATTCTGCGGCGCGCCCTCGACATCGTCGTAATAGGGCAGCATCCCGTAACCCACCTCGAAATCCTTGGCATTGGCCACGATCCCGGCGCGACCGCCCGAGCTTTCCATGTAGATCGCGCATTCCTGCGAATAGAACAGCGGGGCGGCGTTGTCGCCCGCGACCGGCCCGCCGTATTTGTACAGCCCCTCGTCGGCCCACCGCTTGAGGTTTTCCCAGTGCTTGACCTGCACCGGCCCGTTATAGGACAGCCGCGCCGCCAGCCCGCCAAAGCCGTTTTCCAGCGTGCCGATGGGCTGGTTGTGCCAGGCGCTGAAATTCTCGGTCTGGATCCAACTGACCCAACGCGAACTCAGCCCGCAGTTTGCCGCGCCCGATTCCTTGATCTTCTTCGAGAATTCCTCGAACTCGGCCCAAGTTTTGGGCGGCGTGTCACGGTCCAGCCCGGCCTTTTCGAAGACATCCTTGTTGTAATACAGGATCGGGGTCGAACTGTTGAAGGGCAGGGACAGCATGTTCCCGTCCGTATCGCTGTAATAGCCGACCACGGCGGGCAGGTAGGCGGCCGGATCGAAGGCCACGTCGTTGTCGGCCATCAACTGGTGGACCGGGACGATGGCGCCCTTGGCGGCCATCATGGTGCCGGTGCCGACCTCGAACACCTGGACGATGGCGGGCTGCTGCTGCGCGCGGAAGGCGGCGATCGCGGCGGTCATCGTTTCGGGATAGGTGCCCTTGTAAGAGGGCACGATCCGGTATTCGTCCTGGCTGTCGTTGAAGCCCTTGGTGATTTCTTCCAGCTTGGCGCCCAGCTCGCCGCCCATGGCGTGCCACCACTGGATTTCGGTCTGCGCCTGTGCCGCCGACAGCGACGCGATCAGCGCCACGGCGGACGCTGCGAAAAGTCGGTTCATGATTTACCTCCCTTATGGAGTTGCGGTTCGCGACGGGCCTAGCGGGCCAAGGTGACGCAAACACAACATCCGCATGACGAAATGGTGACACTCTTTGACCAATCGGTCAATCTTCCAAGATTGTTCGACACATACAGGAATATCAATCGGTTGCGGCGGGGCTGGTCACGCCCCGCGCAGCCGCGCCATCAGCGGCGCGACCGTCGCCTGCAAGACCGGGTTGATGACGCGGTGGACGATGGGGATCAGGATCATGCCCAGGACCAGCCCGAAGATGCCGTCGAAGAAGGCGGTGACGATCCAGGCGACAAGGCCGGGCGCCTGGGGAACGGCATGGGCCGCGGCCTCGGCCCGGTGGTGGATCCAGTCATAGGCAGAGGCCCAGCCCAGTTCGGCAAAGCCGTGCAGCACGATCTGGCCGCCGACCCAGATCATCGCGGCGGTGCCGACGATGGTCAGCGCCTTCATGAAGCCGGGCATGACCTTGACGATGCCGCGCCCGATGGCCGAGGACAGGCCGTTCCGGCGCATCGCGAGGTGGACCCCCACATCGTCGGCCTTCACGATCAGCGCCACGAAGCCATAGACGGCTGCGGTGATGCCGACCGCCACCACCGCCAGGATGATCGCCTTCATCCAGATCGAGTCGCCGACCGGGATGGTCGCCAGCGCGATGGTCATGATTTCCGCCGACAGGATGAAGTCGGTCTTGATCGCGCCCGCGACCCGCGCCTCCTCCAACGCCGCCCCGTCCGAGTCGGGATGGATGTGTTCCGCGCTGTCATGCGTGTCGCCATAGCCAAGCGCATGGGCGATCTTCTCGGCCCCCTCATAGCACAGATAAGCGCCGCCCAGCATCAGCAGGGGGGAAATCGCCCAGGGCGCAAAGGCCGACAGCAGCAGCGCCACCGGCAGCAGGATGGCCAGCTTGTTGAACAGCGACCCGCGCGCGATCTTCCAGACGATGGGGATCTCGCGGCTGGCGTCGAACCCGTGGACATATTTCGGCGTCACTGCCGCGTCGTCGATCACCGCCCCCGCCGCCTTGGCCCCGGCCTTGGCCGCCTGTCCCGCCACATCGTCGATGGACGCCGCCGCGACCTTGGAAATCGACGCCACATCGTCCAGAAGTGCCAGAAGTCCGCTCATCCATTCCTCATCGGCTGTCTTCGGCGCGATCCTTGGCGCAGATCACGCCGAAAGCAACCCTTGCGAGGCGGGTTTGTTCAATCCAGGCTGACGTTCGCATCCCGGACCACGGGTTCCCATTTCGCCATCTCGGCCTTCACATGCTCGGCCAGTTCCTCGGGGCCCGAGGCGACGATGGTGGCCGAGAATTCGGCCATGCGAGCGGCGACCGCCGGGTCGGCCATGGTCGCCTGCGCCGCCGCCGACAGGGCCTCGATGGCCTCGGGCGGGGTGCCTGCGGGGGCGAACAGCGCGTTCCAGGTATAGGTCTCGTATCCCGGCAGGGTTTCCGCGATGGTCGGCACGTCGGGGAAGCTGGGCGCGCGTTCCGCCGTGGTCACGCCAAGCGCGCGCAGCTTGCCGCTGCTGATGTGGCCGGACGCCGAGGGCAGGTTGTCGAAGATGATCGGCACCTGGTTGCCCAGCACGTCGGTCAGCGCCGGGCCGGATCCCTTGTAGGGGATGTGGTCGATCTGGATCCCCGCCATCGACTTGAACAATTCGCCCGACAGGTGCAGCGGCGTGCCGTTGCCCGACGACGCATAGGCCAGCGGTTCCTGTTTCGCCAGGTCGATCAGCTCCTGCACCGTGTTTACCGGCAATTCCGGGTTCACCGCCAGCACGTTCGGCACCAGGACCAGCAGCGACACAGGCGCGAAATCCGCCACCGGGTCATAGGGTTTCTGCTTCAGGATCAGGGGGTTCAGCGCGTGCGTCGCGACGGTGCCCATCAGGATCGTATAGCCGTCCGCGTCGGCTTGGGCGACCTGGCCCGCGCCAAGGCTGCCGCCCGCGCCGCCGACATTCTGGACGACGATCTGCTGGCCCAGTTCCTGGCCCATGCGTTCGGCGACGATGCGGCCCACCACGTCGGTGGATCCTCCGGCGGCGAAGGGGATCACCAGGGTGATCTGGCGGTCGGGAAATTCTGCGGCGGCGGCGCCGGCAAGGCCAAGCGCCAGGGCCGTGCCCAGCAGGATGCGGCGGGTGATGGTCGGCATGGGTTCCTCCTTGGTTGGGTCAGGCGTCGCTTTCGGTAAACACCTCGTCGCGGCGTTTGCGGATCTGGGGCAGGAAGACCAGCACCAGGACCGCCAGCGACAGCACCAGCAGGCCCGCGCTGATCGGACGGGTCACGAAGGTGGTGGGATCGCCGCGCGACAGGATCATGGCGCGACGCAGGTTTTCCTCGAGCAGGGGACCGAGGACGAAGCCCAAAAGCAGCGGCGCAGGTTCGCAGCGCAGCTTGGACATGACGTATCCCAGCAGGCCGAAGAAGGCGACGGCGAACAGGTCGTAGGGGTTCGAGTTGACGGAATAGACCCCGATCGAACACATCGCCATGATGATCGGGAACAGCACGTAATAGGGCACGGTCAGAAGCTTCACCCAAAGCCCGATCAGGGGCAGGTTCAGCACCACCAGCATCAGGTTGCCGATCCACATCGACGCGATGATGCCCCAGAACAGCGCGGGCTGTTCGGACACCACGTTCGGCCCCGGCACGATGCCCTGGATGATCATCGCCCCGATCATCAGCGCCATCACCGGGTTCGCGGGGATGCCCAGCGTCAGCAGCGGGATGAAGCTGGTCTGCGCGCCCGCGTTGTTGGCGCTTTCGGGTCCGGCGACGCCTGCCAGGGCGCCCTTGCCGAATTCCTCGGGGTGCTTGGACAGCTTCTTCTCGACCGTATAGCTGGCGAAGGACGCCAGGATCGCGCCGCCGCCGGGCAGGATGCCCAGGACGGACCCGACCCCGGTGCCGCGCAGCACCGGGCCGATCATCTGGCGGAATTCCTCGCGCGTGGGGAACAGGCGGGTGATGTTGCGGGTCATCACCTGCCGGTCGTGTTCGTCTTCCAGGTTGCGCAGGATTTCCGCGATGCCGAAGACGCCCACGGCGACGGCCACGAAGTTCAGCCCGTCCGCGAACTGGGTCATGCCCATCGTGAAGCGCGGCGCGCCGGTATAGACGTCGGTGCCGACCATGCCCAGCAGCAGGCCCAAGACCACCATGGCCAGCGCCTTCAGCACCGATCCATGAGCCAGCGCCACCGACATCACCAGGCCCATGACCATCAGGCTGAAATATTCCGCCGCGCCGAATTTCAGCGCGATGGCGGTCAGCGGCGGGGCGAAGATCGCCACCAGGAAGGTCGCCACGCTGCCCGCGAAGAACGACCCCAGGGCGGCGGTGGCAAGCGCCGTGCCCGCGCGCCCCTGCCGCGCCATCTGGTATCCGTCGATGGCCGTCACGGCGGACGAGCTTTCGCCCGGCATGTTGATCAGGATCGCCGTGGTCGACCCGCCATATTGCGCGCCGTAATAGATGCCCGCCAGCATGATCAGCGACGACACGGGTTCCAGCTGGAAGGTGATCGGCAGCAGCATGGCGATGGTCGCGGTGGCGCCGATGCCCGGCAGCACGCCGATCAGCGTGCCCAGCAGCACCCCGATCAGGCAGAACAGCAGGTTTTCCAGCGACGAGGCGACGCTGAAGCCAAGCGCAAGATTGGAAAGCAGGTCCATGCGCGTCCCCTCAGACCGGCAGCCAGGGACCGAATCGCCGGAACGGCAGGCCCAGGCCATAGGAGAAGATCAGCGTCGACATGATGGTGACGATGATTGCCAGGATCAGCGCCGCCAGGGGCCGCATCCGCATCGAAGCCTGGCTGGCGATCAGCGTTGTGATGAACAGGGCGGGCACGAAGCCCAGGCCGCGCACCGTCAGGCCGAAGAAGATCGGCGCGGGCAGGATGAACAGGATGCCGCGCCAGGCGATGCGCCCAAAGGACTCGTCATCCGGGCGCCCGAACGCCTTGACCAGGATGATCGCGCCCAGCAGGAACAGCAGGCCCGACAGGACGATAGGGAAATAGCCCGGTCCCATGCGGGTCGAGGTTCCCATCTCCAACCCCAGCGATTGCCAGGCGAAGAAGGCGGCGATGGCCATGAACAACAGGCCAGCGGCAATGTCGGTGCCGTCTTTCGGTTTCGTGGACATGATACCCCCGCGTGCCGGAAAAAACCCGCCGCCTCGATGGGCGGCGGGGACTTGGGTCAGTCGGCGTAGACGCCGGCGGCCTCGATCACCGGCTTCCAGCGGGCGATCTCGGATTCCAGCTTGGCCTTCAGCGCCTCGGGCGTGGCGTCGGCGGCGGATGACGGGGCGGTGCCCAGATCGGCCATGGCCTTGGCCACGCCGTCGTCGGCCAACGCCTTTTGCAGCGACTCCGACAGGCGCTGATTGATCTCGGGCGCGGTGCCCTTGGGGGTATAGATGCCATGCCAGATGCCGAACTGCATCGCCTCCAGCCCGGATTCGGCGGCGGTGGGCAGGTCAGGGAACAGATCCAGCCTTTCGGGCGTGGTCACGGCATAGGCCTTGATGGTGCCCGCCTTGATCTGCTGGGTGGTGTTGGTGGTCTGGTCGCACATGATGTCGACCTGCCCGCCCAGCAGGTCGGTCATCGCCGGGCCGGTGCCCTTATACGGCACCGTCACCAGCGGCGCTTCCAAAGCCTGCATCAGCAGCATCCCGCACAGATGGCTGGCCGCGCCGATGCCCGCATTCGCCAGGGTCAGGGAATCGGCGTTCGCCTTGACATAGTCGATGAAGGCCAGGAAATCGGCCGGTTCGAAATCGGCCCGCGCGGTGACGACCATCGGCACCTCGGTGACAAGGCCGACATAGTCGAAGGCGTTCAGCGTGTCATAGGGCAGGTTGCGATACAGCGTGGCCGAGGTCGCCATGCCGATGTGATGCAGCAGCACCGTATACCCGTCGGCCTCGGCCTTGGCGACCTGGGCCGCGCCCAGCGTGCCGCCCGCGCCGCCCACGTTCTGGATCACGATCTGCTGTCCCAGGTCGTCGGACATGCGTTCCGCCACGAGGCGCGCCACGGTGTCGGTCGGGCCGCCTGCGGAAAACGGCACCACCATGGTGATCTGGCGTTCGGGATAGCCCTGGGCAAAGGCGGGCGCGGTCAGGATCGTGGCGGCGAAAAGCGCGCCGATCAGTTTCGAAGCGGTCATGTGTCCTCCCAGACTGGCCGGCGGCGCGGTTGACGCCGCCGTCATGCTGGCGACAGCTTGCGCCAGCATTCGGACAAGGCACAATCTTTTTTTTAGCCTTTGGAAAGCGCCGCGACCGGGTCCATCCGCGCGGCGCTGCGGGCGGGCAGAAAGCCGAAGGTGATGCCGATCAGGGTCGAGCTGATCAGCGCCGCGATCATCGCGTTCGGCGACTGGATCATGGTGAAGCTGGTGCTGAAGCGGTCGAAGACCAGCCCGAATCCAAGCGCCGCCGCGATGCCCAGGATGCCGCCGATCATGCAGACCAGCACGGCCTCGATCAGGAACTGTTGCAGGATGTCGCTGCGCCGCGCGCCGACCGCCATGCGCAGGCCGATCTCGGACACCCTTTCGGTGACCGAGACCAGCATGATGTTCATCACCCCGATCCCCCCGACCACCAGCGAGATGACGGCGATGGCCGCGATCAGCAGGGTCAGCGCGCCGGTGGTGCTGGTGATGGTCTGGCGGATCTGGTCGGTGTTGACGATGAAGAAGTCCTGCGTCCCGTGCCGCTGGGTCAGGAACGCGGTCACTGCCGATTGCGCCGCGCCCATGTCGGCATCATCGGCGATCCGCAGCGTCAGGCTGGACAGGGTGCTGGTCCCCAGATAACGCGCCTGCACCGTGGTATAGGGGGCGTAAAGCCGCAGGCTCTGGCTGCCGCCCGGCCCGCGCGAGGCGATCTCGGCCACGCCGACCACCTGCAACAGCCCGTTGCCCGCGTGGATCACCTGGCCCACGCCGCCGTCCGCGCGGTCCGGGAACAGGCTGTCGCGGGTGTTGGTGTCGATCACCACCTCTTGCGCCATGCGGTCGACGGCCGCCTGGCCGAAGCTGCGCCCGGCGACAATGGCCGATCCGGTGACGGCGAAGTAATCCGCGCCGACGCCGCTGATCTGGGCGCTGGCCTCGGTCCCGCCGAAGCGGATGGTGGCGGTGGTCGCGGTGCCGGGGGTCGCTGCGGCGACGAAGGACAGGCGGCCCAGGGCCTCGGCATCCGCCGCGACCAGGGTCTTGATCCGCCCCGACCGCATGTCGCCGAAGTCGCGGCCCGGAAACACCTCCAGCGTGTTGGTCCCAAGCGACGAGATATTGGCCAGCACCTGCTGGCGCGACCCTTCGCCAAGCGCCACCACCGACACGACCGAGGCGATGCCGATGATGATCCCCAGCATGGTCAGGAAACTGCGCAGCTTGTGCGCGCGCATCGACACCAAGGCCATCCGCAGCGCCTCGCGGAAGGCCGAGCCGGGCAGGGCGGATGCGCCCCTGGCCGATCTGTCGCGGACGGCAGCCGGGGTTTCAGGGCGGTTCTGGCGGTCGGCGATGATGCGGCCGTCGCTGATCTCGATCACGCGGCGGGCGCGGGCTGCGACCTTGGGGTCATGGGTGACGATGATGATCGTGCGCCCGTCGGCGTTCAGTTCTTCCAGGATCGACAGCACTTCCTCGCCGCTGCGGCTGTCCAGGGCGCCGGTCGGCTCGTCCGCCAGGATGACGCTGGCGTCGTTCATCAGCGCGCGGGCGATGGACACGCGCTGCTGCTGGCCGCCCGACAGGGCCGCCGGACGATGGTCCAGCCGCGCGCCCATGCCCAGCCGGTCCAGCAGCCCGGCGGCCCGCGCCCGGCGGAGCGATGCGCTCTCGCCCCGATAGACGGCCGGGATTTCCACATTGCCAAGCGCGGTCAGTTCCGGCAGCAGGTGATACCGCTGGAAGATGAAGCCGAAGCGTTCGCGCCGCAGCGCCGCCAGTTCGGCATTGTCCAGCCCGCCGGTATCCTGGCCCGCGAACAGATACCGGCCGGTGCTGGGCCGGTCCAGGCAGCCCAGGATGTTCATCAGCGTCGTCTTGCCCGACCCCGACGCGCCCATGATCGCCACGAATTCGCCGGGCCGGATGGTCAGGTCCACGTCGCGCAGGACGCTCAGCCGCTCCTCGCCCTGGGGATAGCTGCGTCCGATGCCCGTCAGCTGGATGATCGGCCCGTCCACCGGATCAGCCCCGCATCCCGCGCGGCATCCCGCCCAGCGGGTTGCGGGCGGGAGAGCCGCCGTCAGCGCCGCCGGTGCCTGTCACGATCTTCTCGCCCTCGGCCAGGCCCTCGGTGATCTCGGCCATCACCTTGTCGTTCAGGCCGACGCTGACCACGCGTTCGGACAGCGTGCCGTCGCTGCCCTGGACCTGAAGCCGATAGCGCCCGTCCGGGCCGGGCGATCCAAGCGCCATAGACGGCACCGTCAGCACGTCCTGCGCGCTGCCCAGCACGATATGGACCTGCGCGGTCATATAGGTGCGCAGGGTGCCGTCCGGGTTCGGCACGGTGAAGCGGCCGTTGTAATAGATCGCCTCGGACGTGGCGCTGCTGCCGGTTGCGGCGCTGCCGGCGATGCTGGAATCGTTGACGATCGATTCGGGGGCGGGGGCCAGGGCTTCCAGCACGGCGTCATAGCGGCGTTCGGGCGCGCCCAGGATGGTGAACCAGACCGGCTGTCCGGGCCGCACCTGGCCGATATCGGCCTCGGAGATCTCGGCAAAGACCTCCATCTGCGTCAGATCGCCCAGCACGACGATGGTGGGCGCGGATTGGGCGGCATTGACGGTCTGGCCCTGCTGCGCGGTGATCGCCAGCACGGTGCCGTCGCTGGGCGCGGTGATGCGGGTATAGTCCAGGTTCGCCTGCGCCGTCTCGATGGCGACCTGGGCCTGGGCGATCTGGGCGTCCAGCGCCTCGATCTGGGCCTTGGACACCGCGACATCCGACACGGCCGTGTCGTATTCGGCCTGCAAGGACAGGTTGCTGCGCTGCAATTTCGCCAGCCGGTCCAGCGTGCGTTCGGCCAGATCCAGCGTCGATTCCCGCTCGACCCGCTGGGCGCGGGCGACGGCCAGGTCGGATTGCGCGGATTTCAGCGCGTTCTGCTGGTTGACCGAGTCGATCTGGGCGATCAGGTCGCCCTTTTTCACGGCCTGGCCCAGTTCCACGGCGATGCGGGTGATCCGGCCCGACGCCTGCGCGCCCACCGCGACCAGGTTCCGGGGCTTGAGGGTGCCCTGCGCCAGCACCGTCACCTGGATGTCGCCGCGTTCGACGGGGGTGGTCAGCACGGTCGCGCCGCTGTCGCCGGACTGGCCGATGCCCACCGCCGCCGCCCCGGCGGCAAGCGCCGCGCAGATCGCCAGTGCCAGCACCCCGTGGCGAAACCGAACCCGCATCTGCCCTCCCTTTTCGGAAAACCGTTCCTCGACCCATAGATAGCGTCGGGGGCGGCAGATCCAATCCCGCCCGCGCGGCTGGCCGGGACAGATTTGTAAACCAATGTTGCGGCGGCGGCGCGGGAAACGTTCGGTTGCAAAATTCCCGCCCTCTCGGCGCGCCGGGCGCTATAGTCCCGGTCGAACGCGATCAGGATCATCATGACCGGCAGCCCGCGCATCCTTGTCGTCGACGACGACGCCGAAATCCGCAGCCTGCTGGCCCGCTATCTGGGCGGGCAGGGGTTTCGCGTCGCCACCGCGCAGGACCGGCGCGAATGTCTGGCCTCTGTGGCCGACGCGCGGCCCGACCTGATCGTGCTGGACGTGATGCTGCCCGACGGCACCGGGCTGGAGATCTGCCGCAGCCTTCAGGACCGGCGGCCGCGCATCCCGGTGATCCTGCTGACCGCGCTGAAAGAGGACGTTGACCGCATCGTCGGTCTGGAGATCGGCGCCGACGATTACCTGGGCAAGCCCTTCAACCCCCGCGAACTGACCGCCCGGATCCGCGCCGTCCTGCGCCGCAGCGGACCCGAGGATGCCCCGCCTCCCGCCCGCCGCTATCGCTTCGCGGGTTTCCAGGCGGTCCCTGACCAGCGGCGCGTGGTGGCGGATGGCGTGGACATCGACCTGACCGGGGCCGAATTCGACCTGCTGATGGCCTTCCTGGAACGGCCGGGGCGGGTGCTGTCGCGCGACCTGCTGCTGGAACTAACCCAAGGGCGCGACCGCGACCCGCTGGACCGTTCCATCGACGTGCTGATAAGCCGCCTTCGCCGCAAGCTGGCCGCCGACAGCCTGCCCGCGATCTTCAAGACGGTGCGCAACGGCGGCTATCAACTGGCGGTGCCGGTGCAGGCGGACGCGGCGGATCCATGACCTCGCTTCGCAACCGGATCGCGGGCTTCATGATCCTGGCCATCGCCACGGTGATCGTGCTGGCAAGCCTGGTGGCCATGCAGATGATGCAGCGGCCGCTGCCGGAAACGGCGATCATCCCCGTGGCGCGCCAGATCGCCTGGAACGTCCGTTTCGCCCAGGCCGATCCGCAGGCGGCGGCGGATGCCGGGATCGCCTTCGCCGACGCCCCCGCCGCCGGGCTGCCGCAGGACCGTTCGACCCAACGCTGGTCGCGCGTGCTGGCGCGCCAGGGAATGGATCTGCCGCTGGCGGTGAGTGCCGATCCGGCGGGGACGACGCTGCGCATCTCGGTCGATCTGGGCGACCGCTGGGCGGTGCTGCCCCTGCCCGACCTGAGGCCGCCGCGCGGGGGGTGGCGGATCTTCGGGGCCTGGATGGCGCTGATCGTGGCGGGGGCGACCGTGGTGTCGCTGATCGCCGCCACGCGCATCACCGGGCCGCTGCGGATCCTGGAAAGCGCCGTGGACCGGATCGGCCGCGACGGCGTGCTGGTGCCGATCCCGGAAACCGGGCTGCCCGAGACCCAGGCCACAGCGCGGGCGCTGAACCACCTGTCGGCGCGCCTGAAATCGGCGATGGAAAGCCGGATGCGCCTAGTCGCGGCGGCGGGCCACGACCTGCGTACGCCCATGACCCGGATGCGCCTGCGCGCCGAATTCGTCGAGGACGACGAAGAGCGGGGGAAATGGCTGGCCGACCTGGCCGAGCTTGACGCCATCGCCGACAGCGCCATCCGGCTGGTGCGCGACCAGGTGGCGCAGGGCGACACGCAGGATCTGCGGCTGGACCGGCTGGTGGCGGACGTGGCGCAGGAACTGGACGCCCAGGGCTATGCCGTGGCGGTGGGGCCGCTGGCGCCGCTGACCGTCGCGGCCGATCCGCTGTCGCTGAAACGCGCCGTGCGCAACCTGCTGATCAACGCCGCGACCCATGGCAAGGCGGCGCGCGTCGCCCTGTCCCGCAACGCGGACCGCGCCGCCCTGCTGATCGAGGACGAAGGCCCCGGCATCCCCGAGCCGCTGATGGAGCGCGCCTTCGAGCCGTTCTTCCGCGTCGACGAGGCCCGCCGCAAGGCCCTGCCCGGCGCGGGCCTGGGCATGGCCATCGCCCGCCAGATCATCGAGCAGTCGGGCGGGCAGGTGCTGCTGGAGAACCTGCGCCCCCACGGGCTGCGGCAGCGGGTGGTGCTGCCGCTGCGGTGATCGTCAGCCACGATGCCAAGCGGACAGGCCGCGCCGTGGAAGGCGCGGGCTGCCAATGGAGACAGATTCCCGACCGCCACCCCTGCCGGGCGGCAATGACGCAATCCGGGCCTATTGCCATGCACGATTTTGCGCCGGCCGGTCACATTTCTGTTGGCGAAACCACCCCAGCTATTGCATAGACGCGGCATTCGCGGATTCGCGGATGCAGATTGGGTGACCGGGCCCCTCTGGCGGATGTGGCGGCACATCCGTGATGTCGGCACTGTTTCGAAACAGCCGCCTGGATTCTTTGCATGGAAAACGGACTGCCTTCCGATGGCGCGCACGCAGGCGCCCGGCCGATCCTTCACTATTTCACCTGGGCCTTCATCGTCACCGTCGTCGGCCTGGCCTTGGGCGCCTATCTGGGCTGGCAGATGACCGGCACGGTCGGCGGCACGCTGACGATCTTCTTCATCTGCACGGTGCTAGCCGTGCTGGAAATCTCGCTGTCCTTCGACAACGCCATCGTCAACGCCAACAAGCTGAAGGAAATGACGCCGGTCTGGCAGCGCCGCTTCCTGACCTGGGGGATCCTGATCGCCGTCTTCGGGATGCGGATCGTATTCCCGCTGCTGATCGTGGTGATCGCCGCCAAGATCGGCCCGTGGGAGGCCGTGGTCCTGGCCGCCGCCCAGCCCGAGGAATACGCCCGCATCATGCATGATGCGCACCTGCCCATCGCGGCCTTCGGCGGCACCTTCCTGATGATGGTCGGCCTGTCCTTCTTCTTCGACCATGAAAAGGACGTGCATTGGGTCCGCTGGCTGGAATCCAAGATGCAGAAATACGCGACCATCCGCGGCATCGAGGTCGCCCTGGTGCTGTCGCTGATCCTGATCTTCTCGCGCTTCCTGGATCCTGCCGAATCCGAGGTGTTCTTCAAGTCCGCGATCTGGGGCCTGCTGACCTTCCTGCTGGTCGAGGTTCTGGGCGGGCTGCTGGACAGCACACAGGAAACGCTGGTCGCGGGCGCCAAGGGCGGCCTGGGCGCCTTCCTGTATCTGGAGGTGCTGGATGCGTCCTTCAGCTTTGACGGCGTGATCGGGGCCTTCGCGCTGACGCAGAACCTGTTCATCATCGCCATCGGCCTGGGCATCGGCGCGATGTATGTGCGGTCGATGACCATCATGCTGGTGGAAAAGGGGACGCTGGCGCAATACCGCTATCTGGAACACGGCGCCTTCTACGCCATCATCGCGCTGTCGGTGATCATGTTCCTGCAATCCTTCGTCCACATCCCCGAGGTCATCACCGGCCTGGGCGGCGCGGCGCTGATCGGCGTGTCGCTGTGGTCCTCGATCCGGTGGAACAGAAGATCCGCCGAGGCAGGCGAGTAAAAGGAAACCTGCCGTCGAGCGATCTGGCACATTCCGTCTTGCAGGACATGTGCATCCGGGCCTGCCAGCGTCGCCGCTGGCAGGCTTTTCTATGCTGCAACAGCAAGACAGGCTGCGGTCTTCATCCCGGCGCCCACCGATTTGGGGATATACACGGATGAGCTCGCCCGCCGATGACCTCATCCGAGTGTCCAGCATTCTCGATCAGGCAAGCATCAGGAGCGGCACCGATACGCGACAGCTTCCGGGCCAGCGTCCGTCAGCTTGGACCGCCGTGATCTGCTGCATCTTTCAGACCTGACAAACCATTGTCGATCAGGGCCTTCATCGCCGTGACGGCCGCCTCGTCGCTGAACTGTTCGGCGGGTTCGTTGGTGGTGTCGGCGCGGAAGAAGCTGGCTTTCCAGGTTACGTCCGACCCTTCGGCGGCGGGGGCGACCGTGATGCTGTTGGTATAGTAGCTGACGGGAAAGACCTCGATATCCGGCTCGCTCAGCCGCCAGCGGATTTCCAGCGTATCGTCGTCGATACGGTCGATGCCGTCGGTCACCGTGCCGCCCGAGGTGAATTCGACCGTCCGTCTGGCGCCCTTGCCCTCGCCCTCCATGGCGACCGAGGCCACATCGGGGTGCCAGTCGGCGATGCTGGCGGGGTCGCGCAGGATTTTCCACACAGCCTCGGGCGGGGTAGCCAGGGTGATCTTTTGTTCGGCCTGCTGGGGCGTCGGGCCGTGCGCCCAGGCGGGCAGGGCAAGCGAGGCTGTCAGCGCGGCGGCGGCGACGAATTTTCCAAATGTCATGTGATGTCCTGTCGGGTCAGGGAAACGCGCCTGCCGCCAATGACCCAAAGTGTCAGCAGCAGGACCAGGGCCGCCGCCGCAAGGGGCGGCGACAGGCTGCGGGTCGCCGGGACGGTCTTGCCCGGCGCATGGACGGCAAGCGCGCGGTCGATCGCCGCCGGGCCGTCCGACAGGCGCAGGAAGCCAAGGCCGCGTTCTGCGGCAAGGTCCGCCAGATACTCGGCGCGCAGGGCCGACAGATGTTCGCTGCCGTCCAGGTCAGACTCGCCATAGGGGTTGTTGCGCGGGTGCCAGCCGGGGCGTTGGGCCGCGTCGGGCGGCGGCGCGCCCAGCCGTGCCGGGGCGTGCTGCACGTCGCCGGGTTCATAGAAACCGGCCTCGCGGCCCAGATCGTCGAATTTCGGGATCGGCGCGGGCTGATCGCCGCCCACGCCCAGAATCAGCCCGCCGGGACTGTCGCCTGCAAATCGGGCCGCGCCGGAATAGGGCAGGGGCGGGGCCTCTTGCCCATCGGTCACGAAGATCAGGGGAACGCCCAACCCCCCGGCGCGGCGCAGCGCGTGGTCCAGGCCCTTCTGGATCATGCTGTCGCCTTCCCAGGCCATTCGCCAGTCCAGTCCATCCATCGCGCCCTTGATGGATGCGAAGTCGGCGCAGATCTCGACCGGCTCGAACAGGGTCAGGCTGCGGCGTTCGGTGAAGAGCGCAAGGCCGATGCGGCTGCCGCAGGGGCGGGTCGCGATCCAGTCGGTCAGCGCGCGGCGCGCGTAGTCCAGCCGCGAGCCGCCCTCCATGTCGCGGGTGTTCATCGACCGGGTGATGTCCACCACCACCAGCGCATCGGTCAGCCGCTGCGGGCGCGTCAGGCCGGGGCCGATCATCGCCATTCCGGCCAGGATGGCGGCGATGGCGGGCAGGATCACGCGCACCCTCATGGCGCCCCCCGAGGCAGGCCGGGCAGATCGGTCCACAGCCTGCGGGGCTGCGCCAGCGGATCGCTTTCGCCGTCGGCCAGCGGCCGGGGCAGGTCGCGCACCAGGCGCATGGCAAGATCGAGGTTCACCTTGCCGTCCCGAAACCCAGGCACGGCGCGCAGCGCGTCCCGATAGGCGGTCTTGGCAAGCGAGATCTCGGTTTCGGCATTCTCGAAATTGCCCGCTTCGATCTGTTGGAAACCGGCGCGCATCCGGGCGTTGCCGATGGCATAGCTGGCCTCGGACAGCAGTTCGGGCGGGGCGCCGACCAGCAGCGGCAGCCGATCCTGCGCCTCGGGCAGGCGGTCGCGCCAGGCCAGGAACAGGATCCGGGCATGGGTGGCGCGCGGATCGGCGCTTGCGGCCGGAATGGCGTCGCGGCCCGCCGCCAGGTCGCGGATCGCGGCATTGTCGCGGGCGTCCTGCCAGACGGCGCGGCCAAACCAGGCGGTCGCCGCGAGGGACGCGGCAAGACACAGCAGCAGCGCCATGAAGGCCAGCCGTCTCATGGCTGGCGCACCAGCGGGGCGGGGCGGCGGGGCGCGAAGGGCCGCTCCAACGCGCGGGCGGCGGTCAGCAGCGCGGCGGCAAGCGCGGCGGCCAGGAAGCACAGCCAAGCCAGATCGCGGCGGGGCAAGCTGCGTTCGGTCAGGATCGGCCTGGATTCCAGGGTGCCGATCTCGGCGACGGCCTGGGCCACGGCCTCGGGGCTTTCCGCCTCGAAGGCGCGATAGGTGATGCCAAGCCGCTGCAACAGCAGGTGCAGGTGGCGTTCGGGCCGGGTCTGGGGGCTGTCCGCCTCGCCCGGCGCGCCGGGGTCGAAAATGCTGCGCGCGCCCTCGGTCCGCAGATACAGCCAATAGAGGTTGACCTGCTGTTCCAGGGCCAGTTCGCGGACCAGATCCTGCACCTCGGGCGCGATGACGGCGGCGCCGTCCGACACCAGCACCACCGCCCGCGATCCCATGGCCGACGCGTCTCGGGTCATCTGCATCGCCAGGGCCAGCCCGCGCCCCACATCGGTCTGCGACAGGCCGCGTTCGCTCTGCGCGGTGATGGCCGCGGCGATGGCGCTGCGGCTGGTGGTCATCGGCAGCACCTGCAACGGCGCCGTGGAAAAGGCTGCGATGCCGATGCGGTCGTCGGGGCGGCCCGCGATGAAGTCTTGCAGGATGCGGCGGGCGGCGGCGGCCTTGCTTTCGTCGGTCCCGTCGGGCGCGCGGCCCGCGAAGGTGTCGTCCATGCTGGAGGAGCGGTCGATCAGCAGAACAAGGTTGGTGCCCATGCCGCGATAGGGCAGGGATCCGCCCCGCAGATACGGACCGGCCAGGCCCATGATCAGCGCCGCGAGCGCGATCACGCCCGCCGCCGTCAGCCCGCGATCTACGGCGCGGGACACCCCTTCGGCCGGACGCAGATCCAGCCGGGGCACGGACGAGGATCGCAGCCATCGCGTCAGCAGCGGCAGGCCCGCAAGCGGCAGCGCCCACAAGGCGAAGGGTGCGGTAAAGCCGATCATCGCCGCCCTCGTTCGATCCGCGCCAGGTCGCGGGCCAGGGCCTGGGCCTCGGCCGTGTCGGGGTGCGCGTGCTGGCCGAAGAAGGCGGCGTCCGAGGCGGCGAAGAAGGCGGCCAGCCGGTCGGCCAGCGGGCGGAACTCGGGCCGGGCGGCCAGGAACTGCGGCAGGTCCGCGCCGATCAGGACGCGGCCGAACGCGGCGTCCAGGGCGCGGTGCAGCAACCGGCGGTCGGGCAGGCGGGCCATTGCGCGCGCCGCACGGGTGAAGGGGCGCGCGGGCCGGGCGCGGAACGGTCCCCAGGCCTGGTGCCAGGCCAGGCCCAGCCCCGACAGGATCAGCGCCGCCAGCGACAGGCCCAGGCCCGCGCGGGCGGGCATCGGGTCGATCAGCCGGAAACGCGGATCGGGCTGCAACTGATCGGCGGTCGAGGGCGCGGTCAGCGGCCGGAGGGGCGAGGTGACGAAGCCGAAACCCGGCAGTTCCGCCACGGTGCCGTCCGACAGGCGGATGGGCTGGGCGGGAACCTCGCGCCAACTCGGCTCCAGTGCGGAATAGAAGTTCTGCCAGCGCAGGGTCAGATGCAGGCCGGTGTCGGCCTGTTCGGCTTCGACCGCGCGCAGGTCCAGCCAGTAATCCACCGCCCGAGGGCGCGGCAGGCTGGCGGGATCGACGGTCACGCCCGGCGGCAGGGCGATGGTGACGCGCTGCACCAGTTCGTCGCCCAGCCACCAGCCATAGCCATGCGGATTGTCCGCCGTGACGACCGGCTGCGCCAGGGCGGGCAGGGGCAGCAGCGCAAGCGCCAGCCATTTCATAGCGGCGCCTCGTCCAGGGTGGCGATCAGGTCGCCGATGTCGATGCTGTCGCGGATCTCGACGGGACGCAGGCCTTGGCCCGCAAAGACCGCCCGCAGGGACTGCCGGTGGCGCAGGCTGGCCTGAGCCTGGCGGGCGGCCCATCTGCCCGAGGTCAGCAGCGTGCGGCGGCGGCCGGTTTCGGGATCGCGGATCTCGGCCAGGCCGAAATCGCCGGGCGGTTCCTCAAGCCCGCTGTCGCGCAGCCAGATCGGCAGAACCGGACGGGGGGACAGCGCTTCCAGCAGCAGGGCCAGTTCGGGCGCCGAGATGTCGAAATCCGAAATCACCGCGACCAGGACGCGCCGCCGGGGCAGCGAGGATGCGGCGGCGATCAGCCCGCCGACGCCCGACCCCGTGGGGATCAGCGCCGCGATCAGATCGCGCGCCTGTTGCCCGATACCTGCCCGCCGAGATGGGGGCAGCGCGGCCAGGATCTCGTTGCCGCCGACCGCCTGGACCGCCGCCCGGTCGCCGCCGCGCCGGGCGGCCTGGGCCAGCCCGCCCGCCATCAGCGCGGCCAGCCCCTGCCGGTCGGATAAGGCCCCCGCCCCCAGCGAGGCCGAGGCATCCACCAGCACATGCAGCGTGATGTCGGCGGGCCGTTCGAAACGGCGCACGAAGAAACCGCCCATCGGATCGGTCAGCGACCGGCGCAGATCCAGCCGCCGTGCGTCGGGATAGGCCAATAGCGGCGCAAGATCGGCGAACGCGCCGCCCGCGCCGCGCATTCGGCCGCGATGGGCGCCCTGGCGCAGGCCGGGCTGCGGCTGCGCCATCCGCCAGGCGAGGGCGTCGAACAGATGCAGGTCCGCCGTCATTCCGCAGGCACCGGGATCGTGTCGAAGGCTGCGCGGATCAGGGCGGGCACCAGGATTTCGCGCCGTGCCTCGTAGGCGGGTCCAAGAAAGGTGCGATGGGCCATCACCGGGGCAAAGACCTCGCGCACGTCCTGGGGCAGCACCGCGTCGCGGCCATCGGCCCAGGCGGCGGCGCGGGCGACACGCACCAGGGCCTGCATCCCGCGCGGGCTGACGCCGCCCTGCACCAGCCGGGCCATGTCCGCGTCCTGAACGGAAAGCCCCGCCCGGACCGGATCGCGCAGGGCGTCGCACAGGTCGAAGACATAGCGCTGCAAGGCCGGGCTGGCATGGACGCCCGCCTGGATCTGCGCGGCCAGCCGGTTCAGCCCGTGATAAGGCAGCACGCCGGCGGACAGGCCGCCGATCAGCGCGTCGGTGTCGTGGAAACGGGTGTCGAAGGCCAGGGCGATCCGGTCGTCGCGGGCCGTCGGCACCGTCACCGGGATTTCCATCGCGAAGCGGTCGCGGGCGGCGGCGGGCAGTTCGAACGTCTCGTCGCGCTCGATCTGGTTGCGGTCGGCGAAGACCTGAAGATGCGGAAAGCGGTATTCGCGGCGAAAGGCGGTCAGGCTGCGTTCGGCCATCAGCCGCAGCAGCATGGCGTGAACCTGCGGGCGGGCGCGGTTGATCTCGTTGAAGAAGAAGATCGACAGATCCTCGCCCTGCGACAGCGCCGGGCCGGGTTCGATCCGCGGCTTTCCGTCGTCGTCCAGATGCGCGTCATAGATCAGGTCCGTGGGCAGCAGATCCACCGTGCCCTCGACCCGCGCATAGGGGCCGCCGATGGCGCGGGCGACCGCGCGCAGCAGCGTCGTCTTGCCGGTGCCCACGTCGCCCGCCAGCAGCACATGGCCGCGCGCCAGAACCGACAGCAGGATTAGCCGGATGGCCCGCGACTGGCCCAGGACGACGGAATTGAGTTGCGCCTCGGCGTCGCGCAGGCGGGACAGCCAGTCGGCCGGGGCAGGGGCATCTTGCAGCATGGATCACCGTGGAAAAGCGGATGTGCCGCGCCGGGACGTGACATTTGGGAGTAGCCGTCCGGGGGCGCGGCACGCCCCGGTCACTGTGCGGGCGGCGTGGCGCCTTCCTCATAGCCGGGGATCTTGGCGACATCGTATTCGAACGTCCCCGTCTGGGCCGCATGCCAGATCCGCCAGGCGTTGCGATTGTCCATCGCCGCCAGGGATTCGCCCTGCTTGGACAGTTCCGCCGGATCGTGCTGGGGGTCGTATTCGGAACCCTCGACCCGTTCGGGATAGTCGGGCTTGGGTTCCCAGCAATTGCCGGGGGCGCGGCAGTTGGTGCCGTCATAGGCGAAGGCCGGGGCGGCCAGGGACATCGCGGCGGCGATGCCGAATGCGATCAGTTTCATCTGTTCTCCTCCTTCTGTGGAAATGACCGGCGCCGCTGCGCCGGCCGGTCGCAGCCTCAGGACTGGTCCTCCTCAGCGCCCTGGGGCTTGAACGGGGCAAAGTTCTCGCGCTGTTCCGGCGTCAGCCAGGTCGCGGTCTGCGGATCGCCGGTATAGAGATGGCGCACCCAGGCCATCGCCAGCAGCATCTCGTCCAGGGTCAGGCTGCCCCACATCGGACCCATCTGCCCCGAAGCGCCGCCATAGAGCGTCGAGAACAACCCCACATCGGTTTCGTTCTGCGGATAGGTCCAGTAGGAATCGTTGATCCCCGGCCCGATCTTGCCCTCGCCGTAATGGCCGTGGCAGCCCGAACACATGGTGTTGTAGGTTTCCTCGGCCTGGGCCATCACCTCGGGGTTCTCGTTATAGATGTTGACCCCGGTGGCCATGAATTCCTTGACCGCCTCGGTGTCGCGGCCTTCCTCCATGGCGTCGTCGAAGTTCAGCGGAGAGCCGTCGACCGTGTTGTAGAACTGTGGCTGCGCGAAGGCGGCGCCAAGCCCCAAACCCAAGCCCGTCACGATCACTGCCAGCGAAAGATGCCTCATGTCTTGTCCTTGTCTTAGGAATCGAGCGGCAAGGTCGGGATGCCTTCCTCGTCCAGGATCGCCCGGATGCGGTCCTTGCCGGATTCCAGGGCCGTGTTGATGCGGTCCAGCAGTTCGGGCTTGTCCGGCGCGACGCCGACCGACTGGCTGTATTGCAGCGGGATGATGACGCCATCCTGGCGTTCGATCTCGTTGGTGATCAGGGTCAGCTTCAGCGGCTCGCGGGAATCGCGGACATAGCGGGCCACGTCGGGGGCGAAGGCGATGCCCAGATCGGCATTGCCCGCCGCGACCTCGGACACGACGCGGTCGGCCGGAACCTGGGTGTATTTGTTGCGCCGATCCTCGAAATCCGTCAGCGAGGCCTGATAGATCAGGTTGTATTCATAGCGGCCGGTATATTTCAGGATCGTCTCGGCCGGGCTGTGATAACGATAGGAAAAGGTGTCGAACCCTTCCCGGTCCACGTCCTGCCACCTGTCGCCCTCGAAGTTCCGGTCCTGGCGGCTGATGAAGGCATAGGCCGAACGGTAATAGGGTTCGCTGGTCAGCAGCCGCCTGTCACCCTGGTCCACGCCGATCAGCACGTCGCACAAACCGTCCTCGATCCCGTCGCGGACCAGATAGATCGCGTCCTTGCCGATCTGCACCAGATCCAGGGTCATCCCCGCCTCGTCGGCCAGAACCTCGGCGATCCGGTTCTCGAAGCCGGTGCGGTCCTCGGTCGAATAGGGCGCGTCCATGGTCGAGGCGCAGACCCGCAGCGTGTCGGCGTCCTGGGCTGCGGCGGTGCCAAGGCCGCACAGCAGGGCAGCCGTCCCGCAGCCGAGGCGCGAAATCGTCGCGTTCATCGTCAAGTCTCCCAAATGTCGGTCGGATGATGCGGCGGGCCGGTCGCGGCCCGCCGCGGCGGGGATCAGGCGTCGTCGCCGGGGATCCATTCGCCGATATTCACGTCGTCGGTATGGACGCTGTTGCCGTCCAGCGAAAAGACCATCACGCCGCCGCCCATCTGGGTGAATTCCTTCAGCCTGCGGAAGGCGCCGACCGAACCCAGACCGGCGGTCGGGTCGTTCAGGTCGAAGACCAGGCCCACGCCGGGCCAGCCGCCCACGCCGTAATAGATGGCGACATATTGGCGCCCGTCATGCTGATAGGTCATCGGATGGCCGACCACACCCGAAGGCAGCTTGTGCTTCCACAGCAGGTCGCCCGTGTCGCTGTCGCGCGCCTTGATGTAACCGTCCAGCGTGCCATAGAAGGTCAGCCCGCCCGCCGTGGACATGGTGCCGCCCCAGACGGCGAAACGCTCCATCTTCTCCCAGGCCATTTCGCCGGTGATGGCGTTGTAGGCCTTGATCTGGCCCAGCCCCAGGCCGTTCTGGCGATCGCCCTTCGGTCCCGGATACATGTCCAGCGTGGCGCCGACGAAGAACTGGCCCGCGCGATAGGGCAGCATGAACGGTTCCCAGTCCATGCAGATATGGTTGATGCCCAGCATGAACAGCTTGCGTTCCGGGTCATAGCTGTCATGGCCCTGGTTGTGATAGCCCATGGCCGAGGGGCAGATGTCGCGCGCCTTGTGGTCCATGCGGGTGCCGAATTCGGGGTCGCGGACCGGCAGGCCGGTATCCAGCTGAACCTCTTTCACCCAGTTGACCGTATCGTCCATCTTGTCGGCCGAGATCAGGTCGCCATTGGTGCGGTCCAGCGTATAGACGATGCCGTTGCGGTCGGGATGGGTCAGCAGCTTGCGCATCTGACCGTCCTTGTCTTCCTGTTCGGACAGCATCATCACGTTGACGCCGGCATAGTCCCATTCGTCATGCGGGGTCTTCTGATAGGCGAACTTGGCTTCGCCCGTCTCGGCCTCGCGGCCCCAGATGGCCATGGTCCACTTGTTGTCGCCCGGCCGCATCGTCTCGTTCCAGGGCGCGGGGTTGCCCGAACCGTAGTAGAACAGATCCTCGTCGGGGTCATAGGCATACCAGCCCCAGTTGGTGCCGCCGCCGATCTTCCAGGCGTCGCCCTCCCAGGTCTCCAGACCCAGGTTGAACTGGCCGTAATGCGGGTTCGGTTCGTTGAAATCGGACGCCAGCTTCAGCTCCTCGTCCGGGCCGGTGGCGAAGGCGCGCCAGCGCTGTTCGCCGGTCTTCACGTCATAGGCGGTGACATAGCCGCGCACGCCCAGTTCCGCCCCCGAACTGCCCACCAGCACCATGTCCTTGATGACATAGGGCGCGATGGTCAGGGTCGAGCCGACCTTGATGTCGGAATTCTCCATGATCCAGATATTCTCGCCGGTATCGGCATCCATCGCGACGATATGGCCGTCAAGCTGGGTGCGGAACACCAGTGGCCCGCGCGTGTCGTCGCCCGGCCAATAGGCAAGGCCCCGGTTCACCACGTCGCAACAGGCGACGGTCCGGGCGGTCGGGTTCTGGCGCGGCTTGTTCTGCCACAGGATCGTGCCGGGATCGTTCAGATCCAGCGCGAAGGTGGTGTTCGGGAAGGGCGAATGGATGAACATCTTGTCGCCCACCACCAGAGGCGTGCCCTCGTGCCCGTGCAGCACCCCGGTCGAGAAGGACCAGGCCGGGCGCAGCCGGGCCACGGTTTCCTTGTTGATCTCGGTCATCTCGGAATAGTTCTGCGCGTTGTAGTCGCGCCCGGTCATGACCCAGTTCGCCGGATCCTGGGCCAGTTCCACCAATGTGTCGTTGGCGGCGGCGGGCGCCGCCAGCCCGCAGGCCAGCACGCTTGCCACGGCCAGCGGCGAGACATGCGTCATCGTCTTGCGAATTGTGCGTTTCATGTGATCCTCTCCCTATCGCGCGGCGGATCCGGTGTCGGAGCCCTCCCCTCCGGTCCCGCGCGCCTGCTGCCAGCCTTCCGCCTGTGGGCGTTCGGTCTGCTGCAAGGACGATCAGAACACCCCGCCGCGGGCGTGTCTGCGGGGAACGGTCCCCGATCTTCGCGGGGGATTTTCCCCGTTGAAGCGGGGGGAAAGTCATGGCGCGTCCCGATCGGCCATACCATTGTCCGAAGCCCGCGCAGATTGTCTCATCCCTTGGGCTGACCTAGCCTTGAAGGGCGCATCGGGCGCGGGGGCGAATCGCCCCGGACTGGGAAAGGACCGGATGCAGGTCACTGCGACACGATACCGCACCGCCGCCATGACCGCCCTGATGGCCCTGGCCCTGTCCGCCTGCCGCGAGGAAGAGCAGACCCTGCCCGCCGCATCGGAACAGGCCCACCGGATGCCGGCGCAGGGGCAGGCCTGGCTGGATGCGACCGGCGACGAAGCCCCCGCGGCCTTTCTGGCCCGCGTGACCGGGCACCCCGCCGACGGGATCGCGCCGTCCCTGGACCGCGCGACGGCCGCCTATGGCGACAGCCCGCGCATGATCGCCAATCGCGCGGCCCAGCTGTGGGACGAGATCCGGCGGAAGGACGATCCGCCCATCGCCATCGCGGCGCTGCTGGACCAGCTTGCCGCTGGCGGCGGCCCGGATCGGCCCAGCATCGGCCCGGTGATCCAGCATTATCGCGTCCTGCGCGCCCAGGGCGCCGACCACGCCGCCGCCATGCGGGCCGCCACCGCCGAAGGCCGGGTGCCGTGATGCGCTTTGAGGCCCGGATCCTGCCAGATGCCGCCGTCCCGTCCCGGATCCGGCCCTGGTCGCTGCACCGCATCGTCACCATCGTGCCCGTGGCGGTTGGGGTCATGCTCTGCGCCACGGTCGCCGCGATCATCGTCCTGAACGCCCGCATCGCCATAGACGAGGAAACCTCGTCGGCCTTCCGCACCGCCCAGGCCACGGTCGCGGTGCGGATGCCGCCGCGCTTCGCGGGCCAGGACACGATGGGCCAGGCGATGCAGCTGGCCGCCGAGATCGACGCCCTGCGCCATCTTTCCGCCTCTGTGACGGACAACCACGGCCATCCCGTGACGCCCCATGCGGAGGGTGCGGCGTTGACAGAGGACCAGGCGCCGGGCTGGTTCAGCGACCTGATGCGCCCCGAACTGCGGTCGGACCGCGTTCCGATCTCGCATTATCCCAACGTCCTGGGCTGGCTGGTCATCCAGACCGATCCCGCCGACGAGATCGCCGAGGTCTGGGAGGATTTCCGCATCATCATGCCGCTGCTGGCGCTGACCTGCGCGGCGCTGGTCGGCATGTCGATGGGCTTCAGCCGCCTGATCCTGCGCCGCCTGCGCGCGATCCAAGAGGCGCTGGGCGCGATGCGGCAGGGCGATCTGGACCGCCGCGCGCCGCCTGACCGGCTGGCGGAATTCGCGGCGCTGGCCAATGGCGTGAACGCGCTGGCCGACCACCTGACATCGCAGCGGGCAGAAAACCGGCAACTGCAAGCCCGGCTGCTGACCCTGTCCGAGACCGAGCGCGCGAAGATCGCCTCGGATCTGCATGACGACATGGGTCCGCAGCTTTTCGCGCTGAACGCGGCGCTGTCCCAGGCCCGCGCCGCCGCGCGCGAGGTTTCGGGCCCCGGATCGGCGCAGCTTGACGATGCGCTGCGGGCGATCCTGGTCCATGCGGGCGCGGTCCGCGACAGCGCCCGCACCGCGATCAACGACCTGCGCCCGATGCTGATGGGCCACGGATCGCTGCCTGAACTTCTGGGCGAACTGGTGGCCGAATTCGCCGAGATCGCGCCGGATGTGGCCATCGACCTGGATTGCGACGGACGGATCGCGGCCAGCGAGCCTGCGGAAACGGCGATCTATCGCTTCGTCCGCGAAAGCCTGCTGAACGCCGTCCGGCATGGCAAGGCCCGCCGCATCCGCATCGAGATGCGCCGGACCCAGGACCAGATCGTCACGCAGCTGCGCGATGACGGGCGCGGTCCTTCGGGGCGCGGCTCGGCCGGGGGACACGGGCTGGCCGGCATCCGCGACCGCGCGCGCGCCCTGGGCGCCGCCTTCGACCCGCCCCGCCGCGTGGGCGCCGAAACCGTCACCGAACTGAGGATGCCGCACCGATGATCGAAGCCCCGCCCCGGAAACAATCGGCCAACGGCCTGAAGCGCATCGTCATCATCGACGATCACCCCGTCGTTGTCGAAGGCTGGGGCCGCATCATCCGCCAGCGCATCCCCTGCGAGATCGTCGGCGCGGCCACCGCGCTGGAAGGCTGGCGCGCCTGGCGGGCGGCGCGGCCCGACCTGATGGTCGTCGACCTGACGCTTGGCGATCACCGGATCGCGGGGATCAAGCTGATCGACCGGCTGCGGATGCTGGACCGGGATCTGCCGATCCTGGTCTTCACCATGCATCGCAGCCCGATCCTGGCCCGCCGCGCGCTTCATGCGGGGGCCAATGGCGTCATCAACAAGGATTCGCCCTCGGACGAGATCCTGATCGCCCTGACCGAGGTGCTGGCCGGCGGCAATTATGTCGAGGGCCGGCTTGCGACGCAGATCGCGCTGATGAACCTGCCCGGCCGGCGCGGCAATGCCGCCAACCTGACCGCGCGCGAGGAAGAGATCCTGGGCCTGATCGCCGAGGGCCTGTCCTATCGCGAGATCGCCGACCGGGCCTGCATCAGCTACAAGACCGTGTCCAATGTCAGCCTGGTGCTGCGCGACAAGCTGGGCGCCTCCAGCCTGGGCGAGTTGGTGGTCAAGGGGATCCGCTATTTCGACGGCGGCTGAAAGGCATCTTTGTCACCGGGTTTGGCGCCCTTCGCGGGAATCGGGACCGACCGTCCCTTTCGACCGATAGGCGATCTTGTCAGAAAACCCGCTTCGGGCTAAGGACGGTGCGTCGGTTTCCACCCGGAATTAATAGGGAATCCGGATCCGCCCCTGGGCGACAACCGGAACTGCCCCCGCAACTGTAAGCGGTAGCCTGCCCGATCATGCCACTGGACCTCGGTCCGGGAAGGCCGGGCAATGCGATCATCCGCCAGTCAGGAGACCTGCCGACGCAGTCTGTTCAACCCGAGCGGGTCGGCTCGGCGTGACATCGTGTTGCGGGTCGTGGTCCCCGCGCCTGTGTCCATGCCTTCCGTCCCGCCGAATGCATCGGAAGGAAGCATGATGTTGAAGCTAGCCACGGCAACCGCCGTCGCCGTTGCCCTTGCGCCCATGGCGCTGGCGGGCACCGAATACCCGTTGACCCTGACCAGTTGCGGCCATCGGGTCACCATCGACAAGGCCCCCGAACGGGTGGTCAGCGTCGGCCAGAGCACGACCGAGATCCTGTATCTGCTGGGCCTGGCCGACAAGGTGGCGGGCACCGCGCTGTGGATCAACCCGGTCCTGCCCGAATTCGCCGAAACGGATGCCAAGGTCGAACGGCTGGCTGACAACGCCCCCAGCTTCGAAAGCGTCCTGGGCAAGAATCCCGATCTGGTCGTCACCGCCTATGAATGGATGATCGGGCCGCAAGGCGCCGTCGGCACGCGCGAGATGTTCGACGATTCGCGGATCCCCAGTTGGGTCATGCCCACCGAATGCGTCGGCAAGGACAATACGCAAAGCATGGACGGCGCGCGCACGGTGATGTTCGACCCGGACCTGGTCTATCAGGGCATCGCGGAACTGGCGCGGATCTTCGATGTCGAGGAGCGCGGCGCCCAGGTCATCGCCGACCTGAAGGCGCGCGAAGCCGCCGCCGTGGACAAGGCCGGGGCGCTGAACCTGCCCGACGATGTCACGGCGGTCTTCTGGTATTCCTCGGCCGATATCGAGATCGATCCCTATGTCGCGGGCGCCTATGGCGTTCCGGGCTGGATGCTGTCCACGCTTGGGGTCCGCAACATCGTCGATTCCGCCGAGGAATGGCCGACCGTCGGCTGGGAAACCATCGCCAGCGCGAACCCGTCCTTCATCGTCGCGGCCGAGATGAACCGCCGCCGCTTTCCCGCCGACGACATCGCCGTGAAGCGCGATTTCCTGACCAGCGACCCGGTCGCCAGGGAAATGGACGCCGTGAAGAACGACCGCATCGTGACGATCGAGGCCAATGCGATGGACCCCTCGGTCCGGTCGATCTACGCCCTGGAAGCCCTGGCCCAGGCGCTGGCCGGGTTCGGCCTGAAATGAGGGATCGCGCCGTGGTGCAGGGCTGGGGATGGCTTTGGCTTGCGCCCGTGATCCTGGCCGCGGCGCTGTTCTTCGGCACGGCGGTGGGCGAGACGCGGATCCCGCTGTCGGTGGTGCTGGACGTGCTGTCGGTCAAGGCCGGCCTGTCGCAGGCCGAGGTCGGCGCCGTCGATGCCGGCGTGATCTGGCATTACCGCCTGTCGCGCGCGGTCGTGGCGGCCTGCGGCGGCGCCAGCCTGGCGCTGTCGGGGCTGATCCTCCAGGCGCTGCTGCGCAACCCGCTGGCCGAACCCTATCTGCTGGGAATTTCCGCCGGTGCCTCGACCGGGGCCGTCGCGGTCTCGGTCGCGGGGATCGGAGCGGGGATGCTGTCGATGTCGGCCGGTGCCTTTGCCGGTGCGCTGACGGCCTTCGTGCTGGTGGCGGCGCTGGCGCGGGCGGCAGGCGGCGGCACCGGCACACGCGGGGCAGGGGTCATCATCCTTGCCGGTATCGCGGGGTCGCAGATGTTCAACGCGCTGACGGCGCTGATCATCGCCCGGTCCGCCAGCGCCGAGCAGGCACGGGGCATCATGTTCTGGCTGCTGGGCAACCTGTCGGGCGTGCGCTGGCCCGACACATGGCTGGCGCTGCCGATGGCCGGGCTGGGCCTGGGCGTGGCCTTGTGGCACGCGCGGGCGCTGGACGCCTTTACCTTCGGCGCGGACAGCGCCGCGTCGCTGGGCATCGGCCTGCGCCGGACGCAGGCGGTGCTGATCGGCACGGCGGCCCTGGTCACGGCGATCATGGTTTCCATCGCCGGGGCCATCGGCTTCGTGGGCCTGGTGGTGCCGCATGCGATGCGGATCCTGGTCGGTCCCCGGCATGTCCGCCTGGTCCCCGCGACCGCCCTGGCGGGGGCGGTGTTCCTGGTCGTCTCGGACGTGGTGTCGCGGATCACCATTCCGGGCCAGGTTTTGCCGATCGGCGTCATCACCGCCCTGGTCGGCGCGCCCGCCTTTGCGCTGATCATGATCCGGGGGCGGCACCGATGACCCCGGTCCTGGAAGCCATCGGCCTGTCCCGCATCGTCGGCGGACGGCAGATCGTCGCCGATGTCAGCCTGCGCGTGCAGCCGGGCGAAACGCTGGGCCTGGTGGGACCGAACGGTTCCGGCAAGTCGACGCTGCTGGGGATGCTGGCCGGGCTGATCCGGCCCAGCGGCGGCGAGGTTCTGCTGGAGGGGCGGCCGATGGCCCGGATGTCCCGGCGGACGGTGGCGCGCCGCCTGGCGCTTGTCGCCCAATCGGCCGAGACCGGCGACCGCATCCGGGTCCGCGACGCGGTGGAACTGGGCCGCACCCCCTGGCTCGGCCCGCTGGAACCCTGGGGCGGGCGGCACGAGGCCGCCGTCGCCGCAGCCCTTGCCGCCGTGGGTATGGAGGCGATGGCGGATCGCGACTGGTCCTCGCTTTCCGGGGGCGAACGCCAGCGCGTCCACATCGCCCGCGCCCATGCCCAGGAACCCCGCGTCCTGCTGCTGGACGAGCCGACCAACCACCTGGACATCCACCACCAGATCGCGATCCTCGATCTGGTCGAGGCGATGGGCATCGCCTCGGTCATCGCCCTGCACGATCTGCACCACGCCCTGCGCTGCGACCGCGTTCTGGTGATGACGGCCGGGCGCTGCGCCGCCCTGGGCCCCCCGGCCGAGGTCCTGACCCCTGCGCTGATCCGCGACATCTTCGCGGTCGAGGCCGCGCTGATCCCCCATCCGGGCGGCGGACGCCCGGTCTTCGCCTTCCAACGTCTGTCCTGAAAGGAACCGCCATGCTGTTTCGCGCCGCCCTGCTTGCCTGCCTGCTGCCCGCCGCCGCCCTGGCCGAGGTGCACGAGGTCAGGATGCTGAACCGCAACGACACCGGCCCCATGCCGTTCGAGCCGGACTATCTGGTGATCCGGCCCGGCGACACGGTGAAGTTCATCGCCACGGATCCCGGCCACAACGCCGCCGCCATCGCCGGCATGATCCCCGAGGGCGGCGAGAAATTCATCGGCAAGATCAACGAGGAAATCGAGGTTACGCTGGAGGCCGAGGGCATCTGGGGCATCAAGTGTTCGCCCCATTTCACCATGGGGATGGTGATGCTGATCCAGGTGGGCGACAGGCCCGCGAGCAAGGCCGATCTGCCCGACGACCTTCCCGACGCCGCGCGTCGGCGCCTGGACGAGATCCTGGCACGCCGCGACACTGCCGGGTGAGCTGCGCCGAAGCTCCGGCCCTCGCGGTTGGCGCAAACGCAATGTCCTGTCGCGCGCCTGCCGCGATTCCCCCAGATGCGAATACGCCCATCCGCGCCCTCTCCCCTCGACGCGCGTCTTGTCGCATCGGTCGGCGGCTGACGGGGGTTGCACCGGGTGGGGTTGCGGTGCAGATGCAGGACAGGCCCGCGCCTGTCGATGATCGCCATGGTCGGCCGAAGCGAAAACCCGATGGTGGCGGCCAGGGTGTTGACCCGTCACCGACCCCTGTGCAGGAGCGGCGGATGACCGACGACATTCCAGGACCGGTCGAGCGTGACTGGTCCGACGCGATTTCCCCCATCGAGGACATCATCAACGAGGCCCGCAACGGCCGGATGTTCATCCTGGTCGATCACGAGGACCGCGAGAACGAGGGCGATCTGGTCATTCCCGCGCAGATGGCCACGCCCGAGGTCATCAACTTCATGGCGACGCATGGCCGGGGTCTGATCTGCCTGTCGATGACCGGCGCGCGGATCGACGCATTGGGGCTGCCGCTGCTTGGCGCCAAGAATTCCAGCCGCCACGAGACCGCCTTCACCATGTCGATCGAGGCGCGCGAAGGCGTGACCACGGGCATCTCTGCCGCCGACCGCGCCCACACCATCGCGGTGGCCATCGACCCCGCCAGGGGCGCGGCCGACATCGCCACGCCCGGCCATGTCTTTCCGTTGCGCGCCCGCGACGGCGGCGTGCTGGTGCGCGCCGGCCATACCGAGGCGGCGGTGGACGTGGCCCGGCTGGCGGGGCTGAACCCCTCGGGCGTGATCTGCGAGATCATGAACGACGACGGCACCATGGCCCGGCTGCCGGATCTGGTGGCCTTTGCCCAGCGGCACGGGTTGAAGATCGGCACCATCAGCCAGTTGATCGCCTATCGCCGCCGCCACGACAACCTGATCGCCGAACGCGGCCAGATGGCGGTCCATTCCGCGCATGGCGGCGACTGGATGATGCGCATCTTCGCCGACGACACTTCGGGCGCGGAACATATCGTGCTGACCAAGGGCGACCTGACCGCGCCCGGCCCGGTCATGGTGCGGATGCATGTGCTGGACCCCTTGCACGACGTGTTGGGCATCGGCCGCCGGAACGCGGGCACGCTGGACCAGGCCATGCGCATGATCGCCGACGAGGGCAGGGGCGTCGTCGTGCTGTTCCGCGACACCGAGCCGCGCCTGCCGCGGCAGGACGAGGTTTCCTCGCATGTGATCCGCCATTACGGGCTGGGGGCGCAGATCCTGTCCGCCCTGGGCCTGTCGGATCTGGTGCTGCTGACCAATTCGGCGCCGGTCAAGGTCATCGGGCTTGACGCCTATGGGCTTTCGATCCATTCCACGCGTCCGATCAAGGGGTAAGCCATGGCCGCCAGCATCGAACATCACCAGCTTCCGCTGCCCCAGGTTTCCGGCGCGCGGCTGCTGATCGTCGTCTCGCCCTATTATCGGCAGGTGGCGGACGGGCTGGTCGCGGGCGCGCGGGCCGTGGCGGCCCAGGCAGGCGCCGCCCTCGATCTGGTCGAGGTGCCGGGCGCGCTGGAGATTCCCACCGCCATCGCCCTGGCCGCCGCCCGCGATCTCTATGACGGCTATGTCGCGTTGGGCTGCGTGGTGAGGGGGGAAACCACCCATTACGACACGGTGTGCAACGACAGCTCTCGCGGGTTGACGCTGCTGGGGTTGCAGGGGCATTGCATCGGCAACGGCATCCTGACGGTCGAGACGATCGCCCAGGCCCAGGTTCGGGCCGATCCGCAGGGCCAGAACAAGGGCGGCGGGGCGGCGGCGGCGGCGCTGCACCTGGTCGCGCTGAAGCGCCGCTGGGCCTGATCCCCGGCCCCGTGTCAGGGGTGCGACTTCTGGTCGATTGTGACCGGGCGGCGGTCGTGCCACCTTGCGGTCGGAAGAAAGCCAAGGGGGGAACCATGCGCTTTCCGTGGGCTGGCCGGATCGCGGGTCCGGCCCTTGGTCTTGCCGCGGCGATCCTGGCGCAGGCGGGGCCCGGTCTTGCGCAGCAGGCTTCCTTACCCGCCATCACCATCGGCACGCTGGAAAACGGCACCGTCGCCTGGGAATTGCAGACGATCCGCGACCAGGGTTTCGACCGCCAGAACGGATTCGAATTGCGCATGTTGGCCCTGGCGGGCAATCCGGCGACCCAGGTAGCGATGCAGGGGGGCCAGGTCGACTCCATCGTGTCGGACTGGATCTGGGTGGCGGTGCAGCGGGCGAACGGGGCGCCCTTCACCTTCTGGCCCTATTCCACCGCCGTGGGCGGGCTGGTCGTCCCTGCCGACAGCCCGGTGCGGACCCTGGCGGACCTGGAAGGCCGGCGGATCGGCATCGCCGGCGGGCCGGTGGACAAAAGCTGGCTGATCCTGCGCGCCTTCTATCGCCAGCAGACCGGCCGCGACCTGGCGGATGTGACGGAGCAGGTGTTCGGCGCCCCGCCGATGATCCAGCACGCCGCCCAGACGGGCGAGGTCGCGGGCGCCGTCAATTTCTGGCACTTCCTGGCGCTGATGCAGGCCGCCGGGATGCGAGAGGTTATCAGCGTCGCCGATGCCGCGCAGGGCCTGGGTCTGGATCCCGGCACGCCGCTGCTGGGCTATGTGCTGCGCGACGACTGGGTGGCGGATCACCCGGATCTGGCGCGCGGCCTGGCTCGGGCGTCCCGGCAGGCCAAGGATCTGCTGTCGGCCGACGATGCCGCCTGGCAGGCGCTGCGCCCGGTCATGGGGGCCACGACGGATGCGGAATTCATGGCCCTGCGCGACGGCTGGCGCGCGGGCATCCCGGCCGAGGGTCCGGTCGATGCAGATGCGGCACGGGACCTGTTCGCGGTCCTGGCCGACCTGGGCGGCGACGACTTGACCGGCGGGCTGACCGACCTGCCAGAGGGGCTGTTCTGGCAAGGTGACTGACGCGCCCCCTCAGAAGCGGCCCGGACTGGTGCCGGGGGTGCTGTCGGTCCTGCTGCTGCTGGCGCTGTGGACGGCCCTCGCGGCGCTGGCGGGCGATCCGCGGACCATGCCGTCGCCGCTGGCGGTGGCCGGGCGGGTCGCCACGCTTGCCGCGTCGGGCGAGCTGTGGCTGCACGCGGGCGCCACCCTGGGGCGCGTGCTGGCCAGCTTTGCCATCGCCATGGCCGTCGGCACCGCCTTGGGCCTGTGGATGGGCCGGTCGCGGGCGGCGGACCACTGGCTGAACCCGTCGCTGGTCATCGCGCTGAACGTCCCGGTCTTGGTAGTGATCGTGCTGGCCTATATCTGGATCGGCCTGAACGAGGTCGCCGCCGTCGCCGCCGTGGCGCTGAACAAGATCCCCGTGACCACCGTCATGCTGCGCGAAGGCGCCCGTGCCCTGCGCCCGGATCTGGACGACATGGCGGCGGCCTTTCGGATGGGCTGGCGGGCGCGGCTGCGCCATGTCGTGCTGCCCCAGCTTGCCCCCCATATCGCGGCGGCCGCGCGGGCGGGTCTGTCTCTGATCTGGAAGATCGTGCTGGTGGTCGAATTCCTGGGCCGGTCCAACGGCGTCGGCTTCAAGATCCACCTGCTGTTTTCCAGCTTCGACGTGGCGGGCGTGCTGGCCTGGGCCTTGGCCTTCGTTGCGGTGATGCTGCTGATCGACCTGGCCCTTCTGCGTCCCGCCGAGGCGCGCGCGAACCGCTGGCGCCGCGATGAGGCTTGATCTGGCGGGAAAATCCTTCGCCGGGCGCCCGGTGCTGGGTCCGTTGCGGCTGGCGGTCGAACGCGGTCAGCGGGTGGCGGTGCTGGGACCGTCGGGGATCGGCAAATCGACCCTGCTGCGGATCCTGGCCGGTCTGGACCGCGATTTCGACGGGCGGCTGGAGGGGCGCGACCGGCTGGCCGTGGTGTTCCAGGAACCGACCCTGCTGCCCTGGCGCCGCGCCGTCGCCAACGTCACCCTGCCGACCGGCTGTCCCGAGGCCGAGGCCCGTGCCCTGCTGGCCCAGGTCGGGCTGTCGGGGCACGAGGACAAGTTTCCCCGGCAGCTGTCGCTTGGCCAGCAGCGCCGCCTGGCGCTGGCCCGCGCCTTTGCCGCGCGTCCCGACATCCTGCTGATGGACGAACCCTTCGCCAGTCTCGATCCCGGTACGGCGGGCCGGATGATGGACCTGACCGCCGGGCTGCTGGATCGCAGCGGGGCGGGGCTGGTCCTGGTCACCCATGACGCGGCCGAGGCCGCCCGGCTGCGCGCCGTCCCGATCCGCCTGGCGGGCAGCCCGGCGGTCCCGGTTCCCTGAGCGGCCGTTCCCTTACGCCCAGGTGTCGCCCACCGTGAAACCTTCGGGGAACGGGTCGTCGTGGTCCAGAACGATGGTGTTCAGGCCATAGATCCAGCTTGTGCCCGATACCTCGGGGACCACGGCAGGGCGGCCGCCCAGGGTCGTTTCCTGGACCAGCCTGCCGGTATAGATATTGCCCAGGATGCCCTGGTGGCGAAAGGGCCGGTCCAGGGGCAATTCGCCCTTGGCGTGCAGGACCGCCATCTTGGCGCAGGTGCCGGTGCCGCAGGGGCAGCGGTCCAGGGCGCCGGTCCAGGTCGCCGGGTCGTCCCAGGAAAACTCGCCCGAGGCCATGGTGACGGCGTTCTTCCAGTCGGCCTTCGGATCGTCGGACGGGCCGGACAGTTGCGAGATGGTGATGCCGACGCCCGGATAGTCGGGATGTTCTACCGGCAGCTGCTCGATCGCGGCCTGGCGGATCATCGACGAGACGCGGGCGATTTCCCGGCCATGTCCGGGACTCAGTTCCAGCCCCGCGAACTGGCGGACATCGGCGATGACATAGAACATGCCGCCCCAGCCCACGTCGACGCGCACGCGGCCCAGATGCGGCACGTCGATTTCCGCGTCCAGATGCGCGGCAAAGGCCGGGACGTTGCGGAAGGTGACGGCCTTGACCTTTCCGCCCGCGCATTCGGCGCGCACCCGGATCAGCCCGGCGGGCGCTTCCAGCACCAGGTCGGTGACGGGTTCCTGCATCGGCAGCAGGCCCATTTCCAGCAGCACCGTCACGACCGAGATGGTATTGCCGCCCGACATGACGGGATATTCGATCTGTTCCAGGATGACATATCCGGCCTGCGCTTCGGGATGCGAAGGCGGGACCAGGATGTTGCAGCAATGGGCCGAATAGCCGCGCGGTTCGCGCAGCAGCATCTTGCGCAACCCGTCGTCATGGCCTTCCAGCCATTTCATCTTTTCATAGACGGAATTGCCGGGGATATGCGGGATGCCGCCGGTGATCACGCGCATGGGCGTTCCGGCATGGGTATCGACGGCGTGGATCATGCGCTTGAACGCCATGGGTGCCTCGGGTGATGGGGGACAGGGCAGGGTCTGGTCCGCCCGGCGTCCGGGCGGACCGTCCGGGCGGGTTTACAGCGCGGCCTGGACCTTTTCGGCGACCTCGGCGGGCACCCACTGGGACCAGAGATCCCTGTTCTCCTCAAGGAAATGCAGGGCGCCTTCCTCTCCGGTAGCCTGGTTCTCGGTCTGCCAGGACATCAGCTTGCCCACGGTGTCGTTGCTCCAGCCGCGGGTGTTGAAATAGTCCATCACGGCGGGGCTGGTGCGTTCGGCAAAGTCCTTGGTGACGACGGTCATCACCGTATCGACCGGCCAGGCCGTCACCTTGGGATCGGGGCAGTCGATATTGGTGATGCAGCGTTTCCATTCGGCCGGATCGTGCGGCACGGTGGCTTCCAGCATCACCATGTCGTATTTGCCCAGCAGCGCGGTCGGCGCCCAGTAATAGGTGATGAAGCCCTCGCCGCGCTCATAGGCACGCGCGATGGCGCCGTCCAGGCCCGCCGCGGAACCGGGATTCATCAGCGTGAAGCCCTTGGCCTCGGCGTCATAGGCCTTGTAAAGCTGGTTGGTCACGACCGTCGCGCCCCAGCCTTCGGCGCCGTTGAAGATCACGCCCTTGCTGGGATCCTCGGGGTCGGGGAACAGTTCGGGATGCGCCAGGGCGTCCTCGACCGTCTTGATGTCGGGATGGGCGTCGGCCAGGTATTTCGGGATCCACCATCCCTGCACGCCGCCATCGGGCAGCGCCTTCGATCCGAAGACGATCTTGCCTTCCTCGATGCCCCGCGGGACGATTTCGGGCAGCAGATCGACCCAGGTTTCCGAGGAAACATCGGGATCGCCCTTTTCCACCATCGAGGTGGTGGTGGGCACGGTGTCGCCGGGCACGGTCTCGACATCGCAGCCATAGCCGTGTTCCAGGATGAACTTGTCGACCTGGGCCAGCACCTCGGCGCTTTGGACGTTGTGCAGCACCAGCGTCACGTCGCCGCAGTCCTGCGCGCTTGCGGCACCGGCCACCCCTAGGCCCCCGGCGATCAGGCCCGTGGTCATCAGCAGTCTTCTCATCATGCAGTCTCCCTGTTGTTTGCGGCTTTGATCGGGGCAGGGCGCCGCATTTGTCCTGCCGTCCTGGTTCGGGACGCCGGGGGCGCTTCGCCCCCCGGACCCCCCGAGGATGTTTCCGCACAGAAGATGGTCCTAGAGCTTTCCGGTCAGTTCGGGCACCACGGTAAAGAGGTCTCCCACCAGTCCGTA
>NZ_UZWE01000049.1 GCF_900631945.1 Paracoccus haematequi
CGATAAGGTGTCCTTATCGATGGTCTATTGTCATGCGAAAGGAATACGAAGTGATCCGCATGAACGGATTCAGATGCGGTTATAGTGCGTTTCTCCGGCTGTTTCAGTGGCGAGATCAAGCTCTCAGTCCGGTCCCAGAACCGCAGGGCCACGACGGCGGAACCACGGACAGGATGGGGTAGTTGGCTTCGGGATCAGACAGGGCGGATCATGGACGGATCACTTTCGACAATTGTCGCCGCCTATAGCCGCCCTGTCCTGGTGCAGATCGTCGTTGCCATTCCCGTCAGAAACGAGGCCCGGCGTCTGCCGAGGCTGCTGCGGGCCCTGTCGACGGCGGCGATGCGGTCGCCCCTGCCGGTGACGGCGGTGGTTCTGGCCAACAACTGCACCGACGGCAGTGCGCGGATCGTTCGGTCCTTTACCCATCCGTCGCTGCGCCTGGAACTGCACCAGGTCGATTTTCCCGACCCCAATGCCGGGATCGCCCGCCGGGTCGTCCTGGATCTGGCCGCGCGTCCCGGCGCGCTGATCCTGACCACCGACGGGGACGCCGCGCCCCATGCCGACTGGATCGCCGCCGCGCTGCGCGCCGCGGATGCGGGGGCCGACCTGGTCTGCGGCAGGATCGACGCCGATTGCCGCCATGTCCTGGCAACCGCCCCCGGCCGCAGGGTGACCCAGGCCGAGGCTGCCCATGGCGCGCTGCAACACGAGATCCGCCATGCCGTCGACCTGCTGGCCGGGCGCCAGGGTCCAGAGCGTCCGCATTATATCGAATCCGCCGCCTCCATGGCGATCCGCAGCGATGGCTTCCGCTTGATCGGCGGGCTTCCCGACACCCGCTCCAGCGAGGATCGCGCCCTGGTCCATCAGGCCGAATCCCATGGCCTGGCGATCCGCTATGCCGACGACATGCTGGCCACGGTGTCGGGCAGGCTGCACGGCCGCGCCGAGGGCGGCATGGCCGAAGCCCTGCGCCAGCGGATGTCCGATGACGATCCCCTGGCCGACCAGGCGATGCTGCCGGTCCCTGTCCTGGCGGATCTGTGGTCCCGCGCGACGGCCGGGGACAGCCGGCCCTGGCCCAGCCGCGCCCTGTCCTTGGGCAACCGCCTGCGCGCCTCGGATCTGGAAGCGGAGCTGCCCGCACTGAGGCGCCTGGTCGAAGGGTCCGTGCGCCCCCGGCTGCTGCCCCGGGGAAAGAGTGCCGCATGACCGACATCGCCCGTGCCGCGCGCCTTGTGGCTCAGGCGCCCTGCGACGGTCCCGACGGTCCCTCTGGCCCTGCCTTGGCGGATGCGCTGCGGCAGGGCGGACTTCTGGACGCCCCGCTGTCCGTCGGGCAGCTTTTCGAGGCCCTGGCGGCCATCGGCCGGGCGAACCTGTCGGCGGGCCGCATCTTCGAAGGCCATGTGAACGCGGCCAAGCTGCTGGATCTGTATGCCCCCGGCGACAGGAGGGGTGGCCTGCTGGGCATCTGGGGGGCCGACGGTCCCGATCCGGTCAGGATCGACGGCCCCCTGTTGCGGGGGCAAAAGCTGTTCGCCAGCGGCGCGGACGTGCTGGACCATGTGATTGTGTCCGCAGGCACGGGCGACGGCCCGCAGCTTCTGCTGTTCAGCCGCCCGCAGCTTGAAGGGCGGCTGTTTCCCGACGAGTGGCGGGTTTCGGGGATGAAGGCCACCGCCTCGGGGCGCTGCGACCTGGAGGGGCTTGCCGTGGCCGAGGCCCTGCGGATCGGCGGTCCCGGCGACTATCTGATCGAACCGCATTTCCAGGGCGGGGTCTGGCGCTATGCCGCCGTGCAACTGGGCGCGATGCGGGCGCTGACGGCGATCACCGCCGATCAGTTGCAACGGCGCGGGCAGGACGCGGCGCCCTTGCAGGCCATGCGCCTGCGCCGGATGGTGACGGCCTGCGAAACGGCCCGGCTGTGGCTGTGGCAGGCCGCCGATCGGGTGGAACGGCCCGATGCGGTGCCCGAGGATGCCGAGGCCGCGATCCTGGCGCGACTGCTGACAGCCGAGGAAGCGGTCGCGCTGATGAACGCCATGGACCAGGCCCTGGGGGCGGCCTCCTTTGCCACCGCCCATCCCGCCGACCGCATCCGCCGCGACCTCGGCTTCTATATCCGCCAGGCCAATCCCGACGGGCTGGCCCTGGGGGCCATGGCGCGCATCCTGCAAAGCCCCGCCCTGCGCGACAGATGGATCGGATGAGCGGGTTTCTGGACAACCTCGGTCCCCCGATCGGCGTGGCCGATCTGCTGGGCGGACGCCCCCTGGCCGTGCTGGCGCCCCATCCCGACGACGAAACGCTGGGCTGCGGGGCGCTGCTGTTCGACGCCGCCGCCCATGGCGCGCGTTGCACCGTGATCTGCGTGACCGATGGCAGCCGGTCGCATCCCAAATCCCGCGGATGGCCGCCCCGGCGGTTGGCCGAGCAGCGCCGGGCCGAGCTTGAGGCCGCCGCCGCCATCCTGGGCGCGACGACGCATTGGCTGGGACATGGCGACTGCCGGGTGCGGACGGATGCCGACATCTCGGACCTGATCCCGCAAGGCGCGCTGCTGCTGGCGACCTGGGAGGGGGATCCGCATGTCGATCACCAAAGCGTGGCGCGGATGGCGCGGAACCTGGCCCGCCCCGACGTCGCGCTGGCCTATTACCCGATCTGGGGCCGCTTCACGGACCGCACCGCCCCAACCCGCACCATCGCGGCCTCGGCCGCCGCGCTGACGGCCAAGCGTCGGGCGCTTGCCTGCCACCGCAGCCAGATGACGCCGCTGATCGACGACGATCCCGAAGGGTTCGTCATGGAGCCGTGGCGCCAGGAGCATTTCCTGACCCATCCCGAGATCGTCATTGCCCCATAGAGACACCCTTGCGCATCTGTCCCGGCTCTATGCCGCCAGCGAGGACCCCTGGAACCATCGCTCCAGCCCCTATGAGGCCGCCAAGTTCCGGGAAACCCTGTCGGCGATCGGCCCCGGCCCGTTCCGCGAGGCGCTGGAAATCGGCTGCGGCAACGGCGAGCTGGCGCGCCGCCTGGCCCCTCGCTGCCGCCGCCTGACCGCGATGGACTGCATCCCCGCGGCGGCGGCGGCCGCGCGCCGCATCCTGGCCGGGTTTTCCCAGGCAACGGTGCTGCAAGGCTGCGCGCCAGACGATCTGCCCGACATCCGGCCCGACCTGGTGCTGTTGTCGGAAGTCCTCTACTTCCTGACCCCCCTGGAAATCTCGACCCTGGGCGGCTGGCTGAACCGGAACGCCGCCGGTCCCGTCGTCGCGGTCAACTGGACCGGGCCGACGGACGAGCGGCTGAACGGAGCAGAGGCCGTCGGCCTGCTCGGCCAAACCCTGATCATGGCACAGACGCGTCATTTCCCGCGATTTCGGCTGGATGTCCTTTGGCCTGTGCAAAGCTCCATCCGGCCGCGCTGAGGGTCGCAGGCGATCCGACGACGCTGGCAGTCCGGCTGCACGATCATCGTGACGCCCGCGCGGCCCTGACCGCCGTCACATGAGCGGCAGTTTGGTCGGGCGTCCTCAGTCATCATCCTCGGGACAGAAGATATTCAGAAGGTGTTCCTTGAGGCTGAACTCGATTTTCACGCCCGGCGCAGCATCTGCGAGGGCATGTTTGCAGATGAGATAGACCCGTGGGCGGCCCATGTGCTGGGCCTTGTCCATCCGCGCCTGATAGGAACGCTTTTCGCCGCCCGGCTTGAGAAGGCCTGCCTGTTCGAGGGCGGCCAGATGCCAGGGCCTGGCATCCTTCAGCATATCGACGGTCAGATAATAGAACCGATGGTCCTGCCATCCGGTCCGGTCCTCCTGTTTCCGAGGCGTGCCCCCCAACCATCGCAATCGATGGCCGTGGACTTCGATGGCGTCGAGCAGGATACGGAGCGCGGGGCCGACGCTGTGTTCCTGCGCTGCCGAGTGCCAGAGCGCCGCAAGGTGATGAGCGGCCGTCATCGCGGCGTTTTCCGTCCAGGGAAGGATCCCGGCCGCGATCGCCAGTTCCCCCGCCGCGCCGACCAAGCCAAGTCGCTGGAGATGCGGGAGAAGGGTGCCTGGAGGTGACTCCGTTCGCAGTTCCCGTTCCCGCGCGACGAAACGCTCCATGTGGCGATGCAGCATCGCCTCGGCGTGTTCACGATTGTTGACCAGCCATTCGATGAAGGCGCCTGCCGCATGGCCGTGGTGGTCTCTGATCATGCCGCGCAGGGCGGTGACAAAGGAGGCTGCATCCGGGTATCCGTGCAGATCGTCGAAGGCCCCGTGGAGGCCTGCCCCGACCGGGATATCGAGGAAACGCACCCTGAGAGCCTCGGCCTGGAGATGTCGCTTGCGCCGGAAAATCTCGATCGTCGAGGCCTCGCTGCTCATCAGGATCACGAGGCGATGCCCGGTCTCGCGATTTTCGAAAGAACTGTCCGTGGCGAAGGACGCCAGGGCCGTCATTTCCTTTGAGGAAGGGTGGGCATTGAAGGCCTCGATCGTCATCAGACCATCGTTCCGGCGCGCTTTCAGATCCTCCAGCCGCCCCGGAAACTGCGACCAGAACGTCGTCGTCGCCGGGGAATCCCCGGCACTCTGGGCGGATTGCAGCAACAACGACTTGCCGGAGCCGGGTCGGCCGTAGACGTTCAAACCCACTGTTTCCATCCGCGCCAGCTCGAGGAGCGGGCCCGCAAAGCCTGCGGAGAGGGCGGCCATCAGGAGCGGGTTTCCCTCGGCACAGGTGGCGATGCCGCTCGACCAGCCTTGGAGAGTTCCCGCCCTCGGCACGGGTGAGGCATTGAACAGGGCAAGGTCAGGCACGTCCTCCTTGCGTCGCGCGACAGCACGCCCATCGGGCTGAACGAAGAGGCGATTGCACCCCGGCAGGGACACCCAGCCGGCCCGGTCGAGGCGCCATCCCAGGGGCGGCTGCGACTCCGCGGTCCATGCGCGGAGGAACTCGACAAACTCTCGCAAGGAAACGTGGATCGGAAATCCCAGTCCTGTCAGCCTCCTTGCGAAGCCGGAACCGGAAGTGAGATCCGCCATCCCGCAAGCGATGGACTTTATCTGGCCGGAGAGGTCCATGAACTCGAAGAGAACCGCGTAGCCGTCCTGGGTCCCCGGGCGACGGAGCGTGAGAGCGGGAAAGATCAGGCCGCAAACCCGCTTCGGGCTGGAAAGGAAATGGATGGTTCCCTTGTCGGCATCCACGTCGAGATTTCCGGGAAGGGTTTCCCGGATCCGATCCGCCAGGGCATGACGATCCGCTTCAGCCTTCCTGTCGGGAATGCAGGCAGGAAGGTGGGGCCGAGCGACTTTCGCGGCCGAATCCGCATGGATCGGCGGATTGCCGACGGGCTCTCCTTCTTGCCTTCCGCCGTCAAGGAACCGATCATCCATTGCTGCCGCTCTCCTGTTTCGCTGCCCGACCCTCGATAGGGCTATTGACCCCGGCCCCCGATTGACCCTGGCCCCCGGACGCACGGCATGGGTCGCACTTCCGGCAAAGGGTCAATGCCCCGTTAAAATATTAAAAATAACAAACACAGGAGGTTATACTAAATCTCGGCACGGAAAAAATCAAGGAACTCGTGACGCAATAACACTGGCGGACCGAAGGAATTAACATTCCGGTTTTTCTTGATAAGGAATAATTTCCCAAAGAAATTGGAAAGCACTTTTTATTATTACAGAAACTTTCGTCATATATTTTTTGTGGAAATTTTCTTGCCGAGGTGACGGTCTGCCTTCAGACAAAAACTGTTGGACGTGTTGGACTGTTGGACCGGCGCCGCAAAAACGCTGCCGCTCAGGTTCATCCGCCCGCACAGATGGCCGCCGGACTTGGGCCGACGCCGGGCCTGGGGGATCGCCTGGCAGGGAATACCGGCCCCGCGATCCCGCAGTCTGGGCCGAACCATCCGGAAGCGCGGGACCGGCTATCATGTCCGCAGCCGGGACGAGGCGAAGATGATGTGCTTCAAATCCTTCGGCGAGCATATCGCTTCACGGGAACCGGACAGGCAAACCGCTGAAATCCACATCCGCATCGCCCTGATGAACCGCTTCAAGGCGCGCGGCAACGCCGACATCGAACGCGTGCCATGAACTCAACGGGGAAAGGGGGCTGCTGCCGAACAGACGCCGACATCCTGGGTCCGACTGGGAAAGCCGATCAGCGGCCGGTGCTCAGCGGGTCGTCGATGGCGGTCATGGCAGCGCCGTGCGCCTCCGGTCCACCATCACGCTGGCATGATCTGATCGATGCCTTTCATGCTCTCATGTTGATTTGTGTGACCCGCGCCGGAACTGCTCCTGCCGGAGCAGGGTGATAG
>NZ_UZWE01000019.1 GCF_900631945.1 Paracoccus haematequi
GCAACCAGTTCGCCATAATGTTCGGCGAGCGCTTCGACGCTTGAGTATCTGAAACCGCATGGAGCCGGTCAGATACACAAAGTTCAGGACACTCCCCGGGCAAACAGTCCTCAGGACTGTTTTCTGACCCTCCTCACCCTGCAGGATGCCGCCGAAGCCCTGCAAGATCCGCTCGGCATGATGCCCGCCCCGACCGGGCGCATAGGTGAAGGCCACGCCGGTGGTGCCGTGCCGCCCCAAGGGCAGTCATCGCGGGCCAGCGCCCAGAAGTATCCGGTTTGGTCTTTCTCGACCCAGGGTCGAGGACCGGGGCGCGGGTCTTGCCCATGAACAGTTCGGTTGACCGCTTCAGGTTGGCTATCAGCGCGTCATGGACGGGGCGCAGTTCGAAGGCGGCGCGTCCGACCCAATCGGCAAGGGTGGAGCGGTCGAGATCGACGCCCTGACGGCTGTAGATCTGGGCCTGCCGATAGAGCGGCAGATGGTCAGCGTATTTGCTGACCAGCACATGCACCACCGTCGTTTCGGTCGGCATGCCGACGCGCCACCTCGTTCATCGTGACACCGGGCACCAGCGTCTCCGCCACCATCCGACCCTTCGCTTCGTCAGACCATCGCCGCTTGGCCGCCGGAGCAGCCAGAAGCTCCACAAACCCGACGGCCTCCATACTGCGCTCCCGATGGACTCCCACTGACACCTCCCGTGCAAATCTCCACACGATAGCGCATCGCAGCTTACCGATTCAGCAGGAAGGTGGGGGCGGAACAGCGCTTACGTCGAACTGATCATCGGCTGACCAAGCCCAATCACCCTTGGACCAACGGTCAGGTCGAACGGATGAACCGCACGATCAAGGAGGGTGAGGCGGACCAGGAAACCCTCCGGGGGAGGGTTTCCCCGCTGAACGTCAAACGCTTCCATTACGACAGCCATGACCAACTGCGAGCACATCTGGCGGACTTCATGGCAGCCTACAACTTCGCTCGAAGGCTGAAGACCCTCGGCGGCCTCACCACATACGAATACATCTGCAGACATCAGAGCCTGACAGATTCATCCTTAACCCGATCCACCAGAGGCGGGGACTGAACAGTTAGGTTCAACCAACTCGCGACCGTACAGATCGAGTTCCCTGAAGAGAACAACGAAGGCCCTGAAGATCGGTCGGAATGCGGCCCGGTTGTCACGCCAAAAGTCAGCGAACGTCTTGAATCGGGAGAGAGCAGGCGCATCAGCCAGATGACCTCGATGTTGCGCCGTGTTTCAATTTACAGGCGCCGGCTGGACCGCACCTTGTTGAGATACCCGTAGATGTAGAGTTTGAGCAGGTCAGCGGGATTATAGCCTGGCTTACCCGTGGCCTTGCCGCGGACCCGTGCAAACCGCACGCCTCCAGATCCAGACTATCGACGAATGCTTCGATGAACCGAACAGGATGTCCGGCCCTACATAGTCGTCCACCGACTCGGGGCAAAAGCAAAAGCTGAGATCGGTCACTACCTGAGATATGTGCTATGGCTGAGCATATCACCCGCATCGATGTCAGGGAATCCTACAGGCGTTTTGACACGGTCTGGCTTCTCTACCGCAACCACCCCTCGAACGCCGCCAGCACCTCCTCGTACACCCCGCGCTTGAAGGGCACGATGTTTTCCAGCAGCGCCGCCGCGGGCATCCAGCGCCATTCCTGGAATTCGGGGTGATCCGTGTCGATGCGGATGTCGGAGTCCGCGCCCAGAAACCGCATCAGCACCCATTTCTGGCGCTGCCCGCCATACCGGCCCTTCCAGACCTTGCCCAGCAGTTCCGGCGGCAGGTCGTAATAGACCCAGTCCGGGGTTTCGCCCAGAACCTCGACCTTGTCGGCGGGAAGGCCGGTTTCCTCGGCCAGTTCGCGAAGGGCGGCCTGGCGGGGATCCTCGCCCTTGTCGATGCCGCCCTGGGGCATCTGCCAAGCGCCGGGCATGTCGATGCGCTGGCCCGCGAAGACCAGCCCCTCGGGGTTGATCAGCACCACCCCCGCGCAGGGCCGATAGGGCAGCCCGCCCGGTCCCGCGCGCCTGTCAGCCATTCGTGTTCGAGGCCCCGGTCCCTTCGGTTCCCGAACCCTCGCCGGTCACGGCGGGGGTCGCCTCGGCGGGCACCTGGCCCGCCTTGAAGTCGACCGCCGCGAGCCCCTTGAGGATGTCCACGGCATAGGCCAGCTGGTAATCCTCTTGCCGCAGCTTGGCGGTGGCCTCGACCTCGGCGGCTTCCTGTTCGATCTGCTGCTTTTCGTCGTCGCTGACCGAATCGTTGTTCAGCGCGCCGCGCAGGTCGGCCTCGGAGCGGCCGAAATTCGACTGGCTGCGGGGCGCTTCCTCGTCCTCTTCCGAGGCGGGCGGGGGCGAGGGCTGGGCCACCAGGATGTCGGGCTGGATGCCCAGCGACTGGATCGACCGGCCGGACGGCGTGTAATAGCGCGCGGTGGTCAGCCGGATCGCGCTGTCGGCCGTGACCGGCATCACCGTCTGGACCGACCCCTTGCCGAAGGTCTTTTCCCCCACCACGATGGCGCGGCGGTGGTCCTGCAAGGCGCCCGCGACGATTTCCGACGCGCTGGCCGAACCGCCATTGGTCAGGACGACCATCGGCTTGCCTTGGGCCAAGTCGCCCGGCTCGGCGTTCCAGCGTTCGCTTTCCTCAGGGTTGCGGCCGCGGGTGCTGACGATTTCGCCCGCGTCCAGGAAAGCGTCGGACACGCTGATCGCCTGGTTCAGCAAACCGCCGGGATTGTTGCGCAGATCCAGGACGAAGCCGGTCACCTTGTCGATGCCGCCCGCCTCTTTGACCGCCTTGTCCAGTTCGGATTTCAGCGTCTCATAGGTCTCGTCGTTGAAGGTCGAGACGCGCAGGACGACCGATTTCCCCTCGATCCGGGTCTTGACGACCGTCAGCTTGATCGTGTCGCGGGTCATGGTCAGGTCGAACGGCTCGGTCTCGCCCTCGCGCAGGATGGTGACGGTGATCTCGGATCCGATGGGGCCGCGCATCATGTCCACGGCCTGATCCAGCGTCAGGCCCATCAGCGATTCCCCGTTCACATGGGTGATGAAGTCCCCGGACTTGACGCCCGCCTGGGCGGCGGGGGTGTCGTCGATGGGGCTGACGACCTTGACCAGCCCCTCCTCCTGGCTGACCTCGATCCCCAGGCCGCCGAAGCTTCCGCGGGTTTGGGTCTGCATGTCCTCGTAATCGCTGGCGGCCAGAAAGCTGGAATGCGGGTCCAGCGAGGTCAGCATCCCGTTGATCGCGGCCTCGATCAGTTCCTTGTCGTCGGGCGCCTCGACGTAATCGGCGCGGACCCGCTCGAAGACGTTGCCGAACAGTTCAAGCTGTTCATAGATCGAGGCGTTGGAGCCGGTTTCCTGGGCCACCAGCGGCCCTGCGATCTGGGTGGTCAACAGCGCGCCGGCCAGAACGCCGCCCACCCCTGCGATCAGATAATGTTTCATGACGGCCTTTCCTGCCTTCAATCCTGTTCAGGCTCCACGACGGGATTCAGCACGAACCAGTCCGCCGGGTCCAGAGTTTCCTGTCCCTTGCGCAATTCCAGATACAGGGATTCGGTCCGCCCTGCATTGCCGCCGATGGCGGCATCGGTCACGAATTGCGCGCCGAATTCCTGCGCCGGCGCCTCGGTCCCGCCCATCAGGCCCAGGGGATCGCCCGCTTGCAGCACGTCGCCCACCTCTCCGAACACCTGCGACATGCCCGCGAAGACCAGAAGATACCCGCGCGCGGGTTCGACGATCATCACATTGCCGTAATCCAGCAACGGCCCGCGATAGCGGATGGTGGCGGGCCAGGGGGTGGTGACAAGGGCGGCGGGCGGCGTGGCGATCACCCAGCCGGGCCGTTCGACCCCGGCGGCATCGGGCTGGTCGTAAAGGCGCAGGATGGTCCCCACCACCGGCAGCGGCAGGGCGCCGCGCGCGCCTTCGAAATCCTCCATCGGCGGGCCGACATCCATCTGGACCTTGGCGACCCCGGCGGCGAATTCGTCCAGCGACTGCGCCGCGTCGCGCAGCTTCTGCAACTCGGCGGGCGCATCGGCGAAGCGCACCGGCAGGCTGGAGCGGTCGGTGACCGCGCTTGCCAGCAGCCGGCGCGCCTCTTGCACGGATGCCAGCCCCGCGCCCAGCATCTGTGCCGCGCCGGCCTGCAAGTCGCGCACGGTGGCGATTTCGGCCAGGTCGTCCTGCAACCGTTCGGCCTCGGCCCGCAGGCCGGGGGTGACATCGGCCAGGACCATGCCAGAGCGCGCATTGGCCAGCGCCCCCGCCGGATGCAGCAGCAGGGTGGTTTCGGGCGCCTGTTGCAGCGCCGTCATCGCCCCCAGGACCGAGGCCAGCCGCCCGCGCTGCGATTCGAAGCGGGCGCGCAGATCGGCCTCGCGCGCGCTGGCCTGGCGCAACCCGTCGCGCAGCGCGGACAGCCCCAGTTCATAGCCCCGGATCACCTCGGTCAGGGCCGTCACCTGGTCGTCGGCGGACACGGCATCGGCCAGCTTGGCCACGGCGGCGCGCAACTGGGCGGCGGCGTCCTGCGCCTCGGCCACGGCGGCCGTGACCGAGGGCTGGGGTTCCTGGGCCGATCCGGGCGCGGCGATCAGCGCGGCAAGCGCCAGAGAGCGGAGAAGCTTCATGCGGTCTCGATCAGGCTTTCGCCGGTCATCTCGGCGGGCTTGCCCAGGCCCATCAGGTCCAGGACGGTGGGCGCCAGATCGGCCAGCCGCCCGCTGCGCAGGCGCGCGCCTGCCGGACCGCCATAGACGATCACCGGCACCGGGTTGGTGGTGTGCGCGGTATGCGGTCCGCCGGTCACCGGGTCGATCATGGTTTCGCAATTGCCGTGATCCGCGCAGACCACCGCCGCGCCGCCGACGCGATCCAGCGCCTCCAGCATCCGGCCCAGGCCGCGATCCACCGCCTCGCAGGCCAGCATGGCGGCGGGCAGGCTGCCGGTATGGCCCACCATGTCGGGATTGGCGAAGTTCACCACGATCAGGTCATAGCCCGCGCCGATCACCTGAACCAGCTTGTCGGCCACCTGATCGGCGGCCATCTCGGGTGCCAGGTCATAGGTCGCCACCTTGGGGCTGGCGGGCATGAAACGATCCTCGCCCGGTTCGGGGGCTTCCTTGCCGCCGTTCAGGAAGAAGGTGACATGGGGGTATTTCTCGGTCTCGGCCAGGCGGAACTGGCGCAGGCCCTTGGCCGCGACCCAGGCGCCCAGCGTATTGACCACCTGCCGCTTGGGATAGGCGGCGGCCATATATTCGTCGTGGCGGGTGCTGTAATCGACCATGCCCAGCAGCGCCGCCCATTCGGGACGGTCTCCGGTGTCGAACTGGTCGAAGGCGGGATCGGCCAGGGCGGTCAGGATCTCCCGCGCCCGGTCGGCCCGGAAATTGAGGCAGAAGAACCCGTCCCCGTCCATCGCGCCGTTATAGCCGTCGATGATGAAGGGCTGGATGAATTCGTCGGTCTCGCCGCGCGCATAGGCCATGGTGACAGCCAGATCGGCCGACAGTGCGGGTTCCCCCTGGCCCGCGACGATGGCGCGATAGGCGCGCTCGATCCGTTCCCAGCGGTTGTCGCGATCCATCGCGTAATAGCGCCCGATCACCGTGCCGATCCGCGCCCCCTCGGGCAGGCTGCCCTGCAATTCGGTGACGAAGCCCATGGCCGATTGCGGCGGCACGTCGCGGCCGTCGGTGATGGCGTGCAGCACCACCGGCACCCCGGCGGCGGCGATGGCGCGGACGGCGGCCTGGACATGGACCACATGGCCATGCACGCCGCCGTCCGAGACGATGCCCATCAGATGCGCCGTGCCGCCGGTCGCGCGCAGCCGTTCCACGAATCGGACCAGCCCTTCGTTGCCCACGAAGCTGCCGTCCTCGATCGCCAGGTCGATCTGGCCCAGATCCATGGCGACGACCCGGCCCGCGCCGATATTGGTGTGGCCGACCTCGGAATTGCCCATCTGGCCGCGCGGCAGGCCCACGTCGGGGCCGAAGGTCGTCAGCGTGGCATGGGGGCAGCTGCGCATCAGCCGGTCGAAATTCGGCGTCGCGGCCTGGTCGGGCGCGCTTTGTTCGGGCCGGTCGGAGATGCCCCAGCCGTCAAGGATGCACAGGACCACAGGTTTCGTCATATCGTCCCTCGGGGATGGTTTGCGCCTTGTTACGCCTGTGCGGCGCTTGCGGCAACCGCAAGGCCGGGGGCGCTTCGCCCCCCGGACCCCCCGAGGATATTTGGGCAAAGAAGAAGATCATTCGCGGTGATAGGGCGATCCGGCCAGGATGGTGGCGGCGCGATAGAGCTGTTCCGCCAGCATCACGCGGACCAGCATGTGCGGCCAGACCATCCGGCCCAGGCTGATCTGCCAGTCGGCGCGGGCGCGCAGCGACGGATCCAGCCCGTCCGCGCCGCCGATCACGAAACAGAGATCGCGGGCCTGATCGCGGTATCCCGCCAGCCGCCCCGCGAAGTCCGGCGACGTGGGCTGCTCGCCGCGTTCGTCCATCACCACAAGCGCCGCGCCCGGAGGGATGGCGCGGGACAGAAGCTCGGCCTCGGCGGACATGCCGCCGCCGCGCTTGTCCTCGACCTCGTGGAGGGCGACGGGGGGCAGGCCAAGGCTGCGGCCGGTCCTGGCGAAACGGTCGAGGTAATCCGCCACCATCGCCGCCTCGGGGCCTTTGCGCAGCCGTCCGACCGCGGCGATGTCGATCCGCATGGCGTCCCGCCCGGCCTAATGCGCGGGGCGGGCCTGGTCGCGCCCGCGGCTGAGCGCGTCTGCGGGCATCCACATCTTCTCGAGCTGGTAGAATTCGCGCACTTCGGGGCGGAAGACATGGACGATGACATCATCGGTGTCGATCAGCACCCAGTCGCCGGTATCCTTGCCCTCGATCCGGGGGGTGCGGCCGGTGATCTGCTTCATCCGCTCGGCCAGCTTTTCGGCGATGGCGCCGACCTGGCGCGCGCTGCGGCCCGATGCGATCACCATGTGATCCGCCATGGCCGACCGGCCGCGCAGGTCGATCGTGACGATGTCCTCGGCCTTGTCGTCGTCGAGCGAGGACAGGATGCGGTCAAGAATCTGGTCGCTGGTCAGATCCTGCGCCGCGGGGATCGCTGCCGGCCCCGTGGCCGGCGAGACGTCTTGTGACAGGGTTCAATCCTCCGGTCAGCGCGCCGATCGCCCCCGGCGCAGGGGATGGATCAAAGATAGCAACTTTTCAGGCCATCTCAATGTTCCCGGTCCGATTCCCGTCCTTGTAGCAGGGCTTGTCGGCAATATTGCGTCAAGGGGCAAACAAGATTAGAACAGGCGCATGTCCGGGTTCATCTATTTCGACATCCATGACCGCGCCCGCCTGCCCTCGCGATTCTTCGGCGAAGCAAACTGCGTGACGGCGCGACTGTGACGGGCTGCGGTCCTGCCGCAGCCGCCTGTCCGTCATGATCTCATCACAGCCGAAAGCCAAACAGCCATGATCACCGAACCCCAATCCGCCGCCGCGCGGACGCTTTACGACAAGATCTGGGATGCCCATGTCGTCGACCGCCAGGACGACGGCACCTGCCTTCTGTATATCGACCGCCACCTGGTCCACGAGGTGACCAGCCCGCAGGCCTTCGAAGGGCTGCGCATGACCGGCCGCAGCGTCCGCGCCCCCGAACGCACCATCGCCGTGCCCGACCACAATGTGCCGACCACCTGGGACCGCGAACAGGGCATCGACAACGAGGAATCGCGCATCCAGGTCGACGCGCTTGACCGCAATGCCCGCGAATTCGGCGTCGTCTATTACCCGGTCAACGACATCCGCCAGGGGATCGTCCATATCGTCGGCCCCGAACAGGGCTGGACCCTGCCCGGCATGACGGTGGTCTGCGGCGACAGCCATACCGCCACGCATGGCGCCTTCGGCGCGCTGGCCCACGGCATCGGCACCAGCGAGGTGGAGCATGTGCTGGCCACCCAGACGCTGATCCAGAAGAAGTCGAAGAACATGAAGGTCGAGGTGACGGGCCGCCTGGCCCCCGGCGTCACCGCCAAGGACGTGGTGCTGGCGATCATCGGCCAGACCGGCACGGCGGGCGGCACCGGCCATGTCATCGAATATTGCGGCGAGGCGATCCGCGCCCTGTCCATGGAAGGCCGCATGACGATCTGCAACATGGCCATCGAGGGCGGCGCCCGCGCGGGCCTGATCGCCCCGGACCAGACCACCTTCGATTACGTCAAGGGCCGTCCCCACGCGCCGAAGGGCGCGCAATGGGAAGCCGCCGTCGCCTGGTGGAAGACGCTGTTCAGCGACGAGGACGCGCATTGGGACAAGATCGTCACCCTGCGCGGCGAGGATATCGCCCCGACCGTGACCTGGGGCACCAGCCCCGAGGACGCGCTGCCGATCACCGCGACCGTTCCCGATCCGTCGGATTTCACCGGCGGCAAGGTCGAGGCCGCGCGGCGGTCACTGGATTACATGGGCCTGACCCCCGGCACCCGGCTGACCGACATCGCCATCGACGCGGTGTTCATCGGATCCTGCACCAACGGCCGGATCGAGGATCTGCGTGCCGCGGCCGAGGTGCTGCGCGGCCGCAGGCTGGCGCCCGGCGTGCGCGGCATGGTGGTGCCGGGTTCGGGCCTGGTCCGCGCCCAGGCCGAGGAAGAAGGGCTTGACCAGGTGTTCAAGGAGGCCGGTTTCGAATGGCGCCTGGCGGGCTGTTCGATGTGCCTGGGCATGAACCCCGACCAGCTTGCCCCCGGCGAACGCTGCGCCGCGACCAGCAACCGCAATTTCGAGGGGCGCCAGGGCTACAAGGGCCGCACCCATCTGATGTCGCCCGCCATGGCGGCGGCGGCGGGGGTGGCGGGCCATCTGGTCGACATCCGCGAATTCGCCGCCCAACCCGCATAAGGAACCCGATCATGGACAAGTTCACCACCCTGACCGGGATCGCGGCGCCGATGCCGCTGGTCAATATCGACACCGACATGATCATCCCGAAACAGTTCCTCAAGACGATCCAGCGGTCGGGCCTGGGGGTCAATCTGTTCGACGAACTGCGCTATGACCGCGAGGGCAACGAGCTGCCGGATTTCGTGCTGAACCAGCCGGCCTACCGGCAGGCCGAGATCATCGTGGCCGGGGACAATTTCGGCTGCGGATCGTCGCGCGAACACGCGCCCTGGGCGCTGCTGGATTTCGGGATCCGCTGCGTGATCTCGACCAGCTTCGCCGACATCTTCTTCAACAACTGCTTCAAGAACGGCATCCTGCCCATCGTCCTGCCCCAGGACGCCGTGGACGTGCTGATGGAGGATGCGCAGAAGGGCGCCAATGCCCGGATGACCGTGGATCTGGAAAACCAGACCGTCACCACATCGGACGGGGTGGCGTTCCAGTTCGATGTCGATCCGTTCCGCAAGCATTGCCTGCTGAACGGGCTGGACGATATCGGGCTGACCATGGAAAAGGCGCCCCGCATCGAAAGCTATGAAACGCAGATGGCGCAGGCCCGGCCCTGGGTCTGAGCCGAGGGCCTGAAAAGGCCCCGCCATGCGTGGATGGCGGGGCAAGGGGGTTCCCCTCGATGGCGGCAGCCTGGGGGGAACCTGGCGAACCGTGGCCTCAGTTGGGGCGGGAAACCTCGCCTTCCATCTCGGCGCGGATCTGCTGGCGCAGGATGTCGATGGGGATCATCTTGCCCTCGCGCTTGTAGCACCAATAGGTCCAGCCGTTGCAGCTGGGCGCGCCCTCCAGTGCGGCGCCGACCTGGTGGATCGACCCTTTCACGTCATTGCCGATCACTGACCCGTCGGCGCGGACCTTGGCCTTGTGGCGGTTGTTCATGGAATACAATTCCTCGCCCGGTCGCAGCATCCCGCGTTCGACCACCTGGCCGAAGGGAATGCGCGGTTCGGCGCGTTTGGCGCGGGTCGTGGCCAGCGCCTCGGCATCCAGACGGCGGATGCGGGACAGCCGCCGTTCGGCGACCGCGCGATAGGCCTCCTCGCGCTCGATCCCGATGAAGTCGCGGCCCAGCATCTTGGCGACCGCGCCGGTCGTGCCGGTGCCGAAGAACGGATCCAGCACCACGTCGCCGGGATTGGTCGTGCCGATGATGACCCGGTGCAGCAGCGATTCCGGTTTCTGCGTCGGATGGGCCTTGTCGCCCGCCGCGTCCTTCAGCCGTTCGCCGCCGTTGCAGATCGGCAGCACCCAGTCGGACCGCATCTGGACGCCTTCGTTCAGCGATTTCAGCGCCTCGTAGTTGAAGGTGTATTTCGACGATTCCGATTTCGCCGCCCAGATCAGCGTTTCATGCGCGTTGGTCAGCCGCTTGCCCCGGAAATTCGGCATCGGGTTCGACTTGCGCCAGATCACGTCGTTCATGATCCAGAAGCCCTGGTTCTGGATCTCGGCGCCGACGCGGAAGATGTTGTGATAGCTGCCGATGACCCAGATCGCGCCGTCCGGTTTCAGAAGGCGGCGCGCGGCGGCCAGCCAGTCGCGGGTGAAGGCGTCATAGCTGGCGAAGCTGGAGAACTGGTCCCAGTGATCGTCGACGGCATCGACCTTGGAATTGTCGGGTCGGTGCAGGTCGCCGCGCAGTTGCAGGTTGTAGGGCGGATCGGCAAAGATCAGATCCACGCTGGCTTCGGGAAGCGCGTTCATCGCCTGGATGCAGTCGCCTGCCAAGATCTGATTCAGGGGTAACGGTCGCGCGGCTGCCATGCGCTGATCCTTGGTCTTTATCATCTCTGCCTCGGGAGTGGTGCCGGCTTGGGCCGGTCTGTGTCCCGTTAACATGATTCAGACCCGAATCGGCGTCAATTTCTTTTTTGAATCAAAGGGTTGATTGAAGGTCTTTACACAAGATGTTGTGGACCGGCTGGAACGAACGCCTATGAAAGGGGGTGACGCCCAGATCTAGCAGCGCGCGTTTATGGGCGGGCGTGGCGTAACCGGCATTCGCCTCCCAGCCATAGCCGGGATGTTGTTGCGCCAAATCCACCATCAGCCGGTCGCGCGCGACCTTGGCCAGGATCGACGCGGCGGCGATCGTCACGCAGCGCGCGTCGCCCTGGACGATCGCCTCTCCGGGGCAGGACAGGTCGCGGGGGATGCGGTTGCCGTCCACCAGCACAAGGCAGGGACGCTGGCGCAGGCCCGCGACCGCCATGCACATCGCCAGATGGGCCGCGTGATAGATGTTCAGGCGGTCGATATCTTCGACACCGACATGGACGATGCAGTGATCGCAGTTGGCGGCCAGCCACGCGGCCAGGGTTTCGCGGCGTTTCGCGGTCAGCTTCTTGGAATCGTTCAGCCCGTCGGGGATGTTGGCGGGATCCAGGATCACGGCGGCGGCGGTGACGGGTCCGGCCAGCGGGCCGCGCCCGACCTCGTCCACGCCCGCGACATGGCGGGCGCCTCGGGCCAGGGCGGTTCGTTCGAAGCTGAAATCGGGCAGGCTCATGCGGTGACGGTTACAGGGGGAATGGTCACCTCTTCAAGGTTCACGCCCGCGCCTTCCCGGTCCACCACCAGGAAATCCGCCGGGCTGTCCAGCGGCGTCAGCACCCCGTGCCAGACGCCCGCGCGCAGGTTGACGCCGGTGCCCGCGGGCACCAGGAAGGCGCGCGGCTGGCCGGGCTTGCCGCCATCGTCGGGGGCCACCACAGACAGCCAGGCCCCCTGCCCCAGCGGCATGAAGGCCTGGCTGCCCAGCGGATGGCGTTCCAGCAGCGTGCAGTCATAGGGCAGGCTGACCGCCTGCGACCGGAAGATCGAGATGATCGCATCGCCCCCGCCGGTCTCGACGGTGGCAAGCGCGTGATGGCGTTCGCAGCGGCCCGCGTTGATCATGCGGTCGGGGGTCGCGCGCGGGGTCAGGACATCCCCGAAGGGGGCGAAGGCTTCGGCGGTGATCGGTTCGATGCGGATGCTGGTCATGGGTTTCTCCTTGCGCCTTGGCTTACCCTGCCGGGGCCAGCCCGTCGAGGATCCGCGCCAGGATCGCGCGCCGCGTGGCGGGCCTGCGCAGCAGCGCGGCCTCGGCCCGCGCGGCGGCGGCCATGGCCTTGCATTCGCTTGGGTTTTCCCGTGCCCAGGCCAGTTTTTCGGCGATGTCGCCGCAATAGCGCTCCAGCGGGATATAGTGTTTCCATGCCTGAAAGCGGCCGGAATAGAACACCTCCCACCCGTCCTCCTCGGCCAGCAGGACCGATTGCCCGTCGATGGCCTGGATGAAGTTCGAACCGTGGTCATAGCCGGTCATGCACAGCTGATAGCGGAAGCGATGGAAGAATCCGCGCCCCTCGCGCGGCGCGCAATAGGGGGCCAGCAGCGGATCGCGGGCGAAGTCGCGAAACCCCCAAGCCATCACCACCCCCAGGTCGAAATCGGGATGGCCGAACCATTGCCGCAGGAAAGCCAGCCGGTTGGTGTTGCACAGCCGGTCCCAGGCCGCCTGCCGCCGGGCCGGGTCTTCCCCCGCCGCCGCCAGGTCGCGCAGAAAGACGTGGGAGGCCGGGCCGGGCTTGACGCCGCCCGTGCGTTCGCTGCCCGAGATCATGCCCCGCCAGACCACCCGGTCCAGCTTGTCCTCCCACGGGATCGGATCGGGCGCGGCATCGGGATCGAAGCCGGGCAGGCCGATGGCGTGCTGGTCGGGCAAGGGCCACAGGACCGCGTTCCGTGCGCCCGTGCGGCGGTTGTGGCACAGGACGGGGGCGGCCAGCGGCTGGCCCTGCGGCGATCCGAACCACCGCGAATCCTCCATGTCGATGCGCAGGGGCATCGGGCGGCCCAGGCGCAGGGCGTCGTTGATGACGCCTTCGGCCCGGATCAGCTTGAAATGCCGGCCAGGGGCGGCGAGGGCGAGGCCGCCGTCCGGCACGGCGATGCGCCGGGGATTGCCGTTCCTGTCGATGACGGAACCGCCGCCACCCCAGATGGAAAAATATTCCGAAAACCCGCCCTCCTGGCCGGTGCCCGGCGCGCGGTGGCCAAGGCAGAAATCAGCCACCTCCTGAACATAGGCGTGATCGACCCGTTCCGCCGCCGAGGCGGCGCGGGGCACGGCGGGATCGGCGGGCGGGCCATCCGCCGGGAACCAGCCCTGCGGCCCTCCGGGATCCGGCATGGGCAGGATCGGTGCCAGCCTCTCCGCCAGGTCGCGGGGCGAATCGCGGTCCAGATCGACGCGGATCAGCCGGGGATCGGTGCCGAAGGCGGTATCCACCGCCGCCAGATGGGCGTGCCAGTCGGCATCCCATATCCGGGGCAGGTCGGCGGGGGCGCAGCCACGGTGATGGGCATGGCAACGCGCTGCGGCGCCCCCGTCGCGGGTCAGGCGGTCCCGGATCCAGTCCTGGGGCGCGCGGATGGTCAGGATGAAGCGGGCCTGCGGAAAGCGGTCGGCCAGCCAGCCGAACTGCCGCCACGCCTCCAACAAGGGGCGCCAATGCGGAGCGTCGCGGTAAAGGCCCGAAAACAGCACCGCGCCCGGCCAGAGGCGCAGCGGATCGCCGCCGGTGGCCCGCGCGAACAGGATATCCTCGGCCAGGCGACCCTGGTCGTGGCAGACGGCGGCATGGCCGTTGCGGCGGAACATCCGGGCCAGCCGCGCCTCTCCACAGCCGTCCGGGCTGATGTGGAAGAACAGCGGCGGCGCGCCCGTCATCGGGCCATCACCCGCCGATCAGCCGCCCCGGCCGTGGCAGGAAGATCGTCAGGATTCCCAGGATCGGCAGGAACGAGCACAGCAGGAACACCGTCTCGATCCCCTGCGCGTCGGCCAGCACGCCCAAGGCGGCGGCGGCGATGCCGCCCATGCCGAAGCTGAAGCCGAAGAACAGCCCGGCGATGGTGCCGGTGCGGCCCGGCACCAGCTCCTGCGCGAAGACCACGATGGCCGGGAAGGCCGAGGCCAGGATCAGCCCGACGATCACCGCCAGCACCCCCGTCGCGACCAGTCCGACATGCGGCAGCAACAGCGTGAAAGGCAGCACCCCCAGGATCGAAAACCAGATTACCCGCAACGGCCCGATCCGGTCGCCGACGATGCCGCCCAGGATCACCCCGGCCGCCATGCCGCCCAGGAACAGGAACAGCATCATCTGCGCGCCCTGCGGACCGAGGCCGAACTTCTCGATGGTGAAGAAGGTAAAATAGCTGCTCATCGAGGCGGTGTAGATGTTCTTGGTGAAGGTCAGCACCGCCAGCACGGCGATCGACCGGATCACCAGGTCGCGCGGATAGCGCAGCATGGTGTCGGCGCGGGCGGTGGCGGCGCGGCGTCGGCCCTCGGCCCAGCCGCCGACATGCCACAGCATCGCCGATCCCAAGGCGGCGGCGACGGCGAACCAGGCCACCGCCGGGCGGCCCAGCGGCACGACGATGAAGGCCGCCAGCAGCGGACCCAGCGACTGCCCGAAATTGCCGCCCATCTGGAACAGCGACTGCGCCGTCCCGAACCGCCCGCCCGAGGCCAGCCGCGCCACGCGCGAGCTTTCGGGATGGAACACGGCCGAGCCGACCCCGATCAGCATCGCCCCCGTCAGCAGCATCTCGTAGCGATGGGCGAAGGCCAGCAGCAGCACCCCGCAGAAGGTCGCGGCCATGCCGAAGGGCAGCGACCGGGGCTGCGGATGCTTGTCCGTGGCCATGCCGATCAGCGGTTGCAGCAGCGATGCCGTGACCTGGAAGGCAAAGGTCATCACCCCGATCTGCGCGTAGGTCAGCGAGAACTCGACCTGCAGCAGCGGATAGATCGCCGCCAGCATCGACTGCATCACGTCGTTGATCATGTGGCACAGGCTGATGGCGGTCAGGATGCCCCAGGCCGTGCCGGTGGCTGCCATCGGGCCGGATGTCGGGATGTCGGCGCGCATCGTTCCCCCACGCTTACCTGCATATCCTGCAATACCAGCCCCTCGGGCGGGCGCAAGCGGGCTGTTGCCGCCGGTCGGCCCTAGCCTGCGCGGGTCTTGGCCGATCCCGGCCCACTGACGATTTGGACAGCTTCCCTAAACGTCGCCCGGGGCCGACACTGGCGCGGTATGTGTTTCGAGTAACAAAGTTAAAACAATGGCAAAAATTCCCGGCAACCTTGTCAGGTCGCTGCGCGCATCCGGCGCGGCGGGCGGCGGGCGGCGTATGAATACCTGGCAATCCGTGCGCGCCGACGTGCTGGAACGAATACGGTCGCGCGAATGGCCGCCGGGGGAACTGATTCCCACCGAACAGGAACTGGCCGCCACATTGGGGTGCGCGCGGGCGACTGTCAACCGGGCGTTGCGCGAACTGGCCGACAGCGGCATCCTGGAACGCCGCCGCAAGGTCGGTACCCGCGTGGCCGCGACCGTGGCCCGGCGCACGGTGCTGGACATGCCCGCCATCCGCACCGAGATCGAGAACATGGGCGCCGCCTATTCCTATGAGCTGGCGCGCTTCACGACCCGCCACCCCACCCCTTTCGCGGCGCGGGCGCTGCAAGTGCCCCTGTCCCAGGAACTGCTGCTGATCCACGCGAAATACACCGCCGACGGCCAGCCGCATTGCTGCGAGGCGGTCTGGCTGAACCCCGACCTGCTGCCGCCCCTGACGCGCGAGGATGTCGAACAGCAATCGGCGCATGAATGGCTGACCAGCCATGTGGCCCTGACGCATGGGCGGTTCTCGATCCTGGCCGCTGCCGCCAAGGGCGATTGCGCCTTTCACCTGAACATTCCCGAAGGCACGGCGGTCCTGACCATCGAGCGCACGAATTGGGCGGACACCCATCCGGTGTCCTTTGCCCGCCAGTTCTATCCCCCTCAGCACCGCCTGGTGTCCGAGGACTAGGCCAGCGCCGGAAACAGCGCCAGAGCGGCCAGGACCAGAAGGTCCAGGAACAGGAAGCGGCCAAGTCCCGCAAGAACCGTGCCGGTCGGAATGTCGCGGACAGCAGCGGCGACCACCACGGCGTTCAGGCCCAGCGGCGGCAGGATCAGCGCGATCTCGACCATCTTGACCAGCAGGATGCCGGACCACACCGGATCCAGGCCATGCGCCCCGCCGATGCCCAGGGCGAATGGCAGGGCCAGGACCAGGATCGCCGCCGGCTCGGCCAGCAGGCCCAGCACCGCGCAGGCCAAGGTGAGCAACGCGACGGCGGCCAGATGCGGCAGGATCCCTGCGTCCCGGACGAGCAACGACGAAAGCGCGCTCAGATCCAGGACGGTCAGGAACAGCCGCGCGCCGATCAGGATCAGCAGGATCGACGCCGCCTGCATCGCGCTGTCGCGCAGCGCGGCCCACAGCGTCTCGGCCGTCAGACGATGCTGGAGGACGGCGGCAGCCAGGGTCACGGCCACGCAGACCGCCAGGGCGGCGACCGCCGACAGCCGACCCGTCCAGATGCCGCCCAGGATGATCCCGAACAGCACCGGCGCGGGCCAGACCGCCCGCAGCGCCGTGCCGCGCCGCATCGGCACGGCCCGCGACGGCGGCGCGGCCTGGGGATCGCTGCGGACCCACCAGGACAGCACCGCGATCATTCCGGCCAGCGACAGGGCCGCAGGCAGCAACGCGCCCAGGAACATCGCGGCGACCGGGGTTCCGGTCAGCAGCGCCCACAGGATCAGCAGCATCGACGGCGGCAGCAGCGCCCCCAGCGTGCTGCCGATGGCGACCGAGGCCCCCGCCAGGCGCGGGTCATAGCCCGCGCGCAGCATCTCGGGCACGGCGATACGCGACATGGTGGCGGCGCAGGCGACGGACGATCCGCAGGTCGCCGCGAAGCCCGCGCAGCCCAGGATCGCCGCCCCGGCCAGCCCGCCGCGCCTGTCCTGCAACAGCACCGCCGCCGCGTCATGGACCCGCGTCGCGAAACCCGCATAGAAGGCCAGGTTGCCCAGCAGGACCACCAGCGGCACCGCCGCCAGATCGGGCGCCGCCAGCAGGGCCGCCACCTGGTCCCAGGCCCGGTCCCCCGCCCCCAGAAGCGCCGTCCCGACGCCGCCCGCCAGCAGCAGCGAAAGCGCGACGGGCATCCGCAGGACCAGAAAGGCGATCACCGCCGCCATGGCGGCAAAGCCGATCATCTCCATCGCCGATCCGTTCCGTCCTGTCTCACCGCGTCCCCGGATCCGTTGCCGTCGGGGAACGCTAGTGCGGCGGCCCGGCAAACTCAAACTGGAATTGACCGGAATGTGACCGGCGGTCTATCTGGCGATTTCGCGCAAGACATTGAATGCTGCGCCCACCCCGACGGAGAGATTGATGCCGCGATTCCCCCTGCGAATCCCGCTTGCCCTGATCCTGGCGGCGCTGTCGGGCCTGCCTGCGGCGGCCCAGACCGACCTGCCCTTCACCGCCGCCGATATCGAGGCGGCGGCCTATGACGGCGGCGACCTGCCCTCGGGGCGGTCGGCGCTGACGACCAAGGTGCAGGTGCTGCTGGACCGTTCCGGGATCTCTCCGGGCGTGATCGACGGCTTCAAGGGCGGCATGAGCCAGAGCGCGATCATGGCCTTTGAACGCCGGTCGGGCCTGCCCATCGACGGGGTGATGGATCCGCATGTCTGGAACCTGCTGCAATCCTTCGCCGCCCTGCCCGCGACCAAGGATTACACCATCACGGCCGAGGACGCGCAGGGCCTTGCCGATGCGATCCCCACCGATTACGCCGAAAAGGCGAAGATGCCCGCGATGGCCCATACCAGCGTCGCCGAACGCCTGGGCGAGCGGTTCCACATGGACGAGAAGTTCATCGCCTTCCTGAATCCCGGCGTGGACCTGGTGCCGGGCTCCACCATCAAGGTCGTCGACACCGGCAGCCGGATGCGCGGCAGCGTGGCGCGGATCCTGGTCGATGTGAACACGCGCCGGGTGGCAGGGTTCGACGCGAATGGCAGGCTTCTGGTCGATTACCCGGCGACCATCGGGTCTTCGGCCACGCCCTCGCCTTCGGGAAGCCATCATGTGAAGACGGTCGCGCTGAATCCGAACTATACCTACAACCCGCAGAAGAACTTCCAGCAGGGCGACAACGACGAGGTGCTGGTGGTGCCGCCGGGGCCGAACGGGCCGGTCGGCACGGTCTGGATCGGCCTGTCGAAACCCACCTACGGCATTCACGGCACACCGACGCCCTCGCAGCTGTTCCGCAACCAGTCCATGGGCTGCGTCCGGCTGACCAACTGGGACGCCGAGGAACTGGCCCGGATGGTCACGCCTGAAACCACGGCGGTGGAATTCCTGCCCCAGGGCGTGACCATCGCCGACGCGACTGGCGCGGCCCCCGCCCCGGCGGCAGAGCCTGCCGGGCCTGCCGAAACCGTGGCCACGCCCGTGACGGAACCCGCGCAGACGGCGCCCGCCGCACCGCTGGGTTTCCCGGCCGACCCGCTGGCGGCCAAGCGCGCGCCGTCCGAGCCTGTCTATGAGAACACTTCCGAGGAAGAGGCCGACGCCCTGGCCCCGGCAGCCGATGCGCTGACCGACGCCCTGACGGGCGCGCTGCCCGACGGCTTCGTGGCGCCGCCGCTGGACGAGCAGCCGTGATCCGGCCGGGCGCGATCCTGCTGGCCCTGACCCTGAGCCAGGCCGCACCCGCCGCCGCGCAGGACCGCCCGCCCGAACGACCCGCCCCGGCCGAACAGCCCGCCGCCGCGGATCCACAGCCCGATCCTGCGCCGGTCTTCGGCCCCCCCGCGCCGCCCCGCTGGTTCGGCCTGCGCGAAACCGACCAGGAATACGCCGCCTGCAAGCTGGCCCTGTCCTTTCTGGGCACCGTCTATTCCGAGGAAGCGGCGATCACCGACCCGGACGATCCCGATTGCGGCATCGCCCGCCCGATCCGGGTCGACCGCATCCTGCCCGACCTGACGCTGGAGGGCGGGGCGGTGATGCGCTGCGACACGGCCCGATCTCTGGGCTTCTGGGCGCGCGATTTCCTGCGGCCAGCCTCGCTGATGCTGCCCGGCGCGCCTCGGGTCATGGGCTTGCAACTGGGCACGACCTATGAGTGCCGCCCGCGTGTCGGCACTGGCGCGGACCAGCCGAAGCTGTCCGAACATGCGCTTGGCAATGCCGTCGACATCGCCGCCTTCGTCCTCGACGGCGCGGAGCCGCTGGCCGTGCAGCCGCGCGCCGATACCGGCGACATGGCCGAGGCGTTCCAGCGCACCGTCCGCGCGGCGGGCTGCCTGTTCTTCACGACGGTGCTTGGTCCGGGATCGAACGAGGCGCATGACGACCACCTGCATCTGGACATGGCGGCACGGCGCGGCGGCTGGCGCCTGTGCCAGTGACCCCCGCCCTCAGCGCCTGCTGCGTTCAAGATCCAGATAGGACGGATCGAACCGCGCCAGCAGCGTCAGCCCCTTCCAGTCGGTGATGGTGATCTCCGCGCCCAGCCAGCGGATCAGCCCGCGGTCGCGCAGATCCCGCACCGCGCGGTTTACATGGATCGGCGAATAGCCCAGGATATCGGCCAGTTCGCGTTGCAGCAGCGGCAGGTGGAACTGATGCTCGGACGCGGCGCCCACGGCGTTCAGCCGCGTATAGATTTCGCACAGCAGATGGGCCAGATGCGCGCTGGAGCGCAGGGACGCCGCCGCCACCAGCCACTGCCGATGGATCGCCGCGTCCAGCACCGTGGCCATCCACAGAAGCCGGGTCAGGTGGGGAAAATTCTCGGTGATCTCGGTCAGTTCCGTATGGTCGACGAATTCCACCTCGGCCGGGCCGACGGCGATGATCGAATGATCCAGCTTGGCCATCACCAGGGCGTGCAGATCCACGAAATCCCCCGGCACATGCAGCGCCGTGATCACCCGGTCGTCGGGCCGCCCGACAAGCGGATGGGACCGCGCCGACAACCCGCGCAGCATCATGCAACTGCGATCGGGGCTGCTGCCCGCGGGGACGATCACCTCCCCAGGGGCATAGCTCGCATGTTCGGTCTTCAACGTCCGCAGGCGTTCCAAGTCTTTCGTGCTGAGACTGTCACGCCTTTGAAGATAGCGGACAAAATACTCGGTGATCGCCAATTCGTTCCCCATCCTTTCCCGTGGTGTGGCAAATCGCCCGGACCGGCGCAATGGGATCAGGTTTCATCTAACATTCATTAAGCCAACTCAAATGCTTGGCTGTTGGTTTCACCTTATGTTCAGCCGCGCGCGGCCTGCCGCCCATGCGCCGGAACCCGCAGGGCGCTGCCCAGGGCCGCGAAACTCTCGGCGATGCCCGGCGTCCTGACGGTGATCAGGTCATCAAGCTGGGGAAACAGCTTCACGGCCTCGTCCAGCCGGGGATCGGCCCCTGGAGCGTAAAGACCGGCGCGAATCATCAGTTCCGATTCCGAATAGGCGCCCAAGGCGGCCCTGGCCTTGCCGATCATCCTGTTTTCGTCGGGGGTGGCGGCGTCGGGCAAGGACCGCGACACCGACTTTACCACATCGATCGCCGGAAAGCGCCCGCGTTCCGCAATCGTGCGATCCAGGACCACATGCCCGTCCAGCGTGCCCCGCAGGATGTCGGCCACCGGCTCCTCCATGTCGGACCCGGCGACCAGGACGCTGAAGATGCCGGTGATGTCGCCCGTCCCCTCCAGCCCCGGCCCGGACCGCTCGGCCAGGGCCATGATCAGGTTCGACACGGATGGCGGAAAGCCGCGATAGCTGGGCGGCTCGCCCGCGGCCAGGGCGATCTCGCGATGCGCCTCGGCGAATCGGGTGATCGAATCGGCCAGGAACAGCACATGCCGGCCCTGGTCGCGGAAATGTTCGGCCACCGCCATCGCGGCCCAGGCGCAGCGCCGCCGGATCAGCGGCGAACGGTCCGAGGTCGCGGCGACGATCACCGCCCGCGCCATCCCTTCCGGTCCCAGGGTCCTTTCGACGAATTCGCGCAATTCGCGCCCGCGCTCGCCGATCATGGCGATGACCACCACATCGGCCTGCACGCCCTTGGCAAGCCCCGACAGCAGCGTGGACTTGCCGACGCCCGATCCCGCGAACAGTCCGATCCGTTGGCCGGTGACCAGGGGCAGCAGCGTGTCGAAGACGGCAAATCCCGTGGGCAGGCGCGCGCCCAGCCGTTTGCGGCGCACGGCGGGCGGGGCCTCGCGGCGATAGGGACGGGGTTCGCGGCCCGGTGTCAGGGGACGGCCGTCCAGGGGCTGGCCCAGCGGGTCGATGATTCGCCCCACCCAGGCGTCGCAGGGCGCAATCGAGGGGGCAAACAGCAGCTCGACCTGGGCCCCCACAGACAACCCTTCGGAATCGCCCTCGGGCAGCACATCGGCATGGCGCGGCGCAAGCCCCACGATTTCCCCCGCGACATGGCCTTTCTGAAGCGAAATCAGCACCCTGTCCCCGACCGAGGCATGGCCGTTCAACCCCTCGACCCGGATCAGGCCGGCCTGCATCGAATGCACCCGGCCAAAGTGCCGCGTCATGCGCAAATCCGCGATCCGTGTCGCGATCGAGGTCAGGTGATCCATGTCCGCCATCCGTTTTTTCCAGCCTGCAAACGGTTTCTAAACGAATCGGGGTTAAGACCGGGTTATCGCCAATGAGGGAGAAGCCTCATGTTTGAAAAGATCGAGATGATGCGCATGGCCCGTGCCTTGGGCGCCCATGCCAGCCAGCGGCACCTTGTCGTTGCGCGCAATATCGCCAATGCCGATACCCCCGGCTTCAAGGCCGCCGATACGGCGTCCTTTGCCGACAGCTATCGCACGGGCCTGGTCCCGATGCGGGCCACCGACCCGCGCCACCTTGCCACGCCCGAGTGGTCGCCCGTGACGCGCCAGACGGTGGATGAAACCGGCGTGTCGCCCAACGGCAACTCCGTCTCGCTGGAGGAGGAGATGCTGAAGGCGGCCGAGGTCAAGCGCAGCCACGACCTGTCGCTGGGCATCTACAGCTCGGCCCTGGATCTGATGCGGACCAGCATCGGAAGGAGAACGTGATGGACAAGCCCGTATCCGCCCTGCACCTGGCCGCGTCCGGGATGCGCGCGCAAAGCGAACGCCTGCGCCATACCGCCGAAAACATCGCCAATATCGATACGCCCGGCTATCGCCGCAAGCTGGTCACCTTCGAGGAGGCGACCCGTTTCGGCCGCCCCACCGGAGAGGTCGAGGCCTCGAAGCTGCGGCTGGACCGATCGGACTTGCCCCGCATCTACGACCCCTCGCACCCGATGGCGGACAAGGACGGCTATTACCTGGGGTCGAACGTCGACCTGGTGATCGAGATCGCCGATTCGCGCGAGGCGGGCCGCGCCTACGAGGCCAATCTGAAAATGTTCGAGCAGACGCGCCAGATGGGCGCGTCGCTTCTGGAACTTCTGCGCCGCTAGAAAGGTCGACCCATGTTTACCAGTTTGAATGCAGCAAGCGCCTATTCCGCCGCCCGCACCGCCGTGGCGCCGGGCCAGCCCGCCCCCGCCGTCCAGGCCCTGTCCAATGCGGCCGAAGATTTCGCAGCCCAGATGGGCCAGGTCGACCAGGTCGCCACCGGCGCCATGACCGGCCAGGTGGAAACCCACCGCCTGGTCCAGACCCTGGCCGAGGCCGAGATGGCGATGGAGACCGTGGTCGCCATCCGCGACAAGGTGGTCGAGGCCTATCAGGAAATCCTGCGGATGCCGGTGTGAACCATGGATGAGACGCTGCTGTTCGACATGCTGCGCCAGGCCCTGCTGATCGCGGTCCGCATCTCGGCCCCGATGCTGGCGGTGGCGCTGATCGCCGGGGTGGTGATCGGCCTGTTCCAGGCGCTGACCTCGGTCCAGGAAATGACGCTGACCTTCGTGCCCAAGGTCGGGCTTATGCTGGGCGTCTTCTGGGTCACGATGAGCTTCATGACCACCGCGCTGTCCGATTTCTACCTCGGGCAGATCATCCCCCTGATCGCGGGAAGTTGAGCGATGGACAACGCGATCTATGCGACGCTGACTAGGCAATCCGGGCTGATGGCGGAAATGCGGGTGGTGGCCAACAACATCGCCAACGCCAACACCACCGGCTTCCGGCGGGAAGGCGTGATCTTCGCCGAACACCTGTCCGCGCTGGACCGGCACGGCGACACCCTGTCCATGGCCCATGCGCGGGGCCGGATGATCGACCTGGGCCAGGGCGTGCTGACCCAGACCAACGGCAATTACGACCTGGCCATCGAGGGCGACGGCTTCTTCCTGGTCGAGACGCCCGAGGGCAACCGCCTGACCCGCGCCGGGGCCTTCCTGCCCTCGGCCGAGGGCGAGTTGATGACCGCCGAAGGCTTCCGCCTGCTGGACGAGGGGATGGCCCCGATCATCGTCCCGGCGGGCGCCAGCGGTGTGGCGGTGGGCGCGGACGGCACGCTGTCCGCGAACGGCGTGGCCTTCGGCAAGATCGGCGTCTTCACCGCACCCGAGGAGGCGCAACTGACCCATCAGGGCGGCACCTCCTTCACCATCGACGGACAGCCCGAACCCGTCGACGACGTTCGCATCCGCCAGGGCTTCCTGGAGGAATCCAACGTCGATTCCGTATTCGAAATCACCCGCATGATCGAAGTCCAGCGCGCCTATGAACTGGGCCAATCCTTCCTCGACCGTGAAGATCAGCGCATCCGCAGCGCGATCGCCGGCATGAGCCGCTGAAAGGACCACCGATGAGAGCCTTGCAAATCGCCGCGACCGGCATGAGCGCGCAGCAAACCCGTGTCGAGGTCATCTCGAACAACCTCGCCAACATGTCGACCACCGGCTACAACGCCCGGCGTGCCGAATTCGCCGACCTGACCTATCAGCAGGCGACGCGCCCCGGCACCGTGACGGCCGCCGACGGCACCGTCATCCCGGCGGGCGTGCAGCTGGGCCTGGGGGTGCGGCCCACGGCGGTCAGCATCAACCTGCAACAGGGGTCGCCGATCCAGACCGGGGGCGACCTGGATCTGGCCATCGACGGCAACGGCTATCTGGAGGTGACGCTGCCCTCGGGCATTTCGGCCTATACGCGCGACGGCGGGCTGAAACGGTCCCCGGACGGCCTGGTCGTCACCTCGGACGGCTATCCGGTGGTTCCGAACATCACCATCCCGGACGACGCGCGCTCGATCTCGATCAATGCCGCGGGCGAGGTTTACGCCGATTTCAACGATGAGGTCGAACCGGAGCTGCTGGGCCAGCTGACGATGGCGGGCTTTTCCAACGAAAAGGGCCTCGAAGCGATCGGCTCGAACCTGTTCCTGGAAACCGCCGCCTCCGGCACGCCCCAGGTGACGACGCCAGGCGTCGACGGGCTGGGCATTCTTCGCCAGGGCTATCTGGAGGACAGTTCGGTCGATCCCGTCCGTGAGATCACCGAACTGATCAAGGCGCAGCGCGGATACGAACTGAACGCCAAGGTCATCACCGCCGCGGACCAGATGCTGGCGGCCACGACGCAGGTGCGCTGATGCGGTGGCTGGCCTTTCTTCTGGCGCTTGCCCCCCTGCCCGCCTCGGCGGCGGTGCTGGCGGCGGCGCGCACGCTGCCTGCGGGCACGGTCATCACGGCTGCCGACCTGCGCGCGGTCGATGGCGACCGGCCTGGACTGTCCGATCCGTCCGAAGCCATCGGCTTGCAGACCCGCATCACCATCCACGAAGGCCGGCCGCTGCAAGCCTCGCTCTTGCAGGCGCCCAAGCTGATAGGGCGAAACCAGGTCCATCCGCTGGTCTTCCAGCGCGGCGGGCTGCGGATCGTCGCCCAGGCGCGGACCCTGTCCGATGGCGCGGCGGGCGACGTGATCCGCGTCATGAACCTCGAATCCCGCAACACGATCAGCGCGGTCGTCCAGCCCGACGGCAGCCTGCTGGCCACGCAATAATCAAGGACATCCGATGAAACCGACCGCCCTGATCTGCCTTGCCCTTGCCGTGACCGCCTGCGCGCGGGCCGACCATCTGGGCAAGCCGCCCACCCTCACCTCGCCCCGCAACAGCGAGGAATTCATTGCCATGACCAACCCGCCGCTGGAAATCCCCGTCGATTCCGGCCGCCCCGAGGCCGCGGCCTCGTTGTGGGCGGGGACCACCTCGTCGCTGATCAGCGACCGGCGGGCGGCCACGCGCGGCGATATCCTGACCGTGGTGATCGAGATCGACGACGAGGCGCAGATGACCAACACCTCGGGCCGCAGCCGCTCCTCGGGGGAAAGCGTCAGCGTTCCGCAGATGATCGGCATTCCGCAGCGCCTGAACAAGAAACTGCCCGAAGGCGCCAGCTTCGACAACCTGGCCGAAGCGGAATCCTCCTCGACCTACAAGGGCAGCGGCAACATCACCCGGCGCGACAAGCTGACCCTGCGCGTCGCCGCGACCGTGATCGACACGCTGCCCAACGGCACCTTGCAGATCGAGGGGACGCAGGAGGTCCGGGTGAACTATGAACTGCGCGAACTGACCGTCAGCGGCTTCGTGCGTCCCGCCGACATCGACCGCAGCAACGAGATCGCCTATGACCGCATCGCGGGCGCGCGCATCAGCTATGGCGGACGCGGGCAGATCACCGACGTGCAGCAACCCCGCTTCGGCCAGCAGATCGCCGACGTGATCCTGCCGTATTGAGGGTGGCCCATGAAGAAGATCCTGACCCTGCTGATCCCCATCCTGGCCCTTGTCGCGGGCGTCGCCGCCGGCGACATCCTGCGGCCCGCGCCCGAGGGAACCGAACAGGCCGCTGCCGAGGGCGATCATGGCGATGCAAAACCCGCCGCTGACGAACACGCCGCCGCGCAAGCCCCCGACCACCCTACCGCGGCCAACGGCCATGCCGCCGCTGCCGATCACGGCGGCGGCCACGGGGACGAGACCGCCGTTCCCGCCGAGGCCTGGTTCACCTTCCCGTCCCAGTTCTTCGTGCCGCTGATGCGCAACGGCGACATGGGCGCGGTGATGATCCTGACACTGACTATCGAAACCGGCGGCGCCGAGCTGCCCGCGATGGAACAGCAGGAACACCGCCTGCGCGACGCCCTGTTGCGCGAATTGCTGATCCACGCCAATACCGGCGGCTTCGACGGCAACTTCACCTCCGAGGCGCGGCTGGCGCCGTTGCGCGAGCGCCTGCAAAAGGCCGCGCAGGCCAGCACCGACCTGCCTGTCAAGGCGGTCCTGATCGAGGATATCGCCCGCCAGGCAAGCTGACGGTTGCATCGGCAAGGCCGGCAGGGCAGAAACCGGCCCTGCCCGATCAAGGACATGCCGGTGGACCAAGCCTTTCCGGAAAGCGATTGCATCACGATCCTGCTTGCCAGCTATCGTGGCGCGGGCTTCATCCGTGCGCAACTGGACAGCATCGCGGCGCAGACCCACCGGAACTGGCGCCTGATCCTGTCCGACGACGGATCGGACGACGGAACCCCCGGCATCGTCGCGGCGTTCGCGGCCTCGCGTCCGGCCGGACAGGTGCAGATGATCGACGGGCCACGCCGAGGCGCCACGCAGAATTTCCTGCACCTTCTGACCGCCGCGCCCGAAGGGGCCATCGCCTTTTGCGACCAGGACGATGTCTGGTTTCCCGACAAGCTGGCCCGCGCCGCCGCGGCGCTATCCCGGCGGGACGGCCCCGTCCATTACGCCGCCCGCACGATCATCACCGACGCCGCCCTGGTCCCGATCGCCCAGTCGCGGCATTTCCACCGCCCCTTGGGCTTCCGGAACGCTCTGGTACAGGCGATCATGGCGGGCAATACGTCGGTCTTCAACGCCGAGGCCGCCGCGCTGCTGCGCCGCTGCGCCGCCGCGGCCCGGGCACGAAACATCGAATCGCATGACTGGTGGGCTTATCAGGTCACTTCGGGGGCGGGGGCGGCACTGATCCACGATCCCCGTCCCGCCCTGTTCTATCGTCAGCACGCTTACAGCGTGATGGGCCGCAACGATACGGTTCCGGCCATGTCGCAGCGCATCGGCAAGTTGCTGGCGGGCGACTATGGCGGCTGGCTGGCAGCCAATCACGCCGCCCTGGAGGCCGTCCGATCGGAGCTTTTGCCCGAAAACCGCCGGATTCTGGACCGCTTCGGCGCGGCCCTGTATCAGCCGGGCCCGATGGCGGCAGCCCGGATGGCGCGGATCGGCCTCTATCGCCAGACCGCGCCCGGGACCGCCGCCCTGTTCGCGGCGGCCCTGTTGGGCAGGCTGCGTCAGCGCGGCCCCAGCAGCGCCATCAGATAACGGCCATAGGAGTTCTTGGAAAACCGCTGCGCCTGTTCGCGCAGGGCGTCTTCGGTGATCCAGCCTGCCTCGAAGGCGATTTCCTCGGGGCAGCCGGTCTGCAATCCCTGCCGCTTTTCCAGGGTGCGCACGAAATTGCCCGCATCCAGCAGGCTGCCATGGGTGCCGGTATCCAGCCAGGCAAAGCCGCGGCCCATCTTCTCCACCGTCAGGCTGCCATCGCGCAGATAGCTTTCCAGAAGCGTGGTGATCTCAAGCTCGCCCCGCTCGGACGGGATGACCTGCCTGGCGCGTTCCGAGGCCGTGCCGTCCAGGAAATAAAGCCCGGTTACGGCAAAATTCGACGGCGGCAGTTCCGGCTTTTCGATAATCGCACGGACCCGGCCGTCGGTCTGGAAGTCCACCACGCCATAGCGTTCGGGATCCGACACGCGATAGCCGAAGACCGTGCCCCCGCCGGTCCGCCCGTCCGCCGCCTTCAGCAGTTCGGGCAGGCCGTGGCCGAAAAAGATGTTGTCGCCCAGCACCATGGCCGAGGATGCGCCGGCCAGGAAATCCTCGGCCAGGATATAGGCCTGGGCCAGCCCGTCGGGCGAGGGCTGGACGATCCATTCGAAGCGCAGACCCCATTGCTCGCCCGTTCCAAGCAGTCGCTGGAACTGTCCCTGATCCTCGGGCGTGGTGATGATCGCGATCTCGCGAATGCCGGCCAGCATCAGCACGCTGATCGGATAATAGATCATCGGCTTGTCATACAGCGGCAGAAGCTGTTTCGACACGCCGATCGTGATCGGATAAAGGCGCGTTCCCGATCCGCCCGCCAGAATGATGCCCTTGCGTCCCGTCATCTTGCATATCCCAATTGCGTCAAAACCTGGTCGAGGTCAGCCTGCCAATCCGGGCGGGCAATACCGAAATCGCGCGCGATGCGCGAACAGTCCAGCCGCGAATTGGCCGGACGCCGCGCAGGCGTCGGATAATCGCTTCCGGGGATGTCCTGGACCGCGCAATCCAGCCCCGCACGCGCGAAAATGCGGCGCGCGAAATCCGCCCAGCTGACATCGGGCGCGCCGCTGAAATGATAAAGCCCGCCCTTGCCGCGGTCCGCCTGCATCTGCCGCGCCATCTCCAGCAGGGCGGCGGCGATCCGGTGGGCGGCCGTCGGACCGCCGACCTGATCGGCGACCACGTTGATCCGGTCCCGCTCGGCCCCCAGGCGCAGCATCGTCTTGACGAAATTCGCGCCATCCGGCGAAAACACCCAGGATGTCCGCATCACCGCCCATTGCCCGCCGCACGCCGCAACCCGGCCCTCGCCCTCCAGCTTGGTTTGCCCATAGACGCCCAGAGGCCCCGTCGGCGCATCCTCGTCGCGCGCGTTGTCGCCCGTCCCGTCAAAGACATAATCGGTCGAGACATGCAGAAACGGGATCCCCAGATCGGCCGCCGCCCCGGCCAGCAGGCCGGGCGCGGTGGCGTTCAGCATCGCCGCCGCCTCGGGCTCGGATTCGGCTCGGTCCACGGCGGTGTAGGCAGAGGCGTTGATGATTACCTGCGGCCGCAGCGCCTGAATCCGCGCGGCGACGGCCTGGGGTTCGGACAGATCGGCCTCAGCGCGGCCCCAGACGGTCGCCTCCGGCGCCAGGCGCGCCAGGGCCTGCCCAAGCTGCCCCGACCTTCCAAGAACCAGCAGCCCTGTCATCCGGCCTGCCCCAGGCGCTTCCCGACCCCGTCGCGCGACAAGAGCGGTTGCCACCAGTCGCGATGGGTCAGATACCATTCGACGGTCCTGCGCAGGCCCTCCTCGACCGTGACGGATGGCCGCCAGCCCAGTTCGGTGCGGATCCGCGAAGGATCGATCGCATAGCGGCGGTCATGCCCGGGGCGGTCGGAGACGAAGGTGATCAGGTCCGCATGCGGCGCGCCTTCGGGATGAAGATCGTCCATATGCGCGCAGATGGTGCGCACCAGGTCGATGTTCTTGGCCTCGTTTTCGCCACCGATGTTGTAGCTGCTGCCGACCCGGCCCTTTTCGACGACCAGCAGCAGCGCATCGGCGTGATCCTCGACATAAAGCCAGTCGCGGACGTTGCCGCCGTCGCCATAGACGGGGATCGGCTCTCCCGCCAGGGCTTTCAGGATCACGACCGGCACCAGCTTTTCGGGGAAATGATACGGCCCGTAATTGTTCGAACAATTGGTCAGAACCACCGGCAGGCCATAGGTCTCGTGCCAGGCGCGCACCAGGTGATCGGACCCGGCCTTGCTGGCGGAATAGGGGCTGCGCGGATCATAGGGGGTGGTTTCGGTGAACTGGCCGGTGTCGCCCAACGATCCGAAAACCTCATCGGTCGAGATATGGTGGAACCGGAATTCCCCTGGCCTGCCCTGCGCGATCCAGTAAGCCCGCGCGGCCTCCAGCATGTTGAAGGTGCCGATCACATTGGTTTCGATGAAGGCGGCGGGTCCGTCGATGGATCGGTCCACATGGCTTTCGGCGGCCAGATGCATCACCACGTCAGGCCGATGGGACGCGAAAACTCGGTCCAACGCAGCCCTGTCGCGGATGTCTACATGTTCGAAGCGATAGCGCGGGCTGTCTGCGGCCTCGGCCACATTCGCGGGATTGGCGGCATAGGTCAGGGCATCGACATTGACCACATCGTGTCCACGCGAAACGGCCAGGCGCACCACGGCCGAGCCGATGAAGCCGGCGCCGCCGGTCACAAGGATCTTCATGCTGCGGCCCCGTATTCAAAAGGAGATGTCCATTCGGCAAAGGCGGGGGCGTCGCGGTCCTTGTTGGACAGCAGCGGATCGTCCACCCCCCAATCGATGCCAAGGCTGTCCCATCGGACAGCCCCATCGCTCGCCCGGTCGTAATGGGCGGTGCATTTGTAGATGATTTCGGTATCCGGTTCCTGGGTTACGAAACCATGCAGAAACCCGGTTGGTATCCAGAGCTGGCGGCCGTTATCATGGCTGAGCTGGACTGCGACCCATCGGCCATAGGTGGGGCTGCCCCGCCGGGCATCGACCGCCACGTCCAGAAGCGCGCCCCGTCCGCAGCGCACCAGCTTGCCCTGCGCAAAGGGCGGGGCCTGATAGTGCAACCCGCGCACCGTTCCCGCGCGGCGCGACATTGAATGGTTGTCCTGCACGAAATCGGGCAGGTCCAGTCCGGCTTCCGCCAAGGCCTTGCGATTCCAGCTTTCCGAAAAGAAACCCCGTTCGTCGCCAAACCGCGCGGGGGTCAGGATCAGGACATCGGGCAAGGCGGTGGCTTCTATCTTCATCAGATCAACCCAAGGACTGGAAACATCGCCTACCCTCTATGCGACAAGGCAGGGCCTGTCACTTGTCAGGCGAAAAAATCCCGTCCTTCACTCAATCACCAGATCGGCATGAAGCGCCCCTGCCGCATGGATCGACTTCAGGATGTCGATCATTTCCCGCGGCCGGACACCAAGGGCATTCAGCCCTTCGACCAGATCACTAAGCGAGGTCTCGCCCGCCACCTCGGCAAAGCCGATGCCGGGTTCGTTGCGCAATTCGGCAACCGTCCTGGGCACAGTCACGGTTTCGCCCCGCGCAAAGGGGTTGGGCTGCGACACCATGGGTGCCTCGCTCACGCTCAGCGTCAAGGCACCCTGCGACACTGCCACCCGCGAGATGCGCACCCTTTCCCCAATCACGATGGTGCCCGATTTGTGGTCGATGACCACCTTGGCCCGGTCCTCGGGTTCGACGGTCAGGTTCTCGATCCGCCCCAGAACGCGCGCCGGATTGACGGCGCCGAGCTGGCGGAATTCGACAAGAACCGTGCCGCTGTCCTGGGTCGTCGCAACGCGGCGATCAAAGTCGCTGTTGATCGCATCCTCGATCCGGGTCGCGGTCGTGAAATCGGCGTTCCGCAGGGCGACGCGGATATTCTGGATGCCGGCGAAATCGAATTCGACCTCCCGCTCGACCCGCGCGCCGACCGGGATCTTGCCCGAGGTCGGCACACCTTCGACCACGCGGGCGGCCTCGCCTTCGACCGCCGCGCCGCTGGCGATGATCGAGCCCTGGGCCACCGCATAGATATTGCCGTCCGCCGCCTTCAACGGCGTCATCACCAGGGTCCCGCCCAGCAGGCTCTTGGCGTCCCCGATGGTCGACACGCTGACGTCGATGCGGCTGCCCGAACGCGCGAAGGGCGGCAGGGTCGCGGTGACGACCACAGCCGCGACGTTGCGGGATCGCAGCGCTTCGTCCGTGACGTTGACGCCCAGCCGCTCCAGCAGCCCCGCCAGCAGTTCCTCGGTGAAGGGGGCGTTGCGAAAGCCGTCGCCGGTGCCGTCCAGGCCGACGACCAAGCCATAGCCCACCAGGTCGTTGCCGCGTACGCCGTCGAAATCGGCCAGATCCTTGATGCGAACCGGGGCGGCTGCCGCGATCACAGGCAGCAATGCCATGACGATCATCGCAAGAAGACGCCGCATCACAGATAATCCACCAGCTTCAGCTGCGATAGCCGCCCGATCACGGAGTAAAGCGTATCCAACTTGGTTTCCGCATCGCTGAGCGCGGTTGAGGTCGCCAGCGGATCGGCCTCTCGCAAGGTGTTGCGGGCAGTTTGCAGCGTGGCTGTCGCAGCGGACCCCTCGGTCTGAGCCGTGGCGATAAGCTGCTGAGCATAGCCCACGCGTGCCATCTCGGCGATCAAGGGCGGCGAGTTGTCCAGCAACGACTTGCCTGCCGCCTGCAACAGCATCCGTTGTTCGGCCCCGTTTCCGGCCAGGGCGCCGCGATCGACCATCGCCGCCGCCGCCAAGCCCTTGAGGCTGTCGCGGATGGCGGGCGACAGGGCGGTCGTGGTCAGGGTGATCGTCATGCTTTCACCGATGGGGGCCAGCTGCCCGCCGGTTCCGCCATGATAGGCAACATCGGCAAAACCGCCCGCGCCGGGGGGCGCATCGAACCAATCCGACACCGCCTGGGCCACATCTGCCGCCGTGGTCAGCCCTGCGACCTGGGTCGTCAAGGCGGTCAGGATGGTTTCCGCCGAGGCAAGGGGCTGGGTGTCGCTCTGCATGCCGGAAAACAGAAAACGCTGCCCGACCGAGCCGTTCAACTGGCCGATCACCGCCTGCAAGGACGAAGCCGCTTCCGCCGAGCGGGTGGCCACAAGCGCATCCGTCGCAGCCTGGGGATCCAGGTAAAGGCTCTGCCCTATCCTGGTGGCCGTCGTCTGGACCGAGGTCAGCGCGTCCTGCATTCCCTTGGTATGGGCGGCGGCCTCGGCGGCGTTGCGCCCGAACTGCGCCAGCGCAGCAATCCGCGCTTCGATCCCGGCGAGGTTCTGGGTGTTGCCTTGCAGCCTGCCGCCCAGGTCGGCGACTTCGCCGCTGGCCAATTCGGCAGTCAAGGTTGCCATGGTGGTCTTGATCCGGTTCGTCGCGGCCTGCATGGCAAAGGCGCGCGCCTGATCCCCGATGGGTTGCACCGTCATCGTCATATCCCCAGTATCTGATCCATCATGGTCTGGATGGCCTGAATGACCCGCGCATTGGCGGCATACGCCTGTTCATATTGCAGCAGCCGCTGCATTTCGGCATCGCTGTCCACCCCATCCGCCGCCAGCCGCGACCAGATCGTATCGGCCTGCCCGTTGCGGATCGCGGCGTCGGATTGGGCATTCACCCGCGCGGTCGAGACCTGCGATTCCACCGTGCCCAGGCGGTCGGCCAATGAGGCCTTGCCGCTGAATCCGGTGCCCGCCAAGGCTGCGGTCGCCTGGTTCAGGGCATCCGACATCGCGACCAGCAGGGTGGCGTCGCCAACGGCACCTTCCGCACTGGCTGCCAGCCCGGACCGCAGGCGCCACACATCGCCGCCCTCGGACTCGATGACGGCGGTATTCAGGCTGATCCGCCCTGCCAGCCCCGTCTTGTCCGCCAGGCTGGCGCGGACGCCGTCGTCGGTGAACAATCCCGCCGAGGTGGCGGTCAGGGTGCCGTCGACCGCAGGATCGGCCAGCCGTTCATGCAGGTCATAGGCAAGATCGTCCAGCGACGCCTGAACCGCAGGGGCCAGTTCGTCGCGGATGGCGAAATTCGCCGCCAGCGACCCGCCCGCGTAAAGCCGCATCTGGGCCTGCGTCAGGTCGATGCCGTTCTGCGTCAGCAGCGCCAGCCCGGATCCGACCGTCTGGCCAACCGTCACCTGACCTGCCGCGTCGAAGCCGAAGGCGGTCGGCGTAGTGCCGTCCAGAAGCACGGCACCTCCGGTCGTGAACAGGGCCACGGCACCGGCGGCGCGCGTCACCTCTTGCACCGGGACGATCTTGGAGATCTCGCTGATGATCCCCTGCCGCTGGTCGATCAAAGACGAGGGGTCTGACCCGTCGGCTTCCATCACCGTGATCCGGCGATTGAGATGCGCGACCTCGGCCAGGGACTTGTTCAGCGTGGCGACATTGGTGGCGATCGCCTGATCCGCCGCGCTACGGGCGGCCTGAACCTGGTCGGAGGCCGCATTCAGCCGCGAGGCCAGAGCCTGCGCCTTGTCCACGGCCTGCGTCAGGCGGATTTCGTCGTCGGGGCGGCTGGCGGCCGATGACAATGCGGTCTGGAAATCGGTCAGCGCCGCCCCCAGGCTGCCGGCATTGCCGGCGATGCCGATCTGATCCTCGATCGTGGTGGCGAAGGCCAGCCGAGTGGAAGCCTCGGCCCTCGCGGCCTCGGCCAAGCGGGACTCGGACAGCACGCTGGCATTCACGGCGCGGGTGACGCCATCGACGCGCACGCCCCCGGCATTGCCGCCCGCGGTCTGGGCGCTGACCGCCAGTTCCCGCCGGGCATAGCCGGGGGTCGCGGCATTGGCCAGGTTCGCCGCCACGGTTTCGGTGCCCCGCGCCGTGGCCGTCAAGCCAGACACGGCATTTCCAAGGGCGCGCGCGATGCTCATCCCAACTTACCCCTCAGCGCTTGATATTGGTGGTTTCTTGCAGCATCTCGTCGACGGTCTGGATGATCTTGGCGTTCGACGAATAGGCGCGCTGCGTCATGATCAGATGGGTCAGCTCCTCGGCCACGTCGGTGGTCGATTCTTCCAGCGCATAGCCCTGGACGGAACCCGTCGGGCCGTCGCCCGCGTCCCACAGGAAGAAGCTGCCCGAGGTGGGTGAGATCGTGAAGGCCTGCGAATCGACCGAGACCAGGCCGTTGGGGTTGGGCACGTCCACCAGCGGGATCTGATACAGCGTCTTGACGAAGCCGGTGTCATAGCTGGCTTTCAGGAAACCGTCCGCATCCACCTCGACCGTGGTCAGGTTGCCGACCGGCGAGCCGTTCTTGGTGACGTTGATGGGCGAGAAATTGGCCGAAAGCTGGCGCATTCCGGTCGTCCCGCCCGGCGTACCGATGACCAGGTCCATGGACCCGCCCGCCACGGCCAGACCGATCGCCCCCGTGGCCGGGTCGTAAGCCCCGCCGCTAAGCGTGGTCACGCTGGCGATGCTGCCGCCGTTCGCCTGACTTTCATCGAAAACGATCCGGTACGATCCGACCAGATTGGACGCCGGATTCGACGCCGAATCGCGGACCTCCATCACCCAGGTGCTGGACATGCCCGTGGCGTCCGAGGTGTTGGGGGTGAAAGTGATATTCAAGGATTCCGACGTGCCCAGGTTGCCGAAATATTCCACCTTGTAAGGGATCGAGGCGCCTGACGCCGTGGGCAGCGTTTCGGTCGCGGGCAGGTTGACGCCAAGGGATATCTGGGTGGTCGGATCGCCGGCGGTCTGGTTGGCGCTGATCTGGACGGGCACCAGCCCGGTCATGGTATCGCGCGACATCACCGGGATGCTGCCATCCGCTTGGGCGGGCCAGCCCATCAGGACAAGGCCCGATTCCGTGCGCAGGATACCCTCGGCATCGGGGCGGAACGATCCGGTCCGTGTCATCATGAAGGGCAGGTCGGTAAAGCCGTTGTCCAGATCCACCGCCGATGTCACCGGCAGCATTCCGCGCCCGGACACCGCGATGTCCAGCGGGTGAGAGGTGGTGGACACCCCCCCGTCGTCCTCGATCAGGCGCTGCGTCGTCGCCGTGACGCCGCCCGCAGAATACAGCCCGGCGATGCGATGCTGGTTCAGCACGAAGGAATTGAAGTCCGTTTCCATCCGTTTGTAGCCATAGGTGCCCGAGTTCGCGATGTTGTCGGAAATCGTTGCAAGTCGGGTGGAGTTTGCCGCCAGCCCGGAAACGCCGGCGCTCATCGCGGAAGACATTGACATGGCATCACCTTTTTCAGTTCGTCTTGATCATCCGACGCAGGGCTTAAGATTCGCCTAATCGCGCCGGCCTATCTGAGTAAAATCACTTCGATCCGGTTGTTGGCCGGATGCATGGGGTTTCCGGTCTTGCTCTTGCGGTCGGCATATCCTGTAACCCGCTGGATTCGCTTGGCGTCCAGGCTGGATCCCTCCAGCAGGTTGCGGACCGCATGGGCGCGGGCGTCCGACAGCGCCCAGACCGGAGAATTCACCAGCATCTCGGGATAGGCCCGGACATGGCCGGAAACGGCGATCTGGTTGCGGGTTTTGGCGATAACGCGGGCGATGATTCGGGTCAGTTCGGACAGGACCGGCTGAGGCTGGGCGCTGTCTTCCACGAACAGCGCTTGGTCGGTCAGATCGCCCAGTTCAATGACCAGCCCCTCGTCGGTCATGCGTGTGACGACATGGCGCAGAAGATTGGTCAGCTGCTGCGATTCGCCGCCGGTGGCGTGAAGCTGGCGGCCGATCTCCTCGGCCACCTGGTCCAGGGTCGCGTCCGAGGCGTCCTTGCCCAGCTGTTCCACCCCCTCGCCCGAGGCGCCGGGGGTCCGCACGATGGTCGGATTGAAATACTCGGCCAGGCCCGCGCGCTGCTGTTCTGTGGTGGCGTTCAGAAGCCACATCAGCAGAAAGAACGCCATCATGGCGGTCACGAAATCCGCATAGGCGACCTTCCAGGCGCCGCCATGGTGGCCGGCTTCGCCGGAAGCGGTCACCCGCTTGATCAGGATCGTCGGACCCGTCGCCGCCTTCTGCCGTGCCATCGCCATTCCGCCATCGCTGTTCAGGCGCAATGTCGCGGCAAGTCGGCTTTGGAACAAGCCGACCCCTCAAATGCTAGGCATTATCCGCAGACGGAACGACCCGATCAGTCGTTGTGCCAGCCGCTGATGGCCTTGGAATCCATGAACTCCTCCAGCCCCATGACGCCGCCCTCGCGGGCGCGGCCCGACATCTTGACGCCGCCGAAGGCCGACCCCGCCCCGCGCGACTGGCCATTCATCTCGACCATCCCCGACCTCAGGCGCCGCGCCACGCGGTTGCGGCGGGCGCCGTCCTGGGACTGGACATAGTTGGTCAGCCCGTAGGGCGTGTCGTTGGCGATCTCGATGGCCTGTTCCTCGGAATCGAAGGGGATGATCGACAGGACCGGACCGAAGATTTCCTGCTGGGCGATGGTCATGTCGTTGCTGACATCGGCAAAGACGGTCGGACGGACGAAATAGCCGCGGTTCACGCCCTCGGGCAGGCCGGTGCCGCCGGCGACCAGGCGCGCACCCTCGTCGATGCCCTTCTGGATCATATCCTGGATCCGGTCCCATTGCAGCTTGCTGACCACAGGGCCGATATGCTTTCCGGGCTGATGCGCGCTGGCCACCTGCGTTTCCTGGGCGACCCTGGCCGCCGTTTCGACCGCCTGGTCATAGATCGAGCGTTCGACCAGCATCCGGGTCGGCGCGTTGCAGGACTGGCCGCTGTTGTAGAAGCAATGCCGCGCGCCGCGCACCACGGCCTTGTCGTCGGCATCGGCGAAGACGATGTTGGCCCCCTTGCCGCCCAGTTCCAGCACGACCTTCTTCAGCGTGTCCGCCGCCGCCTTGGTGATCGCGATCCCGGCGCGGGTCGATCCGGTGAAGCTGATCATGTCCACGTCCTTGTGGGTCGAAAGCTGCGTGCCGACCCCCGGCCCGTCGCCGTTAACCAGGTTGAAGACGCCCTTGGGCAGGCCGGCTTCGTCCACGATCTCGGCAAAGACCATCGAGGACAGGGGCGCGATCTCGGACGGTTTCAGCACGCAGGTATCGCCCGCCAGGATCGCCGGGATGACCTTCAGCGTGACCTGGTTCATGGGCCAGTTCCAGGGCGTGATCAGCCCGACAACGCCCACCGGCTCCCATGCCACCATCGAGGTCGGGGCGTGATCCCCCAACGGGCGGATGAAGTCGAATTCCTTGAAGGCGTTGATGAAATTCTGGATGTGATAGGTGCCCGCGGCAACCTGGTCGCCCAGCGACATGTCCTGCGGCGCGCCCATTTCGTGACTGATCGCCCAGGCCATGTCCGGCGCCCGGCGATTGTAGATTTCCAGGATCCGTTCGACATGGCGCAGCCGTTCTGCGGGCTCGGTGAGCGACCAGTCGGCGAACGCCGCCTTGGCGGCGGCGACCGCCCGGTCGGTATCGGCCCGGTCGCCCAGGCTGATGACCGCCACGGCCTCCTCGGTCGAAGGGTCGATCACCTCGAGGTCGTTGGCGCGGACGGGATCGACCCATTGCCCGTCGATATAGAACTTGCGCTTGTCCAGCAGCCCGGTCATGGCGATCCCTTCCCCGTTCGGATTTCCCGCACAAGGTGAAACGACGGGCGGCCCTGTGCAAGCCTTGTTAATCTCGACCAATGAAGTAGATAAAAGACTGGCATTCCGGTTCGTTTCCCCTATTCTGCCGGAACGTTCCCTCTCGAAAGGCCCCTCATGTCCCTGCGTATCAACGACATCGCCCCCGATTTCACCGCCCCCTCGACCGAGGGCGAGATCCGCTTTCACGACTGGCTGGACGGAAGCTATGCGATCCTCTTCAGCCATCCGCGTGATTTCACGCCGGTCTGCACGACCGAATTCGGCGCCGTGGCCCGGCTGGTCCCGGAATTCGAAAAGCGCGGCACCAAGGTTCTGGGCGTCTCGGTCGATTCGGTCGAGGATCACGGCAAATGGAAGCGCGACATCGAACAGGTTGCGGGTGTCCCGGCGAATTTCGCGATCATCGACGACCGCGACCTGACCGTCGCCAAGGCCTATGACATGCTGCCGGCCGAATATTATCTGCCGAACGAAGGCCGCACCCCGGCCCATTCGGCTACCGTGCGCAGCGTGTTCATCATCGGTCCCGACAAGAAGATCCGCCTGACGCTGACCTATCCGATGTCCATCGGCCGCAACTTCGCCGAGATCCTGCGCGCGCTGGACGCGGTGCGCAAGACCGACGGCGTGCCCATCGCGACCCCCGCCGACTGGCAGCCGGGTCAGGACGTGATCGTGGCCCTGTCGCTGGACGACAAAGCGGCCGAGGAGAAATACGGCCCGCTGGACATCAAGCTGCCCTATCTGCGCTTTGCCAAGGATCCTGCCTGATCAGGACCGGGGGGGCGCGGCGTCGCCCGCGGCCTTCCCCCGCCGCGCCAGATCGCGCTTGTGCCGCCAAGCGATCCACTTGTTCACGATCTGGCGGCGCTGCTTGATCAACCCGTAAAGCGGGTGGCGACCCTGGGCGGATCGCTTGCCAGACCCGCCTTCGATGACGCTTTCCGCGCCCGTCGTCGTGACCAGCGGGGGCCAGACTGACAGGCCCCGATCGCTGCGCGTCAGCCAGTGCCGGAAATGGTTGTCCACGCCGCGCGTGATGCGGTCATGCGTTTGCACAAAGCTTTCCGCCCCCTGCCGCGACCAGATCAGCGCGGTGGCGGTCATGGGAAAGTAATGGGCACGGGTCAGGTCGTAACGGCGCCCGGCTGCGCTGAACTCCATAATCGGCGTATAGATCTTGTGCTGGGGGGAACCGAGGTTCACCAGATCCCAGTTCCGATGTTCGTCCAGCCAGTCCAGAACGATGCGCAGCCCCTCGGCAAAGCCGGGGTTCAGTTGCATATCGTCCTCGAACACCAGCCCGCAGGGGGCGCCGCTCTCCAGAAAGCGGCGCGCGCAGTCGAGATGGCTGAGATAGCAACCGATCTCGCCCCCGCGCAGCGGACGGCCCATATAAGCCATCGCACCGGCGGCATCGTATTCGGGGAACTCCTCCACCCGCAGCGCCCTGCCGTCGAATGCGGGGACGCGCTCAAAGGGTATGCCCGCATCGTCCAGTTGGCGCTTGGCCGACCGAAGCCGGTCGTCCGAACCGTCCAGGTTGATGAGATAGACGGGATGCTGCATCGATGGCCTCGCAGCCTGTTTCTGAAAAGGTGATGAGGGGGGTGTCAAGACGCGTCCGGGTCGTCGTTCCACCAGCCCGTGCGGTCGCGATGGTGCAGCGCGCGCAGCCGGGCAAAGGCGGTATCGTTCACCTGCATCCGGTCATAAACCGTCCTCAGGATCATCCCTGCGGACCCGGCGGCGAAGAAAGGTTCCAGCCGCCAATACAGGTTGCGCAACGTGTCATCCGTGCCGACGGTAAAGACCGAGGTTCCTTCGAACAGCGGAACCAGTTCGGTTTGCAGCCTTTCGATCCTGTCGGGTAAGGGCTTCAGCGATTCGGCACCATGGATATAGCGATCGGATTCGCCGATCTTCACGGTATTGCCCAGCAGGGACGCCATCATCCCGATCGCGCGATCCTGCGGATCCGGGTCGTGTTCCGCGAAGGTGTCGGCTGCCGAAATCAGCCAGCGCAGGTTCAGGTGACCGCACAGGAACTCCGCCTCTTGCGCCCACAGCGCATGGAACCTGGCCAGGCTTTCCGGCAGCCGCACCTCGCGCCGGATCAGGACGATCAGGGTGGCGTGGTGCAGCAGCAGTTCGGATTGGCCGGAAAACTCGAACCGCAAATTCGCCAGATGCCGGTCCAGCGACTTGTCCGAACCGCGCGTCTGCACCGCCTCGCCCGCCGCGACGATCCGGTCCCGCATCGCGGCCAGATCGGGATCGGCAACGACATGCCGCCGCGCGCCCCAGCGTTTGCGGTGTTGATTGAGCGAGAAGAACCGCTCGATCCTGGATTTCTTGCGCCTGACCATGTCAGGCCCGCCGCGCCACGACCGCTTCCAGGCGCGGATCGAAGCTGAAATCATAGCCCTTAAGCGCGGCGCGATAGCCCGCGCTCAGATCGTCGGTGCCGATCTCGTCCCTGTGCCGGGCTGAGGCGTTCACATAGGCCTTGAGCTGGCGCGAGGCCTGCTTCTGGTCGATGAAAGGCCGGATCTTGCGGCCCGACGGGTAATGGAGGATCCGGTCCCGCAGGTCGCGGATCCAGGGACGCGGCGTCCGGGATATGCCGCTGTTCAGCCACTGGCTTGCCAGGTCCGTGTCGCGGGCGGTGCGGAACCAGGCCAGGCTGAACAGCACCTGGTCCCAGACATGCGGGTATTCGTCGCAAAGCCGCACCCATTCGGCCAGCAGCCTGCCCACCGCCGGGGATGTATTGAGATAAATCAAATAGGAAATGTCTTCCCAGCCTTGGCGGCGCACAAAGGCCACGTCGAAGGGATTGCCCATCAGGAAGGCGGGCGGGCGCAGGATCGCGGCATCGGCGTCGATCCAGCAGACTGGACGCCCGCTGTCCTGCCAGGCCGCCTGGATCACCCGCGCCTTCAGCCCGGTATTGGCGACCCATGACCCGCGAGAGGCCACCGGCTGGATCCGGTGCGGCAGATGGTGGTGGTCCAGCGAGGCGCGCAGGTCGGCGGCCAGTCCTTCGTAAGGCGTGTCGGTGGTGTAGTAGGACACGAACAGCGGCGGTTCGCCCTGCGGGGTTTCGTAAAGCGCGATTTCGCCGCGCAGATCGGCCGTGCAGGCCAGATCGACGGCGCCGGGGCGGCGCAGATGCGCGACGATCCTGCCCTGCGGATCGGCCAGGGCCTGGGGCGGCGGGCGGAAGGACAGGCCCGCCCGGGCGATATAGTCTGAAGGAGTCATTTCAAGAATCCACACGCCGCGCCAGCCTGCGCCGAACAAGCCCGCGGTAATAACTCGCCTTGAAAAACCGTGCGGGGTTCTTTCTTTCGCGTGTCTGCTGCATCTCGGCAAAGGCCCGATCCTGTTCAAGATGCGAAGGCCCCTGCCCCGGAGCGGCATGATGCACGACGCGCGGCGATACCAGCCAAGCGCGCAGGTCATACAAATCCACTGGCCAGTCGGAAACACAGGTGACCGGGGTTGTCGCGCGCAAGAGGTCATGCGCCGCATTCCGGGACACCGAATAACCGGTGCACCCCGATGCCCGCCGCGTCGGACGATACATCATCCACCGCCCCGCCTTTTTTCGCTGCCAGGGCAAGGCGCGCCCCGAGTAATGATACAGCAAGGTCAGGGTATCCGTCCTGTAATGACCCGCCCGAAGAAAGTCAGGGAAATCCCCTGTCAGGATCGCATCATCCTCAAGCACGATTGCCCCGGCAAGTCCCTCGTCAACAATGGTCTTGTAGATTTGCCGGTGCGACAGGGCGCAGGCGAATTCCGCATCCGTCATCGGGCGCTTCAGCCGGTTCCGGGCGGCGTCCCGGTCTATCAACGGCAGATATTCGGCAGGCAGACCCCGCCGCCCATCGACGCCGAAAACCAGGCGCCACAGCAGGCCCAGTTCCGCAAGACGGTCCAGCAGGGGCCGGCGGCGCGCCTCGTCGCCCTCCAGCGTCAGAATGAGGATCGGCCAGTCCGTCTGCACCATGACACCCCGTCGCGGCAAGCATGAAAAGGCCCCGAACATGCCGGGGCCTTCCGATGTCGTCGAACTATCAGCCCTCGGCCGGTTCTTCCTTGGTCTCGGTGATCTCCTGCCCGGTTTCCTGGTCGACCATCTTCATGCCCAGCCGGACCTTGCCGCGGTCGTCGAAGCCCAACAGCTTTACCTTGACCTCCTGGCCTTCCTTCAGCAGCTCGTTCGGGTGGTTCAGGCGCTTGTTCGCGATCTGGGACACATGGACCAGGCCGTCGCGCTTGCCGAAGAAGTTCACGAAGGCGCCGAAATCGACCAGCTTGACGACCTTGCCGGTATAGATCCGGCCTTCTTCGGGTTCGGCCACGATCGAATAGATCATGTCATAGGCCTTCTTGATCGAATCGGCATTGGCCGAGGCGATCTTGATGGTGCCGTCGTCGTTGATGTCGACCTTGGCACCCGAAACCTCGACGATCTCGCGGATGACCTTGCCGCCGGACCCGATCACTTCGCGGATCTTGTCGGTCGGGATCTGCATCGTCTCGATCCGGGGGGCGTGGGCCGAAAATTCGCGGCGGCCTTCGGTCAGGGCCTTGGCCATTTCGCCCAGGATGTGCAGACGCCCTTCCTTGGCCTGCGCCAGGGCCTGTTCCATGATGGCAGGCGTGATGCCCGCGACCTTGATGTCCATCTGCAACGAGGTAATGCCCTCGGCGGTGCCGGCGACCTTGAAGTCCATGTCGCCCAGGTGATCCTCATCCCCCAGGATGTCGGTCAGGACCGCATAGCGGCCGTCGTCTTCCAGGATCAGGCCCATCGCCACCCCGGCGACCGGCGCCTTCAGCGGCACGCCCGCGTCCATCATCGCCAGCGACCCGCCGCAGACCGACGCCATCGAGGACGAGCCGTTCGATTCGGTGATCTCGGACACGACGCGGATGGTATAGGGGAAGTCGGTCGGCGCGGGCAGCACGGCTTGCAGCGCGCGCCAGGCCAGCTTGCCGTGGCCGATCTCGCGGCGGCCGGGGGAACCGACGCGGCCGACCTCGCCCACCGAATAGGGCGGGAAGTTGTAGTGCAGCAGGAAGTTGCTGCGGCTGTTGCCGTGCAGCGCGTCGATGATCTGCTCGTCGTCGCCGGTGCCCAGCGTGGTCACCACCAGGGCCTGCGTTTCGCCACGGGTGAACAGGGCCGAGCCGTGGGTGCGCGGCAGGATGCCGACTTCGCTGTCGATGGCGCGCACGGTGCGGTTGTCGCGGCCGTCGATGCGGGCGCCGCCATTGATCACGTCGCCGCGCAGGATGCCCGATTCCAGCTTCTTCAGCGCCGAACCCAGGTTCGGGTCGGCCAGTTCCTCCTCGGACAGACCGGCCTTGACGGCGGCTTTCGCGGCTTCGATGGCGTCGTGACGCTCGCCCTTGTCGCGGATGGCATAGGCGGCGCGCATCCCGGCTTCGCCCAGCGATTTCACGCGGGCATACAGCGCGCTGTAATCGGGCGACTGGAAGTTGAAGGGCTCTTTCGCGGCAGCCTCGGCCAGATCGATGATCAGGTCGATCACCGGCTGCATCTGCTCGTGGCCGAACTTCACGGCGCCCAGCATTTCCTCTTCCGACAGCTCATAGGCCTCGGACTCGACCATCATCACGGCGTCCTTGGTCCCGGCGACGACCAGATCCAGCCGCTGTTCCGGGTTGGCGCGCAGGTTGTCCATGTCCTGAACCTCGGGGTTCAGCACATACTGGCCATTGGCGAAACCGACGCGGGCGGCGCCGATCGGACCCATGAAGGGCACGCCCGACAGGGTCAGCGCCGCCGAGGCCGCGATCATCGCCACGATGTCGGGATCGTTCACCAGGTCGTGCGACAGGACCGTGCACATCACCAAGACTTCGTTCTTGAAGCCCGGCGCGAACAGCGGGCGGCAGGGCCGGTCGATCAGGCGCGCGGTCAGCGTTTCCTTTTCCGAGGGGCGCGCCTCGCGCTTGAAGAAGCCGCCGGGGATCTTGCCCGCGGCATAGTATTTTTCCTGATAGTGAACCGTCAGCGGGAAGAAATCCTGCCCGGGCTTCGGTTCTTTCGCGAAGGTCACGTTGGCCATGACGCTGGTCTCGCCCAGGGTGGCGATGACCGTGCCGTCGGCCTGACGGGCAACCTTGCCCGTTTCCAGCGTGAGCGTTTCCTGGCCCCACTGAATGGATTTCTTCACTTCATCAAACATCTGATTTCCTCTGGGCCGCGCCAGCCCTCTGGTTCGCGCCCGTGTCATATGGCGGCCCCATTGCCGCCGCCCCTATCCTTTGCATGTGCCCCAGGGCATGGGCGTCACGTCACAGATGGCGGGGCCTTACAGGAAAACAGGGGGTTTGGGAAGTGGCCAGACCGGCCCGGCGCCGGATGCCCGCCCAGGCGCGGGGCGCGGCACAGGCCGGTCGCCGAAGACAGCGCCCGCAGCCGGGGCCGCGGGCGCGTTCCGTGCGGACCAAGCGTTACGCGGCCCCCCGCTGGCTTGCCGGAGCGGCCTGGACGCTGGGCTGCGCGGCGGCATGTTCGGCCACTTCCTTCTGGGCCGGGTCGGCCTTGGGCGTGACCTTCAGGGTATCGACCAGGTTCAGCAGCTGTTCGCGCTCCATCCCGCGAATGGCCCAGGCGCGGGCGCGATCCTCCTCGGTCGGGTCGGCGGTCTCGGCGGGTTGGTCGGCGGCTGTTTCAGACACGGACGCCAGGGGTTCGGTCGTTGCAGGAACCGAAGCCGCCGCCGGGCGGAACGCCCAGCCCGACCCAGGTGCCGGTGCCGTCGCAGCGGCCGAGGCTTGGGCCGCTGGGGCCTGCGGGGCCGTGGATTGGGTCGCGGCGGAAGCCTCGACCAGTTGCAACGCCTTGTCAGAAAGGTCGAACTTGACGCCCTCGGTCTGCGCCACGGCGGGGCTTGACTGCGAGGCCGACGCCACCGGCGGCGTTTCTGCGGCCTGCTGGACCGCCTGCTGGGACGCGGCGGCGGCCTGGACCACGGCCACGGTCGATGTCGTTGTGGCGGGGGTCGGCGTCGAGGCGGGCGCAGGCGTTGCCGCTGGGATCGCCAGGTTCAGAAGGGGCTTCAAGATCGGGTTCAGAATACCAAGTACCATGTCCGCGGTTCCTCGTTGATAACGCCCCGATTTTAGAGGCGGACGACCGGGAATCCACGAAATAGCCCTTTGAATTTTAACGAAACGTTAGCCAGTTCGCGGGGCCCTGAAATGCAAGACGCCCGCGACGGGATCGCGGGCGCCTGCTTGTCCGGTCGGGCTGCGATCAGCGGCGCAGGCCCAGCTTGCCGATCAGGTCGGTATAGCGGGCTTCGTCCTTCTTCTTCAGATAGTCCAGCAGCTTGCGGCGCTGCGCGACCATCATCAGCAGACCACGGCGCGAGTGGTTGTCTTTCTTGTGGGTCTTGAAATGCTCGGTCAGGGTGGCAATGCGCGAGGACAGGATCGCGACCTGCACCTCGGGCGAGCCGGTGTCGCCGGCGGCGGTGCCGAATTCCTTGATGACGCGGGCTTTTTCTTCAACGGTGATCGACATCGGGGTCTCCTTTTCGGAACAGGGTTATGGCGCAGGCCGGGATGTCGTCCAGCACTGGCCCGTGGAGGGTCCGCCCGAAGCATCGGGCCGGATGCGCGCCCATACAGGGAAAGCGCGGCCAAGGAAAGGGGCAAGTTACCCCGGAAGCCTGACGATCACGATATCCGCGACGGCCAGGCCACCGCCATGCAGCATCCGGGCGATCGGAGCGCCGTTCACCGTCACCAGGACCGTGCCGTCCGGGTCTTCGGTCAGATCGACCCTGGCATCCCGCGCCAGGCTTTCGGGCAGATGCAGGATGATCTGATCCTCGCGCCCGTCGAAATCGGCGATCACCGGCAGATCGGTGCTGCCGTGCCTGACAACGAAATCATCCGCGCCCTGGTTGCCCTCGGCGAAATCGCCAGAACCGGGCATCAGCGTGTCGTCGCCTTCGCCGCCATGCAGCCAAGTGACCTGGGGATCGTCGTCGCCGGTCAGCAGGTCATCGCCCCGCCCACCGTCCAGATCGTCGCCGCCACCGCCCGAGACCAGCACATCGTCGCCGTCATTGCCCGACAGCCAGTCGTTGCCCGCGCCCCCGAACAGCGTGTCGCCGCCTTCGCCCCCCAACAGGGTGTCGTCGCCCTCATCCCCCCAGACGATGTCGTCACCGCCCTGCCCTGCCAGCGAATCATGACCCGCGCCGCCCCGGATCTCATCCGCGCCCGCCGCACCGAAGTCACCGTCGCCCTGGACCCAGTCGTTCCCCGCACCGGCATGGATCGTGTCGTTGCCGAAGCCGCCCTGGAGGTCGTCGTCGCCATCGCTGCCGTCGATCAGATCGTCGCCCAGCGGCGCGCCCGGCGACGGCGCAATGGGTTCGGACTCGGGCAAGGCCGGCTCGGGTTCCGGCAAGGGTTCCGCGGGATCCGCAGGGATCGGCCATATGAAGCCGTCGCCGCCCTGTTCGGTCCGGTCCGAACCGACATTCCCGACCTCTCCCGGATCGACGGGACCAAGCCTTGGAGCCAGATCGTCGGTGTCGTCATCGTCCCCGTCGCGGCTGCCGGACAGATCCAGGGCCGCCCCGGCCGCTGCAAGTGCCATCAGACCGGCAAGCACGAACATGACACCACCTTAAAGATCGTTACAATCCAATAATACAACCTTGAGGCGGCATTAACCAAATGGTTTGTTTAGAAAGGGTTAGCCACGCGACAAATAGATCACGCGGCAAGAAAAAACCCGCCGGAACGGGCGGGTTCGTTTCGTTTTTCGCGGTGATCGCGTCGATCAGCCCTGGCGGGCCTTGAAGCGGCGGTTGGTCTTGTTGATCACATAGATGCGGCCCTTGCGGCGGACCACCTGGCAGTCGCGGTGCCGGCTTTTCAGCGAGCGGAGCGAATTGCGAACCTTCATCGGTTTTTCTCCATCACGCGGCTCGCAGCCGCAAGGAAAACGAAAGACCCCCGACGGTTGCCGGGGGCGGCGAAAACATGGTGGGCGGTACTGGGATCGAACCAGTGGCCACTACGATGTCAACGTAGTGCTCTACCGCTGAGCTAACCGCCCGTCCTTGGGCCATCCCGTCCGCTTCCCTTCGGGAAACGTTCCGAACCGCCTTTGGTCCGCGTGTCTATATAGGCCGGCCCTGGGGGTTTCAAGCCCTATCGCAGCAAGAAACTTATCGTCTATAAAGGTTCGGGAAGAAACCGCCCGCCGGGGTCTGACGTGACCGAAACCGACCTGCCTGTCCTGATCGACCGGCCCGACCGATGGGCCAGCGGCGTCATTTTCGGGTCGCCTCATTCCGGCCGCGTCTACCCCGACTGGTTCCTGGAAGGCACCCGACTGCCGCCGGAAACCCTGCGGTCGTCCGAGGATGCCTTCGTGGACCGGCTGATCGCCTGCGCGCCCGCCTTGGGCGCGGTGACGATTCGGGCGCAGGTGCCCCGCGCCATCGTCGACCTGAACCGCGCCCCGGACGAGATCGACCCCCTGGTGGTGCGCGGCGTCCCACGCCATCCCCTGAACCAGCGGACCCTGGCGGGCCTGGGCGTGATCCCTCGGGTCGTGTCGCAGGGCCGCGCCATCCTGGAACGCCCCTTGGACCGAGCCGAGGCGGAACGCCGCATCGACGCCTATTGGCGGCCCTATCACCAAGCCCTGACCGCCCTGATCGCCGAGGCGCGGGCGCGGTTCGGGCAGGCGATCCTGATCGACATGCATTCGATGCCGCACGACGCCCTGGCCCATCTGCACGGGCCGCGCCCCGACATGGTGCTGGGCAACCGCCACGGCCTGTCCGCCGCCGCGCGCGTGTCCGACGCCATCGTCGCCGCCGTCGAGGCCGAGGGCTGGCGGATCCGGCGCAACTCGCCCTTCGCGGGGGCCTATATCTGTTCAGCCTATGGCAGGCCGGGCCAGAACATCCATGTGGTGCAGCTGGAAATCGACAGGGCGCTGTATATGGACGAAAAGACCATCGCCCCGCATGACGGGTTCGACGATGTCGCCGCCAGGATGGCGCGGGTGATTCGCAAGCTGGCCGCCCTGGAAGGCGACGCCCGCTCGGACCCGGCCATCGCCGCCGAATGACAGGAGTGAACGGATGGACGACCTGCCAAGCCTGATCGGCGATGCCCTGGGCCGCAACATGGCCCTGATCGTGCTTGCGGTCCTGATCCTGCTGGCCGTCATGTCGGCGGTCAGGATCGTGCCGCAGTCGGAAAAATACGTGGTCGAGCGGTTCGGCCGCCTGCATTCGGTGCTGGGACCGGGGATCAACCTGACGGTGCCCTTCCTGGACCGCGTGGCGCACAGGATTTCTGTCCTGGAACGGCAGCTGCCGACCAACAGCCAGGACGCCATCACCGCCGACAACGTGCTGGTGCAGGTGGAAACGAGCGTCTTCTATCGCATCATCGAACCCGAAAAGACCGTCTACCGCATCCGCGACATCGACGCGGCCATCGCCACCACCGTCGCGGGCATCGTGCGGTCGGAAATCGGCACGATGGAGCTGGACCAGGTGCAGTCGAACCGCGCCTCGCTGATCACCCGGATCCGCGAATCGCTGGCCAATGTCGTCGACGACTGGGGGATCGAGGTGACGCGGGCCGAGATCCTGGACGTGAACCTGGACCAGGCGACCCGCGCCGCCATGCTGCAACAGTTGAACGCCGAGCGCGCGCGGCGGGCGTTGGTGACCGAGGCCGAGGGCAAGCGCCGCGCGGTCGAACTGGCCGCCGACGGCGATCTGTATGCCGCCGAGCAGCTTGCCAAGGCCAAGCGCGTCCTGGCCGACGCCGAGGCTTATGCCACCGCCGCCATCGCCGAGGCGATCCAGAAAAACGGGCTTGAGGCCGCGCAGTATCAGGTGGCGCTGAAACAGGTCGAGGCGCTGGCCGAGGTCGGCCGGGGCGACGGCAAGCAGGTCGTGCTGCTGCCCGCCGCCGCGCTGGATGCCTTTGGCGACGCCTTCAGCCTGCTGCGCGCGCGGTCGTCGTCGTGAACGGCTGGCTGTGGCTGATCGCCGCCTTCGTGCTGGCGGGAATCGAGCTGCTGGTGCCGGGCTGGGCCTTCATGGGCCTTGCGGCCTCGGTCGGGCTGATGGGGGTGCTGCTGCTGACCGGCCTGTGGACGGCGGGCCTGCCCGCGACGCTGGTCGTCACCGCCCTGCTGTCGGCGGCGGCCTGGCTGCTGTTCCGGCGGTTGTGGCCGACCAGCCGGGGCGACAAGCGGATCTGGGACCGCGACATCAACGAATGACGGCGCCGACGGATGATGCAGCCGGGTATTTGGGCAAAGAAGAAGCGCCCTTTCACGGCGCCAAGCTGATCCTGGTCCATGACGGGCGGTTGCTGACCTATCTGCGCGACGACAGGGCGGGGCTGCCGTTTCCGGCCTGCTGGGATCTGCCCGGCGGCGGGCGCGAGGGCGACGAATCGCCCATGGATTGCGCGCTGCGCGAACTGCGCGAGGAATTCGGCTTGGCACTGCCGCCATCGCGGCTGGAGGGGCGGTCCTTCGCGTCGATCCAGCATCCCGGCTGGCGGTCCTGGCTGTTCACCGGGCAGTTGAGCCCGGCCGAAGTCGCGGCGATCCGTTTCGGCGACGAGGGGCAGGACTGGCGGATGATGCCGCTGGCGGACTTCGCCGCCCATCCCCGCGCGGTCCCGCAGTTCCGCGAGCTGGTCCGCGCCTTTATCGCAGCGCCGCCACGCCCCGCACCAGCGGGCGCAGCGCGTCGCCCTTGACCATCCAGCTTGTGGCAAAGGCGAAGGTGGCGATTGTTTCCAGCCAGAAGACCGGGCGCAGGGCTTCCAGCCTGTCGTCCAGGCCGGTCGCGAACAGCACCCCCACCAGGCCGATGCTGGCGATGATCGTCCAGCCGCACAGGCGATAGATCCGGTTCGAGGCGTGTTTTTCCGGCCCGTCCACCGCGCCCTTGGTGAACAGCACCAGGCAATAGACGGCAAGCGCGCCGAAGAACACCGCCGCAGCCCCCAGGTGGACCAGCGACGACCAGTCCCGTTCCCCCTGGTTCAGCAGGCATTCCAGCAGCGTGCAAAGCGGATCGACGGGCATCTCGGGCGCCTTGTCGTCGGGACTGGTCGGCACCAGGGCCACCAGGGCGACGGCGACTGCCGCCACCCGCGCCGTGCCCTTGTCCGTGACCAGGTCGCCCGCGTTGGGGCGGAAACCCTCATAGCTCCACAAAAACACCGCCTGGGCGATCAGGGTGCCCACGAAGACCTCTCGCATCGGGCTGTGATAGGCGGCGGAAATGCTGGTCAGCAGATCGCCCTTCCACATCCCATAGGCCAGCAGCGCGACCGGCAAGAAGAAGCCAAGCGCCCCGATGGCCCGGCGCACGGCCAGGAAGGACAGCACCAGGTCGTTATGCGCCTTTTGGGAAATGCCGCTTTCGTCCGCCATCCCGTTCCCCGTTTTCCGCCAGATTGGCGCGGGGGACGCAGGCGGTCAATCAGCCCCGCAGTTCCGCCAGAATCGCCTGCGCCGCCGCGCGGGGATCGGCGGCCTGCCAGATCGGGCGGCCGACCACGATATGATCGGCCCCCGCGCCGATGGCGCTGGCCGGGGTCTCTACCCGCTTCTGGTCGCCCAGGGCCGCGCCCGCAGGACGCACGCCGGGCGTCACGATCAGCCGCGCGTTCGGCAGGGCGCGGATCGCCGCCGCTTCGCGCGGGGAACAGATGATGCCGTCGGCCCCGGCCTCGAAGGCGCGGGCGGCGCGTTCCACGGTGATCTCGTGCAGCTCGCCCGGCTGGATCATGCCCGCGTCCAGATCCGCGCGCTCCAACGAGGTCAGGATCGTCACGCCCAGGATTTTCAGCGCCGATCCCGCCGCGCCCTCCTTGGCGGCGCGGACCACATGCGGGTCGCCATGCACGGTCAGGAAATCCAGGTCGAACCGCGCCAGCCCGCGCACGGCGGCTTCCACCGTGGCGCCGATGTCGAACAGCTTCATGTCCAGGAAGATGCGCTTGCCGTGGTCCGCCTTCAGTTCCTGCGCCAGCGCCAGCCCGCCGCCGGTCAGCATCCCCAGGCCGATTTTGTAGAAGCCCACGGCATCGCCCAGCCGTTCGGCAAGCTCCAGCCCCGCCACGGCGTTCGGCACATCCAGTGCCACGATCAGCCGGTCATCCATTACAGCCCCCATCCGCAGGAAAATCGCGGCGTTATGGCACAGGCCAGAGCCGCTTGAAAGCGCGGCGAAACTTCCCAAATCTTGATCCGAAGACCCGGATCGGGCGTGCCTTCGGGGCGTCCGCGCAACGGGGGCTATTGAAAGGGGAATTTGCCGATGAACATGGAAAAGTTCACCGAGCGGTCGCGCGGCTTCATGCAGGCCGCCCAGACCATCGCGATCCGCGAGGAAAACCAGCGGGTCGTGCCGGAACATCTGCTGAAGGCATTGATGGATGACGATCAGGGGCTGTCGGCCAACCTGATCACGCGGGCCGGCGGCGACGCGCGCGCCGTCAGGCAGGCGGTCGATCAGGCCGTTGCCAAGCTGCCCAAGGTCAAGGGCGGCAACAACCAGGTCTATGTGGATCCGTCGCTGGTGCGTGTGCTGGACGAGGCCGAGCAGGTCGCCAAGAAGGCGGGTGACAGCTTCGTCCCGGCCGAGCGGATCCTGATGGCGCTGGCGATGGTCAACACCAATGCCCGCGACGCGCTGACCGCAGGCGGCGTCACCGCGCAAAAGCTGAATGCCGCGATCAACGACATCCGCAAGGGCCGCACCGCGGACAGCGCCAGCGCCGAGGACAGCTATGAGGCGTTGGAGAAATACGCCCGCGACCTGACCCAGGCGGCGCGCGACGGCAAGATCGACCCGATCATCGGTCGGGACGAGGAAATCCGCCGCGCCATGCAGGTTCTGTCCCGCCGCACCAAGAACAACCCGGTGCTGATCGGTGAACCCGGTGTGGGCAAGACCGCCATCGCCGAGGGGCTGGCCCTGCGCATCGTCGACGGCGACGTGCCCGAAAGCCTGCGCGACAAGCGGCTGATGGCGCTGGACATGGGTGCGCTGATCGCCGGAGCCAAGTATCGCGGCGAGTTCGAGGAACGCCTGAAGGCCATCCTGAAGGAAATCGAGAACGCCGCCGGAGAGATCATCCTGTTTATCGACGAATTGCACGTGCTGGTCGGCGCGGGCAAGACCGATGGCGCCATGGATGCCGCGAACCTCATCAAGCCCGCGCTTGCACGGGGAGAGCTGCATTGCGTCGGTGCCACCACGCTGGACGAATACCGCAAGTATATCGAAAAGGACGCGGCCCTGGCCCGGCGGTTCCAGCCCGTCATGGTCGAGGAGCCGACGGTCGAGGATACGATTTCCATCCTGCGCGGCATCAAGGAGAAGTACGAGCTTCACCACGGTGTCCGCATCTCGGACGCGGCCCTGGTCGCGGCGGCGACGCTGAGTCACCGCTACATCACCGACCGCTTCCTGCCCGACAAGGCCATCGACCTTGTGGACGAAGCCGCCAGCCGCCTGCGCATGGAGGTCGACAGCAAGCCCGAGGAACTGGACCAGCTCGACCGCCAGATCCTGCAAATGCAGATCGAGGCCGAGGCGCTGAAGAAGGAAGACGACGCGGCCAGCAAGGACCGTCTGGAACGGCTGGAAAAGGATCTGTCCGACCTGCAACAGCGCAGCGCCGAGATGACCGCCCGCTGGCAGGCCGAACGCGACAAGCTGGAAAGTTCCCGCAACCTCAAGGAACAGCTTGACCGCGCCCGCGCCGAACTGGACCAGGCCAAGCGCGAGGGTAACCTGGCCCGGGCGGGCGAGCTGTCCTATGGCATCATCCCCGGCCTGGAGAAGAAGCTGGCCGAGGCCGAGAACGGCGGCGCCGACGGGCTGATGGTGGAAGAGGCCGTCCGCCCCGAACAGATCGCCGAGGTGGTCGAGCGCTGGACCGGCATCCCCACCAGCAAGATGCTGGAGGGCGAGCGCGAGAAGCTGTTGAAGATGGAAGAGGAAATCGGCGCCCGCGTGATCGGCCAGCAAGAGGCCGTGATCGCCGTCAGCAACGCCGTGCGCCGGGCGCGGGCCGGCCTGAACGACGAGAACCGTCCGCTGGGCAGCTTCCTGTTCCTGGGCCCGACCGGCGTCGGCAAGACCGAACTGACCAAGGCGCTTGCCGAATACATGTTCGACGACGACAGCGCGATGGTCCGCATCGACATGTCCGAGTTCATGGAAAAGCACTCGGTCGCCCGTCTGATCGGCGCCCCTCCGGGCTATGTCGGCTATGACGAGGGCGGCGTCCTGACCGAGGCGGTGCGGCGCAGGCCCTATCAGGTGATCCTGTTCGACGAGGTCGAAAAGGCGCACCCGGACGTGTTCAACGTGCTGTTGCAGGTGCTGGACGACGGGCAGTTGACCGACGGACAGGGCCGGACGGTGGACTTCAAGCAGACGCTGATCATCCTGACCTCGAACCTTGGGTCTCAGGCGCTGTCGCATCTGCCCGAGGGCGCCGATTCCAGCGATGCGCGCAGCCAGGTGATGGAGGCGGTCCGGGCGCATTTCCGGCCCGAGTTCCTGAACCGGCTGGACGAGATCATCATCTTCCGCCGCCTGACGCGGGCCAATATGGACGCCATCGTCAAGATCCAGCTGCGGCGCCTGGAAAAACGGCTTGCTCAGCGCAAGATCACGCTGGATCTGGACGACGGGGCGCGCAAATGGCTGGCCGACCAGGGTTATGACCCGATCTTCGGCGCGCGTCCGCTGAAACGGGTGATCCAGCGCGCCTTGCAGGATCCGCTGGCCGAGCTGCTGCTGTCGGGCGAGGTTCTGGACGGCCAGACCGTCCATGTCACCGCCGGGCCGGACGGGCTGATCGTCGGCAACCGCGTCGGCCGCGCTGGCCACAAACTGGGCGCGGTCGGCGAAGGGCCGAAGCCCGACCTGACCGTCCACTGATCCGAAAAGGCCCCGCATCGCCGGGGCCTTTTCATGCAACAGTCACAAACCCGTCACGACCTGTCCACGTTTCCGTGATCTTGCCCTGATACCAGACCGCATCGCGAAAAAGCGCGAAATCGTTGTTCAGGATCAAGATCATGCAAAGAATTGCAGAGTTTGCCGCCGCAGCCGTCTGCGCCTCGGCCCTTTTCGCCCTGCCGGTCGCGGCGGCTTCGGTCGACAGTCCCTATGCCACGCTGAACGGCCAGGCCCCGATCGTGATCGCCCATCGCGGCGCTCCGGCCTATCTGCCCGAGAACACCATCGGCGGGAACGAACTGTCGGCCAAGATGGGCGCGGACTATATCGAGACCGACGTGATGATGACCCGTGACGGCGTTCTGGTGGCGATGCACGATTCCAGCCTGGCGCGCACCACCAATGTCGAATCGGTCTATGCCCCGCGCAACGGCGGCTATGCGGTCAAGGATTTCACCTATGAGGAATTGCAGGCCCTCACGGTCGAGCCGACCGGCTCGGGCCGGTGGACCTATCCCGATTTCGCGCCCCAGGATCCGAATCCCTATCGCATCCCCAGCTTCGCGGACATGCTGGACGCGCTGACCGCCTATAACGACAAGAACGGCACCAATGTCGGGATGCTGACCGAAGGCAAATACGCCTATGACGAGGCGACCAGCCGTGCGGTGATCGAAACGCTGATCGACAAGGGCTATACCACCCGCGAAAAGTCGATGGTCCAGTCCTTCGATTTCGGCAATGTCTTCGCCTACAGCAACCTGCTGCGCGAATACGGTGTGGACATGGGCGTGGCCCAGTTGGGCGGCATCGGCAAGGCGGGCGGCCAGTGGACCATCGACGGCGTGCTGGTCAGCCAGGTTGCCGGCCATATCGACACGCTGGCGGCCAGCTATGGCTCGATCACCAAGGAACTGATCGACTATGCGCATGGCCTGGGCCTCAGCGTCTATGGCTGGACATTCCGCCCCGCTGATCAGGACATGGCCTTCGCGCAACTGAAGGATCTGCTGGACTGGGGCCTGGACGGCATCATCACCGACAACCCCGACTATGCCCGCGCGGTGGTCGATTCGCTTGACCTGGCGCCGGTGCCGCTGCCTGCGGGCCTGCCGCTGATGGCCGCGGGCCTTGGCGCGCTGACCGCGCTGCGCATCCGCCGCCGCCGGGCCTGACCCCCATCGGGGCGGTTCGCCGCCGCCCTTTCCCGATTTCACGAGGATACCATGTTCAACCCGATCCTGCGCGCCGCCGCGCCGCTGCTTGCCCTGGCCGTCCTGTCGGCCCCCGTTTCCGCCGCCAGCGTCATCGTCAACGGCACCTTCGACAACAACACGACCGGCTGGACCGGCAGCTATTCCACCCGGATCGCCGATCCCTGGATCGACACCGGCAGCTATTACTTTCCCGGCGCGGGTCCGACCCATTCCATCTCTCAGGACTATGCCCTGAGCACCGAGGAGCGCGCCAAGACCCAGACCGGACGGCTGGGCTATGCCTTCTCGGCCGACATGTTCGGCTGGCACGGGCAGCGAGACTATTCGATCCTGTCGGTGTCCTTCTTCGACAGCGCGAACACGCTGATGGGCTTTGCCGCGCTGGATACCCGCGACATCTATCCCGACACCGGGATGCCCTGGGATCTGTTCATCTATGCGGGCGGGAAATACTATCAGGAGCTGACCGGCTTCCTGCCCACCGGCACCACCCTGCTGCGCTTCGCCATCGATTCGGTGCGGGTCGGCGGCGGCACCAACAATGACGGCTATATCGACAACGCGTCCTTCGTGCTGACCGACATGCCCGCCCCGGCGCCGGTTCCCCTGCCCGCGACGCTGCCGCTGCTGGCCGCTGGCGTCGTCGGGATGGGCGCGCTGCGCCGCCGCAAGACCCGCTGACATCAGACAGGTCGCGCCCCCATCCGGGGGCGCGGCGTTCAGGCGGTCCTGCCCGCCAGTTGCGCGACGCCCATCACCTCCAGCACCTTCGCCTCGATATGGGCGGCGTTCAGGGCCGAGGTGTCATACATCGCATAGGGCGCGTCGTGATCGACGAACCGATCCGGCAGCACCATCGACCGGAAGCGCAATCCGCTGTCAAAGACCCCCTCATCCGCCAGCAACTGCGCGACATGGCTGCCGAAGCCGCCCACCGCGCCTTCTTCCACTGTGATCAGCGCGTCATGGCCCGCCGCCAGCCGCAGGATCAGGTCGCGGTCCAGCGGCTTGGCGAAGCGGGCATCCGCGACGGTCGGGGTGATCCCGCGCGCCGCCAGGGATTCAGAGGCCTTCAACGCCTCGGACAGGCGGGTGCCGAAGGACAGGATGGCGACACCCTTGCCCTGCTGGACGATGCGGCCCTTGCCGATCTCCAGCACCTGGCCGCGTTCCGGCATCTCGACCCCGGTGCCCTCGCCGCGCGGAAAGCGGAACGCGATGGGACCGCTGTCATGGGCGGCGGCGGTGGCGACCATGTGCATCAGTTCGGCCTCGTCGGCGGCGGCCATCACCACCATGCCGGGCAGGTTCGCCAGAAAGGCGATGTCATAGGCCCCGGCATGGGTCGGGCCGTCCTGGCCCACCAGCCCGGCGCGGTCGATGGCGAAGCGCACCGGCAGGTTCTGGACCGCCACGTCATGCACCACCTGATCATAGCCGCGCTGCAAAAAGGTCGAATAGATCGCGCAGAAGGGCTTCATCCCGCCCGCCGCCAGCCCCGCCGCGAAGGTCACGGCGTGCTGTTCGGCGATGCCCACGTCGAAGGTCCGGCGCGGGAAACGCTCGGCGAACTGCTTCAACCCGGTGCCGTCCGGCATGGCGGCGGTGATGCCGACGATCCGGTCGTCGCGCCCGGCCTCGTCGATCAGCGCCCGCGCAAAGACGGCGGTATAGCTGGGAGCGTTCGATTTCGCCTTGGCCTGGACGCCCGTCACCATGTCGAACTTGGCCGTGGCATGGCCGCGGTCGGCGGCGTTTTCGGCCGGGGCATAGCCCTTGCCCTTTTTCGTCACGGCATGGATCAGCACCGGCCCGGTGGCGCGCGATTTCACCGTGCGCAGCAGCGGCAGAAGCTGGTCCAGATCGTGCCCGTCGACCGGGCCGATATAGGAAAAGCCCAGTTCCTCGAACAGCGTGCCGCCGATGGTCATGCCCTTCAGCATTTCCTTGGCCCGGCGCGCGCCTTCCTGGAAGGGCGGCGGCAGCAGGCCCACGGCGCCCTTGGCGGCGGCCTTCAGATCCTGGAAGGGCGCGCGGCTGTAAAGGCTGGTCAGGTATGACGACAGCGCGCCCACCGGCGGGGCGATGGACATCTCGTTGTCGTTCAGGATCACGAACAGCCGCTTGCCCAGATGGCCCGCGTTGTTCAGCGCCTCGAAGGCCATGCCCGCGCTCATGGCGCCGTCGCCGATCACCGCGACCGCATCGCCCGGATCGCCGCCCAGGTCGCGCGCGACGGCAAAGCCCAGTGCCGCGCTGATCGAGGTGCTGGAATGGCCCGCCCCGAACGGATCATAAGGGCTTTCCGCGCGCTTGGTGAAGCCCGCCAGACCGCCGCCCATGCGCAGGGTGCGGATCCGGTCGCGCCGTCCGGTCAGGATCTTGTGGGGATAGCATTGGTGGCCCACGTCCCAGATGATCTTGTCGCGCGGCGTGTCGAACACCGCATGCAACGCCACGGTCAGTTCCACGACGCCAAGGCCCGCGCCCAGATGACCCCCGGTGACGCTGACCGCGCTGATCGTCTCGGATCTCAACTCGTCGGCAAGCTGGCGCAGTTCCCGATCGCTGAGCGTCTTCATATCCGAGGGCAGCTTGACCCGGTCGAGGATCGGCGTCTTGGTCAGGTCGGTCATGGGCTGGCCCTCTCAGGCATCAGGGGCGGGCGATCAGGTGTCGCGTTCGATAACGAAACGCGCCAGGCGGCGCAAGTTTCCGGCGGCCTCGCCATAGGGCGCCAGGGCGGCATCGGCATCCGCGGCCAGCCGCGCCGCCGTTGCCCGCGCGCCGTCCAGGCCCAGCAGCGACACGAAGGTGGCCTTTCCCGCCTGGGCGTCCTTGCCGACGCGCTTGCCGGTCACATCTTCGTTGCCGGTCACGTCCAGGATGTCGTCGGCGATCTGGAAGGCAAGCCCCACCGCATCGGCATAAGCCGCCAGCGGCGCCGGATCGGCATCGGCGATCAGCGGCCCGGCGATGGCGGCAAAGCGGATCAGCGCGCCGGTCTTGCCGCCCTGCAATTCGGTGATCTGGTCCAGCGTCAGCGGCGTGGCGGCGGTTTCGGCGGCGATGTCCAAGGCCTGCCCCCACACCATCCCCGCCCCTCCGACCGCCTGCGCGAAAGCCGCGACCAGGCGGCGGGTGGCCGCATCGCCGATGGCGGGATCGGCCAGCAGCCCGAAGGCCAGCGATTGCAGCGCGTCGCCCGCCAGGATCGCGGTGGCCTGGGACCATTTCACATGCACCGTTGGCAAGCCGCGCCGCAGGTCGTCGTCGTCCATCGCGGGCAGGTCGTCATGGACCAGGGAATAGGCGTGCAGCGCCTCGACCGCCGCGGCGACCGGCAGGGCGGCATCGTCGGAAACGCCGTGCAGGCGGGCGGATTCCATCACCAGAAAGGCCCGGATCCGCTTGCCGCCCGCGCAGGCATAAGCCATCGCGTCTTGCAATTCGCCGGGCGGCAGGGCGCCGACGGCACGGTCCAGCGCGGCCTGGACCTGCGCCTTTACCCCGTCCAGCCGGTCCTGCATCACAGCCCCTCGGCCGGTTCCGTTCCCGTGGGCTGGCCATTGGCGGCCAGGGTGATCTTTTCCACCCGGTCCTCGGCCTCGCGCAGGCGTTTCTCGCAATGCTGGCGCAGCAAGGCGCCGCGTTCGTACAGGCGGATGGATTCGTCCAGCGTCGCGTCGCCGGTTTCCAGCTTGCCGACCGTGGCCTCCAGCTCTTTCATGGCTTCCTCGAAGCTCATGGTCGCGATGTCGTTCATGTTCCGGCCTCCAGCAGCACTTCGACATGGGCGCGGACGGACCGGCCCAAAGCGACCAGATCATAGCCACCTTCCAGGCAGGATACCACCGGGGCCGACAGATCCGCCGCCATGCCGCAGATCATCCGGGTGACGGCGGCGAAATCGCTGTCATCCCAGTTCAGTTGCGCCAGGGGGTCCGCCGCATGGGCGTCGAAGCCCGCCGAGACGATCACCAGTTGCGGACCAAACGCGCGACAGCGGGCCAGGATGTCGCGCCAGGCCGCCTGCCCCGCCGCGCCGTCCGATCCGGGCCGCAGCGGCACGTTCACCACCTGCCCATGCGCGCCGCGTTCCGTGGCCGCCCCCGTGCCGGGATAGAGGGGCATCTGGTGGGTGGACGCAAAGAAGGCCTGGGATTCGTCCCACAGCAGATCCTGTGTGCCGTTGCCGTGATGCACGTCGAAATCCAGCACCGCCACCCGGTCCAGCCCGTGATGGTCCAGGGCGCGCCTGGCCGCGATGGCGGCATTGCCGAAGATGCAGAAACCCATCGGCTTTTCACGTTCGGCGTGATGGCCGGGCGGGCGCATGGCGACGAAAGCATTCGCGGCCTCACCCACCAGCACGGCATCCACGGCGGCAACCGCGCCGCCCACCGCGCGCAGGGCGGCATCCAGGCTGCCGGGCGACAGATGGGTGTCCGCGTCCAGCATCCGCCAGCCTTCGTCCGGCACGGCGGCGCGGATGCGGTCCAGATAGGATTGCGGGTGGCAGCGCAGGATCTCGGCCTCGTCGGCGCGCGGCGCCTCGCGCCGGTCCAGGGGCAGGTCGGCAAGCGCGTCCAGAACGGCGGCGTGGCGGGCCACCTGTTCGGGATGGCCGGGCGGGGTGATGTGGCGCTCGGCGTCGGAATGGGTGAACAGGGCCGTGGTCATCAGACCTCCATCTTGCCGATCAGGGGCAGGTCGTCCTCGGGTCCGACGCTGTGGCGTTCGATCATGCGGTGGACCAGCGGATCGCCCTCGCCCTGATGCAGGGCGCGCAGGGCGACGGTGATTTCGGCATCCGACTTGGTGCGGCGCAGGTTGTGGCGGACGTATTCGTCCCAGGTGGCGATGTGATAGCTTTCCGACCACAGATCGGGATGTTCCAGATCGCGCAGCAGCGCCCAGTTGCGCGCGCCGTCGCGGCGGCGCACGCCCCGGCGCAGCTGCATCAGGCGCAGGAATTCGGCCGTGTCCTTCTGCGCGATCCGGTAATCGACCATCACCATGATCGGCCCCGATCGACCCCGCAGATCCAGCCGCAGCGCCGGTTCGCGGAAGCGGTTGAGCGGCTCCAGATCGGCGGTGCCGAAATCGGGCGCCTTGAACCAGAAGCCGATCACCGCCCCCGCCAGCAGCACGATGCCGGCCGCCGTCAGCGCATCGCCCAGGCCATGCGCGCCCGCAACGGCGCCCCAGATCCAGGATCCCGCCGCCATGCCGCCGAAGGTCGCCGTCTGATACAGCGCCAGGGCGCGGGCCACGACCCAGCGAGGCGTCGAAAGCTGCACCGTCACGTTGAACAGCGACAGGGCCAGCACCCAGGACGCCCCGGCAGGCAGCAGCGCCAGGGCGTGCAGCCAGACGTTCTGGGTCTGGCCCAGTACGACGGCAGACAGGGCAAAACCCGCAAAGGCCATGCGCACGATGTTTTCGTTGTCGAAGCGTGCCCGGATGCGCGGGTTCAGCGCCGCGCCGACGATGGCGCCCAGACCATAGCAGCCCAGCAATCCGCCGAACAGCATGGATCCCCCCTCGGGGTGGGCCTTGGCGATCAGCGGCAGCAGCGCCAGCACCGACACGGCGGCGAAACCGAACAGCGCGCCCCGGCCGATCACCTTCATCAGGTTCGGCGACAGGAAGACATAGCGCAGCCCGGCGGCGACAGCGGGCAGGAACGCCTCGGGCGGCGCGGTTCGAGGGGCGATGTTGGGACGCCAGCGCAGCAGCGCGCCCAGAAGCGGGATATAGGACAGCGCATTGACCGCAAAGGCCGCAGCCGCGCCGAAAGCCGCGACGATGAAGCCCCCGGCGGCAGGCCCGACGCTGCGCATCAGGTTGAAGCCGACCGAGTTCAGTGTGACGGCGGCGGGCAAGTCGGCGCGCGGCACCAGATCGCCCATGCTGGCCTGCCAGGGCGGGTTATAGAGCGCCTGCCCCGCCCCGATCAGGAAAGTGAAGGCCAGCAGCAGCCAGGGCGTCAGCCAGCCCTGCCAGGCGACGACGGCCAGGACCAGCGACACGATGCCCATGAAGCATTGCGCGAACAGCAGGATCGTCTTGCGGTCGAAGATGTCGGCCAGCGCGCCCGAGGCCAGCGCCAGCAGCATGATCGGCAGCGTGTTGGACGCCTGCACCAGGGCGATCAGCGTGGCGCTGTCGGTCAGCTGCGTCATCAGCCAGGCCGCGCCCACCGCCTGGACCAGGCCGCCGAAGTTCGAGACCAGCGTCGCGCTCCACAACAGGCGGAAGTCGCGGTGGCGGAACGGGGCAAGGGCAGAGGGACGGGGTGGCGGCGGCTGCTGGGTCACGGATACGGTCGCTTCGGGCTTTTCGTCACCCTAGCCAGCGGCGCGCAAGGGGGCAATGCAGGGCAGGACGACAAGGGCAGACGCGCTTCTTTCCATGGCGATGAAACCAAAACAAACGCGAATTTGTTCCGCCGTCAGCCGATCTTGATGAGACTGCCGCCCTTTCGCCACAACCCGCGCCCCGCTTCGATCCGGGCTGGGGCGCAAGGCTTGACGACCACTGTCCGTGACGGGCTGATGAACCCCAGCGCGAATCACCCCCTGCCCCGACGGCACGGGCGATTCACACGAAATATTGGATGCTGCCGGCGCCCGCGACAGGTCGCCGGATGCCATGAAGGAACATGATGATGCGTCTTGTGACCCTGTTCACGGCGGTCGCCCTGGGGCTTGCCGCATGTGGAAGCAGCCAGCCGGTCACGCTGGCCACTCCCACGGTGCCGCCGATCTATCAGGCCCGGACCGATACCGGCCCGAACGGAGAGCCGATCCAGATCCCCGCCGTCCGCGCCGCCTATCTGAACGAGCGCAACCAGCGCCAGCAGGTCGCCTATAACGGGCCGGAAGCGCCGGGCACCATCGTCGTCGATCCCTATGCCCGCGTGCTGTATCACGTCCAGCCGGGCGGTCAGGCGATGCGCTATGGCGTGGCCGTGGGCCGGGCGGGCACGGGCTATGCGGGCACCGCGACCATCGCGCGCAAGGCGGCCTGGCCAAGCTGGCGGCCGACCGACAACATGATCCGCACCCAGCCCGACCTTTACGCGCAGTTCGCGGGCGGGCTGTCGGGCGGGATGCACAACCCGTTGGGGTCGCGGGCGCTGTATCTCTACGAAGGCGGGCGCGACACCTATTACCGCATCCATGGCACGATGGATCCGTCCTCGATCGGCAAGGCGACCTCGGCCGGGTGCATCCGGCTGTTCAACCAGGACATCATCGACCTGTTTTCGGAAGTCAGCACCGGCACCACGGTCCATGTCCGCACCCAGGCGGAAAGCATCCGCTATGAAGGACCGATGACCGAAACGCCCGAGGGCTATGTGGTGCCCGCCGGGCAGGCGCCGATGGCCACGGCCTCTCTGGCCCCGGCCACCGCGCAGGTGACCGATCCCTATGCGGTGACGACCGTCGCCACGCCCTACAGCGCGCCGGTCACGACCGTTTCGCCGGTGGAAAGCGCCGTCCAGTAACGCCGCGCCGCCCCATCCTGCCGAAGGCCCCGGTTCGCGCCGGGGCCTTTCCGTTTGCAAATCGTGGAAATCTTCCGCAAAATCCGCGCGAAATCAGGCCCGCGCCAAGGATGAAGCGATGCCCAACTATAGCAAGCTGGAACAGGAACTGCTGACCGCCGAACAGCGCGCCCTGACGGAAAACAGCCGCGGCGCGGCCTTCGGGACGCTGGACGATCCCGGATTGTCCCGGCTGATCGCCGATCTGGACAAGGCTGTCGGCCAGGCCGGACCCAGGGGCGCGGACGGCCAGGTCGCGGCGGCGGATGTCCTGGCGGCAGCCCTGCGGCGGGCCAAGGCAGAGCGGCGCAAGCGCGGTCAGGCCGCACAGGGGGGCCAGGGCACTGCGGCGGAAGCTGCCGCCGAGACGCCGAAGCCCGCCGCCCCCAAACCCGCCGCCAAACCTGCCGCCAAACCCGCCCGGCGCAAGCCTGCCTCTCCGGCGCGGAAGCCTGCGGGCCGCGAAAAGGCCGAGGTGCGCAAGGCCGACCTGCGCACCGGATCGCGCCGCATCGCCAAGGCGAAGCCCGCGACCGCAGCTCTGGCCGAACCGGCGCCGCAGCCCTCTGTCGTCCCCACGGTTGCGCCCGCTCCGGCCAAATCGGCCGCCCCTGCCGTGACGAAACCGGCCTTAGCGGACAAGGCAGACGCGGATCGGAAGCACCAGGACAAGGCCGCCCGGAAAGCCGCAAAAGAGGCCGAGAAGGAGGCCCGCAAGGCGGCCCGCAAGGCGGAAAAGGATGCGGCCAAGGCCGCCCAGAAGGCTGAAAGAAAGGCCGAAAAAGCCGTTGCGAAGGCCGCGAAGGCCGATCCAGCCAAAACCAAGAAGACCAAGGGGAAGAAGGACAAGCCCAAGAAGGGCAAGGCGGGCAAGTCGCGTGCCGCCGATCCCCTGGACGCCGCCTGATCCCGATCCGGGGATGGGGGGACCGATCGCCCTTTGCCGCCGCGCGGTCGGCCGGATGGGACGGGCCGCAGCCGCCTTGGCAGTGCTGGCCCTGCCCGCGCAGGCCTTTCCCGCCGTGGACGCCCTGGCCGGACGCCCGCCCGTCCGCCAGTCGGATTCGCTGCGCTGCACCGATGACGGGCGCGACTGCGTGCGGCTGGACCACTATGCCGCCGATGTCTGCAAGCTGATCGAACGGAACGCGGCGGAGCGCGGGCTGGATCCGAATTTCCTGGCGCGGCTGCTGTGGAAGGAAAGCCGGTTCGAACCCGGCGCGATCAGCCCCGTGGGCGCGCTTGGCATTGCGCAGTTCATGCCCGGCACGGCCGATCTGTATGACCTGCACGACCCGTTCAACCCCGCCCAGGCGATCCACAAATCCGCCTGGTATCTGCGCCACCTGACCGACATGTTCGGCAATATCGGCTTGGCCGCCGTCGCCTATAACGGCGGGGAAAACCGCGCCGCGCGCTTCATCGGCAAGACCGGCGGCCTGCCCTATGAGACCCAGGATTACGTCGCCTCGATCACCGGATTCGAGGCGCTGCGCTGGCGCGACAACCCGCCCCCGGCCAGCGACCTGAAGCTGGCCCTGAACCCCGACATGGCCTTCCGCCCCGCCTGCGAGAAATTGGCGGGCGACCGCAAGCTGCGCGAATTCCTGATCCAGCCCAAGGTCTTTCCTTGGGGCGTGATCGTGGCCAGCCATCCCAGCCAGTCGGGCGCCATCCAACAGGTCGCCCGCCTGAACCGCAGCCTCCGCCCGATCCTGGGCGACAAGCAGGTGGGCTATGTCAGGAAACGCATCACCGGAATGCCGCGCGCCGTCTATACCGCCCAGATCGGCTGGGACAGCCGACGCGAGGCCGCGGCGTTCTGCAATCGCTTCAAGCAGTTGGGCGGGCGCTGCATCGTGCTGCGGAATTAAGGTCGGCGTGGTCCGGCCCCAAGGCCACTACCCTATCGTTTCTTGGACATTCGGCAGACGGTTTATCTCCTCGGGCGACAGATAGCTGTCGTCTGAGTCTTGCCAGAGGCAGCAACGCTTATCTTACAGTGACGGTCACGCAGCCGGACAAGGTTTTGCCACGCACCTCTGGCGTCGTGTTCCGAATGCAGAACTTGTCCTGCCCTGCAAAGCCTGCGGACGGCATATAGACGATCCCTTGCGGCGAAACGCCGATTTTCCCATTCGCAGGGGCGCGGGTAAGCGCAAGTTCGGTCGCAAAGGTTCGGGTACCGTTCGCATCGTCGATAAAGGCAGGATAGTCGATGACGCAAGACGACTCGCCCATACGCATTTCGAATTGACCGTTCCCCTTTCCGCTTGCCCAGCCGCGACCCAATCCGCCATTACAATCCGCATAAGCGGCGGGGGCCAAGACAAGAACCAGGGGAACGATTAAGGCAGATAACCTGGACATGCGCATCTTAATCTCCGAACCAATTAACAGCGCAATCAGACATGATTCGCATTACTAGATTATCACTATTTTAATTGATCCTATAGTTTGCATGAATACTGCAAGCGCCCCAATTCACAAAAAACTCTGCGGATCAATGTCCACCGACAGCCGCAAATTCGCGGGCGGCTTGTGCGGGGCCAGCCATGCGGCGATGGCGGCCTGCACCGGGGCCTGCCGGGGGGCGTGGACCAGCATCCGCATCCGGTGGCGACCCCGGATCCGCGCGATGGGCGCGGGCGCCGGTCCCCACAGTTGCGCGCCCGCCTCGTCCAGCGGCGCGGCATGGGCGGCCAGGTGGCGGGCGAAGTCGCTGACCACGCCCAGGTCGGGATGGGACAGGATGATCCCCGCCAGACGGCCGAACGGGGGCATTCCGGTGGCCTGGCGCCCGGCGGCCTCGGCGTTCCAGAAGGCTTCGTCCTCGCCCGACAGGATCGCGCGGATCACCGGATGGTCGGGCTGGTGGGTTTGCAGCAGCGCCACGCCCGGCGCCGCGCCCGACACCCGCCCGGCCCGGCCCGCGACCTGGCGCATCAACTGAAAGCTGCGTTCCGCCGCGCGCAGGTCGGCGCCTTGCAGGCCCAGGTCGGCGTCGACCACGCCCACCAGCGTCAGGCGCGGGAAGTTGTGGCCCTTGGCGACGATCTGCGTGCCGATGATGATCTGCGTGTCGCCATTCGCGATCTCGGCGATGGTGTCCTTCAGCGCGCGGGCGGACTGGAACAGGTCCGACGACAGCACCGTGGCTTTGGCATCGGGGAACCGGGCCGCGACCTCCTCGGCGATGCGTTCGACGCCGGGGCCGATAGGGGCCAGCTTGCCCTCGACCTTGCAGGACGGGCAGGCGGTCGGGATGGGCCGGGTTTCGCCGCATTGGTGGCAGACCAGGCGGTTCTGGAAGCGGTGTTCCACCATCCGCGCGTCGCATTGGTGGCAGGCGATCTGTTCGCCGCAGGCCCGGCAGACCGTCACCGGGGCGAAGCCGCGCCGGTTGAGGAACAGCAGCGACTGTTCGCCGCGCGCGATCCGCGATTCGACCGCACCCGCCAGCGTGGGCGAGATCCAGCGCCCCGAGGCCATCTCCTCGGCTCGCAGGTCGATGGCGGCCATGTCGGGCAGTTCGGCGGCGCCATAGCGCGACCGCAGATCCAGCCGCCGGTATTTGCCGCTGGCCGCGTTCACCCAGCTTTCCAGGCTGGGCGTGGCGGATGCGAGCACCACCTGCGCCCCGTTGATCGAGGCCCGCAGCACCGCCATGTCGCGGGCGCTGTAATAGACGACATCCTCTTGTTTATAGCTGGAATCGTGTTCCTCATCCACGACGATCAGGCCCAGGTCGCGGAAGGGCAGGAACAGCGCTGATCTTGCGCCGACGACCAGACCGACCTCTCCGCGACCGGCCATGTGCCACAAGCGGCGACGTTCGGTGCGGGTGATGCCGCTGTGCCATTCGCCGGGACGGGCGCCGAAGCGGGCCTCGACCCGGTCCAGAAACTCGGCCGACAGGGCGATTTCGGGCAGCAGGACCAACGCCTGACGGCCCGCGCGCAGGCATTCGGCGACGGCTTCCAGATAGACCTCGGTCTTGCCCGACCCGGTGACGCCGCGCAGCAAAGTGGTGCCGTAACCGCCCGAGCAAAGGGCGGCGCGCAAGGCGTCCGCCGCCGCCTTCTGGTCAGCGTCCAGCGGCTTGCCGGGACGCGCCGGATCAAGACGCGGATAGGGCAGATCGCGCGGCGCCTGAATCTCGGCCAGGGTGCCCGCCGCGACCAGGCCCTTGACCACCGCCGTGCCGACCCCGGCCAGGTGCGCCAGTTCCGACGCTGCAAAGCTTGCGCCGCCGTGGTCGGCCACGACCTGCATCACGCGCTCGCGCGCCTCGGTCATGCGCGACGGCGCGGCGCCGCCCGGCACGATTACGCGGCGCGCGGCGGGCGGCTGGTCCAGATCCGGCGCGCGGGTCGCCATGCGCAGCATCAGCGGCAGCGGCGTCAGCGTGTATTCGGCGGCGCGGGCCAGAAATTCCAGGAACCGCGCATCGAAGGGATCGGCATCCAGCACCCGCGCGACCGGGCGCAGCTTGGCGAGGTCGAAATCGCCCGTCCCCGGCCCCATCACCAGGCCCAGCACCCGGCGCGGCCCCAGCGGCACCAGGACCAACTGCCCCTGCGCCACCCCGCCTTCGGGCGCCAGGTAATCCAATACGCCCACGGGTTCGACCGTCAGGACGGCGATGCGGTCGCGCGCGGCGAAAAAGGCGTGGGGGCTTTTCATCGCCCTGATAAAACCCCGCCCCGCGCCCGTTGCAAGCCCGCCCTGCCCCTTTCGGCGGGCGGGGTTTTGCGCTATCACCCCCGCGAACCGCCTTGGGGAGCCTGACCATGAAATTCTTCCTTGATACCGCCGATGTGGATGCCATCCGCGAACTGAACGACCTGGGCATGGTCGACGGCGTGACCACCAACCCGTCGCTGATCCTGAAAGCCGGCCGCAACATCGAGGAGGTGACGGCCGAGATCTGCGCCCTGGTCGACGGCCCCGTCAGCGCCGAGGTCGTCGCCGACAAAGCCGAGGACATGATCCGCGAGGGCCGCCACCTGGCGAAGATCGCCAAGAACATCGCCATCAAGGTGCCGCTGACCTGGGACGGGCTGAAGGCCTGCCGGACCTTCGCCGACGAAGGCCACATGGTCAACGTGACGCTGTGCTTCACCGCCGCCCAGGCGATCCTGGCCGCCAAGGCGGGCGCCACCTTCATCAGCCCCTTCGTCGGGCGGCTGGACGATATCGGTCTGGACGGCGTGGATCTGATCGCCGACATCCGCGAGATCTATGACAACTATGGGTACGAGACCCAGATCCTCGCGGCCTCGATCCGGTCGGTGAACCACATCGTCGAGGTAGGCAAGATCGGCGCCGACGTGATCACCGCGCCCCCCGCCGTCATCAAGTCGATGGCAAAGCATGTCTTGACGGACAAGGGGCTTGAGCAGTTCACTGCCGACTGGGCCAAGACCGGTCAGAAGATCGGCGGATAACGCACGGAAACAGGTATAAGGCGGGACAGGCATGACGGCGGAACAGCAGGCGGTTCTGGATTCGGAAACGCGCGACAGGCTTCTGGCCGATCCCGGCGTCATCCTGGCCGACCGCGACCTGATGCGGGCGCTTGTCGCCGCCCGCGAGGCCGAGGTCGGCGACAATGTCATCGACATCCGCGGCCGCGCGATGGAGGTGCTGGAATCGCGCCTCGACCGGCTGGAAAGCCAGCATGAAAGCGTGATCGCCGCCGCCTATGACAACCAGTCGGGCACTGCGGTCGTCCACCGGGCGGTGATCGGGCTGCTGGAATCGGCCGATCTGGCCGAACTGGTGGACAGCCTGCAATCCGACATCGCCCCCCTGCTGCGGATTGAAACCCTGCGGCTGGTGGTCGAACCCGCCCCCGCCATCCCCGGCCTGCCCGAGGATGCCGTGACCGTCCCCGACGGCGCCATCGGCAGGATCATCGCCGCCGGACGGCGCACGCCGCGCGGCGACGACATCGTGCTGCGCCCTGCCTCGCCCATCACCCAGCCGCTGCACGGCCGCCAGGTCGCGTCCGAGGCGATGCTGCCCATCGACCTGGGCGCCCGGCGCCCGCGCGCCATGCTGCTGATGGGCAGCGGCGACGCGTCCCGCTTCATGCCCGCCCACGGCACCGACCTGCTGCGCTTCTTCGCCCAGGTGTTCCGGCTGGTGCTGCTGTCGCGGCTGCGCGGATGACCGCGCCGCTGGCCCTGGCCCCCGCCATGGCCGACGCCCTGTCCCGCTGGCTGGAGGTCGAGGCCGCGACCCGCGACAGGTCGAATCATACAGTCACCGCCTATCGCGGCGACCTGCTGGCCTTTCTGGCCTTCCTGGGCGCTCATCACGGCCAGCCCGCGACGCCGAAATCGCTGGGGGATCTGCGCCAGACCGACATGCGCGCCTTCGCCGCCGCCGAGCGCGCGCGGGGCCTGGGCGCGCGGTCGCTGGCCCGGCGGCAATCGGCGGTGCGCAGCTTCCTGCGCTGGATCTCGGACCGCGAGGGCCACGACCTGTCCGCCGCGCTGTCCACCCGCAGCCCGAAATACACCCGGTCCCTGCCCCGCCCGCTGACCCCCGACCAGGCGCGGGACACGCTGGACATGGTGGCCGTCCAGCACGACACCCCCTGGGTCGCCGCCCGCGATACTGCGGTGATGACGCTGCTGTGGGGCTGCGGGCTGCGCATCTCCGAGGCCCTGAACCTGGACGGCGCCGACTGGCCGTTCCGCGACAGCCTGACCATCACCGGCAAGGGCGGGCGGCAGCGGCATGTCCCCGTCCTGCCGGTGGCCCGCGACGCGGTGGCCGATTACCTGCGCCAATGCCCCTGGCGGCTGGCGCCGGACCAGCCGCTGTTTCGCGGCGTGCGCGGCGGGCGGCTGTCGCCCGGCGCGGTCGAGGGGACGATGCAGAAGGTCCGAGCATCGCTGGGCCTGCCGCCCACCGCGACCCCCCATGCGCTGCGCCACTCCTTCGCGACGCATCTGCTGGCGGCAGGGGGCGACCTGCGCACCATCCAGGAGCTTCTGGGCCATGCCAGCCTGTCCACCACGCAGGTCTATACCGGCGTGGACGACGCGCATCTGATGGCGGTCTATCATTCGGCGCATCCGCGGGGATGACGCCTCTGGACGGGAACCCGGCGATGGCACAGGATCGCCGCGTCACCCCGTCCCGAGATTTTCATGACCCCAGATCGCAGACAGTTCCTCAGCAGCGCCCTCGCGCTTGCGGCCCTTGCCGGTCCCGGCGCAGCAGAATCCGCGCGCGTCGATTACATCCCCTATCCGCGCGAGGCGCCCCGCGCAGGGGCCAACCCCGCCTATGATGAACCCGCGACCATCGGCGAGACGCTGACCGTCGACCATGCCGGTCAGGAACGGCGGGTTCACCTCTATGTGCCGCAGGGCGGCGACGGGCCGCGCCGGTCGATGCTGCTGCTGCACGGGGCGCAGCGGACCGGGCGGTCGATGCTGGACATGTGGCAGGCGGCGGCGGATCGCAGCGGCGTGGTGCTGATCGCCCCCGACGCGCTGGCCCAGGGCTGGTCGCCCGATGCCGATCCGCCCGACCTGCTGGTCGCCGCGCTGAACGCCGCCGCAGCGCGGGTGCCGCTGGCCCCGGACGGGGTCGCGATGTTCGGCCATTCCTCGGGCGGGATGCTGGCGCAGCTTTACGCCAACCAGGTCCAAGGACCGTGGCGCGCCGTCGCAACCCACGGCGCGGCGCTGCCCGCCGATGCGATCCGGTCGCCCGCCGTCTCTCCGGTTCCGATGCGGCTCTACATCGGCGCGGGCGACCACCTGTTTCCGCCCCGCCAGGCGCGCGTGACGACGGATGCCCTGGCGGCGGCGGGCCATCCCGCCCAGATGATCGGGATCGCCGGGCATACGCATTGGTATTACGCCCTGGGGCCCTGGCTGGCCGAAGATTGCCAGGCCTGGCTGTCGGATCACGGCCTGGGCTGACAGGCAGCAGAACCCCGCCGCCCGTTTCCGCGTTTAGCGCGCAGGATCAGAAGGATGTCACGATGACCACACATGCGATCTTCAACCGGCCGATGGACGCGCCGATCCCGCCGGGCTTTGACCAGGCGATCTTCGGCATGGGCTGCTATTGGGGCCCCGAGCGGCTGTTCTGGAAACAGAACGGGGTCTGGCTGACCCAGGTGGGCTTCGCCGGCGGCACGACCGAGAACCCGACCTATGAGCAGGTCAAGTCCGGCACCACCGGCCATGCCGAGGTCGTGCGCGTGATCTATGACAGCTCGAAGATCAGCTATGATCACCTGCTGCAACTGTTCTGGGAAAACCACGACCCGACCCAGGGCGACCGCCAGGGCAACGACGTGGGCGACCAGTACCGCAGCCTGATCATGGTCTTTACCGACAGCCAGCGCGCGGCGGCCGAGGCGTCGAAGATCGACTATGACAACCGCCTGGCCGTGGCGGGTTTCGGCAAGATCACCACCCGGATCGTCGGCCCCGCCCCCTTCTGGCCCGCCCATGACGCGCATCAGCAGTATCTGGAAAAGAACCCCGACGGTTATTGCGGCCTGAAGGGCACCGGAGTAGAGGCGAGCCTGCCCAACCCGGATCCGATCTGATGACCACTTTTACCGCGCTGACCCATGTCCAGGGCCGCCAGGCCGCCGAAGCCCTGGCCGAGGCTTGCGAGGATCTGGATCCCGAACCCGTCGGCACCGGCGTCTTCGAGATCGAGGACGGCTCGGACCGCTGGGAAGTCGGCGTCTATTTCACCGAACGCCCCGACGAGATCGCGCTTGCGCTGCTGGCGGCGGTCCACGGCGCCAACCCCTTCGCCGTGTCCGAACTGCCCGAGGTGGACTGGGTGGCCCATGTGCGGCGCGAACTGACCCCGGTGCGCGCGGGGCGGTTCTTCGTCCATGGCAGCCACGACGCCGACAAGGTGCCCGAAGGCGTCGAGGCCCTGTGGATCGAGGCCGCGATGGCCTTCGGCACCGGCCATCACGACACCACCAAGGGCTGCCTCGAGGCCCTGGACCGTCTGGCCGTGCAGGGGTTCCAGCCGCATCGCATCGTCGATATCGGCTGCGGCACCGCCGTCCTGGCGATGGCCGCCGCTCGGTTGTGGCCGGTCACGGTTCTGGCCAGCGACATCGACGCGGTGGCGGTCGATACGGCGGCCGCCAATGTCATCGCCAACGGCTTGGACGGGCGGGTGATCTGCCTTGAAGCCGCGGGCTTCGGCCATCAGATGCTCGAGGACAACGCGCCCTACGACCTGGTTCTGGCCAATATCCTGAAGCAGCCGCTGATCGATCTGGCCCCGCAGATGGTCCAGATGGTCGCGCCGAACGGGCAGATCATCCTGTCTGGCATCCTGACCACCCAGGCAGACGAGGTGGCCGAGGTCTATGGCGCGCAAGGCTTTTCCCTGGACCGGCGCGACGACCTGGGCGACTGGTCGGCGCTGACGCTGGCGCGGCGATCCTGACCGCCCTGGGCGGGCTTGAAAAACCGGCGGCAATCGGCTATGTAACGGTGGCTGATGTTCTTCCTACGACCTTCTGTCTGCTTCACGGCTTCAGATGTTCTTGCGACGACTGGGCCGCGCCACCGCAATCTCGCGGGTGGCATACATGACAGGAGATATCACGATGGCCAATGGCACCGTGAAATGGTTCAACGCCACCAAAGGCTTCGGCTTCATCCAGCCGGAACATGGCACGAAAGACGTGTTTCTGCACATTTCCGCAGTGGAGCGCGCCGGCCTTCAGCAGATCAAGGACGGCCAGGCCGTGACCTTCGACGTGGAACGTGGCCGCGACGGCCGCGAATCGGCGACGAACCTGGCACTGGCCTAAGTCGCCTCTGCACTGAAAAATCGGGCGGCAGCATTGGCTGCCTCCCTTCCCGATCACCGGACGCTGCGGCGCGGGATCGGATGAATTCCATGAAAGATCCGTTTTGATAGAAATCAACTGGGGCAAGCCCCTGTCCTTTGTCATTTCGCCCGAGGGCGAAGTGAAGACCTTTTCCACCCTTGAAACCGCCGCTTATTGGCTGGACCGCAAATGGCCGGTCGACGACGTTCAGCGCCGCCATGCCGCGCAGATGCTGGATGCGGCCGCCCATTGCATGACCCCGGTCGGAACCGCGCGCGAAGCCTTTGCCCATGCCGCCCGGTCGGCGGGGTTCCTGGCCGTCGCCAAGCCGCACTGATCCCGGCAGGGATTGCCGGACAAGAAAAAACCCCCTCTGCATCCGCATTGGGGGTTCGTTCGTCTTGGCCGGTGGTGCTGGCTTAGAAGCCGCGCGCAATCCGCTCGATGTCGCCGCGGCACAGACCGATATCGTCCAGCTCGCGATCCGACAGGCGGTTCAGTTCACGACGGGTCACGCGGGCATCGTTCCACGCGCTCAGCATCGAGAAGAAGTTCGCAGCGACTTTGCCAACGCCCCCAACAGCATGGCTGCGGTTCAGTTCCATCGTCGACATTTTCATCACCTGTTTCAGAAGTGCCCGACCATCGGGCATTCGCTTCATGCAGCAGGATATAGATTGGGCACCTCGTTAAGAGTAGCCGCAGACCGGGCAAGGCGGCTATGCGCGGATTGCAGATTGGAAAAGCCTCAAAACGACAGGAATGTCGCTTTTGCGCCGTGGAATGCCGCATTGCAGCAATCGTTTCTTACCAATCCCCTAACGCCGCCTGCCACAACGCAAGTGCCGCTACGGCAGCCGTATCGGCGCGCAGGATTCGCGGTCCCAGGCTGATGCGATTCACGAAGGGCAAGGCCCTCAGCCGGGCGCGTTCGGCATCGGAAAACCCGCCCTCGGGACCGATCAGGATCGCCCAGGGACCGCGCGGCAGGCCCGCCAGGGTATCCGCCGGACCGGCCATCGCCTCGTCCGCCCACAGGATGCGGCGGGACGCGTCCCAGCCGTCCAGCAGGCGCGGCAGCGGCGCCAGGTCGGCGATGGCGGGCACGAAGGTGCCGCCGCATTGCTCGGCCGCCTCGACCGCATGGGCTTGCAGGCGGTCCTGCCGGATGCGTTCGGAATTGGTGAACTCGGTCTGCACGGGCAGGATCCGCGCGGCGCCCATCTCGGCAGCTTTCTCGACGATGAAATCGGTACGCGCCTTCTTGATCGGCGCGAAGACCAGCCACAGATCGGGCGGGTTCCGCTGCGGCGCGGTCTGTTCCAGAACGTCCAGCGACCCGCCGCGCTTGCCCGCCGACGCGATCCGCGCCGACCAGGCGCCGTCGCGGCCGTTGAACACCTCGATCACGGCGCCGGGCGACAGGCGCATGACACCCCCCAGATAATGCGCCTGGGCGGCGTCCAGCGGAACGGGTTGTCCCGTGCCCAGCGGGTGATCTATGAACAGCCTGATCCTTGCCATGGGGACAGACGCTATGCAAAGCCGGACCGAAAGGCCAGACGCCGTCGTCGACGCGCCGAAGGGAAACTGGGTCGACACCATCGCCCGCCCGGCCTGGAGGCCCTGGCTGCGCCTGTCCCGCGCCGACCGGCCCATCGGGACATGGCTGCTGCTGCTGCCCTGCTGGTGGGGCATCGGGCTGGCGATGATGGCCGACGCGCCCCGCTGGGCGGATCTGTGGATCGCGGTCGCCTGCGGCGTCGGCGCCTTGGTGATGCGCGGCGCGGGCTGCACCTGGAACGACATCACCGACCGCGACATCGACGACAAGGTGGCGCGCACCCGGTCGCGGCCCCTGCCATCGGGGCAGGTGACGCTGCGCGGGGCCTATCTGTGGCTGGCGGCGCAGGGGCTGGTGGGGCTGGCGATCCTGCTGACGCTGGACCGGGCGGCGATCTGGATGGGGGTGGCCTCGCTTGCGCTTGTCGCGATCTATCCCTTCGCCAAGCGGTTCACCTGGTGGCCGCAGGTTTTCTTGGGGCTGGCCTTCAACTGGGGCGTGATGCTGGCCTATGCCGCGCATATGGGCCGGGTCGATCTGACGCCGGTGGTGGCCTGGCTGGCCGGGATCGCCTGGACGATCTTCTATGACACGATCTATGCCCATCAGGACGTGGAAGACGACGCCCTGATCGGGGTGAAATCCACCGCCCGGCTGTTCGGCGACAACAGCCCGCGCATCCTGGCGGGATTTGCGGTGCTGACGGTCGTGCTGCTGGCGGTCGCGATCTTGCTGACGGGTCGCAATCTGTTGATGGCCTATGCGGGGCTTGCCGGGTTCGCCCTGCATCTGGCCTGGCAGTTGCGGAATTTCCAGCCGGATCAGGGAGCTGTCTGCCTGCGGCTGTTCCGGTCGAACCGCGACGCCGGGCTGATCCTTGCGCTGTTTCTTGCCTTGGCCGGGCTGGTCTGATTGCGCGACGCCCGGCCTGACGCTACACCGCGCGTTCAGGAAACAGCCCAAGGTCATGCCCCATGGCGTCATCCCGCAGGCGGATTCTGCCGCCGGTCGCCACGATTCTTGCCCTGTCCGCCGCAGGCGGGCTGTGCTGGCTGGGCGCCGACGCCGCCGCCCGTTATCTTGAGGATCGGTCGCGGCAGGATGTGGAACAGGCGCTTGCCGCATCGGGCCAGGATTGGGTGACGGTCGCCACCGACGGCTTGCAGGTCCGCCTGACCGGCACCGCCCCGACCGAGGTCGACCGCTTTCGCGCCGTGACCCAGGCGGGCGGGGCCGTCGATCCGTCCCGCATCCTGGATCACATGACGGTCGCCTCGGCAGAGGCCAGAACGCCGCCCGAGTTCAAGGTGGAGCTGCTGCGCAACGACCAAGGCATCTCGCTGATCGGGCTGGTTCCGGCCTCGACCGACCGGGCTGGCCTTCTGCGGGGGCTTCGCAGCGAAACCGCCGCCCCGTCGGTGACCGATCTGCTGGAAACCGCCGACTATGCGGTGCCCCAGGGATGGGACGACGCGCTGCGATACGGGTTGCGCGCCGTGCAGATGGCGCCCCGTGCCAAGATCTCGATCCAGCCGGGCAGCGTGTCGGTTTCCGCCTTGGCCGACAGCCGCGACGACAAGGGACGGCTGGAGGCGGCGCTGCGGCGCGGCCTGCCCCCCGGAGTGACGCTGGTCACGGATATCTCGGCCCCCCGCCCGGTGATCGCGCCCTTCACCCTGCGCTTCGTCCGGGACAAGGACGGCGCGCGGTTCGAAGCCTGCGCCGCCGATACCGACGAGGGGCGCGACAGGATCGTGGCGGCGGCGCAGGCAGCAGGCGTGGCCCAGGTGCCCGCCTGCACGCTGGGCCTGGGATCGCCCTCGCCCGACTGGTCCGACGCGGCGGTGGCAGCCATCGGCGCGGTGGCCGAACTGGGCCGGGGCGCGGTCACGCTGTCGGATGCGGATGTGGCGCTGACCGCGCCGCCTTCGGTGGAACAGCCCGCCTTCGATGCCGCCGTGGCCCGTTTGCAGCAGGCCCTGCCGCCGGTCTTTTCGCTGCAAGCCACGCTGGAACAGGCGCCCGACGCCACGACCCCCGGCCCGGCCGAGTTCACCGCCACCCTGTCGGAGGCGCAGGTGCTGGCCATGCGCGGCGCCATCAGCGATTCCCGGATGGCCGAGACCGTGGACAGCCTGGCCCGCGCGCGCTTCCCGTCGGTTCAGGCCGACCTGACCGACAATTCCCAGGTGCCGCCGGGCTGGACGGTGCGCGTCATCGGCGCCATCGAGGCCCTGGATATCCTGCAAACCGGCAGCGTGCAGGTCACGCCCGACCTGATCCGCGTGACCGGCACCTCGGGCGATCCGGGGGCGGCGGAATCGGCGGCCGCGCGGCTGTCCGAACGGCTGGGACCGGGGGCGGCCTATGAATTGTCGATCCGCTACGATCGCAGGCTGGACGCCTCGCTGAACCTGCCCGACGGGGCGGAATGCGTGCGCCAGTTGAACATCGTCATGTCGGAATCCGAGATCGGCTTCGAGCCGTCGAAATCCGCCATCGCCGGCGATCCGGCGCCCACCCTGGACCGGCTGGCCTCGGTCATGGCCGAATGCGCCGATTTCCAGATCGAGGCCGGGGGCCACACCGATTCCCAGGGGTCCGAGGGCTTCAACGCCGACTTGTCGCGCGGTCGGGCGCAGGCCCTGGTCGCCGCCATGGCGGGCGCGGGGATCGACGTGGCCAACATGACCGCGCGCGGCTATGGCGAAAGCCAGCCCATCGCCACCAACGAGACCGAGGAAGGCCGCGAGGAAAACCGCCGCATCGAATTCCGCCTGCTGTCGGATTACCCGGTGCGCTCCGCGCCGCTGCCCCCGCCCGTCACGCTGGCGGGCGTGACCGCCGAACCCGCGCCCGCCGACCAGCCCCAGGCGGATCCGATCGGTCCCATGCAGCCGCCCGCCCCGCCGCAGATGTTCGGCCCGCAGATGCGGCGCGTCACCGCCGGTCCCACCGCCCCCGCCACGGTCGGCGCCAGCGAGGTCTTCCAGACGCTGGACGAACGCGAGGAAAACATTAGGCTGCCGGTCCAGACGCCGACGCCGGACACGCCCCGCCCCTCGCCCCGGCCGGACGAAGCGTCAGCCCCCGCCGATTGACCGCAAGCCAGGCACCGTCATGAACCGCACGGAATTCGTCACCATCACCACGATCATCCTGTTCGGCGTCTTCGTGCTGGGCTGGTTCGCAAGCTGGCTGATCGGCCGCCTGACCCGGCCGTCCCAGGCGGATATCCGCGACCTGACCCGGCGGCTGCGCAACACCGAACGCGAACGCGACATGGCGATTTCCCTACTGAAGGACCGCGAGGCGACCTTGGCGGCGACCCAGGGGGAACTGGATGCCGCATTGGAGGGCCTGCGCGAAAGCCGCACCGAGATCGAGGAATTGCGCGATTATATCGAACGCAAGCTGGCGCGGCGCTGACGGCGGGGACCGCGACGCGGCCCCCGCCCCTAGAAGTCGATGACCACCGAGGCCGCGCTGCGCCGCGCCTCGCCATGGTAGACCGCCTCGATATTGTTGCCGTCGGGGTCCAGAACGAAGGCCGCGTAATAATCAGAATGATAGGCGGCGCGCTCTCCGGGTGCGCCGTTGTCGCGCCCCCCATGGTTCAGCGCGGCACGATAGAAGGCGTCCACGGTCGCGCGGTCTTCGGCCTGGAACGCCAGATGCTGGCGCCCCGTCAATTCCCCCACCGCCGCCGGGCTGTCGGCCGACGACACGACCAATTCGTCAGCCCAGAAATAGCCCTCATCCGTGGTGACGACGGGAATCCCCAGCACGGCCAGAATCGCCGTGTAAAAGTCCCGACTGGCCTGCAGATCCCGCACGACAAGCTGGATATGGTCAAGCAGCCGACCGCGATGCAGTTGAGTGGCTTCCATCGTCATTTCCCCCGACATTGCCGCGCGGCAGGTCACGCCACCTCGGCGAAGACCTTCCGCAACGCCTGTTCCAGCTTGTCGAAAATCTCGTCCATCTGCGATTCGGTCAGGATGAAGGGCGGGCACAGCACGATGGACTGGCCCAGCGGGCGGCAGATCAGGCCCAGATCGGTACAGGTGTTGGCGATGCGCTCGCTGACGGACAGATGCGCGTCGAAGGGCGTCTTGGTGGCCTTGTCGCGCACCGCCTCCAAGGCCCACATGAAGCCCACGCCGCGCAACTCGCCGATATTGTCGCTGCGTTCCATGATGGCGCGCAGCCCGGCCTCCAGCCGGGGGGCAAGGCGACGCACGTTGTCGGCCAGACCTTCGTTCATCACCACGTCGATGGCCTTCAGCGCGATGGCGCAGCCGACCGGGTGGCCGGATGCGGTGAAGCCGTGGGGAAATTCCTCGATCCTTTCGACCGCCGCCTGAACGCGGTCGGACAGATCGCCGCCCAGGATCACCGCGCCCATCGGGAACAGGCCCGCCGTCAGGTTCTTGGACGAAATGATCGCGTCGGGCGTGAAGCCATAGGTCTGGCAGCCCCAGGTATTGCCGGTGCGCCCGAAGCCGCAGATCACCTCGTCCGAGATCATCGGGATGTCGTATTTCCGCAGGATCGGCAGCACCGCCTGGAAATATCCCTGCGACGGCGGAATCACCCCGCCCGCGCCCATCACGGGTTCGGCGAAGAACCCGGCGATGGTGTCGGCGCCTTCGCGCTGGATCGTGTCCTCCAACTCGCGCGCAAGGCGGGCGGTGAACTGGTCTTCGGTCTCGCCCTCCTGGCCATAGCGCCAGTAATGCGGGCAGGTCAGGTGGATGAAGCCGGGCAGCGGCAGGCCGAAGACCTCGTTATAGGGCTTGCCGGTCATCGAGGCCGAAACCACCGTGACGCCGTGATAGGCGTTCCAGCGGGTCAGGATCTTGCGCCGCTGCGGGTTGCCTTCGCTGGCGTGCAGGAACCACAGCATCTTGACCATGGTGTCGTTCGCCTCGGACCCCGAATTGGTATAGAACACCTTGCCGCGTTCGAAGGGCGACACCTCGACCAGCTTTTCGGACAGCATCACGGTCTGGTCCGACAGCCGCCCGAAAAACGCGTGGTATCCGGGAAAGCGGTCGTATTGCGCCTTCGCCGCCTCGGCCAGGCCCTTGTGGTCGAAGCCCGCGACCATGTTCCACAGACCGGAATTGGCGTCCAGATAGCGGCGGCCGTTCACATCGACGACATAAGGCCCCTCGCCATGGGTCAGCACCACGGCGCCGCGCTTATGGACGCTGGGCAGGTCGGTAAAGCCATAGAGCGAATATTCGTCGGCGCGGGCTTCCCAGCTTTGCGGTTTGGTCATCGGGGCCTCCATCGGTTTGCCCGCAGGCTAGCCGGGCCGCCGCGGGCGATCAATGCCCGCCGGGGGGCCGGGTCCAACCAAGGTGTGATTGCCGGGGCCGCCGACAGCCGTCTATCCTGGCCTGCGAAGGGGAATGCCATGCGCCTTTTTCTTGCGCTGCTGCTGACGCTGATGCCGCTGGAGGCCGCCGCCCAGCCGGTGGCGATCCTGCCCGTGAAGCTGCTGGACACCTCGCACGAGGCGCGCGACCAACGCGCCGATCACGACCGGCGGCTGGCGCTGATGGCCGAGGTGATCGCGGCCGAACTGGGCGATACGGTCGCGATCACCCCCGAGGATGTGGCCACCTGCCAGCCCGAAACCACCGAATGCCTGCTGGCCCTGGCCCGCGACAAGGGCGCCGATCAGGCCCTGTTCATCGTGACGCAAAAGACCAGCACGCTGATCCTGCAGATGTTCGCGAACCTTGTGGATGTTCAGACCGGCGCGCCGATTCTCAGCCGCAACCTGAATTTTCGCGGCGACAACGACGATTCCTGGCGCCGGGCGGCCCGCTTTCTGGCCCGCGACATCCAACCGGACTGACCGGCCGGATCAGGGGCGGCGCAGGCCGATCAGGTCCAGTTCCGCCTCGATCCCCGACAGGGGGGCGCCGTGCGTCTCGGCCACCAGCGAATCGAACCGTTCGCGCAGCGCGGTCTTTTCCGCCCCCCGGCAGTCGTTCCAGGGCCGCCCCTGCAAGGCCATGACCAGGACGTAATAGCCGATGAAATGCGGCCGCTCGCCCGCCGCCAGAAGCGCGCGATAGGCCTCGTGCGCGCCGATCCGGCGCAGGGCTGCGGCATCGGGCACGCCCGCCGCGATCAGCGCCCTGGCCGTCGCCGGGCCGATATTGGTGATCGCCGTCAGGTCGCTGTCCATGGCCGCCTTTCCAAATCCCCGTTCTTCCTGTATCAGCGCAAGATCCCTTAGGACAGCACGGCATGACCGACCAAGCCAATCCCCCGGCAGTGAAAAAGCTTTTCATCAAGACCTATGGCTGCCAGATGAACGTCTATGACAGCCAGCGCATGGCCGAGGCCATGGGCGCCGAAGGCTATGTCCTGACCGAGGATCAAGCGCAGGCCGACATGGTGCTGCTGAACACCTGCCATATCCGCGAGAAGGCGGCCGAGAAGCTTTATTCCGATCTGGGCCGGCTGAAACCGCTGAAGGCCGAACGTCCCGACCTGAAGATCGGCGTGGCGGGCTGCGTGGCCCAGGCCGAGGGCGAGGAGATCGTGCGCCGGATGCCTCTGGTCGATCTGGTGGTCGGCCCGCAGACCTATCACCGCCTGCCCGCGATGGTGCGCGGCGAGGCGCCCGCGATCCTTACCGACTTCCCAAGCGAGGACAAGTTCGACCACCTGCCCCAACGCCGCGCCACCCGCCGCGCGCCCGCCGCCTTCCTGACCGTGCAGGAGGGCTGCGACAAGTTCTGCGCCTTCTGCGTGGTCCCCTATACCCGCGGGGCCGAGGTCAGCCGCCCCGTGGACCGCATCCTGCGCGAGGCGCGCGATCTGGTCGAACGCGGCGTGCGCGAGATCACCCTGCTGGGCCAGAACGTGAATGGCTGGCACGGCGCGGGCACGGACGGGGACTGGGGCTTCGGTCGCCTGATCCGCGCCTTGGCCCGGATCCCTGGGCTGGACCGGATCCGCTATACCACCAGCCACCCCAACGACATGTCGGACGACCTGATCGACGCGCATCGCGACATTCCGCAGCTGATGCCCTATCTGCACCTGCCGGTTCAGTCGGGCAGCGACCGGATCCTGCGCGCGATGAACCGCAAGCACACGGCGGCGGAATACCTGCGCCTGATCGACCGGATCCGCGCCGCGCGGCCGGACATCCTGCTGACCAGCGACTTCATCGTGGGCTTTCCGGGCGAGACGGACCAGGACCATGCCGACACCCTGCGCCTGGTGGCCGAGGTCGGCTTCGGCACAGCCTTCAGCTTCAAGTATTCCCCCCGTCCCGGAACCCCCGCCTATGACCGTCCCGAGGTGGACGGCGCGGTGGCCGATCAGCGGTTGCAGGAATTGCAGGCCCTGCTGACAAAACAGCAGAAGGCCGCGCAGGAAGGCATGGTCGGGCGCAGACTGGGCGTGCTGTTCGAGAAGCCGGGCAGGCAGGCAGGCCAGATGATCGGCAAGTCGGATTACCTGCATTCGGTCTTTGTCGAGGCGCCCGATGCGCAGGTCGGCGACCTGGTGCAGGTGCGGATCGTGGAAAGCGCGTCGAATTCGCTGCGCGGAGAACTGGCGGCGTAACCGGCCGCCCGCCGGAACGCCCCCGGATCCGTCGCCCGTGCCGGATCGGCGCCCTCAGACCTCGGGCACCAGCACCTCGCGCTTGCCGACATGGTTCGCCGCCGAGACCACCCCCTGCTCCTCCATCTGCTCGACCAGCCGGGCGGCCTTGTTATAGCCGATGGCCAGTTTCCGCTGGATATAGCTGGTGGAACACTTGCGGTCCTTGGCCACGATCATCACCGCCTGGTCGTACAGCGCGTCGTCCCCGCCATCGCCGCCCAGGCCCAGCACGGCGTCGATATCGGATGCCACCTCGTCCTCGGGGCCCTCGACCACGCCCGACTTGTAGGACGGCGGGCCGAAGGATTTCAGATGCGTCACGACCTCTTCGACCTCTTCGTCGCTGACGAAGGGGCCGTGGATCCGGGTGATCCGCGCGCCGTTGCCCATGTACAGCATGTCGCCCTGGCCCAGAAGCTGTTCGGCCCCCTGTTCGCCCAGGATGGTGCGGCTGTCGATCTTGGAGGTGACCTGGAAGGAAATCCGGGTCGGGAAGTTCGCCTTGATCGTGCCGGTGATGACATCGACGGACGGCCGCTGCGTCGCCATGATCAGGTGGATGCCGGACGCGCGGGCCATCTGCGCCAGCCGCTGGATGCAGGCCTCGATCTCCTTGCCGGCGACCATCATCAGGTCGGCCATCTCGTCCACGATCACGACGATATAGGGGAAGGTCTCGGGCTTGAATTCCTCGGTCTCGAAGACCGGCTCTCCGGTATCCTCGTCGAAGCCGGTCTGGACGGTGCGCTTGAACATCTCGTTCTTCGACAGCGCCTCGCGGACGCGGCCGTTATAGCCCTCGATGTTCCTGACGCCCATCTTGGACATCTTGCGATACCGCTCCTCCATCTCGGAGACGACCCATTTCAGCGCGACGACGGCCTTTTTCGGATCGGTGACGACCGGCGACAGCAGATGCGGGATGCCGTCATAGACCGACAGTTCCAGCATCTTCGGGTCGATCATGATCAGCCGGCATTCGTCGGGCGTCAGTTTATACAGCAGCGACAGGATCATGGTGTTGATGGCGACCGATTTCCCGGATCCGGTGGTCCCGGCGATCAGCAGGTGGGGCATCTTCGCCAGGTTCGCCACGACCGGATCGCCGCCGATGTCCTTGCCAAGAGCCAGCGGCAGCGGCTGGGTGCCGTCGCCGAAGGCGCGGGATGCCAGGATCTCGCGCAGCAGCACCTTTTCGCGGCGCGCGTTCGGCAGTTCGATCCCGATCACGGTGCGGCCCGGCACGGTGCTGACACGCGCCGACAGCGCCGACATGGACCGCGCAATGTCGTCCGACAGCCCGATCACGCGGGACGCCTTCAGCCCCGGCGCGGGTTCCAGTTCGTACAGCGTCACGACCGGGCCGGGACGGACCTCGGTGATCTGGCCCTTGACGCCGTAATCGTCCAGCACGGCCTCCAGCATCCGGGCGTTTTCCATCAGCGTTTCTTCGGACACGGTCGGCTGATCGCCCGCCTGAGGCGCGCTCAGCAGGGCCAGCGGCGGGCGTTCATAGGTGTTCAGCACGTCCTCGAATTGCAGATCCGGCGCGGATTGCGGTCGCGGCGCCTGGGGGGCGGCAGGCTTCCTCAACGGCGGGACGTCCGGGCGCGGCAGGTCCGCCGCGGCGGCGGGGGCCTCGGGCGCAGGCGGATCGGCGCGGCCGTCCTTTCCGGCCTCGCGCGACAGGCGGGCGGCCACGACGGCCAGGACCGAGGGCTTGGCCGAACGCGACCGGATCGCGTCGCTGATGCGCCCGCTGACCTCCTCGGCCGAGGGGGCGTCGCCGTTGTAATCGGAATCGCGCTCGATCAGTTCGGGTTCTGGCAGGTCTTCGTCAAGCTCCAGATATTCGGGGGCGGCGGGCTTGCGCCGGGCCACGACCGGGGCACGCGTCGCGGACGCGGCGGGCGCGGCCTTCGCCTCGCGCCGCGCCTGCAACCGCTGCCGCATCCCGGCCGAGGCCGCAGCCCCCCGCCCCAGGGCGCGCATCGCCAGATCCAGGGCGGTCAGCAGCCCGAACACGAAGCGGCGCCACAGCCCCAGCAGTTCGGCCCGCGCGAAGCCCAGCGAAAAGGCGGTCATCGCCAGCACCGCGACGGCCGCCGCCAGCCCGGCCAGCCGGATGCCGATCTGCGCCTTGACCGGCAGCAGGTTCAGCATGGCGCCCATGATCATGTCGCCGAAATGCCCGCCCAGGCCATAGGACTGTTCCCACTCGGCCCCCGGCAGCAGCGTGCTGCAATAAACCGAGGCAAGCGCCACCGCGATGGGCGTGAACAGCGCGCGCATGAAGCGGTCCTCGCCCCGGTGCAGCATGAAGCGCAGCCCCCAGACAAGCGCGGCGATCACCAGCATCCAGGATCCGTATCCCGCGATCATCATCAGGGGCGAGGCGACATAGGCGCCGAAGCTGCCCAGCATGTTCTGCGCGGGTTCGTCGGTGGCCGACAGGAAGCTGGGATCCTCGGACGACCAGGTGCCCAGCATGATCGCCATCAGGATGCCCGCCAGGACCAGCCCGGTGCCCAGCAGTTCCTTGCCGCGCCGTTCCAGCGCCGCCTGGGTGGACTGGTCGAACAGCGGATCGCGGTGTTTTGCCTGCCAGCTTGCCATGGTCCCTCAGCCTTCCCCGCCCGTCGTTCCGTCGTAAAGCACCGCGCGCAGCCGTTGCAGCGCCGGTTCGGTCTGTTCCGCATCGGCCACCAGCGCCACGCGGATGAAGCCCTTGCCGGGATTGCAACCGTCCACCTCTCGGGACAGATAGGCCCCTGGCAGCACCTGGATCCCCGCCTGCGCCCACAGCGTCCTGGCCGCGTCTTCGCCATCCGTCACCGGCAGCCACAGGAAGAACCCGCCCTGGACCGGACGGTATCCGGGGACGTTGCCCAGCACCCGGTCGGCGATGGCGTATTTCTGCTGATACAGCGCGCGGCTGGCCGCGACATGCGCCTCGTCCCGCCAGACGGCCTCGCTGACGGCCTGCGCGGGCAGCGACAGGGGCGCGCCGGCATAGGCGCGCAACCGGCGGATCTGGGCGATATTGGCCGCCGAACCCGCCACGAAGCCCGACCGCAGGCCGGGCAGGTTCGACCGCTTGGACAGCGAATTGAAGATCACCACCCGGTCGGCCAGCCCCATCTCGGCCGCCACCGCCAAAGCGCCGGGCGGAGGCGCCTCGCGCCAGATCTCGGAATAGCATTCGTCGGCGAAGACCAGGAAATCATGCCGCTCGGCCAGGGCCAGCAGCGTCTCCAGGTAATCGCGGTCTGCGATCGCGCCCTGCGGATTGGCGGGCGAACACAGATAGGCGATGGCCGCGCGGTCCAGCACGGCGGACGGCAGGGCGGCGTAATCGGGCAGGTTGCCGGTCTCGGGCGTGGCGGGCACGAAAACCGGATCGGCCTGCACGGCGGCGGCGGCCACGGCATAGACCTGATAGAAGGGATTGGGGATCAGGATCGCCGGCCGCGCACCGTTCTTCCGTTCCGGGCACAGCGCCAGCGCCGCGTTGAACAGCCCCTCGCGCGTGCCGTTCAGCGCCATGATCCGATCCGGCGCCACGTCCAGGCCGTATCGCGCGCCCAGCCAGCCGCCGATGGCGGACAGCAGGCCGGGCGTGCCGTCGTTCGGCGGATATTTTCCGAAACCGCCGATATTGGCGGCTATCACCCCGGCCACGAAATCCGGCATGGCATGGCGCGGCTCTCCGATGGTCAGGACCGTCGGGGTTTCGCCGTTCTTCAGACCCGGCTCGATGCCGGACAACAGCGCCCGCAGCCGCGGAAACGCATAGTCCGGCAGGTTCGAGAACCGCTCGGGGATCGCCATTCTGCCTCGCTTTCGGGGTCTTCGGCCCCGTTTATCACAAGAAACATTAGCGTGATCGCGCCCTTGCGTCCAGCGAAAGCCCGCCCCGAGGCGATCATCTTCTGTGCGCAAATATCCTCGGGGGTGAATTGGCCGCAGGCCAAGAGGGGGCGCGAGCGCCCCCTTGCGCTACCCCACGGCCAGGGCCGCCTCGACCCCCGCGGCCAGATACAGCAGATGCGTGTCGCGCCCGGCATGGCCCATCACCGAAATCCCGCAGGCGGGGTGGCCGGTGGGCAGGGTGCAGACCGGCAGGCCCAGCAGGTTGCCGATCCGGGTGTTGCGCAGCGTCAACAGGTTCGCGCGCACGAATTCGGCCTCGTCCGCCATCAGCCGTGCGGCGACCGGAGGCAGGATCGGCACGGTCGGCAGCAGAATCGCGTCATGGCGCGACGCGACCTCCTTGATCCACTTGCGGCGGATGCGCACCAGGCTTTCCCAGGCCGAGACATAGGCGGGGGCGCTGACATCGGCGCCGCCGCGGAATCGGTCCAGGATCGGCTTCCACATCAGTTCCGGCGCATCCTCGATCTGGGCGCGCCAGATGCCATAGGCCTCGGGGGCGAACAGCGATGCCGACAGGGGCATGGCCTTCGCCACCCAATCGCTCGACACGCGGTCGATCTGCGCGCCCGCGCGGGCCAGCCGGTCCACGGCATCCTCGAAGGCGGCGACCGGACCTTCCTCGGCATCCTCGAAGGGCACGCCGTCCAGCACCATCAGCCGGCGCCCCGCGACCGAGGCGCCGGTCAGGTCGGCCGGCTTCGTCCCCGCCATCAGCGCGAACAGTTCGGCGCAATCCTCGACCGTGCGGGCGATGGGGCCGGTGATGTCGAACTTGCGGCACAGGGGAACCACGCCCTTTTCCGGCAGCGAATCGTGGCTGGGCTTGAACCCCACCAGATCGTTCCAGGCGGCGGGCACCCGCAGCGACCCGCCGGTGTCCGATCCGATCGCCGCCGCCGCCAGCCCCAGGGCCACCGACACCGCCGCGCCCGACGACGACCCGCCCGGCGCCAGGTCGGGATCCAGCGCGTTCGGCGGCGTCGCCGTGTTCGGGTTCAGCCCCAGGCCGGAAAAGGCCAGCTCGGTCATATGCGTCTTGCCCAGGCAGATCGTGCCCTGCCGCGCCGCGCGGGCCAGCACGATGGCATCCTTGCGCGGGACGCGGCCTTCCAGCAGCTTCGACCCGGCCTCGGTCACGGTGCCGCCGCTGTCGATATTGTCCTTCCAACTGATCGCCACGCCGTCCAGCAGCCCGCGCCCCAGTTCCAGCTTGGCGCGGTCATGGGCGGCCACGGATTCGGACCGGGCGCGGACATCGGTGACGCGGGCATAGATGCGCCGGGCGTCGGGATGGGCCTTGATGGCGGCCAGATAGGCTTCGGTCTGGTCCAGCGGATCCAGCAACCCCGCCATGATCGCACGGCCCTGCTGGGCGGCGGGCGCGCGCAGCCAGTCCATCCTCAGAAATCCACCGCGAGGCCGTTCTTTTCGTAATCCCCGAAGCGCACGGGTTCCGGCCCGTCGCGCCCGCCGTATTCCTTGGGCAGGGGCTGCGCGGCGGCGGCGGCCTTGCGGCGCTCGGCGGCCTCGGCCAGGGCGCGGCGGGCGGCGGGCGGCAGGTCGTCGCGGTCGTCCTGTGGCAGATCGGTCATGGCAACAGTCCCCGAATGAACGTAAGGGTCGGTTCAGTCTTTCAGCGGATTTAGGCAAAGGAAAGCGATTTGGCAAAGCGTGGCGTGGATATGGCGCGTTCGGGGGCATTGCGCCTGCTGGCGGGCGTGCGCGAGGGGCTGTCGCTGTCGGATCAGGCGGGCGCCCTGAAGGCGCTGCCGCCGGCGGACCAGGCCCGCGCCGCGCGCCTTGCGGCGGCGGTGCTGCGCCACCAGTCCCGCGCGGATGGGGTGATCGCGGCCTATGTCGGGCGCAAGCCCAGCCCGCAGGTCGCCGACATCCTGCGCCTTGCCGTGGTCGAGATGCTGGACCTGGACGGCGCCGCGCATGGCGTGGTCGATGCCGCCGTGACCCTGACGCGCGGCCTGGGGCAAAAGGGCCAGGCCGCGTCGGGCATGGTCAACGCGGTTCTGCGCAAGGTGTCGGCCCATCCGGGCTGGGCGGACCTGCCGCCGCAGCCCATGCCCGCGTGGCTGCGCGATCCCGTCGCCGCCGCCTATGGCGAGGACGCCGCCCTTGCCATCGAGGCCGCGCATCAGGCGGGGGCGCCGCTGGATCTGACGACCAAACCCGGCGTCGCCGTCGAAGGCGCGGAACCCCTGCCGACCGGATCCCTGCGCCTCCACGGCCCGGCACAGGTCAGCGCCCTGCCCGGCTATGCCGAGGGCGACTGGTGGGTTCAGGACGCCGCCGCCGCCCTGCCCGCGCGGCTGCTGGATCCGCGTCCCGGCGAACGAATCGCCGATCTTTGCGCCGCGCCGGGCGGCAAGACCCTGCAACTGGCCGCCGCAGGGGCGCAGGTCACGGCGGTGGACATCAGTCCCGCCCGGCTGCGGCGCGTGGCCGAAAACCTGAAACGCTGCGCCCTGACCGCCGATCTGATCGCGGCCGACGCGCTCGAATGGCGGGCCGACAGTCCCCTGGACGCGATCCTGCTGGACGCGCCCTGTTCGGCCACCGGCACCATCCGCCGCCATCCCGACCTGCCCTTCCTGCGCGACGGTTCCGGGATCCCTGCGCTGATCGACCTGCAAGCCCGGCTGATCGACCATGCCCTGTCGCTGATCCCGCCGGGCGCGCGGATGGTCTATGCCGTCTGCTCGCTGCTGCCGGATGAAGGCGAGGCGCAGGTCGCCGCTGCCCTGTCGCGCCATCCGGGGCTGAGGGTGGACACGCCCGCCCTGCCCGGCGTTCCGGCGGACTGGATCACGCCCGAAGGCGGGTTGCGCACCCGGCCCGACTACTGGCCGGATCGCGGCGGCATGGACGGCTTCTTCATGGCGCGGCTGCGCAAGGCGGGATGAGGGAAATGGGTATTTGGGCAAAGAAGAAATCCCCGTTTCCGTGACTGGAGTGCTGGACCTCGGGCGGCGGGGGGGATAGTTGGGCGCCGAATCCAGATGCGAGGCCACCATGTCCCATCCCGTGCCGATCCGACGCGCGTTGATTTCCGTTTCCGACAAGACCGGGCTGATCGACTTCGCCCGCAAGCTGGACGCGCGCGGGATCGAGATCCTGTCCACCGGCGGCAGCGCCAAGACGCTGCGCGAGGCCGGGCTGACCGTGGTGGACGTGGCCGATGTGACGGGTTTCCCGGAAATGATGGACGGCCGCGTCAAGACGCTGCATCCGGCGGTGCATGGCGGGCTGCTGGCGCTGCGCGACAACCCCGAACACCTGGCGGCGATGGAGGCCCATGGCATCGGTCCGATCGACCTGCTGGTGGTGAACCTCTATCCGTTCGAGGAAACCGTCGCCAAGGGCGGGGGCCATGACGACTGCATCGAGAACATCGACATCGGCGGCCCGGCGATGATCCGGGCGGCGGCCAAGAACCACGCCTTCGTCACCGTGATCGTTGACGTGCAGGATTACGACGCGCTGCTGGCGGAACTGGACGCCAACGACGACCGCACCACCCTGGCCTTCCGTCAGCGGCAGGCGCAGATCGCCTATGCCCGCACCGCCGCCTATGACGCCGCCGTCAGCACCTGGCTGGCCGCCGCCATCGGGGATGAAACGCCCCGCCGCCGCGCCTTTGCGGGCACGCTGGCCCAGCCCTTGCGCTATGGCGAGAACCCGCACCAGTCGGCCGCCTTCTATGTCACCGGCGACGACCGCCCCGGCGTCGCCACGGCGCGGCAGTGGCAGGGCAAGGAACTGTCCTACAACAACATCAACGACACCGACGCGGCCTTTGAACTGGTGGCGGAATTCGATCCCGCCCAAGGCCCGGCCTGCGCGATCATCAAGCATGCCAACCCCTGCGGCGTGGCGCGGGGCGAGACGGCGGTGGAGGCCTATAAGCGCGCCTTCGACTGCGACCGGACCTCGGCCTTCGGCGGGATCATCGCGCTGAACCAGACGCTGGACGGGGCGACCGCCGAGGAGATCGCGAAGATCTTCACCGAGGTGGTGATCGCCCCCGATGCGGATGAGGACGCGAAGCGCATCTTCGCCGCCAAGAAGAATCTGCGTCTGTTGACCACCGGCGGGCTGCCCGATCCGCAGGCGGCGGGGCTTGCCTTCCGGCAGGTCGCGGGCGGCTTCCTGGTCCAAGGCCGCGACAACGGCCATGTGGCCCTTTCGGACTTGAAGGTGGTCAGCGACCGCCAGCCTTCGGACAGCGAACTGGGTGACATGCTGTTCGCCTGGACCGTCGCCAAGCATGTGAAATCGAACGCCATCGTCTATGCGCGCGACCTTGCCACCGTCGGTATCGGCGCGGGCCAGATGAGCCGCGTGGACAGCACCCGCATCGGCCGCCGCAAGTCCGAGGACATGGCCGAGGCCCTGGGCCTTGCTCAACCGCTGACGATCGGCGCGGTGGTGGCCTCGGACGCGTTCTTCCCCTTTGCCGACGGGATCGAGGCCCTGGCGGAAGCCGGCGCCAAGGCGGTGATCCAGCCCGGCGGATCGATGCGCGACGACGAGGTGATCGCGGCGGCCAACCGCCTGGGGCTGGCGATGGTCTTTACCGGCCAGCGGCATTTCCGGCACTGATGCAGCAGGAACTGCCCCTGGAACCGACGCCCCCCGCAGCGTCCCAACCGGCGCCCCAATCCGCGCCCAAGCCCCGGCGTCCGCGCACGCCGAAAAAGCCCAAGGGCCCGGTCCGCACCGACATGCGGCTGGTGATCTGGATCGCGACGACGATTTTCGTGGTCGATCAGGTGCTGAAATACTGGGTCGTCCATGTCCTGCAACTGGACCGGCTGCGGGAAATCGACGTGCTGCCGCCCTGGCTGAACTTGCGCATGGCCTGGAACCAGGGGGTGAATTTCGGGCTGATGGCGTCGGATACCGATGTCACGAAATGGATCCTGATCGCGGTGGCCCTGGCCATCGTCGCCTGGGTCTGGGTCTGGATCTGGCGCGCCGATGCCGGGCGCTTTGCCCGTGTCGCGGCGGGGCTGCTGATCGGCGGCGCCCTGGGCAATGTCATCGACCGGCTGCTTTACGGCGCGGTGGCGGATTTCCTGAACATGTCGCTGCCGGGCTGGCAGAACCCCTACAGCTTCAACGTGGCCGACATCGCGATCTTCGCCGGGGCCATCGGGCTGGTGCTGGTGCCGCAGAAGAAGGAACCGCCCAAACCCGCCCGCCAGCCGCGCGCCAAAGGCGGTGACGGCGCGCGCGACAAGACCCGTGACGGCACGGGCAAATCCGGCTAGAACGGGCGGAACGAATGAAGGGGCAGAACATGCAGGCTTTCGTCAGGGGCATCGCCGTCGCGGCCGTGATCGGGCTGTCGGCCTGCGGCAGCAACCAGTTGATGAATATCGAGACCGGCCAGAACAGCCCGGACGAATTCGCGATCCTGCCGACCCGGCCCCTGTCCATGCCGCCCGACCTGGCGCTGCTGCCCGCGCCGACGCCGGGCGGGGCCAACATCACCGACCCCAATCCGAACGCCGATGCGGTGGCCGCGCTTGGCGGCAACCCCGCGCGGCTGGCCGACCAGGGCATCGCCGCCGCCGACGGCGCGCTGATCGCCCATGCCAACCGGCGCGGCACCGACCCCGCCATCCGCGAGAAACTGGCCCAATCCGACGCCGATTGGCGGTCGCGCAACAAGCGGCGCCCGCTGGAGGCGCTGTTCGGCACCACCGTCTATCAGCGCGCCTATCGCCCCATGGCGCTTGATTCGCGGACCGAACAGCAACGCTGGCAGCGCGCGGGCGCCATCACCCAGACCTCGCCCCCGCCCGCCGAGGAATGACGGCGGGCTTCGACCCCGCCCATCCCGGCTTCGGTGAAAACCCCTGGCCTGCCTATGCCCGGCTGCGGGCCATGCCGGGCCTGCCGCTGTGGCAAGGCTTCCGCCTGGCATCCCGCGCTGACGATGTGCGCGCCATCGCCTCGGACCGGCGGATGGTGCGCGGCACCGCGATCTTCGGCCCTGCCGAACGCCGCCGCAGGCAGGTGGCCCAGAATTTCCACGACATGCCGTTCCACGAACGCTTCGTGCAGACCTCGATGCTGGAACTGGACGGGCCGGACCATGACCGGCTGCGCCGCGCGGTGTTTCCCTTCTTCACCAAGACCCGGCTGGACAGTCTGCGCCCCTTCGTCACCCGCTGGGTCGATGCCGCGCTGGACCGGCTGATTCCGCAGGGCCGCTTTGACTTCATCGCCGATCTGGCCGCCGATCTGCCGGGGCAGGTCATCGGCCATCTGATCGGCGCCGACCCCGCGCTTGCCCCGCAGATGACGCAATGGTCCGAGGACACCGTCAGCTATTTCGACATGAGCCGCCGCACGGCAGACCGCAAGGGGCAGGCCGAACGGGCGGTGGTCCTGTTCCACGACGCCCTGCAAGATCTTCATGCGGACCGCAAGGCCCGCCCCCGCGACGACCTGATGACCGCGATGATCGGGGCCGAGGATGCGGGCCTGCTGACCCATGACGAGCTGATCGCGACCGTCATGCAGATCCTCCATGCCGGACACGGATCGACCATCGACGCGATGGGCAGCGGCCTGCACGCGCTGCTGGTCCATCCCGACCAGATGGCCCGGCTGCGCGACGATCCCGGCCTGATGCCGACGGCGGTGCAGGAGATGTTCCGCTTTGCCCCACCGCTGATCTTCTTCCACCGCTATGCGGCCGAGGATCTGTCGATCTGCGGGCAGGACTGGCCCAAGGGGACGGCTGTCGGGCTGCTTTACGCCAGCGCCAACCGCGATCCCGGCGCCTTCCCGGACCCCGACCGTTTCGATGTCGCGCGCAGGCCCAACCTGCACCTGGCCTTCGGGGCGGGGCCGCATGTCTGCCTTGGCAACACCCTGGCGCGGCTGAACATGGAGATCCTGTTCGCGCGCCTTCTGGCCCGCGCCAAGCGGATCGTACCTGCCGGGACCGCCGTCTGGAAGACCGGCCTACAGGCGCATGGCCCCCTGTCGCTGCCTGTCTCTGTCACGACACATTAGCGTGTTGCCGGTTGCGCGCCCGGCCGCCTTTGGTCAGATTTCCGCGCGAGACCAAGGAGGTTCCGCCCCCATGCTGCGACCGACGCTGCCTGCCCTGCTGGCCCTGACCGTCAGCGCCCTGCCCGCCCTTGCGGACAGGCCCGCCCCCGAAACCAACGGCATCACCCATTTCACCCTGCCCAACGGCCTGGAAACCGTGGTGATCGAGGATCACCGCGCCCCGGTTGTGGTGCAGATGGTCTGGTACAGGATCGGGTCCGCCGACGAACAGCCCGGCAAGTCCGGGATCGCGCATTACCTGGAACACCTGATGTTCAAGGGCACCGACACGCTGGAGCCGGGCGAACTCTCCAAGACCGTCACCGCCAATGGCGGCATGGACAACGCCTTCACCAGCTATGACTACACCGCCTATTTCCAGCGCATCGCCGCCGACCGCCTGCCCCTGGTGATGCAGATGGAGGCCGACCGCATGGCCAACCTGCGCATCGGCGAGGACGACTGGCAGGCCGAACGCCAGGTCGTGCTGGAGGAACGGGCGCAGCGGGTGGACAGCGACCCCGGTTCGCTGTTCGCCGAGGAACGCAACGCGACGCTGTTCTATAACCATCCCTATGGCCGCCCGGTGATCGGCTGGCGCGCCGAGATGGAGGGGCTGACCCGCGACGACGCGCTGGCCTGGTATGACGACCATTATTCCCCGAACGAGGCGGTGCTGATCCTGGCGGGCGACGTGACGCCCGAAACGGCCCGGGAGCTTGCGGAAAAATACTATGGCCCGATCCCCGCCAAGGGCGAGGCCGAACCCCGCATCCGCCCGCAGGAACCGACCCAGCGTTCGCCCCGGCGGATGGAGATGACCGATCCCCGCGTGCCGCAGCCGGTGATGACGCGCAGCTATCTGGCCCCCGAACGCAATCCCGGCGACCAGAAGGACGCCGCCGCGCTGACGGTGCTGGCGGAACTGCTGGGCGGGTCGGCCCAGACCTCGGTCCTGGGGCGCGAACTGGCGATGAAGGGCAAGGCGCTGTGGGTGAATGCGGGTTATGACGGGTTTTCGGTCGATCCGACCAGCTTCGGCATCTCTCTGGTTCCGGCCGACGGCGTGCCCCCCGAGAAGGCCGAGGCCGAACTGGACCGGGTTCTGGCGGCCTTCCTGGAAAAAGGCCCGGACCCGGCCGATCTGGACCGGGTGAAGACCCAGATCGAGGCCGCGCGGGTCTATGCGCTCGATTCCGCGCATGGCCGCGCCTATGACTATGGCCAAGGGCTGGCGACCGGGCTGACGGTCCAGGACGTGAACGACTGGCCCGACATCCTGGCCGCCGTCACGGCCCAGGACGTGATGGACGCCGCCCGGCAGGTGCTGGGCAGCGAGGCCACCGTGACCGGCTGGCTGCTGCCGCCGCCAGAGGCCGGGGACGCCCCCGCCCCGACCGCCGCCACCCCCAAGCCCGAGGTGCAAGAATGATCCGCGCCGCCATCGCCTTGTTCGTCGCCGTCCTGGCGATTCCCGCCCACGCCATCGACATTCAGGAAGTCACCTCGCCCGGTGGGATCAAGGCCTGGCTGGTCCAGGACGACAGCATCCCCTTTGTCGCCGTCGAACTCGACTTCAAGGGCGGCGCCAGCCTGGACGCGCCCGACAAGCGCGGCGCCATCAACCTGATGACCGCCACGCTGGAGGAAGGCGCGGGCAGCCGCGATGCCGTGGCCTTCGCCCAGGCGGTCGAGGGTCTGGGCGCGCGGTTTTCCTTTGATGTCAGCGACGACGCGCTGTCGGTCGGGATGCGCGCGCTGACGGAAAACCGCGACGAAGCCGCCGCCCTGCTGGCCGAGGCGCTGACCCGGCCGCGTTTCGACGATGCCGCGGTGGAACGCGTCCGCGCGCAGGTGCAATCCATCATCCGGTCCGAGGCGACCGATCCGCAATCCATCGCCGCCAAGGAAATGGCCCGCCAGGCCTGGGGTGAGCATCCTTATGCGACTTCGATCAACGGCACGGCGGAGTCGGTGGCCGGGCTGACCCGGCAGGATCTGGTCGCGGCCAAGAACCGCGTGCTGGCCCGCGACCGCGTGGTGGTGGGCGCGGCGGGCGACATCAGCCCCGAGGAATTGGGCCTGCTGCTGGACACGGTGCTGGGGGGCCTGCCGGAACAGGGCACCGCGCCGCTGCCGGAACCCGCGCAGTTGCAGTTGACCGGCGGCGTCACGGTGATCGACTGGGACAGCCCGCAGACCGTGGTCAGCTTCGCCGGGCCGGGCCTGCCCATCGACGATCCCGATTATTTCGCGGCCTATGTCGCCAATCACATTCTGGGCGGCGGCGGCTTCAGCTCCCGTCTGATGGAAGAGATCCGCGAAAAGCGCGGCCTGACCTATGGCGTCGGAACCGCGCTGGCGACGGGCCTTTATGGCCAGACCTGGCAGGGCGGCATGGCGGGGTCGAACGCCACCACCGGACAGGCGGTCGATCTGATCCGGCAGGAATGGGACCGGCTGGCCGAAGGCGTGACCGACAAGGAACTGAACGACGCCAAGACCTATCTGACCGGCGAATATCCGCTGCGCTTCGACGGCAACGGCAAGATCGCAACCATCCTGGCCGGGATGCAGCTGATCGGCTTTCCCATCGACTATGTGAACACCCGCAACGCCAAGGTCGAGGCGGTGACGGCCGAGGACGTGAAGCGCGTGGCTGGGCGGCTGCTGGACGCGGACGGGCTGCGCTTCGTGCTGGTGGGGCGCCCCGAAGGGATCGCCGCGACGGACCAAGCCGAACCGGCCGAGGCGGTGAACTGACCTTGGCTGTTGCACCGGGGGCTTCGCGCCCCCGGACCCCCGCGGGATATTTGGACAAAGGTGAAAAAGCGCGCCTCCTGCCTGTCCAGTTCCCCATGGAATCGCTTCCCACCCTATCCCGCCCCTGCTAGATTTGGGGGCATGAACAGCCATGCCCCCCATATCCGCCCCGTCATCCGGCAGCTGGACGAGGCCACCGCCAACCGCATCGCGGCGGGCGAGGTGGTGGAGCGTCCGGCCTCGGCCGTCAAGGAACTGGTGGAGAACGCGCTGGATGCCGGGGCCACGCGCATCGACATCGCCATCGAGGACGGCGGCAAGCGGCTGATCCGGGTCTGCGACGACGGTTGCGGGATGCTGCCCGAGGATCTACCGCTGGCCTTGGCGCGCCATGCCACCAGCAAGATCGACGGCAGCGACCTGCTGGCGATCCGCAGCTTCGGCTTCCGGGGCGAGGCGCTGCCCTCGCTGGGCGCCGTGGGGCGGCTGGCCATCACCTCGCGCGCGCGGGGCGGCGACGGCGCCGTGATCGCGGTCAGCGGCGGCAAGGTGACGCCGCCGCGCCCGGCCGCCGCCAACCCCGGCACGGTCGTGGAACTGCGCGATCTGTTCTTCGCCACGCCGGCGCGGCTGAAATTCCTGCGCGGCGACCGGGCCGAGACCATGGCGGTGGCCGAATGCGTCCGCCGCCTGGCCATGGCCGAGCCGCATGTCGGCTTCAGCTTGACCGCCGATGGGAAAGAAGTCTTCCGGGCCGATGTCGAACAGGGCGATCTGTTCGACGCCTTCCATGCCCGGCTGTCGCGCGTCATGGGCCGCGACTTCATCGACAACGCGATCGCCCTGGATGCCGAACGCGACGGGCTGTCCCTGACAGGATTCGCCGCCCTTCCCACCTATTCGCGCGGCGCGGCGGTGGCGCAGCATGTCTATGTCAACGGCCGCCCGGTGCGCGACAAGCTGCTGAGCGGGGCCTTGCGGGCGGGTTACATGGACGTGCTGGCCTCGGGCCGGCATCCGGCGGCTGTGCTGTATCTGTCCTGCGACCCGCAGCTTGTCGATGTGAACGTCCATCCCGCCAAGGCCGAGGTCCGGTTCCGCGACCCGCAGGCCGCGCGCGGCCTGGTGGTCAGCGCGCTGCGGCACGGGCTGGCGGGGGCGGGCCATCGGGCGTCGTCGACGGTGGGCGACGCCACGCTGGCGGCCTTTGCCGTCGAACCTGCGGCGCCGCGCGCCTATCAGATGGATTACCGCCCCTCGGCCCCGGCGATCCGCGCCAGCCTGGACTTGCAGGCCCCCGTGACCGACCTTGCGCCAGGCTTTGCCGAGGCGCCTTCGGCCCGCGCCGAGGAACCGCCGACCGTGCCCATCGATGCCCCGCTGGGCGCCGCGCGGGCGCAGATCCATGAAAACTATATCATCGCCCAGACCGAGGATGGTCTGGTCATCGTCGATCAGCACGCGGCGCATGAGCGGCTGGTCTATGAACGGCTGAAGGCTCAGGCGGCCGGCGGCATCGCCCGGCAGGCCCTGCTGATCCCCGAGATCGTCGATCTGCCGCCCGCGGACGCCGCGCGGATCCTGGCCATCGCGGAGGATCTGGCCGCATTGGGCCTGGTGATCGAACCCTTCGGCGGCGGCGCTGTCGCCGTGCGGGAAACGCCCGCCATGCTGGCCAGGCTGGATACCGCCGCGCTGATCCGCGACATCCTGGACGATCTGGCCGACCAGGGCGCGTCTGACCGCCTGCGCGGGCGGATCGACGCGGTCCTGTCCAGCATGGCCTGCCATGGATCGGTCCGGTCGGGCCGCCGCATGACGGCCGAGGAAATGAACGCCCTGCTGCGGGACATGGAGCGCACGCCCAAATCCGGCCAATGCAACCACGGCCGCCCGACCTGGGTCAAGCTGCGGCTGTCGGATATCGAGCGGCTGTTCGGCCGCAGCGGATGACCACAGCCGATTGACCCGCGCGTCAAAGGGCGCGACAGTCATCGCCAGTCAAGGAGCCATGCCATGCTGCAAATCAGCCCCGACAAGATCGCCCATATCATCATCCGCGCGCGCGAATATGACAGCGGCGTCAATCCCTGGGCGCATTCCGGCAGCCGGCCGCAGCACGGGGTGCAGAGCGAGTTGCGCGACTTCATCGCCACCCTGAACGAAGATGAACAGGCGTCGCTGGTGGCCGTCATGTGGATCGGACGCGAAAGCTTCGAGCCGGAGGAACTGGAAGAAGCCATCCAGACCGCCCGGATCGAACGCACCACCCCGACCGAGGATTACCTGATGGGCGAACCGCGCCTGGCGGACCTGCTGGAGGCGGGGCTGGAAGCCCTCGGCATCTCGCCCGAGGATGCCGAGGACGATCTGAACCCGTCCGTCTGACTTACTGCGCGGGCGCGACCCGGATCAGCTTCCCGTCGTCCTCGTCCGTCAGCAGCATGATCGCGCCGTCGCGGGCCACCTCGACCTCGCGGACGCGGCCGATGCCTTGCAGGTGGCGCGCCTCGCCGGTCACGCGGTCGCCGTCCAGTTCCAGCCGCACAAGCGCGCCCGCCTGCAACCCGCCGATCAGCAGGTCGCCTCGCCAATCGGGGAACAGATCGCCGTCATAAAACGTCATCTGACCCGGCGCGATCACCGGATCCCAGTAATAGAGCGGCTGTTCGGTGCCCTCGACCTGGGTATTGCCTTCACCAATGGGGCCGCCCGCATATTCGATGCCATAGGTGGCGACGGGCCAGCCATAGTTGCGCCCCGCCTGCGGGCGGTTCAGCTCGTCCCCGCCCTTGGGACCGTGCTCGATGGTCCACAGGGCGCCATCGGGGCCGATCGCGGCGCCTTGGACATTGCGGTGGCCCCAGGACCAGATCTCGGGCAGCGCGCCCTCGACGCCCGGATCGCCCATCGGCGCGCCGGTCCGAGGGTCGATGCGGACGATCTTGCCCAGCGTGGTGGTGGCGTTCTGCGACAACGGCCGGGCATCGATGACCGAGCGTTCGCCGGTGGTGACGAACAGCCCGCCATCCCCGTCGAAAACCAGGACCGAGCCGTAATGCTTGGTCGAATCCCAGGCGGGCTGCTGCTGCCAGATGACCTTGGTATCCTCCAGCGTGGCGCCGTCGGCCGACAGGGTGCCGGTGGCGACGGCGGTGGCGGTCTTGCCGCCTTCGCGCGGCTGGGCGAAGCTGATCCAGACACGGCGGGTCCGGGCGAAGTCATCGGCCACGGCCACGTCCAGCAAGCCGCCCTGATCGCGGGTGTCGATATCAGGCAGGCCGCCGATGGGGTCCGACAGCGCGCCGTCAGCGCCCACCAGCCGCAGATTGCCCGCGCGTTCCGTCAGCAGCCAGCTTCCATCCGGCAGTTCGGCCAGGCCCCAGGGATGATCCAGCCCATCGGCGATCACGGTCTGGTCCAGGGCCACATCGTCCGCCAGCACCGGGGCGCGGGTCTGGCTCTCGAAGGCGGGCTGCTGGTCGGGGGCGTTGGGCGGCGCTGCGTTGAAATCCTGCGCGGATGCGGTCCCGGCGATCAGCGCGGCGGCGGCTGCGGTCAGACGGATGGCGGGACGGAACGGAATCATCGGAGCCTCTTTGCTGGATGGATCGGTGCTGGCCGAACACGCCTGGACCGGCGCCGTTCCGCCTTGCGCCTTCACGTCTGTGTCAGGCGGTCCCGATGCGCCTGGAACAGCGCCCCGGCCCGGACCCAGGGGCCATCCTCGATCCTGTCAAGCCGCGCCAAAACCGGCAGCAACTGCCCTGCATAATCCAGCGAGCTTTCGCGCGGCAGCATCGACGGCAGGTTGTCGATGGCCATGACATCCAGCGGAGGCCTGTCCGCCACGCGCAGCACCGGCCGGGCCCAGGTGGTCGTGCGGTCATAGACCTTGATCGGGGAAAAGTCGCTGGCCGGGTCGCAGGCCACATCGCCGATCACGGTCAGCGCCCGCCCCGGCGCGGCGGCCGTGGCGGGTACGAAGACCGGCGCGCCCGGCTGTGCCAGGATCGCGTTGACGAAGATGTCATGGGCCAGCACCTCGGGGAAGGGGCCGCCATGCGCGGTCTCGGCCATGTCCCAGCGGGTGACGGGCGCACCCATCGCCACCAGCAGGTCGGCGGCACCCGTGCCCACGCGGCCCTTGGCGCCGATCACCAAAGCGCGCGGGCGGGCGCGGCCCGTGGCGTCCAGCTGGGCGCGCAATTCGTCCAGCAGCAGATCCTTGTCGGCATAGGCACGGATGGGCCCGCAGATGCCGCCGCGCTGCTGGGCCGCCCAGGCCTTCAGGCTGACCGCCGCCCCGGCATAGCCCGCCCAATAGCCGAAGGCGGCCAGGCGGCGGCCCTCCTCGTCCGTCAGGTATTCCAGGTCGTACAGCCTCCCACCCCCCGCGGCAAAGCGGCGCAGCAGCGCCTGCCCGGCGGGCTGGCCCTTGAAGGCATGGCCGAACATGACGTGACGGTGGCGCAACGGCGTCCCGTCGTCAGGCAGTTCCTTCAGGCCGAAGACGATGGCGTCGTCGGGCGCGGCGGGCCAGCTTCCCTCGGGGGCGATGGCGGCGCCCGCGCGGGCATAGGCATCCGTCGGCAGGACGCGGCGCGGGCTGTCCTCGACCGTGACGGTGAAGCCGCGCGCGATCAGGTCGGCCACGCCTTCGGGGGTGATGCCCACCCGATCCTCGTTCGGGCGGCTTTCGGCCCGCACCCACAGATGTGTCATCGCCGTCTCCTATGCTGTCCGCCGCCATCCATGCCGGGGAACCCGTCCGGCGCAAGGGTGTTCCCTGTCGTCCCCACGATCCTATCATGGAGAATCCGCGATGATCCTCAGCCGCCGCGCCAGCCTGATGCTTGGCCTTGCCACCGTCAGCACCGCCGTCAGCGCCACCGTCATGCCCCGCATCGCCTTGGCCCAGACCGCCGTGCCGACCTCGTTCTCGTATCCGGTCGAGGGCGGGCAGGTCGTCTTTCACCCGGTCGATCACGCCTCGATGGTGATCGAGACGCCGGGCGGGGTGATCTATGTCGATCCGGTCGGAGGGGCCGAGCCGTATCGCGGACTGCCGCAACCTTCGCTGATCCTGATCACCCACGAACATGGCGACCATTTCGACCTGCCGACGCTGCAAGGCCTGCCCGCCGTGGCGATCATCGCCAATCCGGCGGTCCATGCGATGCTGCCCGCCCAGATGCAGTCCCGCGCCACCGCCATGGCGAATGGCGATGCCGCCCAGGCCATCGGCCTGACCATCGAGGCCGTGCCCGCCTATAACACCACGCCCGATCGCCAGCAGTATCATCCGCAGGGCCGCGACAACGGCTATGTCCTGACCATCGGCGGCAAGCGGTTCTATATCGCCGGCGACACCGAGGACACGCCCGAGATGCGCGCCCTGGAGGAAATCGAGGTCGCCTTCCTGCCGATGAACCTGCCCTATACGATGACCGTCCAGCAGGCGGCCGAGGCGGTGGCGGATTTCCGGCCGGTGACGGTTTTTCCCTATCACCACCGGGGCAGCGACGTGCGGGAATTCGCCCGCCTGGTCGAGGCGTCAGGCGCGGGCAGCCTGGTCGTGATCGCCAACTGGTATTCGGGCGGCCAGGACTGACGCGCCTTTACCGATCCGGCAGGCCGCGCTAGCAATGCCGCCATGCTGCGATACGTCTTGCGCCAAACGACCGTGATGGGGCTGAGCCTGCTTGTGGCCTCGGCCCTGATCTTTTCGGTCGTGGAACTGGTGCCGGGCGATCCGGCCAGCTTCATGCTGGGCACCGGGGCGCAGCCGGAAACGCTGGCCGCGCTACGCCAGCAGATGGGGTTGGATCAGCCCCTGCCGCTGCGCTACGCGGGCTGGCTGGGGGCGATGCTGCACGGCGATTTCGGCACCAGCTTCACCTACAAGACGCCCATCGGCGGGATGATCCTGGACCGTTTGCAGGTGTCGCTGCCGCTGGCGGTGCTGGCGCTGTGCCTTGCGGTGGCGATCGCGCTGCCGGTCGGGCTTTACGCGGCGGCGCGCCGGGCGCGCGCGGGCGGCGGGCTGGCGATGGGGGCCACGCATGTGGGGATCGCGCTGCCGAATTTCTGGCTGGCGATGCTTCTGGTCCTGGTCTTCGCCGTCAGGCTGCGCTGGCTGCCTGCCGGAGGCTTTCCCGGCTGGTCGGACCCCGGCGCGGCGCTGAAGTCGCTGATCCTGCCCGCCGTGGCGCTGGCCCTGCCCCAGGCCGCGATCCTGGCGCGCGTTCTGCGCTCTGCCCTGATCGAGACGATGGGCCAGGACTATATCCGCACCGCCCGCGCCAAGGGCCTGACAGAGGGGCAGGCGCTGCGCCGCCACGGGTTGCGCAACGCGCTGATCCCGGTGCTGACAATTCTGGGGATGCAGTTTTCGTTCCTGCTGGCGGGCGCGATCATCATCGAGAATGTCTTCTTTCTGCCGGGCCTGGGCCGGATGATCTTCCAGGCGATCACGCAGCGCGACCTGATCGTGGTGCAATCGGCGGTGCTGGTGCTGGTCGCCGCCGTGATCGCCGTGACCTTTCTGGTCGACCTGGCCTATGCCGCCGTGGATCCCAGGCTGCGCCGCGGATGAGGGTGGGGGTGGTCCTGGGCGGTGCGCTGGCCGGGCTGGCGCTGGCCCTGGCCGCCCTGTCGGTGGTCTGGACGCCCCATGAGGTGACGCAGATGGCGATTGCGGACAAGTTGCAGCCGCCATCGGGGGCGCATTGGTTCGGCACCGATCATTTCGGGCGGGACATCCTGTCGATGGTCATGCTGGGGGCGCGAACCTCGATGGCGGTGGCCCTGGTCGCGGTGGCGATCGGCATGGGGCTGGGCGTGCCGCTGGGCCTGCTGGCGGCGGCGCGGCGCGGCGGCTGGGTCGATGAGATCGTGATGCGCGGCAACGACCTGATCTTCGCCTTTCCGTCGCTGGTGATCGCGATCCTGATCACGGTCGTCGCCGGGCCGTCGGCGCTGAATGCCATCGTCGCCATCGGCATCTTCAACATCCCGGTCTTTGCCCGCGTCACGCGCGGGGCCGCCCTGCCGATCTGGGTGCTGGATTATATCCGCGCGGCGCGGGTGGCGGGAAAGGGTGCCGCGCTGATCAGCCTGCACCATGTCCTGCCCAACATCGCCAGCCTGCTGATCGTGCAGGCGACGATCCAGTTCAGCCTGGGCATCCTGGCCGAGGCCGGGCTGTCCTATGTCGGCCTCGGCGCGCAGCCGCCGACGCCAAGCTGGGGCCGGATGCTGGCCGAGGCGCAGACCATGATCGCCCTGGCCCCGCATGTGGCGATCATCCCGGGCCTCTGCATCGTGCTGACGGTGCTGGGGCTGAACCTGCTGGGCGACGGCTTGCGCGACGCCTTGGACCCGCGCCTGCGGGTGCTGCGGTGATCGCGGCCGAAGACCTGTCGGTCTCCATCGGCGGGCGTCCGGTCGTGGCCGGTGTCTCGTTCGATCTTGCGCCGGGAACGGTGACGGGGCTGGTCGGCGAATCCGGCAGCGGCAAGTCGATGACCGCGCTTGCCGTCATGGGTCTGCTGCCCGGCCGGGCGCGGGCCTCGGGCCGGGTGGTTCTGGACGGCCAGAACCTGCTGACCCTGCCGGAACGCGACCTGTGCCGGATCCGGGGCCGCCGCATCGGCATGATCTTCCAGGAACCGATGACCGCCCTGAACCCGCTGATGACCATCGGCGACCAGGTGGCCGAGGTGCTGCGCATCCACCAGGCCCTCGACCGCCCCACGGCGCTGCGGCAGGCGCAAGAGCGATTGGACCGCGTGGGCCTGCCCGCCGCGCGCTTTCCGCTGACGCTCTATCCGCACGAGTTGTCGGGCGGGCAGCGCCAGCGGGTCGCCATCGCCCTGGCCATCGCGCTGCGCCCCGGCCTGCTGATCGCGGACGAACCGACGACCGCCCTGGATGTGACAACGCAGGCGCGGATCCTGTCGCTGCTGACCGATCTGGTCCGGGACGAGGGCATGGCCCTGCTGCTGATCACCCACGATCTGGCCGTGGTGGCGGGCATGGCCGACCGGGTGGCGGTGATGCAGGCGGGCCGGGTCGTCGAAAGCGGGCCGACCCGAACAGTGTTCCGCCGCCGCAGCCACCCCTATACCCGGCAGCTTTTCGCGGCATCCCGCCATGCGCCGGAACGCAGCCCCCGCCCCGCCGCCGTTCCGCTGGTGCAGGTGACGGGGGCGGTGCGCGACTATCGCCTGGGGGACGGCAGCCTGCGCGCCCTGGATCGCATCGGCCTGACCATCGGGCGCGGCGAAAGCGTCGGGCTGGTGGGCGAATCGGGATGCGGGAAATCGACGCTGGCCCGCGCGATCCTGGGGTTGGAGCGGTTGCAGCAAGGACGCATCACGCTGGAGGGCCGGGACATCGCCGCCGGACAGCGGATGCCGCGTGACCTGCGGGCACGGATGCAGGCGGTGTTCCAGGATCCCTTCGGCAGCTTCGATCCCCGCTGGCGAGTGGAGCGCCTGCTGGCCGAGCCGTTCCACCTGACCGGCCGCCCGCCCGACTGGCGCGACCGCGTGGCTGCCGCCCTGGCCGAGGTGGGGCTGGATCCCCAGGACGCCCGCAAGTTCATCCACGAATTCTCCGGCGGCCAGCGGCAGCGCCTTGCCATCGCCCGCGCCCTGATCGTCCGCCCCGCCCTGATCGTCCTGGACGAGGCGGTCAGCGCCCTGGATGTCCGCGTCCGCGCGCAGGTTCTGGACCTTCTGGCCCAACTGCAACAGACGCACGGGCTGTCCTATCTGTTCATCAGCCACGACCTGTCCGTGGTGCGCGGCATCACCGACCGGATCCTGGTGATGGAGGCAGGCCGCATCGTCGAGGAAGGTCCGACACGGCGCGTCATCGACGCCCCCGGCCACGCCCGGACGCAGGCCCTGGTCGCGGCGATCCCGCGCATCCCGGCGGACTGGTCCTAGCTCAGATAGCCGCCATCGGAATCGTCGCCCGATTCCTCGACCAGGCGGGCGAAGTCGGGCAGGTTGATGGCGCGCTTGCCCACCAGTTCGATCACCCCGTCGCGCTTCAGCGCGCTGATCTGGCGGCTGACGGTTTCCAGCGTCAGGCCCAGGTAATCGGCCATCGCCTCTCGGGTCAGGGGCAACTCGATCCGCATCCGTCCGCCGGGATCGCGCTTCTGCAAGGCAGCCTCGCGCCGGGCGATGATGGCGATGAAGGACGCGATCTTTTCCCGCGCCGTCTTGCGACCCAGCAGCAGCATCCATTCGCGCGCCGCGTCCAGTTCGTCCAGCGTCATCTCCAGCAGCCGGTGCGCGACATGGGGCGTGGTGCGCATCATGTCCTCGAACGGCTTGCGGCGGAAGCAGCACAGCACGACCTTGGTCGCCGCCACCGCGTTATAGGCGGCGATTTCCCGCTTCGGGCGGCCCAGGAAATCGCTGGGCAGCAGCAGGCCCACCATCTGCGTGCGCCCGTCCTCCAGCGTCTGGGTCAGCGCCGCCACCCCGGTCACGACCGATCCGACGAATTCCATCCGATCACCCTCCCAGACGATCGGCTGACCGGGGTCGAAGCTGCGATAGAATTTCATGTCTTCCAGCAGCGCCAGCTCGTCCGTTTCGCAATGGGCGCAGACGGCGCGATAGCGGATCGGGCAGTCGCCACAGCGTTCGCCGCCATCGTGACTGGCGGATTTTTGGTTGATCTGGATCAAGGCAATCTCGCGCGTTATCATCTAATTCTACCCATATGAGCAATGTTTCGCAACTGAAGCGGCTGGGCTTGTTCGATTCGCGCGTTCCGCGCTACACGAGCTATCCCCCCGCAACGCAATTCAAAAACGGCGTAAACGCCAATATGGTCGCGGGCTGGCTGGATTCCATCCCCGAGGGCGCGGCGATTTCGCTGTATCTGCATGTGCCGTTTTGCCGCAGGCTCTGCTGGTTCTGCGCCTGCCGCACACAGGGCACCAAGACGCTGGATCCGGTCATCGCCTATGTGGACACGGTTCTGGCGGAACTGAGCCTTTTGCGCCGCCACCTGCCGCGCGGCGTGCGGCTGTCGCGGCTGCATTGGGGCGGGGGCACCCCCACCCTGCTGCCGCCCGACCAGATGCGGCGCGTGGCCGACGCGATCTTCGCCGTGGTGCCGATGGCCGAGGGGGCCGAATTCTCGGTCGAGATCGACCCGTCGGAAATCGACGCGCCCCGGATGGCGGCGCTGGCGGCGGCGGGGATGAACCGCGCCTCGATCGGGGTGCAGGATTTCGACCCCAAGATCCAGGACGCGATCGGCCGCCAGCAGTCGTTCGAACTGACCGGCGAGGCGGTGGACCTGATCCGCGGCCATGGCATCGCCAGCCTGAATGCCGACATCCTGTACGGCCTGCCGCACCAGGACCGGCACCGCATTTCCGAAACGGTGCAGAAGCTGCTGGCCCTGTCGCCCGACCGTGTGGCGCTGTACGGCTATGCCCATGTGCCCTGGATGTCCAAGCGCCAGGTGATGATCCCCGAGGACGCCTTGCCCGGCAACGAGGATCGGCTGTCGCTGTTCAACACCGCGCGCGACCTGTTCGTGGCGGATGGCTATGCCGAAATCGGCATCGACCATTTCGCGCGCCCCGGCGACGGGCTGGCCCTGGCGCAGAAGGCGGGCCAGTTGCGCCGCAACTTCCAGGGCTATACCGACGACCGGGCCGAGGTTCTGCTGGGTCTGGGCGCATCCTCGATTTCCCGCTTTCCGCAGGGTTACGCCCAGAACGCGCCCGCGACCGGCGCCTATACCGGCCATGTCCGAGAGGGGCGGCTGCCTTACACCAAGGGCCATGCCTTCACCCCCGAGGACCATTGGCGCGGCCGCATGATCGAACAGGTGATGTGCGATTTCCGGGTCGACTCGGCCGAGATGACGACGCGGTTCGGCCTGACGCCCGCACAGTTGCAGCAGATCTTCGACCCGGTGATCGCGCAATTCGGCGGCATGGTGAAAATCGGCCCCTGGGGCCTGCGCATCACGCCCGAGGGGCGCCCGCTGGCGCGCATGGTCGCCAATGCGCTGGACGCCTATATGGCGGCCCCGACCAGCCATTCATCGGCGGTGTGACCACCGGGGGGCGCGCCTAGGGGTGGTCATGCCCCGCGTGGTCGGCGCAGGCTTCGGGCGGCTCGATCTCGATCGTGGCGTGGGCGATGCCGTGGTCATGGGCCAGCATCTCTTTGGCCGCGCGGGTGATGGCAAAGTGATCGCCCCCGCCCACGACCAGATGCACCGAGGCCGCGCTGCGCTTTTCGTCGATCTGCCAAAGGTGCAGGTGATGGGCGTCGGCCACGCCCGGCATCCCGCGCAGGGCCGACAACACCGCGCCCGGATCACTGCCCGGCGGCGCGGCCAGCATCAGCATCCGAAAGACCGGGCCGATCTCGGTCCCGATATGCCACAGGATCACCACCGAGATCGCCAGCGTCAGGATCGGGTCGGCCAGGTTCCAGCCGAAGGCCCAGATCAGCGCCCCGCCCAGGATCACCGCAACCGAGACCGCCGCATCCGCGACATTGTGCAGGAAGGCCGCGCGGATATTGGCGCTGTCCTTCGAGGCGCGGTACACAAGCGCCGCCGTCGCCAGATCGACGATCAGCGCAAAACCCGCCAGCCCCATCACCAGCCCGCCCGCGACCTGCGGCGGATCGGCCAGGCGGCCCAGGGCCTCGATGGCCAGCCACAGCGACACCGCGATCAGCGCCAGATAGTTGACGAAGGCCGCGACGATTTCGGCCCGCCCCCAGCCAAAGGACCAGTCGGGCGTCGCCGCCCGTCGCGACAGCCGCCGCGCCCCGAAGGCCAGCACCAGGGCCAGGGCGTCGGACAGGTTGTGGATGCCGTCGGCGATCAGCGCGGTCGAATCGGCCGCATAGCCGCCCACGATCTGCGCGGCGGTCAGCGCCAGGTTGACGACGACCGCCCAGCCGATCGCCGCGTCGCCGCCATGATGGTGATGATGGCCGTGCCCATGAGCATGAGAATGTGCCATCAATGCGCCTCGGCCCAGTTGGCGCCCACGCCCGCGTCGACGACCAGCGGCACCGACAGCCGCACGGCGGGTTCGGCGGCGCCCTCCATCACCGTGCGGGCGGCGGCGATCAGGTCGTCCACGGCATCCTCGCGCACCTCGAAGACCAGTTCGTCATGGACCTGCAACAGCATCCGCGCGGGCAGGCCGGCGATGGCGGCAGGCATTCGGACCATGGCGCGGCGGATGATGTCGGCCGCCGCCCCCTGGATCGGTGCGTTGATCGCCGCGCGCCGGGCGCCGCCCGCAGCCGGGCCGCTGGCGTTGATGCCGGGCGTGTTGATGCGCCGCCCGAACAGCGTGCGGACGCTGCCGTCGGATTTGGCATCCGCGACGGTGCGGTCCATATAGGCGCGGATTTCCGGAAATCGCTGGAAATAGGTGTCGATGAAGTCCTGCGCCTCGGCCCGCGGGATGCGGAGGTTGCGCGACAGGCCAAAGCTGGAGATGCCGTAGATCACCCCGAAATTGATCGCCTTGGCGCGGCGGCGGATCATCGGATCCATCCCTTCCACCGGAACGCCGAACATCTGGCTGGCGGTCATGGCGTGGATGTCGATGCCGTCGCGGAAGGCCTGTTTCAGCGCCGGGATGTCGGCGACATGGGCCAGGATGCGCAGCTCGATCTGGCTGTAATCCAGGCTGACCAGCCGGTGCCCTTCGGCGGCGATGAAGGCTTCGCGGATGCGGCGGCCTTCCTCGGTCCGCACCGGGATGTTTTGCAGGTTCGGATCGGTGGATGCCAGCCGCCCGGTCTGCGCGCCCGCGATGGAATAGCTGGTATGGACGCGCCCCGTTTCCGGGTTCACGAAGGTCGGCAGGGCGTCGGTATAGGTCGATTTCAGCTTGGCGATCTGCCGCCAGTCGAGGATCCGCGACGGCAGGTCATGGCCTTCGGCCGCCAGATCCTCCAGCACGTCGGCGCTTGTGGAAAAGGCGCCGGTCTTGCCGGTCTTGCCGCCCGCAAGGCCCATCTTGTCGAACAGGATTTCGCCCAACTGCTTGGGGCTGCCGACGTTGAACCGCTGGCCTGCAAGGGCGAAGATCTCATCCTCCAGACCCGCCATGGACTGCGCGAAGCTGCCCGACATGCGGCGCAGCACGTCGCTGTCGATGCGGATGCCCGCCATCTCCATCTCTGCCAGGACGGGGACGATGGGGCGTTCGGTCGTCTCGTAGACGGTGGTGACGCGCTCGACCGGCAGAAGCGGCGCGAAATGCCGGTAAAGGCGCAGCGTCACATCGGCATCCTCGGCCGCGTAGGGGGCTGCCTTGTCGATGGGCACCTGGGCGAAATTGATCTGCGCCTTGCCGGTGCCGATCAGATCCTTGATGGGAATGCATTTATGGGCCAGATACCGTTCGGCCAGTTCGTCCATGCCGTGGTTGTGCGTGCCCGCATTCAGCGCGTAGGACATCAGCATCGTATCGGCCAGGGGCGCCATGCGGATGCCGTGGCGGGCCAGGATCTTCCAATCGTATTTCAGGTTCTGGCCGATCTTCAGGATCGCGTCGTCTTCAAGGACGGGCTTCAGCGCCGCCAGCACCTGAGCCAGCGGCAGTTGCCCCGCAACCAGGGCGGACTGGCCGAACAGGTCGTCGCCCCCCCCTGCATCGCCGCCCGCGACATGGCCCACGGGGATATAGCAGGCCACACCCGGCGCCACGGCCAAGCAGATGCCCGCCAGATCGGCCTGCATCTCGTCCAGGCCGGTGGTTTCGGTGTCGATGGCGACATGGCCGGTGTCGCGGATCGACTGCACCCAGCGGTCCAGGGCGGCACGGTCGGTCACGGTCTCGTAGGCGGCGCGGTCGATGGGCGGCAGATCCGGCGCGGCGGGCGCGTCGCGCGGCGGGGCGGACACCACGGCAGGCGCCTCGGCCCCCAGGCGTTCGGCCACGCGGGCGGTAAGGGTGCGGAACTCCATTTCCGACAGGAAGGTCAGCAGGGCCGGGGCGTCGGGGGCGCGCACTTCCAGGCTTTCCAGGGTGAAGTCCAGCGGCGTGTTGCAATCCAGTTCGACCAGGCGCTTGGAAATGCGGATCTGGTCGGCATGGTCGATCAGGGTCTGGCGGCGCTTGGGCTGCTTGATCTCGCCTGCCCGCGCCAGCAGGGTTTCCAGGTCGCCGTATTCGGTGATCAGCTGCGCGGCGGTCTTGATGCCGATGCCGGGCGCGCCGGGCACATTGTCCACCGCATCGCCCGCAAGCGCCTGCACGTCCACCACGCGATCGGGCCAGACGCCGAATTTCTCGAACACCTCGTCGCGGTCGATGGGCTTGCCCTTGATCGGATCCAGCATCTGCACGCCATCGCCGACAAGCTGCATCAGATCCTTGTCGCTGCTGACGATGGTCACGCGCCCGCCCGCGTCGCGCGCCTTGCAGGACAGCGCGGCGATGATGTCGTCGGCCTCGTATCCCTCGGTCTCGATGCAGGCGATGTTGAAGGCGCGGGTCGCGTCGCGGGTCAGCGGGAATTGCGGGCGCAGATCCTCGGGCGGTTCGGGGCGGTTGGCCTTGTAGGCGCTGTAGATCTGGTTGCGGAAGGTCTTGGCCGAATGGTCGAAGATCACCGCCGCATGGGTCGGCGCGTCGCTGCCGCGTTCGTCGGTGACGTATTTCCACAGCATGTTGCAGAACCCCGCGACCGCGCCGACCGGCAAGCCGTCGGATTTGCGCGTCAAGGGCGGCAGGGCGTGATAGGCCCGGAAGATGAAGGCCGATCCGTCGATCAGGTGCAGGTGGTGGCCCTTGCCGAATGTCGCACTGATGCTGTCCATGAAGCGGTCCTTTCCGAGTCTCGGGGACCGTTCTGGCAGAAAGCGGCGGGGGGCGCAAAGGGGGCGGTCAGGACCGGGGGCGCTTCGCCCCCCGCTGGGCCTGCTGGCCCCTTCTCCGCAGAGGATATTTAGACAAAGGTGAAAGAGAAAGCGCGCCTAGTGGTCGTCGTGGGCGTGGTCGCGGTCGATCACGAAGCGCTTGTCGCAATAGCCGCAATCGACGAAGCCCGTGATCGGCGAGATCGCCAGCCAGACGCGCGGATGGCCCAAGCCCGCCGCATCGTCTCCGTCGCAGGCGATCTTCCAGCTGGTGACGATCTGGGTTTCCGGCGCCGGCAGCTTCAACTCGGCCAGGCTGGTCTGTTCGGTGGACAGCGAGTTTTCCGGGATCACGTATTGCGTCATGGCTGGCCTTCTTGTGGCGGCGGGCGTCATCTGGTCTAACCCCTGATACCGCAGCGCCGCCTGCCTTCGCAAGCCTGCCAGGGATGCCATCATGCCGAACGCCATCGAGATCGCCGGGCTGCGCAAGACCTATGCCGCCCAGGGAACCGCCCCCGCCAAGGACGCGCTGAAGGGCATCGACCTTGCCATTCCGGCGGGCAGCATCTTCGGGCTGCTGGGACCGAACGGGGCGGGGAAATCGACGCTGATCAACATCCTGGCCGGGCTGGTCAACAAGACGGCGGGCAAGGTGACGATCTGGGGCTTCGACCAGGACGTGAACCCGCGCCAGTCGCGCGCGGCCATCGGGGTGATGCCGCAGGAACTGAACATGGATCCGTTCTTCACCCCCCGCGCCAGCCTCGAGGTTCAGGCGGGCCTCTATGGCGTGCCCAAGCGCGAACGCTGGACGGATGAACTGCTGGAGCTGGTGGGGCTGACCGATCAGGCCAATGCCTATGCCCGCAACCTGTCGGGCGGGATGCGGCGTCGGCTGCTGCTGGCCAAGGCCCTGGTGCATCGCCCGCAGATCCTGGTGCTGGACGAGCCGACGGCGGGCGTGGACATCACCCTGCGCGAGATGCTGTGGCAGAATGTCCAGGCGCTGAACCGGCAGGGCATGACCATCATCCTGACCACGCATTACCTGGAGGAAGCCGAGCAGATGTGCGACGAGATCGCCATCATCAACCACGGCGCCCTGGTGGTGCGGCAGGACACGCGCAGCCTGCTGTCGCGCGCCGATGGCAAGACGCTGGTCCTGGACACGGGCGGGCGCGTTCCCCTGCCGCCGCTGCCGGACGGCGCGCATCCCGAATGGCGTGGCGACGGGCGGCTGGCCATCGGCTATCCCCCGTCGCGGGTTCGCGCCGATCAGGTGCTGGACGCGCTGCGCGGCGCGGGCATCCCCATCCTGGATGTCGCGACCGAACAGCCCGACCTGGAGGACGTGTTCGTGGAGATGACGCGGCCCTAGGCCTTGCGGGCCAGCATCGGTCCCATGACCCGCCCGCCCAGAATGTGCAGGTGGTAATGGGGAACCTCTTGCACGCCATGCGGGCCGGCATTGGCGATGGCGCGGAAGCCGTCATGGCCGCCCGCCAGATGGACCCCTTCCGAGGTGCAGACCTGGGCACAGAGGCGGGTGAAGCTCAGGATCTCGGCGTCCGAGGCGTTGGCCGCGAAATCGTCCAGGCTGACATAGGCCCCCTTGGGAATGACCAGCACATGCACCGGCGCCTGGGGATTGATGTCGCGGAAGGCCAGGGCGTGATCGTTTTCCGCAACCTTGTCGCAGGGAATCTCTCCGCGCAGGATGCGGGCGAAGATGTTGGTGTCGTCGTAAGCAAGGGCCATGGGGCGATCCTGTGGTCAGTCGTTGAACAAATGCGGCGTCCGCGCCAGATCATGCGCGACCTGGGGCGAAACATCCAGAAACCGCGCAAGGGCGTCCGCATTGGCGGCGTCCGGCGCCAAGGGCGACAGGACCGTCAGGCGCGCGGCGGCAAGATCGCGCAGGCGGTCGGCCTCGTCGGCAAGGTCGCTTTCCACGACGGGCAGAAGCTGGCCGATCTGGGCGTCGGGCGTGGCAGGACCGGCCAGCCCCATGCGGCGCATGTGACCGTGCAGGTAATCGAGGGAAAACGGCGTGTCGACAAACAGGATCCGCGTTTCCGCCCGGTCGGCCAGGAAATCGGCGATCAGCGCCAGCGCCGAAGGGTCCAGGCACAGGGCCAGCCTGGTCGAGCCGTAATCGTCCAGCAGCAGCCGGACCAGGGCGCGGCGATGGCGTTCCCGCTTCAGGACGGTCGAGGCGATGCCGCCCAGGTCCGGCAGGCCCGCGTCGCGTTCGTTGAAGATGTAATCCACCGCCGGAATGTCGGTCAGCGCCCGGATCGCCGCCGTCAGCCGCTTGGCGACGTGCCATTTCTTGGCCACGATCAGGCAGATCGCCTGGTTGCGCCCCGCCCCCCGGTCGTCCCAGAAGCGGGGCGCGAAACGCCGCCCCTCCCGGCCCCGTGCGGTCAGGAAGCGAAACAGGCGCGGCGCCTCGTTCGTGATGGAGAACTCCACCCCCGGCGCCTGCCACAGCGCCCCCAGCCGGGCGCGCAGATCCTGGGCATCAGAGCTGATCTTGCGGGCGAACAGGTAATCCTGGCGGATCAGCAGATCGTAATGGTCGTTGTAGAACGTGACCGGCATCCCGTAATCGGTGAACATCAGGCAGGTGGGGGACCGGCGGCGGATATCCGTCTTGGGGACCAGATGGGCGACAAGGGTCTGGAAGAAAGTCTCGTCCGGGATCCAGGTGGTGCGGAAGAACGCGGTCAGGTCGCGCCGCGCCGCGATCAGCGCCAGCACCGATTCGACCGTCTGGCGGCGCAGGCACCACCATTGCGACCCGATCATCACCTGAAGGCCCTGCGGGATCGCGCGATCCAGCCGCAGCCATTTCTGCGCGGCCATGCTGGCATGGAACAGCCGCTTGCGGCGGCGTTCGTTGAACCAGTGGCGATAGACCAGCCGTTCGGCCTTGATGCCGGTCTTGATCCAGTCGCTGTCGAAGAAATCGAAGGCTTCGATGTAATCGCAATCGTCGCGATCCAGGAAGTCGCGCGCATATTCCGCCGACTTGATGGGCATGCAGTCGCCCGACAGCATGTAGAAATGGGTGGCCTCGGGGAAGGACCGTTCGGCCTGCCGCAGGGCCGACAGGGTGGCCGCGACCAGCGACCATTCGCCCCAGCCGCAGCGGAACCGCCGGGGCGCGAAAACCACGTTGGGATGGCCCGCCAGAGCCGCGCGGATCAGGCGGTATTCGTCCGCCGGGGCGCGGCGGTCGTAATGGATCGCCACATAATCGCCCGCGGCCGTCAGCCGCCGCGCCTGGTCCACCACGCCCTGCGGATCCTTGTGCGTCAGAAGGATGAAGGCGATGCGGGCCATGGATACGAAAACTTAACGGATACTGCGGTAAACGGATCGGCGATGAAACTTGCGCGGGATCGTGTTTCTGTGTGTAAACGCCTTTCACATGTGCCGGCAAGCCGCGCTGCAATCGAAGGAACTGGGCCACGATGGGCTTTCCCGGCGTCTGGATGACCGAAAGCGAAAGCCTGATCTATCGGGTGGTGCCGAAATGCGCCTGCTCGACCATCGGGCAGATCATGTTCTATTCGGACCATGGCCGCTTTTACGACGGCGACATCCACGATTCGATCGAAGGGCTGCACAAATGGTCGCAGGACCACAGCAAGCCGGTGATCGAAAGCGCGGTCGCGCGCCACGCTGCGGTGACCTTCACCTGCGTGCGCAACCCCTATGCGCGGATCCTGTCGTCCTTCTTCGACAAGATCGCGGGCATCCAGCGGAACGGGCGGCGCTATCGCGGCAACCTGGTGCCGCAACTGGCGCAGCGTTATGGAATCGACGTGGGCAGCCCGGAAAACGGCTTCGAGTTCGACCAGATCGCCAACTTCCGCCGCTTCCTGCTGTTCGCGCGCGACACGATCCTGTGGCGCCGCCCGATGGAGCCTGACATCCACTGGTCGTCGATGTCGGGCCATATCGGCACCTTCATCGCCAATGGCGGCCGCTATGACCGGATCCTGTTCACCGAGACCTTCGACGACGGCATGGCCCAAATTCTGGCGGGCGCCGAAACCCCGGTCCCGGTCGATCTTGCGGCCGTGCCCCGCTTCAACGAATCCGAGGGGCACGGGCCGAAGCGGGCGCACAAGGTCGGCGATTACTTCGACGACCTGTCACGCCACCTGATCTGGGAAATCTACAAGGACGACTTCCAGCTGTTCCGGTACGACTTCGACGATCCCGACAACCGGATGCCCCTGTCCGAAATCGACCTGGATCAGGTTCACGCCAGGCTGGGACAATAGCGCGCCATCACTCCAGATGGCTTTCCATGAACCACAGATCCTTGTCCACGCTGCGCGACGCGGCGGTGAAGATGTCGACGGTATCGGCATCGCCCGCCTCGTCCGTGGCATCGATGGCGGCACGCAGCTTTTCGCCATGATCGCGATAGCGTTCGCACAGCGCCCTGATGTGGTCCTCGGCCTTGGTCAGATCGGTCGGATATTCCTTGAGAGTGCTGCCCTGGGCGACCTTTTCGGCTGTCCCGACGGCCACGCCGTCCAGCTGCTGGACGCGTTCGGCGAAGATGTCGATATCGGCGCGCAGGTTGTTGTGGAGGGCGTCGAACAGTTCGTGGACGGCGATGAAGTTGCGGCCCTTCACGTTCCAATGCGCCTGCTTGACGGCAAGCGCCAAGGCGATTGAATCCGCCAGACGCGCATTCAGTTCGGAAATCGAGGTCTTGCGGGCGTTGTCGGTCAGCCCCTTCAATGCAACGGCCATGATCGGCTCCTTTCCGGTGGTTCGCCCGGTCAACGGCCGCCTGTCAGGCCCGGTTCCGGGCGCATGGCGGCCATGAAGAAACGGCGCCCCTGCCTGCACAGGGACGCCGTCAGGAAATGCCGTTCGCAGCAGGACTGCGGATCAGACCGCACCCTTGATGAAGGTCACGGCGTCGCCGACCGTCTGGATGGTTTCGGCGGCGTCGTCCGGGATCTCGATCCCGAATTCTTCCTCGAACGCCATGACCAGTTCCACGGTGTCAAGGCTGTCGGCGCCCAGGTCGTCGATGAACGAGGCGGATTCGACCACCTTGTCTTCCTCGACGCCCAGATGCTCGACCACGATCTTCTTCACGCGATCAGCGATATCGCTCATGTCACATCCTCATTCTCGCGGGCATCCGCCCAGTTTTGCACGGACACGACGGCCCGGTTCAGCCCAGGGCGGTTCCCCTGCTGCCAAAGGCGGGGATATAGCACCCGTGAACCCTCTTGCAACCGCTTTCGCTTGAAAGGGTTGCGTCAGACCATCGCCATGCCGCCGTTCACATGCAACGTCGCCCCGGTGACATATCCCGCCTCGGGGCTGGCCAGATACAGGACCGCCGCCGCGATTTCCTGGGGCACACCCATCCGGCCGGCGGGAATCTGGGACAGGATCCTGCCCTTCTGGTCGTCGGTCAGGCTGTCGGTCATGGCGGTGGCGATAAAGCCCGGCGCCACGCAGTTCACGGTGATCCCGCGCGAGGCGACCTCATAGGCCAGCGACTTCGACATGCCGACCAGACCGGCCTTGGCGGCGGCATAGTTGCCCTGCCCCGGATTGCCCGTGGCCCCCACGACCGAGGTGATGTTGACGATCCGCCCCCAGCGGGCCTTCATCATGCCCCGCAGCGCGGCCCGAGACAGCCGGAAGACGCTGGTCAGGTTCACGTCCAGGACTTGGCTCCACTCCTCGTCAGACATGCGCATGAACAGGTTGTCGCGTGTGATCCCGGCATTGTTGACCAGGATGTCGACCGACCCTATCGCCGCCGCGGCATCCCTGACCAGCCCGGCAGCGGCCTCGGCATCCGACAAGTTCGCGGGCACCACATGCGCCCGTTCGCCCAAGGCCGCCGCCAGATCCTGCAACGGCCCCTCGCGCGTGCCCGACAGCGCCACGGTCGCGCCCGCCGCGTGCAGCGCCTGCGCGATGGCCCCGCCGATGCCGCCCGATGCGCCCGTCACCAGGGCCGTCCTGCCTGTCAGATCGAACATGGCTGATCCTTCTTCTTTGTCCAAATACCCAAGCGACCTCAGCCCCTCAGCGCCACGATATCCGCCGGGGCACCGATATTGCGCACCGCCGCATCCCTGGCGATCCGCTTGATCATCCCCGACAGCGCCTTGCCCGCACCGATCTCCCAGAACTCGGTCACGCCCGCGCCTGCCAGGTTGGCGATGGATTCGCGCCAGCGGACCGTGCCCGTCACCTGCTCCACCAGCAGCCGCCGGATCGCGCCGGGTTCCGTCACCGCCTCGGCCCGGACATTCGCGATCAACGGCACGGCGGGCGGGTGGATGTCGACCCCCGCCAACGCATCGGCCATCACCGCCGCCGCGGGCTGCATCAGCACCGAATGGAACGGCGCCGAGACCGGCAGCATCAGCGCCCGCTTGGCACCCGCCGCCTTCATCGCCTCGGCCGCGCGTTCGACCGCCTCCTTGTGGCCCGAGATCACCACCTGTCCTGGGTCGTTGTCATTGGCGGCCTGCACCACCTCGTCGCCGGCCACCTCGCGCGCGATGTGATCGACGGTGGCGAAATCCAGCCCCAGGATCGCCGCCATCGCTCCCTGGCCGACCGGCACCGCCTCCTGCATGGCCTGCCCGCGCATCCGCAGCAGCCGCGCCGTATCCTCCAGCGTCAGCGACCCCGCCGCGCACAGCGCCGAGTATTCCCCCAGCGAATGCCCGGCCACGAAATTCGCATCCTGGATGGTGAACCCTTCGGCTTCCATCGCCCGAAACGCCGCCATCGAGGCCGCCATCAACGCCGGCTGGGCATTCTGGGTCAGCGTCAGAGTGTCGATATCCCCGTTCCAGATCAGGTCCGAGAGCTTCTCCCCCAGCGCCTCGTCCACCCGGTCGAACACCTCGCGCGCGGCGGGATAGACTTCGGCCAGCTCACGCCCCATGCCGATGGTCTGTGCCCCCTGGCCTGGAAAGACGAACGCGCGCATGGGGGCCTCCTGTAGGGTATGGGTTCAGAAGGGGATAGCGCGGATGGGGGTGGGGGTGCAATGGTGGTAGCTTCAACCGTAGTTGCCCACTGACTCTCTTCTTACTTAACGGCGCAGTGCTTCAGCCCTATCGCAAGGACAACCATGACTATATTTCTCGATGGGATAGCAACCCGTTTCTATCGCGGCATTGGTCCAGAGGTACAGTATATATCTCCATTCTCAAAACTAAATTTTTTTATAGGGCCTAATAATTCAGGAAAGTCCATTATCTTAAATCTTCTTGCTAATCAAGTGGCGCAAACCTTAACTGGCAAAAAAGTTAACCCTCCAAGCGGACACGAGGAATATAAAGGTAAAGAAACTGGGCAGTTTCTTCTGGCTATCGGAAAAAATATGGAAAATGCCATTAAATTATTAACCAGTGGCCAAAAATTTATCGACCACAACAACACATATCGACATTTTGGCGACATCAACAATGATATCAGCAAAATATGCGGAAAAATTAGCCGCCAAAATCACCTATGGCTGAAAATAGGAGCACATAAAAGCGCAGAAATATTCCCTGCTTTAGATATTCAAAGTGCCAGTAACTGGCTCGACTCAAAAACATGGCAAACGATATGGAATCTCGCAACTCAGCATAAAGGCGGCAGCCTAGTCCAGCATTGGGTCCCTGAAACCATCAACTACATCGCTAACACCTCAGTTCCAACTGTTCCGAATATTCATCTTATACCAGCGAAACGAGTTTTTGGAGAAAAGGGGGAAGCTCTTAACGACCTAAGTGGCCGGGGATTGATAGACCATTTAGCCGCTCTGCAAAATCCATCTTGGAATAAGCAAGAGGATAGAGAAAAATTCGCAAAAATAAATATGTTCATCAAGAAAGTTACTGGAAAGGACGACGCCCAACTCGAAGTTCCCAATGATCGCGAGCACCTACTAGGGTGTGTTGACGTTCTCCGGAGTCGGATGACGGTTGCGGCGAGAGCAATGAAGGCGCTGAAACTTTCATCAGTCTTGCAGCAGCGCATGGCGATGCCTCTGTATTCCTTGAGCCT
>NZ_UZWE01000078.1 GCF_900631945.1 Paracoccus haematequi
CCCCCATACCCCCTTGGGTTGGAAGCCGCCCCTTGGGGGTGCGGCACCACCCTAAAAGAGGCGCAGCCGCCGCCTTCTTCTCGGCTGTGCCTGCGCCAATCCTCGACCATTCGTCAAAATTCCTCGAACTCTCGGAGAAATCCAAAATGACACTGAAGAAGCCCCACCCGACTTACGACAGCCCGCAAGGCCCCGTGAAGGATTTCGTCCGATACATCGCCGAGGACGATAGCCCAGTTTGCGCCGATCCTTTTGACGTTCAGGTCGAACGCGCCCGCCGCAGCTTGCGGGAGGGCGAAGATTTCCTGGTCGACATGGGCGATGGAGCCGGTCCGCGGCTTGCGTCGGTCGTCCTCGAAGAAGTCGCCAATCCCGTCACATGGGCGGCGATGCTGGCCAGGATCAACCGCAATATCGACCTCACGGCGATGGGAGAGGAGGCTGAGCAATGGCCCAAGCAGCCCTGATTGCAAACATGGCATCGGCCGGCTTCGGAGCAGTCGGCGCGATGCAGGCCGCAAAGGCCGACAAAGCCCAGGCGGAGCGGAATGCCTTCATCGGGCGCACGCGGGCGCTTCAGGCGGACACCGCAGAACGGACTGGCCTCAACGATGAGCTTTCCACGATCCGCGCCACGCTTGCCGCCAACGGTCAGACAGGCGGCACATTCGAGATCATGCGGGCACTGCGCGAAACGCGGGGCCGGGAACGTCGCGTCGAGGTCGGCAACCGGATGCAGGAAGCGGCCGACTGGCGGATGCAGGGCCGTAATGCGCTGGTGAAAGGCCGGGCGGAGGCCCTGACAAGGCTGCCCGAGTTCGGCCTCAGCCTGTTCAAACTGTCCCAGATACGCCGTGGAGGATCCAATGGCTGAACTTCGCAAGATCACGAAACGAGCGCCCCTTTCAGGCTTTTCACAGGTTGGGCCAGAGGGCGGATCTGCGTTCAAGGCCTTTGCCGATGTGGCGCAGCAAGGGTATCAGCTTCTCAAGCCAGCGCTGGACGCCGCAGAGGCAGAATACGGGGCCGAGGTCGCGCGGCGCCAAATCGGCCAGAATGCTTATCCCCTTGCACCCCAGTCCCAGCCCGCGACTTCGGGAGGCGATCTGGGCAGCTTCTCCCCTGATACGCCGGGGCAGAGCGGCGGGCTTCTCGGGCTGATCGACCGCACAGAAGGGGGCGGCAACTACTCCACCCTGTTCGGGCACTCACAGCGGGAGGGCGGGGCCTTCGCCGGAATGGACGTGTCCAAGATGAGCATCGGAGAGGTGCTGGACTTCACCAAGCCTACCGGAGCCTATGCCCAATGGGTCGCGAAGCAGGTTGGCCGGGTGGCGACCCCCACGGGTCGGTTCCAGATCGTCGGCTCCACGCTGCGCAACGCGGTGAAGGCTCTTGGCCTGGGCATGGATGCCGCTTTCGATGCCACGACGCAGGACCGGATCGCGGCCCATCTGGCAAGCAACCGCCTCCGCAGCGCATCATCCCCGGAAGGCAAGCGCCAGGCGATGCGGGCGGAATGGGAGGGGTTCAAGCACGTTTCCGACGCTGAACTCGACCGCGCCATTGCAGACTTTGAGGGGCAGGGATCGTCCATCGGTCGGGATGCCAGCGAGTTCCCGCAAGGGACCGCGCCCGGCGCGCCAACCGTTCAGGACAGCGCGGCGGAAGTGCTGGCGCCGCAGGCCCCTCCAACGCTGGTCCGCACCTCTGAGGGCAAGATTGAGCCCAGGATGCATTCGCCCTTGGCAGAAGGCTTGATGCTCGCCACCAGCGCGGCAGCGCAGACCGGCTATCTGTCCGAGATGCTGGTGCAGGGCGGGACCGACATCATGGGCTTGTCGCAGAACTTCGCCGGCAATCCGGCCGGATTTCAGCAAGCGGCACAGGCCTACATCGATCAGGCGGTGAAGGCGGCGCCGGCGATGATGAAAGGCGAGCTTCGTTCGCGGCTGACGCAGGACAGCCAGCGTCGGTATCTCGGCATCATGGAGGAACATCAGCGCGAGGTGCGGCAACGGGCGAACAACTCTTCCACCGCGCTCTACCAGCGATACCAGAACGACTATGCCGAAGCCTTGGCCGCTGGAAACTTCGATGAGGCCGCATCCGCCCGGGGATTGCTCGAAGATATCCTGACGGCGCGCGAGAGCCTGCCGGGGGTGGCTTGGACGCGAGAGCAATCCGAGAACGTGATCCTGGGCGCGCAGGACACGGCAGCCCGCATCGCAGAGCAGAACCGCCAGAAAGTCAGCGCCGCTGTTGGTGGAGAGCTTGATGTCATGATCCAAGCCGCGGATGCAGGCCGACTTGCCGGGGGAGAAGCCTTACTGGACGATCCCCGGACCTGGGAACTGCACCCTGAGAAAGCGCGAGAGGCTGCATCGAAGATCGCGCTTCGTGAAGCCTTGCCTGGCTTTTACCAGCTACCACCATCTGAGATGGACGCGGTGATTGCGCAGGAAGCAGCAAGGCCAGTGGGAGAGGGCTGGGAACTTGATCTGCTGAAGCCCATGAGGGACGCACGGGATCTGGCTGTGCGCGACCTTCTTTCCGATCCCATCACCTACGCCCAGGAACGCCTGGCGCAGAAGCCGCCCGCGGTCGATGCGATCAACATGGAGGATCCGCAATCCTTTATCGCGTCGCTTGCCGCACGCCGGGAATATGCGAACGGCATGGTCGAGGCCGGGTTCGTTACCACGCCCGCTTTCCTGTCAAAGGCTGAAATCGGCACCCTGTCTGCCGCACTGGCAAAAACCTCTCCGGTGGAGATGCGGGCTGCTGTGGCCGGGGCCATTGTCTCAGGCTTCGGGGAAGATGCTGCCCAGGTCTTCAAGGCGCTGAATACTGATGCCGTCACCACATGGGGCGGCGCTCTCATGGCTAAGGGTGGGCCAGGCAATATCGTGGCCGAGGCGCTGCAGGGACAAGCGATCATCGACCAGCACCAGGCGCAGATGCCAGAGGAGAAGGACTGGCGGACCATCGTTCAGGACAGCTTCAGGCCTGCGCTGGCGGGGCTGCCCCTGGATACCGTGCAGGCAGAGGCGGACCTGATGCAGTTCGCCAAAGCGCTCTATGCCAATCGCGCCGCTGCGCCCGGTTTCGACGGAGACGAAGCCGTCATGACAGAGGCAATCCAAGCGGCCCTGGGACAGTCTAGGGATCCACGGGGCGAACCCATCGGGGGAGTGCAGGAGTTTTTCGGCAATCAGGTGCTGATGCCGATCGGGATGAACGCAGAGAGCACGCAGAAAGCTTTCGAGGAGAAGCTTCTCGGCGGTGCCTGGTCCCCTCTTGGTCCTATCTGGGGGATCAACGAAGATCAGGCTTCAGCCTTTTGGGAGAAGATCGGCGGCGGAGAGCCGTTCATTGGCGGCGAACCCCTCCCACTCCCCATGATCCAGAATGGCGATATCCGGTTTGTCCCTGTCGGCGGCACTCGCTACCGGATGGAAGTGCAGCGTTCGGGGGCGGCGCTGGATGTGCATACCCCCGAGGGTGCCCTCTACATCGTCGACCTGGCACGGATTTAGACTGCGCTGGGCGCGGTTAGAGGGCCGGGGCTATCCCAACCCCTGGAACTGCCCAACCCAGCGTAGCGCAGCCTCAGACGTCACCCTGCGGACGGCTGGACAGGGTGACTGACAGGTCGAAGGGGCTAGTTCGGATCCGAGTTCATCTGAGCCTGAAGAAACTGCCTCACCATTTCAGGCCGCGAGGGTTCTGGCTCAAGTTTCGCGCGCTCTGCATCGAGCCAGCTTAGCAAGTCCGGTGCAAGACGGACCATCACAGGGACGCCCTGACCGGTCGCGGGGCGTCCCATTCTCTTTTTGGTATCATTTTGTGCTTGTTTGGCCATGGACATTATGATACCAAAATAGACGAGCCGAGCAAGTGCTACCAACACCTGCCCGGCCCTAACCGAAACCCGATCTGTGAAGGAGATCGAGCATGGCTGACATTAGCCATAACACCCCCGGCATGTCTGGGGAAACCATCACTTCTCGCATCATCCGTCTGTCTGACGAAGCTCAGACTGACATCTTGCGTCTGCTTGCGAAGCATCAGGCATTGACGGAAGAGGCCGAGCGTCACATCCAGGCTGGCCATGCTGATGAAGACGGCCAACGCTTTGCTGCTCAGATCGCTGACCTTGAGGACAAAATGATGGCGCTTCCCAGCACATGCGCCGCGGACTTCGCCGCCAAGGCAATCGCGCTGACCGCAAACGGCCAATCCCTTCCGCGGCAGGATCAAGAACCCTTCTGGGCGGAGGCCCGCGCGCTGGTCGAGGAGGGTGCCAGGCCCACTATCCCCGCAACGCGGATGGGGCGGCTGAAATTCGCAGCCGATACACTGGGGCTTGATCTGCCTGAGAACCTGAAGACCAATCTGTTGGCGGAGGATGCCTCCCTGCAGACAGAGGTCCTGCTGTTCTGTGCCGCCACCGGCGTCAGTCTGGATTTCATCTATTTTGCCGATATCAAGCCTATGCTGCGGAGCGCATTTAACCGCAGGCATGACCAGCATCGGGATCCGGATCAGGCGCGCACCGAGAAGGACATGAGCGAGGCCACCGAATACCTCGACGGGCTCCAGCGCAAGGCGGTGAAGGCCCGCGGTCTTATGGGTGCCATTGCCGCGCTGGGCGACGAACCTGAGGAGGAGGATACCCTGTTCGAGTTGGTCGATACCGCCACCCGGATCCTGGGCGACTTGGAGCGAGGGTTGGATGCCGTTAGCCGCCCGGCCGCGCTGGTATCCTGATCTGCCACTCCCCTTTGATCATCCGGCGCGCGGTCCAGATCGCCCGCCGGCGTTCTCAGTTAAGCCCAGGTAGGGGCACCATTCATGGACGGATCTTATTTCGTTAATCGAAGCTGGTCGGATCGCTTCATTCCTGAAATTCGGCGGATCGTTGGCGCACACCTGTTGCAGATCGCGCCTGATCACCTCGATATGCGCCAGGCAACTGATCTGCTGATGCTGGACGGCAGGGATGTGCGGATAGCTGCCCGCGTTCGGCGCCATGGCTATGCCGGCCGCTACCCCTACGATTTCACCATCCGCTCGCGCCTCCCCTCTGGCAATCAGACCGAACTGGCGAAGATCGTGAACGGGGAAGGGGACTGGCTGTTCTACGGTCATGCCAACGCGGCCGAGACAGGTTTTGATCTGTGGTGGCTGCTGGACCTTCGCGCTTTCCGCGCTGGGCTGATCCGTCAGGCGTCGAACAGCTTCCCGATATCGTCAGGTGATCGCCGCAATTCAGACGGTACGTACTTCAAGTGGTTCGATATCAGATCGTTTCCCGATGAGCCGCCTCTGGTGCTGGCGACATCAGGGCTGCGCCCGTCCGTTTTATCCGATCAACCCGGCTAGTAATTTTGGGACCATCTCCACTTACCTGCCGCACTCAGCTAGCCGTTCTTCTATTCGCCCTGGAAGATCAGCGAACTTCGCGACCAGTTTACCTGCGAAAGGCTTATGATCCCGGAAAAGGTCTGCCATTGCCTTGTCACACCGAAAAAGATCACAGTCGGGAACGTAGCACAATTGCGCAATGTCCATGAGGTCGGAAGGCTTAAAACTGTAATCCTTCCGAAGCGCCTTGAGCATATAATGCCCAACATGATCGGCGCGACCTTTACCAACATGATCTTCTATATTCAGAATGAGATCTGTCGGGTCAAGAGTTGGCCGCGGCATCGGCTTCGTGAGCCGCCTAGCGGCGGCTTTATCAAGCCCTGCTTCGGTCAATTTTCTTCGATGTTCACGAATGGAATTGTCCAAGCTATCTAGCGTATTGATAGCCTCTTGTACCTGCTTTAGGGCGCACTCCATTTTGGTAATGCTCGGACCAATAAATTCGTCCAAAAGATTTGGCTTGTCGGCGTAGTCGTAGACAAGCCGGCTAAATTCGGCAGGATCTGATAACCAGCGGTTCAGCCGTTCCTCAAATTCAGCATCCGAGCACTCGCCCCTGAGAAAGCGCGCCATTACCCCGCTTTCCAAGAACTCGTCCGAAACAGGGATATCGCCAAAGTCTTCCCGTTTGGTCCCCCAAGTGGAGGAAGTATTGCGAAGGATTTTCTTAAGTGTCGAAGGTGTCTTAAGGCGACGGCGCTGGGAACGGTTTAGGTTGCGCTCCTCTGTAACAAGTTGAAGATAGTGCTTCTCCATTTGCTGCCGAAACCACTTGGCGGTTACAACTCTACCATCAGGGGCCGTTAGCCATAGGCCCTTGTTCGGGAAGCGAGCGCCCTGCTTCAACGCAGTGAAAAAGGGAAACGCATTCTGCCCACAGATGTCTTTGACTAGCTGTCCCCTACGGACACGCTCTTCGCGGTGCCTGTCAGTTGGTCGGGTTATAAATTCAAGGATAGTTACCCAAGAGTAACCGATTACGATGTTGCCTTGGTCCCGGAAGGCTATGAGTTGCCGCAGGATCGTATGCGCTGGCCCATCATCAGGCTCATTGAAAATGCGGATGTAATCTTGGGTGTCGAGGTAAACTATAAGGGGTGAAGGCGTCATGAACCGTCAGGCCGTACGCTTTCCGCAGCAGTAACGAAACTGCCGCCCCGAGTTGCACTGGCATCCACGTTTTCCCAACTCCACTTTCCACGCTTGGGATAAGGACGTGTGGGCTTCCCAAGCAATGTGCCGCATGGTCGCCTTTTCCATGCCAATAATATTTTCTTCAGGACCTGTGCCAATCGTAGCGATGAAGCCGCCAAAGTGTTCGTGGACGAGTGCGAAGTAGTTTTCCGGAACCCCGTCAGGATCTGAGTGAGCGCCCCCATCTTGGTTGGCTAAAGCCAACACCAGGTCCCATCGTGTAAGGCTCTGTTCCTGACCCATTTCTCGTAGTACGATAACCCTCTCATCTTGCCACTCCGAAGCTTTCAAATAGCGAGAAGGAGCGAAGGGAAAATCGTTCAGCAGTGGAACATAGACTGTTTCATCGTCTCCCATCATCATCATGGCCAAGGGAAACTCGCTGATCAGGTTTCCTGCGGCAAGCCGGCATCTGCTTAGGAGCGGGGTGTCCTGCAGATGGACCTGCTCGACAAGCGGGTGCGAAGTCCGAGACTTGTGAAGCAAAGTCCGAAGCGCAACAGCCATACGGAGCACTTCGTCGTGAGCGCCAGCATCATAGGCCTCCATTGATCGTTGCAGGAAGCCAAGCTGCGAGACAAAGCGGGACTCTATGGCGCTTATCGGCACCGGAACCTTCTTCTGCTTGGCCATAGTCTCGCTCCTCTGTTGATCTGGGAGCCATCTAAACCATGAACCTCGCTTTACGACAGGTCCACTTCACTCACCTTTGGCACAAACGTTGGGCGCGTCCCTTCTGCTCCCAGGAAGAGGGGAGGTGCGGCCGAGTAGCTGACTGTGACAGGGCAGGGACGGCTTGCAGGTGATCGCGCTGTGCCGCCCGTGAGGAACTCCACCAATCAGGCCACCCACCGTCAGCTGCATTCACGCTGATGGCCAGCGTTTATTGGCCGTGTGACGGATTGAGGATCAGCGTGATAGGTTACGGCACGGCTGACTTGGCAGCAGCAAATTGCATGTTGTCTGCGCCTGGCTGCCGCTGCGCGCTGATCTACTGGCTCTTATGCCCTCTCTGTATGACGAATAGAGCGCGCTGGGGCTGATGAAGCATTTGGGAGCGATGCTGGGGCAGGAGAAGTCTAGCGGGCTTGTAGTGAGATCCTCTGCCCCTTCTTTGTATCGTCTGGCGGCGTATTCAGCGAAGAGATAGTCTGGCTCCATCAGTCCAGGACCGTCTAGACGTGGCCGAGAAAGCAAATCATCATTTCATACCCCAGTTCTACCTGAGAAATTTCGGTGACGGTGGCGACCCCCGGAAGGCGAAGGTTTTTGTTTACGACAAGTCGACAAATAAGACCTTCCGAACGACGGTCAGGAACGTCGGAAGCAAGCGGCACTTCAACCGCGTCGATGTCGAAGGCCATGACCCTAACTCGATCGAGGATGCTTTCGCCGAGATGGAGGGTAAGATCAGCCGTGATATTTCGGATGTGATTGCAGCAAGGTCCTTCCCATCGGACGATCACTATTCGTCGGTGATAAACCTGATCGCTTGGATTTCTCTGAGAAACCCTCGGATGCGGGCAAACTTGGAGGATTTTCACCGCCGGATCGCTGAAGGGGTAATGGGGCAAGTCCTGTCTACGAAGGAGCGCTACGAGGCAATCGGCCGGCAGATGCGAGAGGCAGGACAAGAGGTGAAGGACGTCTCCTATGAGGAGGTCCGAAGGTTCTACGAGAGTAAGGAGTATGACATCGAGATCGACCAGACGCATCTGATCGGACTCGAGTTACGGACACTCGACACGATCCTGGAGCCCCTTGCTTACAGAAAATGGACGTTCGTGAATGCGATGCCGGGCGAGCAGTTCATCACGTCAGACGAGCCAACAGCCCTCATCTTCTCAAGAAATGAGCTCTATCGACCGCTCATCTCGCCCGGTCATGGGCTACGTGAGACGCTTCTTGTGTTTCCACTGTCTCCAGAGGTGGCGATAATCGGCGCGTTCGAGGACAACCTGGATTTGCCAGGGCTAAAGTTTGATACAACGACTTGGGTAAACTCGATCATCATGTGGTTCGCGGACAGGCAGATTTACGCGCGCGACGGTTCGTTCAGGGTCCACGCCGGTGCTCACCTCAATCTGAAAGGAGAAGATCTACCGCTCCGTCTTGCTGCGAAGAAGACCTCAAAGACGTAACACTCCCCGCTTTCACCGCCCCTTTAATTTCTCTCTCCTCATCCCCGTCGCCACTATGGGTTAGTCTGTCGATAGCATTTATGCGGCGGACGATGGTCGGCGCCGTCGGCTCTTGACTGCACCAGATGCCAAGGGCGATGGGTGTCTGCTTCGTGGTAGCCGCCTGGAAATCTGGGACGTCAAAGCCTGACACTTACACCGCATCTGCATTTGCTGCGGCCGTTGCAAGTGTCGGAAATGGGCTCGGAGCCGATACCCAGCTTCCGTCGGGATCTCATGTCAGGTGGGAAAACCAGTGTCTGGCTCTGCGTCCCCGCCCTCGATCTCCACGACACGCGCCCCTGGCCGGACAAATTCATAGCCGCCATGGTGGGTTGTGCTGGCGTCAACATGGACCGAGACGGCCGGCGCTTTCCCATCCTGAGATAGGATCTCGATCAGCTTTACCTTGATCCGGTCCTCTGTCTTGTCGCTGTTGAGCATCTCCATGGCGACGTCCAGCGCCCGGGCCCGGTGAAGCGCGCGCTTGGAGTTCACCTCCGCCACAAAGCGCGCTTGGGTCTGGCTGAGCAGATCGGACACCGCAGGACGTTGCAACGCCTTGGCGAAGCCTGTTCGGGAAAGTCCGGCCTCTTCTGCCGCGGCGGCGATGGAAAGGCCCTTGCAGACACGCGCCTCAATGGCAGCACGGACCTTCGGGGAAATGCGGGGGGCGGGGCGGGGTTGATTTGTCATGTGGCCATGTAGCCTTGCGGGCGCAGCCTTGAGGATGCACCGGCAGCAGCAGGCCTCTAAGGTTTCCGCAGATAACGATCGATCGTAACCGGCCGATTGTTACCGCGGCGGTTGAGCCTTGAAGCGTTGCGCGAGTTCAGGATCGCTAACGAAGTCGTCGAGGAACTGGTGCCAGGTT
>NZ_UZWE01000046.1 GCF_900631945.1 Paracoccus haematequi
TCGACGCGCTCCGAGACATCTGCGGAATGTTCACGCCCGCTGAGTGCTGGAACTACTTTCAGGCAGCTGGCTATGTCGCAGGTTAATCCCGAAACGCTTTAGGGCTGTCCGAAAGGTCGGTCTACAGGGCTCTGAGGGGCTGAGAGAATCAACCAGAGGGATGGCGTAGCGATGACTTCCGCTGTCCCTTTTTGCTGGACCAGAAGCCCGATAGACTGTTGATGTGCAGCGCTTCCATTCTGCCTTTCTAAGATAATCGAAGTCACCGACATGCTGGATAGTTATCTAACGACCGAGGCCACTAAAGACCATCTGGTGGCTGCCCGAATGGCGACCCTCATGCATGAGGCCAAGAGCGACTATGCAGTAGCTTTCCGCAATGTCGTCCTTTCTGAATTGAATCAGTCTAAGGCAGAAAGAGACCTTGCGGCGGGCAAGAGGGCCAGAAGGCCGCAGGTCAAGGAGCTTCAGTCCCATTGCGATACTCTGGACGCGATCCTTGCTGATCTGATCCTGGCGTCCGGTCATAGAGAAGCGCTGGGCTATTGCTACCGGAGCGCCAACCGCCAAGCCTTCAGCAGTTCCGGGACCAAGGCAACCTCAAGGGTCTATGACTGGCAAATGGATAGCCTTGAAGCCCTGGGGCTGGTTGATCGCAAGAAGGGCTATAAAGCCATTGAGGACTTTGAGGGTCCCATTGAAGACTATCGCCGGGCTACGCGGATCAGGGCCACACCGGCATTGGTTGAGCACGCGCAGCGCCACGGCATCACACATGACAACATCAATGATCATTACATCAAGCGCAAAGCCAAGCTGTCCGCCCCTTTGGAACTGCGGGCTGGAAAGCAAAGCGACCAGCGGGGCCGCATTCTATCTTGTCCAAGCACAGCCAAGGCCACAGAGCTGAGGCAACAAGTGGAACGGATCAATGCCATTTATGCCCGTCATAGCTTTGCGGGGATGCCGGAGCCGGTCGTGCGTCGCACCTTCAACTGCGCCGACAGCGAAGGCTTCGACTTCAATAAAGGTGGTCGTCTTTGGGGCGACTTCCAGAACATGAGCCCTGAGGCGCGGAAGAATATCCGCATTAATGGGCAGCCTGTCGTTGAGCTGGACTTGAAGGCGTCGCAGTTGACGATCCTGTATGCCATCACGAAGACACGGATGCCGGATGGCGACCCTTACCATATAGACGGGATGCCAAGATCAGTAGTAAAGGCCATTGTAACGGCGATGATTGGTCTTGGGCATAACAACATCACGCGCTGGCCCACTGAGAGCAAAAAGCGCCTCATGGATGAACTTGGGGGCGAACAGCCAATGACCTCCAAGACCTTCGGGAAGGTCTATCCGATCACGGCGACAGCAGCGAAGGTGTTGAAGCGCCATCCGGTCCTGTATCATCTGTCACCGGGAAAGCTGGACTGGGCCGACCTTCAGTTCATCGAAAGCGAAGTGCTGATCTCGGCCATCCTTCAGCTTGGCGAAGACTGCGACATTCCGGCTTTGCCCCTCCATGACAGCATCATCGTCCCGAAGAAAGACACGGCAATTGGGCGCATGTGCCTGTCTGGAGCATTCAACAGGAAGCTCAGACGCAATCCGCAGATCGAGATGAAGGAATGAAAGAGGGTGGATGGCATGGCCTTGGATCAATAGGGATGGTTTGTTGATGGATGGCAGCGGCAATCACATGACCCCTGGAGGAGCTTAGAGGAACCTAGGGCATTACCGTGAACACTAATGACAGCATGGCCCGGCCTCTTGGGAGGCTTCCAATCTTAGCTTATTGGGGAGCGGACTTCGCTCTGGCTCCGGCGGCGGGCGCTGGGTCGTTTCTAAGCCAAGACAGATAACGTTGCAGTTAGGGGCCTCTGAGGTTGCAAGTTGTAGCATACAAGAACCGTGCGTAGCCAGACCTCGTTGACAGGAGCGTTCATGGCCCAATCAGGTCCTCGCTGCCGCAAAGCGTATACCTGTGTGGCCCCTTCCTGTTTTACTGAATGCGATGTAGGAAGCACATGACAATCCGATAGGCGGGCTCATAACAGCCCATCACCTGTTCATCGGGATCAACTTCTCCATGAAGCAGAGCGTTGCGCATGGCGTAGAGCGTTTCGACTAACCCGGCCAACAACTCTTCGGCTGTGCATTGGAACTGCATGGTTGAAATATCCAATGCAGGGCCGCCGCCTCCTTGAACAAGGTCTGTCATAGGGCGCGGGTTGCAGGCGTCGTAGAACTGGCGAAGTGTTGTGCGCTGCGGGTCTGACAGGTTGTTGATGAACTCGGGCAGGGCGTAAACCTCGTTCGGGTCATAGCGCTCCTGCACATGAGTTAGTTTCACTAGTCCTGTGCGGATCGAGGTTACCGTGACTTCGTAGTTGCCGCCCAGCACCTTGCGTGCGGCATAGCGTTGCCCGTTCCTCTCTTGTTGGTCACGCTGCCAGTTCACCGGCGGATTGATGCAAACTTCGCGGAGCGACACCCGCTCGCGCCGTCCCTTAGGCGTTACTTCTAAGTGGATGGCGTCTAACTTCTGCTGTAAGTCGCAAATCGCCAGCTTTAACCGCTCCGCTTCCGCCGTGCCGTTCTCGTTCGCAAGGAGTGGTAGAACGTGGCGGCGCAGGCGGCTGTTGTGGTGGCGAATGGCGAAGTCAAGCATGGCACGCTCAGTCGCTTGCCCGCTGTCATGGCGATACCACGCATTGAAAGCGGCCCACGCCTTCACGAAGGGACCAATATAGTCGATGTTGGCGCGGCCCATCCAGTCCAGTGCGTGTGGCGGCAGGGCCATCAGGCTGCCCCTTCTACGGCGTCTAAGAAGCCCAATGCGGTGGCTTCGCCATCTTCAATGGCGATCTCCACTGCGTGCTTAGCGGCTTCGAGAAGGTCGTGGGCACAACGCTCTTGCTTAAAAGCGGACAGCACAGCATGGCGAACACTTGCCTGCACATGGTCAGGCGCATCCCAGAACACAATCTTTGCGATATCATTCGGATATAGTTCAATCTGCCCCGAGGACCCCTTAATGTGACGCTCGATTTGAAGCTGGCCAAGTAGGCTGTTCAAGAATACGGCAAGATAGATCGGATCGACGCGGGAGGTGCGTAGGACAGTCACATGATTGTCTGGCAGGGCCTTCTGTTCATGTAGGAATGCCGCTGTGCGCCCAATGGTGCCTACCCCTGTTCCGTTGACCAAAACATCCCCCTTTTTAATGACCACAGGCGAGCCTGCCTCAATGGCCCGGCGGTTATCATCACCAAGGAGCACCTTGTTGGTGCGGACGTGCTTAGAGTTGATTACGGGCAACCCGTCAGTGTCGTAGTTCGGTTGTCGCCCACGACTATTGATCTCGAGAATCGTGCCCAGTTTGACAGCCCCACCAGTTGCCAGAAGTCGCTGTTCGACCTCCTCGAACAATGGGCGGAAATACTGTGCATCCCAACGCCCTGCGGCGAAGACGTCGCTGGCGCGGGCGGTGTAGCTGAGCAGCTCCAGCGGCGTCCAGTCCGCCAGCCCAAGCGCAGCAAGCAGGGCTTCTTCGGCCTTACAGAAAAAATGGCTAACCGCTTCGTTGGCCTCATATGCTGCTTTGGCCAGAGCTCCTATTCGCTTCTCAAGTTGGCTCGAAAAGCGTGGGACCTGAATGCGCTCGATCATCCAGAGGAAGATGTGCTGTTGAATGCTGCCAACTGGCAGTCTGTTTACCTGTATTTGTCCAAAAGACGAGGAGAGGAACGATGCAAGATAGAATGGACAGATTGTATGGGGGATTATCTTTGCAATATCTTGGTTCGAATTTATTGGGTAGTGCCAGCTATCAAGTGCAACGGCTACGCTGCCTACACTTCCGGACATGGATAACAGGACCATACCGGGTGTTACTTCGGATTTATGCAAAAGCTCATGCGCATCCGGGGAGATACGAAGCACGTCAGCAAAGTTTATGAAGTTTCCCGCGAAGTTCGTTCCGCGAAGAAAGGGTATACCCTCATCCTTATACTCGAATTCGTTCGTCAGCGCGTATGCACCAAAACTCCGAACATCGGATGCGACTTCGCGCACCTGTTGCGGGTTCCGGGTAGCAACTAGGGCATCCGCCGCAAGGGCAGTTCTGGAGAAGTAAGCGCTATCTATCCTAATATCGCGATTATCACTCTTGACGGTCGAGAATGGTAGTATCGAGGCTTGCAGCCCCTCCAACAGCGCACTCAGGCGGTTACTGTCGGAGGGGCGGGTCGAAAAAAACTAAACTGCTCCTGTGCCGCAAATTCGTGGAAGGCTTCGGCTATTCCATCACTCGTCAGCCCTTCGTGATTGTATAGGTCGTGGGAGACAATAAAGTGCCCGTGCGTATCGCGCATCAGAGTTCCATCGTCTCGGCGCACATAGACCTTTTCGCCGGAATTGTTGACGCTTTCCACCTGCTGCGTGGTGAAGAAGATGTTGTAGTCCTCGACCTTGCGGCATAGCGGCCCAGCAGCGGGGTTGTCGTTCCACTTTTGAACTAACAGCACGCTAGTCTTGGTTCCGGTGTGCGGCTTGAAGGTGTTTGGGTGCAGCCCAACTACGGCTAGGATGCGGCAGCGTTCCATGATGAACTCGCGCACCCTCTGGTCAGACGAGTTGTTGAACCGTCCCTGTGGCAGCACCACGGCCATGCGTCCACCCGGTTTCAGGAAGTCCAGATTGCGTTCGATGAACAGCAGATCACGTCCCACGGCGCGTTCCAGCTTGCCGTCCTTTTTGTGAGCCAGGTCATACGGAGACAGCATGTCGGACTGCTTGATGTCACCCGCGAAAGGTGGGTTGGCCATCAGCACGTCGAAGCCGAATTGGCGATAGTCGGCTTGCTTCGTGTTGGCGCGCAGCTTACGCAACCGCCGCCAGCCGTCTCCGTAGGTGTCTGCCCATTCGTCTTGCTTTACCGTCTCGTCCCATTTGGTCCAGTCGAGGGTGTTCAAGTGCAGCACGTTTGTTTCACCGTCGCCTGCAATCAAGTTAAGGCATCGGGCGACGCGGACGGACTTTTCGTCGAAATCTATGGCAAACACCTTGTTGCGCACATAATCTTCACAGCGTGGTGGCTTCTGGTCCATCGTGAAGAGATGGCTTTCCTGTAGCCCCAAGTCTGCAATGATATTGCGCCAGACATGAAACATGGTGTGCACGGTAAAGCCCGCTGACCCGCAGGCGGTGTCAATCACCGTTTCATGCTCCTGCGGGTTAAGCATCTTAACGCACATGTCGATTACCCAGCGCGGGGTGAAATACTGACCCTTTTCACCCTTGGACGACTTGTTGACGAGGTATTCAAAGGCGTCGTCGATTACGTCGAGATTCGAGTTGAACAGCTTCCACTCTTCCAGCGATCCGACGCAGACTTGAAGATGATCGGGCGAGAGACGGATGCGTTCGTCGTCGAGAAAAACACCCGGCCACTTCTTCTTTGCTTCGTCAAACAAGTCCTGAATGGCGCGCTTGAGTTGCGCAGCCGTGTTTGTGTTGCGAAAACGTAGGAATGGGTGCTGGCCCCGGTGCGTAGCCATTTCGTCATAGAGTTTCGTAAAGATGAGCTTGAACACCTCTTCGAAAACATCAACCCCGGCATTCGCCAGAACTTCGTTTTCCATGTCCACGATCAACTCACGCAGGGAGCGAGCTTTTGAGCCTTCGCGTTCCCGTTCATTCTCTTTGTCAATAAGAGTCTGAATAGTCCAAGGTTGATCGACAACGTCTTCAATAGTTTGGGTTGCGCGTGGCAGGTAGTGGATCGGGACAAAGTAATTTGGATTCTTACGGTGCCAAACTTCGGCTAGAATGCCGTTGCTCCAGACCGCTAAGGGTGCGCCCGTCGCGTGAGTATAGGAACGCAGTTGCTCCTTTCCATCCCGAAGTTTGGGCTGCTTCACCTCAATGATAATGTAGGGAACGGTCGGGCGATCTGCGTCGAATACAACAATATCGGCGCGCTTTGAACTGTCGCGCCCAAACGTAATCGGATACTCAACTTGAATACGCGAGGCAGGATAGCCAAGCTGTTCTATCAGTCGGGCCAGCCAAAGCTGTCTAGTGCGTTCCTCGGGCTTAAGTTGCACCTCCTTATTGCGAACGAGGCAATTAGCATAAACGACAGACTTGCCCTTCACGTCCCGCTCGAAAGCCCGGTCGTCGAGTGTCCGGTTCTCCTCTTCAGAGAAAAGAACGAATTGGCTGAATTCATTAGTCATTTTGTTCATGTAGCTCGCCCCAGTCCTTCATCGCGTGCTCAACTTCCTGAGCTGTCACGGACGCTTTTTGTCTCTCCTACCCTTCCTAATGACTTGCGCACAAGCAGCAAGCGGCGCCACGAGCCTGTCTTGAGCATCAACACAAGTGCCAGTGCAGTTTCCTTTGCGCCTACCGAGCAAGGATCGTTAGCAAGGCGATGTTCTTGAACTGTGGAAGGCTACTGCACTCGGTCAATTCACAAGTTCGGGGTGTGGCTCGGTATGCCCCCAAGCAGACCCGGCTCCGCCAGAACGACCTTGCATTCGGAAGCATCGGTCTTCACCCGCCGAAGGTCATGGCGCTTGATAATAGTGTGTGAACGGCAGCATCTAGAACGACGTCTGACTTGCAGAGGCCGAAGACCTTCGCAAGTTGTGCCCCTGCATCCGAGAGCATGGCTCTCGCCCAGCGCCTTTGATGTTGGATTGGTGAAAGCCAACAACCCACAGCATCAGTTCGACTACCGGTCTTACTCAGTATGTGGACCATGTGTGGGGTAAACGTGTGGGGGAGGGACGCGCAGTCCCAAATTAAGGCAATCAGGTCAATAGGTTATAAACATGATTAAATTTGGTGGAGCCAAGGGGAGTCGAACCCCTGACCTCTTGAATGCCATTCAAGCGCTCTACCAACTGAGCTATGGCCCCACCGGAGGTCCGCCGCGTCTTTCGATGTGGCGTGCGGGGTCTATAGGGGGGTGCGCAGCAGGGTGCAAGCGGAAAATTCCGGCGCCGGGAAAGATTGTCGCCCGACCTTCGGTCCCCCGGAAGGCGGCCGGATCAAGGGGCCTCGGGATCGCCGTGGCAAGGGGGCATGGGAGGGCATGGTGGGCGGTGAGGGACTCGAACCCCCGACATCTTCGGTGTAAACGAAGCGCTCTACCAACTGAGCTAACCGCCCGCCGGGCCGGGTTCTAGCGGCTGGCGCAGGGCTTGGCCAGCGCGAACTTGGATGCGGTCAGCCGATGATCCCGGAACCGGCGAACAATGCGGGCAGATCGACGGTATCGTGGCGGTTCAGCGCGTCGGCGTGGTTGTTCAGGAAGGTGTCCGCCGCCACCTGCCCCGCCAGCTTCATCCGCGCCAGGAGGCCCGGCGCGGGCATCAGCTTGGAACGCGCGGAAAGGTCGGTCATCAACTCGTCGTCCAGGATCATGTGGATCAGCGGATTCTTCATCGCCCGGTTCTGCAAACGATCCTCGGCGAATAGGCGCTTGACGAAGTTGATCGCCCGCAGATCCGCCATCAGGGACGCGTTGAAGCTGACCTCGTTCACGCGGTCGGCGATCTGGGCGGGCGTGCGGGGAATGCCGTCCCGCAGCAGCGGGTTGATGTTCACGATCACGATGTCGCGGGGCAGTCGCGGATCATAGAGCGGGAACATCGCCGGATTGCCGGTGAAGCCCCCGTCCCAGAACGCTTCAAGATGGCCGGTATCGGGATCGCGGATCTCGACCGCGCGGAACAGGTTCGGCAGGCAGGCCGAGGCCATGACGGCATCGGGGGTGGCGGCCGCGCGGGTGAAGACCCGGATCCGGCCGGTGCGCACATTGGTGGCGGCGATGAACAGTTGCGGGCCACGGTCGTTGCTGAAATCGGGATAGGGCAGATCCCGCAGCACCGCCGCCAGCGGATTGACATAGAAGGGACCGTAGTCATAGGGGCTGAAGATCCGGGTCAGGTTCTCCAGCCAGGCCGCGGGGGAAAACAGTTCCGCCGCCCGCTCGGTCCCCTGGGGCACGGGAAAGACCGAATACATCCACCGGACCAGGCGGTTGTCGCTGCGCTGTCCGACCTGCGCCCACAGGTGATCCAGATTTTCCTGTGCCGCGATCCGCCCGGCGCGGCCCGCGCTGCGCGACAGCCCGCCTTTCAGCGCCGCGCCGTTCAGCGCCCCGGCCGAGGCGCCGCTGATCGCGTCGATGGTCAGCCAGTCCTCGTCCAGCAGCCGGTCCAGGACGCCCCAGGAAAAGGCGCCATGCGCGCCGCCGCCCTGCAAGGCCAGGTTGATGTGCTTCTGTTCCATCGCTGTCCCCGTCTTTTGCAGACGCAGCATAGCGGTGAAAGCGGCGCGGTCCATCCCGCGCGGGAATCAGTCCTCGGCGTTGGCCTCGGCGCGGCTTTTGCCAGCCACGTCCAGGGCCAGGGTCGCGGCCATGAAGGCGTCCAGATCGCCGTCCAGGACGCCCTGGGTGTCGCTGGTCTCCTCGCCGGTGCGCAGATCCTTCACCATCTGGTAGGGATGCAGGACATAGCTGCGGATCTGGTTGCCCCAGCCCGCGTCGCCCTTGGCGGCGTGCTGGGCGTTGATCTCGGCGTTCCGCTTGTCCAGTTCCATCTGATACAGGCGCGATTTCAGCGCGGCCATGGCGTTGGCGCGGTTCTGGTGCTGGGATTTTTCCGACGAGGTGACGACGATGCCGGTCGGCAGGTGGGTGATCCGCACGGCGGAATCGGTGGTGTTGACGTGCTGCCCGCCCGCCCCGGACGACCGATAGGTGTCGATGCGGATGTCGCGGTCGGGGATGTCGATCTCGATATTGTCGTCGACGACCGGATAGACCCAGACGCTGCTGAACGACGTATGCCGCCGCGCCGCGCTGTCATAGGGGCTGATGCGGACCAGCCGATGCACACCCGATTCGGATTTCAGCCAGCCATAGGCATTGTGCCCGCTGACCTTGTAGGCGGCGCTGCGGATGCCCGCCTCGTCGCCCGCGGTTTCGGACAGAAGCTCGACCTCGTAGCCCTTCTTCTCGGCCCAGCGGACATACATGCGCGCCAGCATCGAGGCCCAGTCGCAGCTCTCGGTCCCGCCTGCGCCCGCGTTGATTTCCAGAAAGGTGTCGTTGCCGTCGGCCTCGCCGTTCAGCAGGGCTTCCAGTTCCTTCTGCGCGGCCAGTTCGGCCAGGGATTTCAGGTTCGCTTCGGCCTCGGCCACCAGGTCGGTGTCGCCCTCTTCCTCGGCCAGTTCGATCATCTCGGCATTGGCGGACAGGTCGCCGTCGATGCGGCGATAGGTCTCGATGGCGTCAGACAGCGCCTGGCGTTCGCGCATCAGCTTCTGCGCGCGGGCGGGGTCGGACCACAGGTCGCCCGCCTCGATCATGGCGTTCATCTCCTCCAGCCGATGGGGCGCGGTCTGCCAGTCCATCCGCTGTCCCAGCAAGGTCAGCGACTTGCGGATGGATTCGATGGTGGACTGCGTCTCGGCGCGCATGGGCGGTTCCTCGGGTTCGGACAGGCGGATTCAGGCAGGCGGCGTCAGGTCCGGGGTGATACCGCGCGCGGGGCCGTGGGGCAAGGGCCGGGGGACCGCCCTGCAACCGCCCGGACGCGGCGCACGTTACACCCTGTCGTCGCAAAACCGTCATGGACCGCCCATGCCCCTGATCCAGGATCTGTTCCAGCCGCTGCAATCCATGCCTCTGCCCGCCGTCGCCATGCGGCTGGCCCTGGCGGTCGTCCTGGGCGGCCTGATCGGGTGGGAGCGCGAGGTCAGCGCCCGCGCGGCGGGGTTGCGCACCCATATGCTGATTGCGCTGGCCGCCGCCATGTTCACGGTCGTCGCCATGGAGTTGACGCATTTCCCCGCCGACGAACAGGATGTGCTGCGGATCGACCCCCTGCGTCTGATCGAGGCGGTGACGGCGGGCGTGGCCTTCCTGGCGGCCGGGTCGATCATCTTCAGTGGCGGCAGCGTGCGCGGCGTCACCACCGGGGCGTCGATGTGGCTGGCGGGGGCCGTCGGCCTTGCCTCGGGGACGGGGGACGGGCTGCTGGCGGTGATGGGAACCGCCCTGGCCGTAGTGATCCTGTGGATGGTGCGGATCATCGCCACGCCGGTCCATCGCAGGCCGGATCCCGGCGACCATCCCGACCCGGAAGGCCGTCAGTAAAGCCCGCCCGAGGACATGGTGCCGAAATCCGTCTGCCGGGGGATCACCCGGCGCTCTCCGGTCGAGGTGGTGATCGATGTGCCGCTTCCCGATCCGGCGCCTGCCTGCCAAGGCAGCACGACCTCTCCGTCGCCGAATCCCGACACGATCAGCGGCGATCCCCAGTCGGGGTCGGTGCCGTCGCGGAAATATTCGGCGACCACGTTCGGGCCGGTGGCGTCGTCCGACAGCCGCTGGCCGGTGCTGCGGTCGATCTTGACCCAGTATCCGCCGGGGGGGACCGCGAATTCCGTGCCGCCGAATTCCGCCACCGCCTTGCGCATGAAGGCGTTGAAGACCGGCACGCACAGCGTGCCGCCATAGGCGTTCTCGCCCAGGCTGCGCGGCTGGTCGTAACCCAGGTAACAGCCCGCGACGATATTCGACGAATAGCCGATGAACCACACGTCCTTGGCGTCGTTGGTAGTCCCGGTCTTGCCCGCGATCGGCACCGGCAGATCGACGCCGCTGCCCGATCCGCGTTCCACCGCGCCTTCCAGCATCGAGGTCAGCTGATAGGCCGTCACCGCGTCCATCACCCGTTCGCGGTTGGTGTCGATCACCGGCCCCTGCCCTGCCGGCAGCGCCTGCTGGCCGCAGGTTTCGCAGACCCGCTGGTCGTGGCGATAGATGGTGCGCCCGCGCCGGTCCTGCACGCGATCCACCAGCGTGGGTTCGACCCGCTCGCCGCCATTGGCGAACATGGCATAGGCCGCGACCATCTTGAACAGCGTGGTTTCCTGCGCGCCAAGCGCATTGGCAAGGAACGGCTTCAGGTCGTCATAGACGCCGAAGCGTTCGGCATATTCGGCCACGCGCTCCATGCCGATGTCCTGGGCGATGCGGATCGTCATCAGGTTGCGCGACATCTCGATCCCCGTGCGCAGGGGGGTGGGGCCGTAATGCTTGCCTGACGAGTTCTTGGGTTCCCACAGGCCGAAAGGGGTGTTGATGCTGATCGGCTCGTCCACGACGATGGTGGCGGGGGTATAGTTGTTGTCCAGCGCGGCGGCATAGACGAAGGGCTTGAAGCTGGACCCCGGCTGGCGCTGCGCCTGCGTCGCCCGGTTGAAGACCGAGGACTGATAGCTGAACCCGCCCTGCATCGACAGCACCCGGCCGGTATTCACGTCCATCGCCATGAAGCCGCCCTGGATTTCCGGCACCTGCCGCAGGGTCCAGCGGATGAAGCTGCCGTCGCCGTCTTGCGTCATCGCCCGCACCAGCACCACGTCGCCCACCGTCAGCAGGTCGCCCGCGACCTTGGCGCGCGGGCCAAGCCTGCCGTCGGGGCCGCGCTTGCGCGCCCATTGCACGTCGGCCGCCGGGATCCAGTGGCCGTCGGCGTCCTCCTCGATCCCCTCGATGCCGATGCGGGCGTCGCTGGCGCCGACCTCCAGCACCACGGCGGGATGCCAGCCGGGAATGTCGCGCGGCACCTTGGCTTGCCACAGCGCGCCGCGCCAGGCTGCCTCGTCCGTCAGCTGATCCGCCGGGATCGTCTCGCGGGTGCCGCGCCAGACGCCGGTGCCGCGGTCGTATTGCTCCAACGCCTCGCGCAGGGCGTCGGCCGCCGCCGATTGCAGATCCGGGTCCACGGTCGCGCGGATGGTCAGCCCGCCGCCGAAGAATTCCTCGTTGCCGAACTGCGCGGACAGCTGGCGGCGGATTTCGTCGGTGAAATAGTCGCGCGGCGGCAGTTGCTGGCGAAAGGCCGGGTAATCGCCGTTCTGCACCGATTTCAGCGGCAGCTTCGCCTCGGACTGATAGGTCGCCTCGTCGATATAGCCGTTCTGCCACATTTCCCGCAGCACATAGTTGCGACGTTCCGTCACCCGCTCCTTGGCGGTCACGGGGTGGTAGCGGCCCGGCGCCTGGGGCATCGCGGCCAGCATCGCGGCCTCGTGCGGGGCCAGTTCGGTCAGCGACTTGTTGAAATAGGTCTGGGCGGCGGCGGCCACGCCGAAACTGTTCTGGCCCAGGAAAATCTCGTTCAGATACAGTTCCAGGATCTGGTCCTTGTCCAGCGTCCGTTCCAGCCGGGAGGCCAGGATCAGTTCCTTGACCTTGCGTTCCACGCTGCGATCCGAGGACAGCAGGAAGTTCTTCATCACCTGCTGCGTGATCGTGGACGCCCCGCGCACCGACGACCCGCGCGAGGCGACCGCCTGCCAGGCCGCGCCGACGATGCCGCGCACGTCATAGCCGGGATGGCTGTAGAAATTCTTGTCCTCGGCGCTGATGAAGGCGTGCTTCACCAGGTCGGGGATCTCCTCGATGGGGACGAACAGGCGGCGTTCCTCGGCGAATTCGTCGATCAGGCGGCCTTCGCCGGAATAGATCCGGCTGATGGTTTTCGGCGTGTACTGGGCCAGCGTTTCATGGCTGGGCAGGTCGCGCGAATAGATCCAGAAGATCGCGCCCAGGGTCAGGGCGATGAAAAAACTGGCGGTGACGAACCACGAGAAGATGGCACCGAAAAAGGACAGGACGCTGCGCAGCAAGGAAGGGGCCTTTCAGGGACTCGGCCCCGTCTATAGCGGCGCGGCCGGTTCCGGTCAAAACAACACTGGGGGATCGCAACCCTTATTGGCGCAGCATCGCCGCCCGCGCGGCCTCGTCCCGCGCCCAGCCGACCACGGCCTCGGACACGGCCTTGACCATGCGGTCGCGCCATTGCGGGTTCAGCAGGTTGGCCCGGTCGTCGTGGTCCGAGATGAAGCCCAGTTCCAGCAGGACCGAGGGAATGTCGGGCGATTTCAGCACCGAATAGGTGGCGCGCTGCACCGGCCGGTCATGCATCCCGATCCCCATCAGCGACATCCGCGATGTCAGCCACCGGGCGAAGCTTTCCGACCGGGGCTGGGTATCGGTGCGCGCGAAATCCATCAGCACTCCGGCCAGGGCGTCGTCATGGCCGGTCAGGTCCGCCCCCGCCAGCAGGTCGTCGCGGTCGTGGCGCAGCGTCAACTGGTCCGCCGCGCGGGCATCGGCCGCCGGGTTCCAGACATAGATCGTTGCCCCCGCCGCCTGCCCCTCCGGCAAAGCGTCCGCGTGCAGCGAGATGAACAGGTCGGCCCGCGCCTGCCGCGCCGTGGTCATGCGCCGTTCCAAGGCCACGAAGCTGTCGTCGGTCCGCGTCATCTCGACTGTGACGCCGCGCGCCTGCAAGGCCGCCCGCAGTTCCAGCGAAAAGACCAGGACCAGGTTCGCCTCGCTTTCGCCCTCGGCCAGGGCGCCGGGATCGAAGCCGCCATGACCCGGATCCAGAACGACCGTGAAGGCCTCGTCCGGGGGCGGCCCCGGCACGTCCGCCGGTTCGGGCAGGTCGCGCAGGGCGGCCGTGGCCGATGGCCGGGGCGCGAAGTCCTGGGCCGCGACCGGAGCCAGGGCCACGGTGATCTGCGACAGCGCCGCGCGCGCCCGCTGGCCCGCGCTGTCGATGCGATACGGGCCGGGCAGTTCGACGACCACGCGCGCCCAGTCGCGCCCATACGGACCCCAGCGGATCGCGGGCGACAGGTCGGCGCCGAACAGATCCTGCGGCAGGGCCAATCCCAAATCGGCGCCCTTCAGATCGACGATCAGACGGGGCGGACCGTCCACCAGATAGGTCCGATAGGGGACCGCCTTCGTCAGCGACAGCCGCAGTTCCAGCGGCTTCGGCCCGCCCCAGCCGCGCCCGGTCGCCACCAGCGCCGATCCGCCCAGATCCAGCCGCGCCGGCTCCTCTGCCCCTGCGGGCAGCGACAGCAGCGCCAGGATCAGCAGCAGCCATTTCATCGCGCGGCCATGAATCCTTGCAGGCGGCGCAGCCCCTCGGCGATGTCGGCGGTGGCGCGGGCATAGGAAAAGCGCAGCGTCCGCGCGCCCCTGTCGGGGTCGAAATCCAGCCCCGGCGTCACCGCGACGCCCGCCTTGTCCAGAATCTCGGCCGCGAAGGCCACCGAATCCCCGGTCAGATCCGACACATCGGCATAGATGTAGAACGCCCCTTCCGGCGGCGCGATGCGGTGAAAGCCCGCCTTGGGCAGCCCCTCCAGCATCAGGCGGCGGTTTTCGGCATAGACGGCAAGGTTCGCGTCGGCCTCGGCCGCGCAGCCCAGGGCGGCAAGCGCCGCGACCTGGCTGGCATGGGGCGGGCAGATGAACATGTTCTGCGCCAGCCGTTCCACGGTGCGGACGTGATCGGGGGGCACGACCATCCAGCCGACCCGCCAGCCGGTCATCGAGAAATACTTGCTGAACGAGTTGATGACGAACACGTCGTCCGTCACCTCCAGCGCGGAATGGCAGCGGTCGCCATAGGAAAGGCCGTGATAAATCTCGTCCGAAATCAGGGCCATGCCCCGCGCCTTCGCCGCATCCGACAGCGCCCGCAATTCATCCGTGCGCAGCACCGTGCCGGACGGGTTGCCCGGCGACGCGAGGATCAGACCCGCGCAACCGTCCGGCAGGTCGTCGGGGCGGGGCTGATAGCGGTCCTCGGGGCGGGTGGGGATGCCCACGGGGTCCAGCGACATGGCCCGCAGGATCTGGCGATAGCTGGGATAGCCGGGATACCCCATCGCCACCCGGTCGCCCGCATCGAACAGCGCCGAAAAGGCCAGGATGAAGGCCCCGCTGCTGCCCGGCGTCACCACCACGCGGGCCGGGTCCAGATCGGCGCCGTACCAGCGACGATACAGATCCGCGATCCCCTGCCGCAGCGCGGGCAGGCCCAGGGCCACGGTATAGCCCAGCGGCTGTTCCAGCGCGGCGGCCAGCGCGCGCCGCGCGCCTTCGGGGGCCGGCGTCGAGGGCTGGCCGACCTCCATATGGATGATGTGGCGGCCCGCTGCCTCGGCGCGGGCGGCGGCTTCCATCACGTCCATGACGATGAAGGGATCGACCTGGCCGCGAACGGATTTCCTCATGGTACTGCTCATCCTTGGTTTTCGTCTTTTTTCCTGTCTTACGCGCGCGGGGACAGCGCGAAAAGCCCCCTGGCGCCTTCCGGTCACGCAGCTTTGTCGGACGCTTCCTTGCCAACGGACGGCGCAGACGCCAAGCTGGCGCGAACCAAGACGAGGATCCCGATGAAACGCCTGATCGCCGCGCTGCTTTTGACCGCGACCCCTGCCATGGCCTTCGACATTTCCGCGATGTCGGACGCCGAAAAGGCCGCCTTCGGGGACGCCGTGCGCGAATACCTGATGGCCAATCCCGAAGTTCTGGTCGAATCCATCAACGTGCTGGAAGAACGCCGCGTCGCGTCCGAGGCGGAAAACGACGTGGCCCTGGTGGCCTCGAACCACGAGGCGATCTTCCAGGACGGCCACAGCTGGGTCGGCGGCAATCCCGATGGCGACGTGACGGTGGTGGAATTCATCGACTATCGCTGCGGCTATTGCCGCAAGTTCAACGACCAGGTTCATGATCTGGTCGAGAGTGACGGAAATATCCGCCTGATCCTGAAGGAATTTCCGATTCTGGGACAGGACAGCGAGACCTCGGCCCGTTTCGCCGTCGCGGCCAAGCAACTGGGCGGGGATCAGGCCTATGTGAAGGCGCATGACGAACTGATGGCGCTGCGCGGCGCGCCCTCGCCCGAGGCGCTGAAATCCATTGCCGCCGCTATCGGCCTGGACGGGGACGAAGTTCTGAACACCATGAACACCGAATCCGTGTCCGCCGTGCTGCGCGAGAACCGGCAACTGGCCGAACGCATGGCGATCATGGGCACGCCGACCTTCGTGATCGGCGATACCCTGCTGCGCGGAATGCCCGCGGCGGGGCTGGAAGCCAGCGTCGCCGCCGCGCGCGAAGCCAAAGGCTGATCCGATCAGGCCAGAGCGGCCTTGACGCTGTCGGCCAGCGGCGTGCTGGGACGCCCGATCAGCCGTGCCAGCGTGGCCCCATCGCCATCCAGCGCGCCTTGGGCCGCGCCCGCGTCGAACCCGGCATAGGCTGCCGCCAGACCGGCGGGCAGGCCCGCGTCTTCCAGCGCCTTGGCATAGTCTGCCTGCGGCAGGTCCACATAGGGAATGTCGCGGCCCGACTGGCGCGAGATCTCGGCGGCCAGATCGGATAGCGTCCAGGCAGGGCTACCCGCCAGTTCATAGACCAACCCATCATGACCCGGCGTGGTCAGCACCGCAACCGCCGCCGCAGCATAGTCGGCCCGCGCCGCCGCCGCGATGCGCCCCTGCCCCGCCGAGCCATGGAAGGCGCCGTTCGCCAGCGCCGCGGGGATCGAGCCGGTGTAATTCTCGGCATACCAGCCGTTGCGCAGGACCGTGACGGCAAGGCCGCTGTCCTTCAGCATCGCCTCGGTCTGGCGGTGTTCCTCGGCCAGCGACAGGGGCGAGCGGTCGGCATTCAGCAGGCTGGTATAGACGATGCGCCCCACGCCAGCAGCCTTGGCGGCGTCGATGACGTTGCGGTGCTGGACCGCGCGCTTGCCGATTTCACTGCCTGAAACCAGCATCAGCGTGTCCACGCCGCCCAGCGCGGCGCCCAGTGTCTGGGGGCGGTCGTAATCGGCGATGCGGGTCGGAATGGCCAGATCGGCGGCCTTGGCGGGGTCGCGGACCAGCCCGACCAGATCGGTCCGGCCCTGCTGTTTCAAACCCTGGATGATCAGGCGGCCCAGATGGCCGGTGGCGCCGGTAATGGCGATGGTCATGGTGATTCTCCTTGAACGAATCCTGTGCGGCCTGTCATGGCGTTATCGCTTACGATTCGTAAGTACGCACAGATTTGTAAGTGTCCGATGACCGTTTATGACAAGCCCCAACCCGAAAGCCTGAGCGACCGCCTGCAACGCGGCGACGTGCTGGCCGCCGCCTGCCCGTCCCGCGCGGTGCTGCGCAGCGTGACAAGCCAGTGGGGCGTGCTGGTGCTGATGGTGCTGCGCGACGGCACGCATCGGTTCAGCGCCCTGCGCCGGCGCATCGGCGGCGTGTCCGAACGGATGCTGGCCGAGACGTTGAAGCGGCTGGAGGGCCACGGGCTGGTGCGCCGGGTGGCCTTTCCGGTGGTGCCGCCGCAGACGGAATACAGCCTGACCCCGCTGGGGACCGAGGCCGCCGAGCGGGTCGCGGCACTGGCCGATTGGGTGGAAACCGCCCTGCCCCGGATGCTGCCCACCGACCGAAACTGAGGCGCCGGCGCACACTCGGAGCCTCCGGCGGGGGTATTTGGACAAAGAAGAAGCGGTTATTCGGCGGCCAGGCGGTCGTGGTCCGGCCGCGCGATGCGGCCCAGGATATGATCGGCGGCTTTCTCACCGACCATGATCGAGGGGCCGTTCAGGTTGCCGTTGGTGATGCGCGGAAAGATCGAGCTGTCCGCGACGCGCAGGCCTTCGACGCCGATGACCCGCAGGTCGGGATCGACCACCGCCATGGGGTCATGGACCGCGCCCATCCGCGCCGTGCCGCAGGGGTGATAGGCCGATTCGGCGTGGTCGCGGATGAAGGCGTCGATCTGGTCGTCGGTCTGGACCTGCGCGCCCGGCTGGATCTCGTCGCCCCGGTATTCGGCAAAGGCGGGCTGGCTGAAGATCCGGCGCGTCAGGCGCACGCAGGCGCGGAATTCGGCCCAGTCGTCGGCATGGGACATGTAGTTGAAGCGGATCTCGGGCGCGGCGGCCGGATCGGCCGAGGCGAGCCGCACGCTGCCGCGCGATTTCGACCGCATCGGGCCGACATGGGCCTGGAAGCCATGGCCCTGCGCCGCCGCCTTGCCGTCATAACGCACCGCCAGCGGCAGGAAGTGATACTGGATGTCGGGATAGTCCGCCGCGTCCGACGACCGAATGAAGCCGCAGCTTTCGAACTGATTCGATGCGCCCAGCCCGGTCTTTTGCAGCAGCCATTCGACCCCGACCCGGCTTTTGCCCAGCAGGTTGTAATAGGTATACAGCGTGATCGGCTTCAACGCCTTGTATTGCATGTAGATTTCAAGATGGTCCTGCAAATTGGCGCCGACGCCCGGACGGTCGGCCAGCGGCGCGATGCCGTGCTGGCGCAGGTGGTCGGCGGGACCGATTCCCGACAACATCAGCAGCTTGGGCGTGTTGATCGAACTGGCCGAGACGATGATCTCGCGTCCTGCGCCGATGGTCTCGGTCCGGCCCTTGCGTTCTATTTCAACGGCATAGGCGCGCTTTCCTTGAAACAGGATCCGGCGAGCCAGGGCGCGGACCAGCGTCAGCCGCCCGGTCTTCAGCGCCGGGCGCAGATAGGCGTTGGCGGCGGACCAGCGGCGGCCCTTCCAGATGGTCGCCTCCATCGGGCCGAAGCCCTCCTGCTGTTCGCCGTTGTAGTCGGGGGTATAGGGCCAGCCCGCCTGCTGCCCCGCCTGGATGAAGGCGTTGAACAGCGGGTTGCGGCGCCGGCCGCGCGTGACATGCAGCGGGCCGTCGGTGCCGCGCCACGGGGACGCGCCACCGTGCCAGGTCTCCATCCGCTTGAAATAGGGCAGCACGTCCTCATAGCCCCAGCCCTCGGCGCCGCTGTCGCGCCAGTGGTCGTAATCCTTGCGGTGGCCGCGCACGAAGACCATGCCGTTGATCGAGGACGATCCGCCCAGCACCTTGCCGCGCGGCGTGGCCAGCCTGCGACCGCCCAGATGCGGTTCCGGCTGGCTGGCGAAACCCCAGTCGTATCGCGGCATGTTCATCGGGTAGGACAGCGCCCCCGGCATCTGGATGAAGATGCCGATGTCGCTGCCGCCGTATTCGATCAGGGTGACGAAATGCCCCGCCTGCGTCAGGCGATAGGCCAGCGCGCAACCGGCGGAACCGGCGCCGACGATGACGTAATCCGCGGTCATGGCTGGTCCCCCTAATACGGCGCCTCGACGGCGCCCATGCCGACATAGACGGTCTTGAGTTGCGAATAATGCTCGATGGCGGCTGCGGAATTCTCGCGGCCCAGCCCGGACAGCTTGACGCCGCCGAAGGGCATTTCCACCGGCGTCAGGTTATAGGCGTTGATCCAGCAGGTGCCGGCCTCCAACGCGGCGACGACGCGATGGGCGCGGGTCAGATCCTGGGTGAAGACCCCCGCCGCCAGGCCGAAGCCGGTGGCGTTGGCGCGGGCCACGGCCTCGGATTCGTCGGCGAAGGTCAGCGTGGTCATCACCGGGCCGAAGATCTCGTCGCGGGTGATCAGCATGTCGTCGCCCGCATCGGCAAAGACCGTGGGCGGGATGAAGCCCCCCTCGCCCAGCCCGCCGCAGACCAGCCGCGCGCCCGCGTCCTGGCCCGCCGTGATCGCCGCGCGGATCTTGCCCGCCTGCGCGGCGTTGATGATGGGGCCGAATTGCGTGTCCGGGTCCAGCGGATCGCCCATGCGGACCTGTGCCAGCCGTTCGGCCAGCCGGTCCAGGAAGCGTGCGGCGATTCCCCGTTGCAGGAACACGCGCGTGCCGTTGGAACAGATCTGACCCGAGGAATAGAAGTTCGCCAGGATCGCCGCCCCCACGGCATCCTCCAGGCTGGCGTCGTCGAAGACGATCAGCGGCGACTTGCCGCCCAGTTCCATGGTGACATGGCGCATCCCCTCGGCGGCGGCGGCATAGACGCGGCGGCCGGTGGGCACCGATCCGGTCAGCGAGACCTTGGCGACGCAAGGATCGGTGACCAAGGCGGCGCCGACCTGGCCGCGCCCCTGCACCACGTTGAAGATGCCCGGCGGGGCGCCCGCCTCGATCAGGATTTCGGCCAGCTTCAGCGCGCCCAGGGGCGTTTCCTCGGACGGTTTGAAGACCATCGCGTTGCCCATCGCCAGCGCGGGCGCGGCCTTCCAGCAGGCGATCTGGCTGGGATAGTTCCAGGCGCCGATGCCCGCGCAGACGCCCAGGGCCTCGCGCCGGGTATAGGCCCAGTCGCGGCCCAGGGGAATCATCTGGCCGGTGACGGTCGCGGCCAGGCCGCCGAAATATTCCAGCGCGGCAGCCCCGGACGGCCAGTCGGCCACCAGCGTTTCCTGGATCGGCTTGCCGGTATCCAGCGTCTCCAGCCGGGACAGGTCGTCGTTGCGGTCGCGGATGATCGCGGCGGCGCGGGACAGGACGCGGCCCCGGTCCGCGGGCGCCATCGCCGCCCAATCGGCCTGCGCGCGGGCGGCGGACTGGCAGGCCAGCGCCACCTGATGGGTCGATGCCTCGCGCAGCGAGGCGATTTCCTGGCCGGTATAGGGATAGAGGACGGGCAGCACAGCGCCCTCGCCCTCGACGAAGGCGCCGTCGATGAACAGGCTGGCGGCGGGTTGGGCGTTCAGGGTCACGTCAGGGCCTCGTCCAGGTAATCGAAGATCAGTTTCTCGGCCGTCACCGCATCGACATCGCCCCGCGTCAGCACCGCGCGCAGATAGACCCCGTCGATCAGCGCGCCCAGGGTTTCGGCCACGCGGGCGGGATCGTCGACCAGCGGCCGCAGCGCCAGGATCAGATTCGACCGCAGGCGGCGGTGATAGACCCGCAGCAGGCGCGCAGCCTCGGGGTTGATCAGCGCCAGGGCATAGAAATTGATCCAGGCGCTGACCGTTTCGCGCTGAAAGTTCTGCGGCGCGAAGCTGGCCCCGACGATGGCGTTCAGGCGGCCGCGCGGGCCGTGGCCCGGCAGGCGTTCGGCGACCGAACGGCCATAGACGCGCAGGATATAGCGCATCGCGGACAGGAAAATCTGTTCCTTGGACCCGAAATAGTGATGCGCCAGGGCAGGCGACATGCCCGCGCGGCGGGCAATCTGGGCCACCGTCACGTCCAGGGATCCCGCACGACCCACCTCGAAGATCGTGGCGTTGATTAATGCGGCTTTTCGGATAGGCTCGGCCCCGATCTTGGGCAAGGTGGCACCTGTTCGCAGAAGACGGTTGCTATTCAGGGCCTGTGTATCTTTAATTGACTGACCAATCAAGAACAGGGAGCCTCGCATGATCCGCAAACGCCTGACCCTTTCCGTGGCGATCGCCACCGCGCTTGCCGGACCTGTCCTGGCCGCGGAACCCGACGACTGCCGCCGGGTGGTGCTGTCCGACGTGGGCTGGACCGACATCACGGCGACGACGGCGCTGGCCTCGACCGTGTTGCAGGCCCTGGGATACGAGACCGAGACGAAGCTGCTGTCGGTGCCCGTCACCTATACGGCGCTGTCCACCGACGACGTGGACATCTTCCTGGGCAACTGGATGCCGACGATGGAGGCCGACATCGCCCCCTATCGCGACGCGGGCACGGTGGACACGGTGCGCACCAACCTGACGGGGGCGAAATACACGCTGGCCACCAACAAGGCGGGCGCGGCTCTGGGCATCACCGACTTCGCCAGCATCGCCGAACACAAGGACGCGCTGTCCGGCCAGATCTACGGGATCGAGCCGGGCAACGACGGCAACCGCCTGCTGCTGGAGATGGTGGCCGAGGACAAGTTCGGCCTGGGCACGTTCGAGGTGGTCGAATCCAGCGAACAGGGGATGCTGGCCCAGGTCGCCCGCGCCGACGCGGCGGGCCAGCCGGTCGTGTTCCTGGGCTGGGAGCCGCATCCGATGAACGCCCAGTTCGAGATGACCTACCTGACCGGCGGGGACGAGATCTTCGGTCCCGACCTGGGCGGGGCCGAGGTGCGCACGAACACCCGCCACGGCTATGTCGGCGAATGCCCGAACGTCGGAAAGTTCCTGCAAAACCTGGAATTCACCCTGCCTATGGAAAACGAGGTGATGGGCAAAATCCTGAATGACGGGCAGGATCCGATGGCCGCCGCCAAGGACTGGCTGTCGGCCAATCCCGATGCCGCGACCCCTTGGCTGGAGGGCGTGACCACCTTCCACGGCAACGACGCTCAGGCCGCCCTGACCGAGGCGCTGTCCGGCTGATCGCCGGGCCGCCCGCCTTTTCCTGACCAGCAAGGACGCGCGCATGGATCAACTGACGGCCTGGGTGACGGATAACAAGATCCCCGTGGGACGCACCGCCAAGGCGATCTTCGACTGGCTGAACGCCAATGCGCCGGGGCTGTTCAATACGATCTCGGGCGCGTTGGAATGGCTGATCGGCGGTATCCTCGCGGGGTTGGAGGCGCCGCATCCGCTGTTGTTCATCCTGCTGGCCGTGGCGCTGACCTGGGTCTTGCAGCGCAACTGGAAGACCTGTCTGCTGGTCGCGGCGGGCCTGCTGTTCGTGCTGAACCAGGGATATTGGGACGAAATGCAGCAATCGCTGACCCTGGTGCTGGCGGCCTGCCTGGTCTGCATGGCGATCGGCGTTCCGGTGGGCATCGCCGCCGCGCACCGCCCGCGCCTTTACGCCTGGATGCGGCCGGTGCTGGATCTGATGCAGACGCTGCCGACCTTCGTCTATCTGATCCCGGCCATCGTGTTCTTCGGCATCGGCATGGTGCCGGGGCTGCTGGCCACGGTGATCTTCGTGCTGCCCGCGCCGATCCGCCTGACCCAGTTGGGGATCAGTTCCACCCCCCCCGCCCTGGTCGAGGCCGCGACCGCCTTCGGCGCCACGCCGCGCCAGCTTTTGTGGAAGGTCGAACTGCCCAGCGCGCTGCCGCAGATCATGGCCGGGCTGAACCAGACCATCATGCTGTCGCTGTCGATGGTGGTGATCGCCGCGCTTGTCGGCGCCTCGGGCCTGGGGGTTCCGGTGGTCCGGGCGCTGAACAGCGTCAACACCTCGCTGGGCTTCGAATCGGGCTTCGTGATCGTGGTGGTGGCGATTCTTCTGGACCGGATGCTGCGGATGGAGGGCCGGAAATGACCATCGTCCCCAATGCCGTCGAATTCGACCGGGTATCCATCGTCTTCGGCGACCACCCCGAAACCGCCCTGCCGCTGATGGACCAGGGCCGGGAACGCGGAGAGATTCGCGCCGCCACCGGCCAGGTTCTGGGTGTCCACGACTGTTCCCTGAACGTCCGCCAGGGCGAGATCCTGGTGCTGATGGGCCTGTCGGGGTCCGGCAAGTCCACGCTGCTGCGCGCCGTCAACGCGCTGAACCACGTCTGCCGGGGCGAGGTCCGGGTCTGGGACGGCCAGGGCATGATCTCGGTCAGCGGGGCGGGCAAGCGCGCGCTGCGCGACATCCGGCTGCGCCATGTGGCGATGGTGTTCCAGCAATTCGGCCTGCTGCCCTGGCGGACCGTGCGCGAGAACGTGGGCCTGGGGTTGGAGCTTGCGGGCATGTCCCCTGCCCAGCGCAAGGCCCGCGTGGATCACCAGTTGGAAACGGTCGGGCTGAAGGACTGGGCCGAACGCAAGGTGGGCGACCTGTCGGGCGGGATGCAGCAGCGCGTGGGCCTGGCCCGCGCCTTCGCGACCGAGGCGCCGATCCTGCTGATGGACGAGCCCTTCAGCGCATTGGACCCGCTGATCCGGTCGCGCTTGCAGGACGAATTGCTGGAATTGCAGGCCAAGACGCAGCGCACCATCATCTTCGTCAGCCACGACCTGGACGAGGCCTTCAAGCTGGGCAACCGCATCGCCCTGATGGAGGGCGGGCGCATCGTCCAGATCGGCACCGCGCGCGAAATCATCGCCAATCCGGTCAGCGATTACGTCGCGGATTTCGTGGCCCACATGAACCCGCTGGGGGTGTTGACCGCAGCCGATGTGGTCCAGCCGGGCGACGCGCCGGGCGATCCCGTGCCGCGCACCATGCCGGTGCGCAAGGTGATGGGGTTGCTGTCGGACCGCACCGCCCTGCCCGTCGAGGGCGGCGGCTGCATCACCCGCGACGCGGTTCTGGCCCGGCTGATCGACCCGCGCGGCTGACCTTCGCCGTGGTCCGAATGCGACAGGCATGTGTCGGTCGCGTGGCAGCTATGGCATCCGCCCACCCGCCCCAGTAAAAGGCGGCAAAGCGGGTATCAAAGGCAGGTTCATGAAGATCATCGTTCTGGGCGGAGACGGTTTCTGCGGCTGGCCGACGGCGCTGCATCTTTCGGCGCGCGGTCATGACGTGGTGATCGTGGACAACCTGTCGCGCCGCAAGATCGACGTGGAACTGGAAGTCAGCAGCCTGACGCCCATCCGCCCTCTGGGCGAGCGGGTGCGGGCATGGCACGAACTGACCAACCACACCATCCGGGTCGAGAATTTCACCGTGGGCGAACATTACCACCGCCTGCTGACGCTGCTGCGCGACGAACGGCCCGACGCGGTGATCCATTTCGCCGAACAGCGCGCCGCGCCCTATTCGATGAAATCAAGCTGGCACAAGCGCTATACCGTCAGCAACAACCTGAACGCCACCAACGACATCCTGGCCGCCATCGTCGAATCCGGGCAGGACATCCACCTGGTCCACCTGGGGACGATGGGCGTCTATGGCTATGGCACGGCGGGGATGAAGATTCCCGAAGGCTATCTGGACGTGCTGGTCGAGACCGAGAACGGCCCCCATCGGCAGGAAATCCTGTATCCCGCCAATCCGGGGTCGATCTATCACATGACCAAGACCCAGGATCAGCTTTTCTTCTTCTATTACAACAAGAACGACGGCGTGCGAATCACCGACCTGCACCAGGGCATCGTCTGGGGCACCCAGACCGAGGAGACGCGCCTGGACGACCGGCTGATCAACCGCTTCGACTATGACGGCGATTACGGGACGGTGCTGAACCGCTTCCTGATGCAGGCGGCCATCGGCTATCCGCTGACGGTGCATGGCACGGGCGGCCAGACCCGCGCCTTCATCCACATCCAGGACACCTGCCGCTGCATCGAACTGGCCCTGACCAACCCGCCCGCGAAGGGCGACCGGGTCAGCATCCTGAACCAGATGACCGAGACCCATCGCGTCCGCGACCTGGCGCAGATGATCGCCGACCAGACCGGGGTCGAGATCGCCTTCCTGAAGAACCCCCGCAACGAAGCCGACGAAAACGACCTGCACGTCGCCAACGACCGTTTCCTGGGCCTTGGACTTGATCCCATCAAGCTGGAAGACGGGTTGCTGGCCGAAGTCCAGGAAATCGCCCGCAAATACGCCGACCGCTGCGACCGCGACAAGATCCCCTGCGTGTCGCAATGGCGGACGGCGTAACCGCCGTTCCCGTCATCCGTCCGGCACGTCCGAACAAGCCCGCTGACGCAGGGGAATTTCCTCTGCTGTTACTGCACCCGCGCCCAGGTCTGGCTCTTGCAGATCAGCCCGCCCGCGACGCATCCCGACAGGCTCATCCGGTCGCCCTCGACCGTGGCCTTGCCGTTGTAGATCTTGTCGTTGGCGGGGCGCCACACCTTGCCCGTGTAGTTGCCGCCGCCCTGCGGGGCCATGTCGATGACGATCTGGCGGCCCAGGTTCGGGGATTGGTATTGCGACTGGCCTTTGTAGGTCCGGGTGATGGTGCCGCAGAAGGCCCCGCCGCAAGGCGCGATGGTGACATGGGCGAAGGCGCCGTCGTCGGGCTGGGTCTGCCAGACCCCCTCGATCGGGTCGGCGGCGGCGGCGGTGGCGGCCAGTGCAAGAACGGCGGCGGCGATGATGTGGCGCATGGTTTCCCCCCTGATGCTGGCGCGATGCTGCGGGGCGGCCCCTTGTCTGGCAAGCGTGACGTGAGGTCGCGGCGCGCCCTTCCGTTCCGGGCGCCCGCGTGGCAAAGGAGGCGCGACCCCAACCGCCGGAGCCTGCCATGATCCTCTATCCCGCCATCGACCTGAAGGACGGCAACTGCGTCCGCCTGCTGCGCGGCGAGATGGAGGCCGCGACCGTCTTCGGCACCGATCCGGCGGCGCAGGCGCGCGCCTTCCAGGACGCGGGCGCGGAATGGCTGCACCTGGTCGACCTGAACGGCGCCTTTGCAGGCCGTCCCGTGAACGCCGAGGCGGTCGAGGCGATCCTAGCCGCCATCGACATTCCCGCCCAGCTTGGCGGCGGTATCCGCGACATGGCGACCATCGAGGGCTGGCTGGACAAGGGCCTGTCCCGCGTGATCCTGGGCACCGTCGCGGTGGAAGATCCCGACCTGGTGCGCGAAGCCGCAGCCGCCTTCCCCGGCCGCATCGCTGTGGGCATCGACGCCCGCGCCGGGCGCGTGGCGACCCGCGGCTGGGCCACCGAGACGCAGGTGACGGCGACCGACCTGGCCCGTCAGTTCCAGGACGCGGGCGTCGCCGCGATCATCTATACCGACATCGACCGCGACGGCGCCATGCAGGGCCCCAACATCGCCGCGACCGAGGCCCTGGCCCGCGCAGTCGGCATTCCGGTCATCGCATCCGGGGGCGTGTCGTCGCTGGACGACCTGCGCGCCCTGGCAGAGACGCAGGTGATCGCGGGGGCGATTTCGGGCCGGGCGCTGTATGACGGCGCCATCGACCTGGCCCAGGCTTTGGCGCTGCTGAAGCCGTGATCAGATCTGGCGTTCGGGCAGTTGCACGACCAGCCCGTCCAGCGCGTCCGTCACCTTGATCTGGCAGGTCAGGCGCGACCGTTCGGGATCGGGCTGATAGGCGAAGTCCAGCATGTCCTCTTCCATCGGGTCTTTGGGGGGGATCTGGTCCACCCAGGCCGGATCGACATAGACATGGCAGGTCGAACAGGCGCAGGCGCCGCCGCAATCGGCGTCGATGCCGGGAATGCCGTTGTCGCGCGCGCCCTCCATCACCGTCATGCCGGGCTTCACGTCCACCTCGTGGCGGGTTCCGTTATGCTCGATATAGGTGATGCGGGCCATGGCTTGGGTGTCCTTTGCTGTGCAGGGGGCAGATAGGCCATCGGCCCCGCAATGAAAAGGGGCGGCCCCGCAGGACCGCCCCCCATCGCCCCAAGGGGCGGGATCAGGATTCGCCGACCGGCAGGGCCACGAAGCGCGGCTCTCCGGCGCGGCGCACCAGCACCAGCAGGGACTTGCGCCCCGCCTCGCGCGCTTCGTCGATGCGGGCGTTCAGGTCGCCGATGGACGCGACCGGCTGCTGGCCCGCCTCGGTGATGATGTCGCCGGGGGCAAGGCCCTTTTCGGCGGCTTCGCTGGATGGATCGACCTCTTGCACGACCAGGCCGCGCGCGTCGTTGGGCAGTCCCATGTCCTGCGCCATCTGGGGCGTCAGCACGGACAGCGTCATGCCCAGGACATCCTGCTGGCTGGGGCTGCTTTCCGAACCGCCGGGCCGGTCGCCCGCGCCTTCGGCCGTTTCACGGCGGCCCAGCGTCACCGACAGGGTGACCGGCCCATCGCTGCGCTGCACCACGACATCGACCGGCTCGCCGGACGGCGCCTCGGCGACGCGGCGGACCAGGCTGCGGGTGTCCTTGACCTCGGACCCGTCAAAGCTGGTGATGACGTCGCCCGCCCGCATCCCGGCCTCGCGCGCGGGGCCTTCGGGAACATCCGTCACCATGGCGCCGGATTCGGCGGCAAGGCCAAGCGCCTCGGCCATGTCGGGGGTCACGTCCTGGATCTTCACGCCCAGCCAGCCGCGCCGGGTTTCCCCGAATTCCTGCAACTGCTTCACGACGCTGGAGACGACGTTCGACGCCATGGAAAAACCGATGCCGATGGATCCGCCGTTGGGCGACAGGATCGCGGTGTTGACGCCCACGACCTCGCCTTTCAGGTTGAACAGCGGGCCGCCGGAATTGCCCCGGTTGATGGCCGCGTCGGTTTGCAGATAGTCGTCATAGGTGCCCGACAATTCGCGGTTGCGCGCCGACACGATCCCCGAACTGGCCGAGAAACCCTGGCCCAGCGGGTTGCCAAGCGCCAGCACCCAGTCGCCCACGCGGGCCTCGTCGGAATTGCCGAATTCCACGAAGGGCAGCGGGTCGCTGCTTTCGACCTTCAGCAGCGCCACGTCGGTATTCGGGTCGGTGCCGACCACCTTGGCGGGCAGGGTCTCGCCGGAATAGAACTCGATCTCGATCTCGTCCGCGCCCTCGATGACGTGGTTGTTCGTGACGATGAACCCGTCGGCCGAAATCACGAAGCCCGATCCCAGGGCGTTGGACCGCTGCGGCATCCGGGGACCACCCGGACCGGGCTGGCCGGGAATGCCCGGAAAGCCGAAATCGCGGAACAGGTCGGAAAACGGGCTGCCTTCCGGGAAGATCGGCGCGCCCTCGCCGCCGGTCGGCTGGGCCACCACGGCGGTGGTGGTGATGTTGACGACGGCGGGCGCGACCTGCTGGACCAGATCGGCGAAGCTGTCGGGCATGACCTGCGACGAGGCGGTTTCCGGCGCGGTCAGCGGTTCGTTGTTGTTCGCCGCCTCTTGCGCCTGCTGGCTGGCCTCGGGCGAGATGTCGGGCTGCGCGTCCTGCGCCGCCGCGAAACCAAGGCCGACGGTCACGGCCAGCGCCGAGGCGGTCAGGAGATGCCGAGGAGAAAAGGTCTTCATGCGGATGCCCTCATCTTGCGCATTCTGCCCTGGGCCGAAGATGGCCGGGGATCAGGTTGGATATGAAGAAGAAATAGGTCGGCGTTGCAAATAAACCACGCTCTCGGGCAGTGAACTGATCGTGACTTTTATTGCAGAAGGGGCGGATGGTGTCCCACCCGCCCCTTTCGCGTCGGTCATTCCTGTGCCGGGGCGTCCTGCGGCGCCGGGTCTGCGGCCGCCCCATCCTGGGCCGGCTGTTCCGCCGCCGCCGCAGCCTCGGGGGCCGTCGCGGGGGCGGTTTCGGCGGGGGCGCCGACGCCTTCGGTCTGCTGCGGCGGGGTCGCCAGCATTTCCGGCACGGGGGTCAGGGTAACGCCCGCGCTTTCGCCCAGCCGGTTGCCTTCGCGGTCGGTCACGGTGGGCGTCACCAGGTCTTCCTCGTCGTCCGCGGCGGCCGGCGGCTGGATGGTGCCCGCCGAATTGCCCGCCGGGACCGGGGTCGGCGACGGGTTCGCGCGGCTGGCGCCGTCATCGCGCAGATAGCTGAAGAATTCCCCGTCCGGCTGCAACACCATGGTGCTGTTCTCGCCCCGGATCGCCCGTTCGTACGAGGTCATCGACCGCGTGAAGGCGAAGAATTCCGGGTCGCGCCCGAAGGCGTCGGCATAGATGGCGTTGCGCTGCGCGTCGGCCTCGCCTCGGACGATCTCGGCGCGCTTGGACGCCTCGGATGTCAGTTCCGTCACCGTCCGGTCGGCGGCGGCGCGGACCCGCTGCGCGGCCTCGCCACCCCGCGCGATCTCGTCGGCGGCCTCGCGCTGGCGTTCGGCGCGCATCCGGGCATAGGTCGCGTTCAGGTTCTGCTCGGGCAGGTCGGTGCGGGTCAGGCGCACGTCGATGATCTCGACCCCCAGCCCTTCCGAGTTCGAGCGCGCCTCGTCGCGGATCTGGTTCATCAGCGCGGTGCGGTCGTCAGACAGCACGCTGGTGGACGGCACGGTCCCCAGCACCTCGCGGATGGCGTTGCGCACGATGGGTTCCAGGCGGCCCTGCGCCCCCTGGATGCCGCCCGCGCCGACCGCCTGACGGAAGCGGACCACATCGGTGATGCGCCAGCGGGCGAAGGCGTCCACAATCAGGCGGCGGTCGTCCAGGGGCGTGACCTCCAGCGGGACGGTCGGCAGGCCCAGGATGCGGCCGTCGTATTTTTCGACGTTGTCCAGAAACGGCACCTTGAAATCCAGGCCCGGATCCTCCTTCACGTCGACGACGCGGCCCAGGCGCAGCACCAGGGCCTTTTCGCGTTCGTCGACGATGAACACCGAGGACGCGACCAGCACGCCCACCGCGATCAGGGCGGGAATGGCCAGCGTCGCGGCCGTAATTCTGCGAGCGGTGGCCATCAGTTGTTCCCTCCGGTATTGGCGTTGCCCTGGCCGGACCGGCGCAGCTGGTCAAGCGGCAGATAGGGCACGACGCCCGATCCCTGCCCTTCCACGCCGTCGCCCAGAATCACCTTGTCCACGCCGCCCAGGACGTTCTCCATGGTTTCCAGATACATCCGGCGGCGGGTCACTTCGGGGGCCTTCACATATTCCTCGTAGATCGAATTGAAGCGCGCGGCCTCGCCCTGGGCGGTGTTGACCGCCTGGGCGCGATAGGCCTCGGCCTGTTCCAGCGCCTGCGCCGCGTCGCCTCGGGCCTGGGCCAGGACGCGGTTGGCATAAGCGTCGGCTTCCTTCTCAAGCCGGTCGCGTTCCTGCTGGGCGGCCTGCACCTCGCGGAAGGCGTCGATCACCTCGGCCGGGGGGTCGGCGCGGTCCAGGTTGACGCGGATCACGTTGATCCCGGACTGATAGGCGTCCAGCGTTTCCTGGACCGAGGTTTGCAGGTCGTTGGCGATGGTGCCGCGATCCCGGTTCAGGATCGGCGCCAGTTCGCTGCGCGCGATGATGTCGCGCATCGAGGATTCGGCCACGGCGCGCATGGTGTCGGCGGGATCTGCCAGGTTGAACAGGAATTTTTCCGGGTCCGAGATGTTCCAGACGACCTGATATTCCATGTCCACGATGTTCTGGTCGCGGGTCAGCATCAGACCGTTGTCCATCTCTCCCTGGCGGCCGGTGCCGATCTCGGTCACGCGTTCGTTGGTGACGGGGATGACCTCGGCGGTGACGACCGGCCAGGGGGCGAAGTTCAACCCTTCCGTGCCCACGGCCACCGCGCGGCCGAACAGGAATTCGACGCTGCGTTCGTTGGTCTGGACCCGGTAGAAGCTGGCGAAGGCCCACAGCGCCAGCAGGATCAGCCCGCCGATGGTCAGGGTGGTGCGGTTCATCTGGAACCCCGGCGACTGCGGGCGGCGCGGGCCGCCGCCGACCGGACCATTGCCGCCGCCGCGCCCGCCCATCAGCACGCGCAGCCGTTCCTGGCCCTTCTTCATCAGTTCCTCGATCTCGGGCATCTGCTGCGGGCCGCCGGGCCTTTGCGGCCCTCTTGGCGGCTGCTGCTGTCCCCAGGGGCGGTTCGAGGGGCGCTTGTCGCGATCCTCGTCATCTCCTCCGCCGCTTCCGCCGCCCCATGGGCCCTGACTTGCCATCCCTAATCCTTCTTTCTTCTTCGAAATTCCGTTGCTTGAAACTGGGACGGCAGGGGGAAATGTCAACCCGAACAGCCCCTGTCCGTGCCCATCTGTCGCAATTGTCAGGCGGTTGCAGCCTGTGCAGGAACCTCCAGCCGGTGCCGGCGCGTCGGATTGCGCATCGTCACCAGTTCCTCGGCCGCGGTGGGGTGGACGGCCATGGTCGCATCGAAATCGGCCTTGGTCGCGCCCATGGTGATGGGGATCGCGGCAAGCTGGATCATCTCTCCGGCATCGGGACCGACGATGTGGCAGCCCAGAACCTTGTCGGTTTCGGGATCGACCAGCAGCTTCATCATCACCTTGGCATTGCTGCCCGCGAACATCGACCGCATCGGCCGGAACACGGTGTCATAGACATCCACGTCGCCGCGCGCGCAGGCCTGTTCCTCGGTCAGCCCGACCGAGGCGACCTCGTGCGGGCGCAGATAGACGGCGCTGGCGACATTGACATGGCTGACGGTGCGCGCCCGGCCGCCGAAGACCGTATCGGCAAAGGCATGACCCTCGCGGATCGCCACCGGGGTCAGGTTCACCCGGTCGGTCACGTCGCCCACCGCGAAGATCGACGGAACCGCCGTCTGCGACCATTCGTCCACCGCGATCGCGCCGTTCGGACGCAGGTGGACGCCGGTGTTCTCCAGCCCCAGCCCGGCGGTATAGGGCGCGCGGCCGGTGGCCCAGATCACCGCGTCGAAGCCGTCGCGGCTGCCATCAGTGAAGGTGACGCCGATCCCGTCGCCCTGGCGTTCCAGCGCGGTGGGGTTGACGTTCAGGCGCAGGTCGACGCCGATTTCGGACAGTTGCAGCGTCGCCATGTCGCGGGCCTGCCGGTCGAAGCCGCGCAGCACCGCGTCGCCGCGATAGGCCTGCACCGTCTCGCAGCCCAGCCCCGCCAGGATCGTCGCGAATTCGCAGGCGATGAAGCCCCCGCCGACCAGCAGCACCCGGCGCGGCAGCGATTCCATCAGGAACAGGTCGTCGGAGATCAGGCCCAGTTCCTCGCCCGGAATGCCGGGCAGCGCGGGGCGGCCGCCCACTGCGATCAGGATGTGCTTGGCGGTCTTTCGCGTGCCGTCGGCCAAGGCGACCGTGTGGGGATCGACGATGGTGGCGCGCTGATGAAAGATCTGCACGCCCGACTTTTCCAGGTTCGCGGTATAGATCAGCTCCAGCCGGGTCAGTTCTGCGTCCAGCTTCTGGCGGAACACCGTCCAGTCGAACCGCCCCGCCTGCGCGCCCTCCCAGCCATAGCCGCGCATCTCTTGCGCCATCAGCCCGGCCTGCGAGGCGAAGATCATCAGCTTTTTGGGCACGCAGCCCCGGATCACGCAGGTGCCGCCCATGCGGCTTTCCTCGGCCAGGGCAACGCGGGCGCCGTGTTCGCCCGCCGCGATGCGCGCGGCCCGCACGCCGCCCGAGCCGCCGCCGATCACGAACAGGTCATAGTCGAAAGTCACAGCTCAATCTCCTTCGCCGGCCAGCATGTCGGCGTCTATGTCAGCATTGCGGTCAAGCCGGACAACCGTGCCGTCGGGCTTGCCGATGATCGCCAGGTGGCACATGCCCAGGAACAGCCCGTGTTCCACGACACCCGGAATGGCCGACAGCGCGCGCGCAAGCGCCACCGGATCGGGGATCGCGCCCAAGTGCAGATCCAGGATCCAGTTCCCCTCGTCCGTGACCCATGGGTCGCTGCCCTTCAGGCGGTGCAGCACGTCCCGGTCGCCCAGAGCCAGGTCGGCCAGGGCGCGACGGATCAGGGTGCGGGTGGTCTCGAACCCGAACTGCACCACCTCGACCGGCAGGGGAAAGGCGCCCAACTGTTCCACGACCTTGCCGGGATCGGCGATCACCACCATCCGCTGACTGGCCGCCGCGACGATCTTCTCGCGCAGATGCGCGCCGCCGCCGCCCTTGACCAAATGCAGGTCGGGATCAACCTCGTCGGCGCCGTCGATGGTCATGTCCAGCCAGCCGATGTCATCCAGGCTTTCGATGGACAGGCCCAGGCTTTCCGCCAGCTCGCAAGTCGCCTTCGAGGTCGCGGCGCAGCGCAGCGACAGCCCTTCGGCCCGCGCGCGGGCGGCCAGTTCGCGGACCATGACGCTGGCGGTCGATCCGGTGCCCAGGCCCAGTTTCATGCCGTCCTGCACCAGGGCCACGGCGGCGCGCGCGGCGGCCAGCTTGGCGGGATCGGGTTGGGGTTGCGACATGGGCGGTCTCCATCCTGGGGCGTTGCGAAAGGTTATAGGCGACCGGCCTGCCCCCCGCCACCGGCAAAACCCTTATCCCCGGCTGACACCTTCCGGCAGGATCACCGTGAAGCTGCTGCCCTGCCCCTTGGCGCTGTCGATGCGCAACCGACCGCGATGGCGGTTGACGATATGCTTGACGATCGCCAGCCCCAGCCCGGTTCCGCCCTGGGCACGGGATCGGTGGGTGTCGACGCGATAGAATCGCTCGGTCAGACGGGGGATGTGCATCCCCTCGATCCCCTCGCCCTTGTCGCGGATCTCGACGGCCCAGGCCGGGCCGCGCAGCAGGGGTTCGTGGTCGATCCGGCGCATGGAAACACCCAGATAGCCGCCCGACCCGCCGTATTTGATCGCGTTCTCGATCAGGTTCTGGAACACCTGCACCAGTTGGTCGGGATCGCCCGGCACTGGCTGGCTGCCCGCGATGCCTTGGGTTTCGACCGCGACGCCTGCTTCCCGCGCGGCCTGGTCCATCGTCGCCAGGACGCCGCGCAGCAGCAGGGGCAGGTCCACGCGGCCCGCCGGGCGGCGGCGTTCCTCGGCCTGGACGCGGCTCAGCGAAAGCAGGTCGCTGACAAGGCGGTTCATCCGGGCGGCCTCGCGTGCCATGATGTCCAGGAAGCGGTCGCGGGCCTTGGCATCGTCGCGGGCCGGGCCGCGCAGCGTCTCGATGAAGCCGATCATGGCGGTCAGCGGAGTCTTCAGTTCGTGGCTGACATTGGCCACGAAATCGCGGCGCATCTGTTCGGCTTCCTCGGTCACGGATCGGTCCAGCACCGCGATCGTCGCCCCCCGGCCCAGGGCCGAGGGCAGCCGCGCCACGGTGATGTCCGCCGCGATGTCGCGCCCGTCGGCCACCACCGCCGCCGACAGCCGCACCACGCCGTCGACCTGCGCGGGACCGGCCATGGGATCGGGCAAGGGCGCGGGATGGTGGTCGGGATCAAGCACCCAGTCGACCGCCTCGACCACGGCGGGGTGGCGCAGGACGGTGACGAAGGGCCGGTTCAGCAGATCGCCGCCGCCGAACAGCGCCACCGCCGCGCGGTTGGCGCCGATGGTGCGCGCCCGGCCGTCGACCGCCAGCATCGGGACGGGCACGCCCTCCAGCAGGTCCGAGGCCCAGCGATGCCCGTCGCGGATCATCCTGCCTGCCGCAGCCCGGCGCGGAACCGCGCGGCATTGGCGCGGTAGCGTTCGGCCGACCGGCGCAGCCCTTCCAGGGCCGCGTCGTCCAATATCCGCACCACCTTGCCCGGCGCGCCCATGACCAGGGCGCCGGGGGGGATCTCCTTGTCCTCGGCGATCAGCGCCCCGGCCCCGATCAGCGCCCCGGCCCCGATCCGGGCGCCGTTCAGGACCGTTGCGCCCATGCCGATCAGCGCGCCGTCGCCGATGGTGCAGCCGTGCAGGATCGCGCGATGGCCGATGGTGCAGTCCGCGCCGATCGTCAGCGGACAGCCGGGATCGGTGTGCAGGACGCACAGATCCTGGACATTGCTGCCCCGGCCCACGCGAATCTCCTCGGTGTCGCCGCGCAGGACCGCGCCCCACCAGACCGAGGCGCCGTCCTCCAGCACCACCTTGCCGACCAGCTGCGCGTCGGGCGCAACCCAGGCATCCGCCGCCAGGCGAGGGGCGTGACCTTCCAGTTCCCAGATCATGCGTGTTCCTCCATCAGGTTCTTGACGAAGCGGCCCAGCCCCCCCTGCCGGTCGCGGCGCAGCCGTTCGGCGGTCAGGATGGCGCGCAGGTTCTGCTCGGTCCGGTCCAGGTCGTCGTTGATCAGGACGTAATCGTATTCGGCCCAATGGCTGATCTCGGCGCGGCTTTTTGCCATCCGGCTGGCGATCACCGCCTCGCTGTCCTGGCCGCGCGCGCGCAGGCGGCGTTCCAGTTCCGGCAGCGAGGGCGGCAGCACGAAGATCGACACCACATGCCCCCCCAGGGCGGATGCGCGGATCTGCTGGCCGCCCTGCCAGTCCACGTCGAACAGCGTGTCGCGCCCGTCGCGCATCGCGGCCTCGACCGGGGCGCTTGGGCTGCCATACAGGTTGCCGAACACCTCGGCATGTTCCAGCATCTGCCCCTGTTCGACCATCTGGTGAAAGGCCCCGGCGGTGGTAAAGTAATAATGCTGCCCGTCCACCTCGCCCGGACGCGGCGGGCGGGTCGTGGCCGAAACCGAGAAACGCAACGAGGGATCCCAGTCCATCAGCCGCCGCGCCAGCGTCGATTTCCCCGCGCCCGATGGCGATGACAGGATGATCAGCAGGCCGGTTCTGTCCATGGGGCGCCTTTCCTTGTGCCTTTGCGCGCGGGATGGACCAGCCTTGCCGGGCGGTCAAGGCCCCGGACCGGGCCGCGCGGCGGCGGGCGCCCTGCAAAGTCTTAACCATTTCTAAGGAAAACGACTCGGCAGGGCGCGAAGTTATGTTTATCATACCGTTGGAGTGTATGGCGTGTCCGTGTTCCAGGATGCGCGCTGGTAAAGAGGGAAAGACAGTGTCGGAATGGCAGGAGGACCAACGGCCGCATCCGCCCGGGGCGGATCGAACCGGACAGATTTTGCAGCTCGCGGATTTCAATCCCGCGCAACCGGCCCGGATTCTCGCCGATATGCGTGCCTATTGGGACAGCCTGCGGCGCGGCCGGGCCGTGCCCGCCCGTTCCGACATCCAGCCCCAGGGCATCCATCGCGCCCTTGATTACGCCTTCATCCTGGAACGAATCGCCCCTGGTGCGGCGCGCTTCCGTCTTGCCGGTCAGCACCTGATCGACCTGATGGGGATGGAGGTGCGCGGCATGGCCTTCTGCGCTCTTGCCAATCCCACGTCGCGCGGCCGCTGGTCCGATGTGCTGGAATCGGTGTTTCGCGGCCCGCAACTGGCGCAGATGACGCTGCACGCCAAGGCCGAATATGCCCGGCCGGAACTGACGGCGCGGTTGCTGCTGCTGCCGCTGACCTCGGATCTGGGCGACGTGACCCGCGCGCTTGGCTGCATCATCGCCGAAGGCCAGGTCGGCATCGCGCCGCGCCGCTTCGACCTGGTGTCGGACGAAGTGATGCCGATCGTCGAAGGGGGCAAGACGCTGGAGCCGTCGGCCTCGGATTTCGGGCGCGACCGGCGCGGGACCGCGCCGGCCAGGCTGGTTGAGGCACCTGCCGAACGACCGGCGAAGCGGCCCGACAGCGCCGAGGCGCGGCGGGCCAAGTTCCGGGTGATCACCCTGACACCGGCCACGCCGAAACTGCCCTCGGGCGCCACAAGCTGACGCCGGGCGCGGGGGCGGCAGGACCAGCCCCCTGATGCGCTGCCCCTATCCCACCGTCACGACGCGCACCGCGCCGCCCTTGGCCGACAGCGCGATCTCTCCGTTCGCAAGGCGCAGGGCGTCGTTGCCGAACACTTCGGCCCGCCAGCCTTTCAGCGCGGGCAGATCCCGCTCGCCCGAGGCGATGGCGTCCAGTTCGGCGGACGAGGCGATCAGCTTGGGCGCCACGCCCGAGACATCCGCCTTGGCCTTCAGCAGCACCCGCAACAGGTCGGACAGCGCGGCATTGCCGGGCCTGCCGGGTTCGTCGCCCTTGGGCTGCGGCAGATCCTTCGATTCGACCCCGGCCTTCACGGCGGCCAGGATGCCATTGGCGATGTCGCCCTTGCGCGCCTCGCGCAGCAGCAGGCGGGACCGGCCCAGATCGGCCTCGGTCAGCGGCTTGGTCGAGGCGACCTCGATCATCGCGTCGTCTTTCAGCACCCGCGACCGGGGGATGTCGCGGTCCTGGGCATAGGCCTCGCGGAAGCGCGCCAGTTCGCGCAGGATCGCTAGGAAACGCGGCGAATTGGTCCGGGTGCGGATCTTCTGCCAGGCTTCCTCGGGGCGGGTGATATAGGTCTCGGGGTCTTCCAGGACCGCGATCTCCTCGGCCAGCCAGCTTTCCCGGTTGTTCTTGCGCAGTTCGGCCGACAGGAATTCATAGATGACGCGCAGATGCGTCACGTCGGCCAGGGCATAGGCGGCCTGGGCATCCGACAGCGGGCGGCGCGACCAGTCGGTGAAGCGCGACGACTTGTCCAGATTGGCCTTGGCGATCTTGCGGACCAGGGTTTCATAGCCGACCTGTTCGCCAAAGCCGCAGACCATCGCCGCGACCTGGGTGTCGAACAGCGGCTGCGGGAACAGGCCCGCGTCGTGAAAGAAGATCTCCAGATCCTGGCGGGCGGCGTGGAACACCTTGACCGTCCCGGTATGGCGGAACAGGTCGTAAAGCGGCGCCAGAGACAGGCCTTCAGCCAGGGGATCGACCAGCACGGCCTCGCCCCCCGGCATCTTGGGGGTCGATGCGGGCGGCAGCGCCAACTGGATCAGGCACAGCTTGGACCAATAGGTCCGTTCGCGCAGGAATTCGGTATCGACGGTGACATAGGGGGCGGATTTCGCGGTCTCGCAGAACAGGGCGAGATCCTCGGTCCGGGTGATGATGGTGATGTCGTCGCTCATATGGGGCTTTCATGCCGGGCGGTTCGTCCGCCAATTGGGAACCGATAAGCCCAAGCGATCCCGTTGAAAAGCGTTTTTGGTCAGCGGGACTGACGGATCACAGAGGTTCGATATCCCCCTGCGCGCGGAGGGCATGGAAATCGGCGACGAAATCGTCCAGCCGCCCCTGGGCGATGGCCGCCCGCAGACCCGCCATCAGCTCTTGGAAGTAATGCAGGTTGTGCCAGGTCAGCAGCATGCCCGAGATCATTTCCCCGGCGCGGAAGACGTGGTGCAGATAGGCGCGGCTATAGCCGGTGCAGGCCGGGCAGGTGCAATCGGCGTCCAGCGGGCGCGGGTCGTCGGCGTGGCGGGCATTCTTGATGGCGACGGGGCCGCGCCGGGTCCATGCCTGCCCGGTGCGCCCCGACCGGGACGGCAGCACACAGTCCATCATGTCGACGCCGCGCTGCACGGCGCCCACGATGTCGTCGGGCTTACCCACGCCCATCAGATAGCGCGGCTTGTCGACGGGCAGGAAACCGGGGGCATAGTCCAGGACGCCGAACATCGCCGCCTGCCCCTCGCCCACGGCCAGGCCGCCGATGGCATAGCCGTCGAAACCGATGGCCTTCAGCGCCTCGGCCGATTCCTCGCGCAATTCCGGCGTGACGCCGCCCTGCATGATGCCGAACAGCGCATGGCCGGGGCGGTCGCCGAAGGCGTCGCGCGACCGTTGCGCCCAGCGCATCGACAGGCGCATCGACTGGGCGACGGCCTCCTCGGTCGCGGGCAGGGCGGGGCATTCGTCGAAGCACATCACGATGTCGCTGCCCAGCAGGCGCTGAATCTCCATGCTGGTTTCGGGCGACAGCAGATGGCGGGATCCGTCGATATGGGACGAAAAGGTGACGCCATCCTCGGTCAGCTTGCGCAGCGCGGCCAGCGACATGACCTGGAACCCGCCGGAATCGGTCAGGATCGGCCTGTCCCAGTTCATGAAGCGGTGCAGGCCGCCCAGCCGCGCGATCCGTTCGGCGCCGGGGCGCAGCATCAGGTGATAGGTGTTGCCCAGCAGGATGTCGGCCCCCGTCGTACGCACCGATTCCGGCAGCATCGCCTTGACCGTGGCGGCGGTGCCGACCGGCATGAAGGCGGGCGTACGGATGTCCCCTCTGGGGGTGTGGATCGTGCCCGTCCGGGCGCGGCCGTCGGTGGCATGGAGGGTAAAGTGGAAACGCTCGCTCATCGGGGGGGCCTGTCGCTGGAACCGGGCGTGTCTAGCGAAGCGGGGCGGAATTCGCAATGCGCCCTTCTCTGGACGGCGGCGGGGCAGACGCCTATATAATGGCCAAATCTGACAGGAACACGCCATGACCGACTTGCAGGAAGGCGCCCCGCTGATCGCGCCCTCGACCACCGACCATCCGCTGTATGACAGCATCGTCGAGGCCTGCAAGACCGTCTATGACCCGGAGATTCCGGTGAACATCTTCGATCTGGGGCTGATCTACACGATCCAGGTGAACCCCGAGAACGAGGTTCGGATCGTCATGACCCTGACCGCGCCCGGCTGCCCCGTCGCCGGAGAGATGCCGGGCTGGGTGGCCGACGCGGTCGAGCCGCTGCCGGGCGTCAAGCAGGTCGATGTCGAGATGACCTTCCAGCCGCAATGGGGCATGGACATGATGTCCGACGAGGCGCGGCTGGAACTGGGCTTCATGTAGGCCGCCTTTGGCGGCGGTGGCCGGACGCTTCGCAGCCCCAAGGGTATTTGCACCAAGGCAAAAGGACCGCGACTTGATGGGCGCGGGTCGCGGCATTATCTTTCGGACGAACAGAAGGAACGCGCCATGTTTGCCATCCCCGGATCGGTGCCGGTCACGATCACCCCTGCCGCCGAACGCCAGATCGCCCGGCTGATGTCGGGCAAGAACGCCTTTGGTCTGCGGATCGGGCTGAAGAAGGGCGGCTGCGCGGGCATGGAATACACCATGGACCTGGTCGAGGCCGCAGAGCCAAACGAAGAAGTCGTGGAACAGGGCGACGCGCGGGTTCTGATCGCGCCGCGCGCGCAAATGTTCCTGTTCGGGACCGAGATCGATTACGAGAACGGCCTGCTGGAATCGGGCTTCAGGTTCCGCAACCCCAACGTCACCGACGCCTGCGGCTGCGGCGAATCGGTGCGGTTCGAGCCGCTGGACGGCAGCCGCGCCGCCGGGTGATCCGAATTGCGCCGGGTTTCGGCGCTATCATGATTGCGAAGCCGCCGCCCTACCCCTAAGCCGACGCAAACGCTTGCAAGGGGGAATGGCATGGCACCGCGCAAACTGGCCGCCGGAAACTGGAAGATGAACGGCGATCTGGCCGCCCTGGCCGAAATCGACGCCCTGGTCGCGGCCCATCCGACGCCGGGTTGCGACGTTCTGATCTGTCCGCCCGCAGTGCTGATCCATCCGATGAAGGCGCGGATCGGCAGGGCGGCCATCGCGGTCGGCGGGCAGGATTGTCATGCCAGGACCTCGGGCGCGCATACCGGCGACATCGCGGCGGCGCAGCTGCGGGACGCCGGTGCGACCCATGTCATTCTGGGACATTCCGAACGCCGCGCCGATCACGGGGAAACCGATGCGGCGGTGGCCGCCAAGGCGGCGGCGGCCCATGCCGCCGGTCTGGTCGCGATCATCTGCGTGGGCGAGACTGAGGCGCAGCGGGATGCCGGCCGGACGCTGACGGTCATCGCCGCGCAACTGGACGGGTCGATCCCCGAAGGCGCGACGGCTTCCAATACCGTCATCGCCTATGAGCCTGTCTGGGCCATCGGCACCGGGCGCACCCCCACCGGCGACCAGATCGCCGAGGTCCATGCCCTGATGCGCGAACGGCTGACAGGCAAAGTGGCGGATGCCGCAGGGGTCCGGCTGCTGTACGGAGGCAGCGTCAAGCCGGGCAACGCGGCCGAGATCTTTGCCATTCCGCATGTCGACGGCGCCCTGGTCGGTGGGGCCAGCCTGAAGGCCGTGGATTTCGGCCCGATTATCGCGGCGCTGTCAGCGGCCTAGGACCGCCCTCCAGCGGCAGGGGCGCGACCGAGACGCGGCCCTTACCCATCCGCTTGGATTGATAAAGCGCCACATCCGCATCTTCCAACATCCGGTCGATGGCGTCGGCGGCATAGCCCGCCGACAGCACGATCCCCAGGCTGGCCGAGATCCCGCAGCCCTCGGGCGAGGCTTCCTCGATCCCGCGGATGATCCGGGTGCCGATGGCGGTCAGCGCCTGGCAGGACCAGGATCCCCCCAAGATCAGGACGAATTCGTCGCCGCCGATCCGCGCCACATGATCGCGCGACCGCACCACCCGACCCAGCACATGCGCGACATCGCCCAGCAGCCGGTCGCCCGCGGCATGGCCCAGCCGGTCGTTCACCTGCTTGAAATTGTCGAGGTCCAGATGCACCAGGGCAAATCCCCCCATTCCCCCGCGCGGATCCAAGGCGTTGCGCAAGGCCGCCTGCAAGCCCCTGCGGTTCAGCAGGCCGGTCAGAGCGTCGGTATGAGCCTCGCGTTCGGCATCCTGGCGGGCCAGCATCAGGTGACGGTTGAAGCGCGCCAGTTCCTGCTGGACCGCCCGGTTCGCTTCCTGAAGGAACATCAGCTCCAGGGCCAGTTCAGTGGGGGCGAAGTCCGATTCGGTCAGGCCGAACGCTGCGACCGCATCCGACAGCGACACGCCGAAGCCGAAATTCAGCAGCAGCCCGCCGAAGCCGGGCGTCACCACATGGCCGCGCAGCATCAACTGGCGGCGATGGCGCAGGCGCAGGGCCAGCCGGTCCCCCGGCGCCGCCCCGCGGATCGCGCCGATGACATGGCCCGAGGCGGCACCCTGCGCCTCGACGAAGATGTCCTCGACCCCTTGCGCGCAGGGCGGCATCAGCTTGCGCATGGTCGGCCCGGCGAAATGGATCAGCCCGCACTGGGCAATGCACAGGTGCATCGGCATCAGGCGATCAAGCGCATCCTGTCCCAAGGTCAGGGTATGGGTCATGGGGCATGGGCCTTGGACGAAAGATGAAAGGTGCGCGCGGCGGCAAAGGATGAATCCGACACGTCGATGCAAAGGCCGCCTTCCCCCGGCGTGATCACGCACAGCGCGCCGTAATCATCGGCCATCGCGCGCAGCAGCCCGCTCAGCAGGGCGGTCCAGGCCGCCGGTCCGTCCGACAGCGTGACCCACAGCAACCCGTCATCGCTGCGCGACAGGGCGATTTCAGGGACGCTCAGGTCGTCGGTGACCAGGCGGATGCGTTCGGGCAACTCGTCCAGGCGCAAGAGGAAATCCAGGAAATCGCGCCCGCAAAACCGCAGAAGCCGCCAGATTTCGTCCTGGCGGACCAGCCAAGCGCCCAGATCCTCGATCAGTTCATCGACGGGCTTGCCCAGGTGCAGCGCCGCATCGCGCAGCATCTGCCCCGGCGACAGCATGTCCGCGCCGGCCTGCAAGGGCACCGATTCCGCGTCCAGGAATTTTTCGATCGTGCGGCTGACAAGATCGTGCATGCGTCACCTCCGCCACCCTTGATAGGGGCAAGAAATGAACAAATCGCAAAGCTCAGATCTCCCAGCCATAGCTGCCCGGTCCGGCAAGCGCGGTCCGGGCGGCCATCAGATCGCCGGGCCTGATCTCCAGATCCCCGGCGGCCTCCAGCACGCGGCGGTCGTCTTCCAGCAGGAAATCCAGGACATGCAAGGCGATATCGGGATCGCCCGCCGCCCGACGCAGATCCTGCGGCCGAAGCCCGGAGGTTTCCAGGAAGCCGCCGATCAGGTCGGGCCGGTCGGCCATGTACAGCAGGACGGTCATGGCCAGATCCTGGGCGGATTTTCGCGTATATGTCATCGCTTGTCCTTCGATCAGGCCGCGGGCCGCCTGTTTGGAAACCCTTTGTTAAGGAATCAATGCCACTCTGCAAAGATCGTCGAAAGGGGGGCGTTATCGGTGACTGCGCGTATCCTGATCGCGGAAAGCAGTGCGACCAGCCGAATCAGCCTCAAGGTCAGGCTGTCGGGCGCCTGTTACGACGTGCTGACCGCAGCCGATGCCGACGAATTCCTGTCGCAACTTCGCTTGGGGCGCCCCGACCTGATCCTGCTGGGACCGGGGTTCACGGGGCTGCGGCTGGCCGACACCTTCCAGCTTGTCTCGATGGAACGGCCCCGCACGCCGGTCCTGGTGATGGCCGACGGCGAACGCCGGGTCGAGGCGTTGGAGGCCGGTGCCGCCGCCGTCCTGGACCCCAGGGTCGAGGAACAGATGCTGCTGGCCCGCGTGCGCGGCCTGCTGCGCGATGCCGAGGCCGACGACGCCCCCGACTTTTCGCTGGCCGAGGATGCGGGCGGGTTTGCCCATGCGCCTTCGGGCAACGTGGTGCTGGTGGCCGACCAGCCGGGGCGCGCGCAACGCTGGCGCCATCTCCTGCAACCGCGCCTGAACTGCCGCTTCGCCATCGCCAGCCCGGACGAGACGCTCAGCGCGGCGGCCCAGGGCGATGCCGCGGATCTGTACATCATCGCCGCCGATATCGACCGCAAGGGCGACGGGCTGCGCCTGCTGTCCGAACTGCGGTCGCGCAACGGATCGAAAGAGGCCGGGTTCGCCGTCCTGGTCGCCCCCGAGCGCGAGGAATTGTGCGCCATCGCCCTGGATCTGGGCGCGGGCGAGGTGCTCCCGCTGGATCCGGCCGAGGACAACAACGCCGAAATCGCCGCCCTGGCGCTGCGCAACCAGCTTGACCGCAAGCGCCGCGCCGACAGCCGGCGCGAGGAAATGAAGCGCAACATGGCCTGGGCCATGTCCGACCCGCTGACGGGGCTGCACAACCGCCGTTATGCCCTGCCCCGGCTGGCCGAGATCGCGCGCGGGGCGATGAAGCGGCAGGACGGGTTCGCGGTGATGGCGCTCGACCTGGACCGGTTCAAGACGATCAACGACAATTTCGGACATGCGGCGGGCGATGCGGTTCTGTGCGACGTGGCCCGCCGGGTCGATTCCATCGTCTCGAACCAGGGCCTGACCGCCCGTCTGGGGGGCGAGGAATTCCTGGTCGTGCTGCCCCACGCGACCGAGGCCGAGGCCCATCGCATGGCCGAGGAAATCCGCCGCGCCGTGGAAACGCGGCCGACGCTGCTGCCCCCCATCTCGGGCGGGGGCGAGGTCCAGGCCACGTTATCGATCGGCGTCGCCTTCGAACAGGCGCCCTTCCATATCAGCCGTCCCGACATCCTGGCCGAGATCGCCCTGGAGCGGGCCGACCGGGCGATGATCGCGGCCAAGTCCCTGGGGCGCAACCGCGTGCTGCTGGCGCCGACCCAGCCCGTCCATTGATGCGACAAAAGGGGCAGGACAGAGGGGCTGGCAACGGGGCGGCGCAGCCCCTACATTGGCATCGCCCGCCAGACTTTCCGGAGATTGCCATGCCCTCGACCGCAGCCCCCCTCGATTCATCCGAACGCCCTACCGGCCAGGCGATGCTGCGGGGCGCGTTGGGCCGCTGTCCCCGCTGCGGCGAGGGCAAGCTGTTCCGGTCCTTTCTGAAGGTTGCCGATCACTGCCCCGCCTGCAACGAGGCGCTGCACCATCAGCGCGCCGACGACGGCCCGGCCTATCTGACGATCCTGCTGGTCTCGCATCTGGGCGCGCCGCTGCTGCTGGCCTGCTATGTGGCGTGGCGGCCCTCGGCCATGACGATGATCTGGACCTTCGGCCTGGGCGCGGTGATCCTGTCGCTGCTGCTGCTGCCGCGCATCAAGGGCGCCTTCGTGGGCCTGCAATGGGCACGGCGGATGCACGGTTTCGGCGCGGAACCAAGGCCCCTGGCATCATCGTGACCGACCCCACGCCCATCCGCGACGCGGCGACGGTGATCCTGCTGCGCAGGACGGCGGGCGGCGCCTCGGTCCTGATGGGGATGCGCGGGGCGGGGGCGGTGTTCATGCCGTCGAAATACGTCTTTCCCGGCGGCGCGGTCGATGCCGAGGACGCCTTTGTTCCGCTGGCCGCGCCGCTGGTCCAGCCGCATCGCGGCCGCCTGGCCCAGGAACCGCGTCCCGGCCAGCGGCCCGATCCCGACGCCATCGCCGCCGCCGCCCTGCGCGAGCTGGCCGAGGAGACCGGCCAGTTGATCGGCCGCCCCGGACCCTGCGGCTGGCCGGGCTTTGCCGAGGCGGGGCTTGCCCCCGATGCCTCGGCCCTGACCTATCTGTTCCGCGCGATCACGCCGCCGGGCCGCCCGCGCCGGTTCGATGCGCATTTCTTCGTGGCCGACGCCGCCAGCCTGGTCACCGATCCCGACGATTTCAGCCGCGCCTGCGACGAGCTTTCGCACCTGCACTGGGTGCCGCTGCCCCAGGCGCGGGCCTTGGACCTGCCCTTCATCACCGAGGTGGTTCTGGCCGAATTGTCCGGCCTGATCGCGGGCCTGCCGCAGGACGCGCCGCTGCCGGTGCCCGAGACGGTGCCGTTCTTCGACAACCGCACGCCGGCCCCGCGCTTCGCCCAGATCGCCTAGCGCCCGGTAAAGCGCGCCGGGCGCTTTTCCAGGAAGGCCGTCACCCCTTCGACGAAATCCGCCGTTCGCCCCGCCGCGCCTTGCAGCCGCGCCTCCAGCGCCAGTTGGGCGTCCATGTCGTTCTGGGTCGAGGCCTGCACCGCCTCGCGGATCGCGCGATAGGCGGCGGTCGGGCCTGCGGCAAGCTGGCGGGCACGGCGCGCCACGCCGTCGGCAAAGGCGTCGTCGGGCAGGGCTTCCCAGATCAGGCCCCAATCGGCGGCCTGCCGGGCGGTGATGGGTTCTGCGAACAGCATCATGCCCATCGCGCGGGCCGCGCCCACCGCGCGCGGGATGATGAACGTCCCCCCCGCGTCGGGAACCAGGCCGATCCGCGCGAAGGCCTGGATAAAGCTGGCGCTTTCCGCCGCGATCACCACATCCGCCGCCAGCGCAAGGTTCGCGCCCGCCCCCGCCGCCACGCCGTTGACCGCCGCGATGACCGGCGCGCGGCAGGCGCGGATCGCCCGCAGCATCGGCTCGTATTCGTCCCGCAGCGTGCCCTCCAGATCCGCCGCCGCGGCGCGGTCGGTCAGATCCTGCCCTGAACAGAAGCCGCGCCCCGCGCCGGTGATGACCAGGCAGCGCGCGTCGCTGGGCAGGGTCGAGGCGGCCTCGGTGATCTCGGCCCGCATCCGGCTGCTGAGCGCGTTCATCACCTGCGGCCGATTCAGGGTCAGCGTGGCGACCCCCTCGCTGACGGTGAATTCGATGGTCTCGAAACTCATGATTGTCCCCCTTTTGCGGGACATCATGACCGAAACGACGGCTTGGAAAAGGGCGACCCGGCGTCAGTCGCGCATGATCTGATCCAGCCGGTCGCGTTCCGCCTGGGTCAGGACCTGCGCATCTTCGGGGCAGGCCGTGGCGCGGGACCGCAAGAAGCGCCAGGCGCCCAGCAGGGCCAGCAACAGCGCCAGCGGTCCGGCCAGCCACAGCACCAGGTTGCCGCCCTGGGCGCGCGGCTCGAACAGCACGAATTCGCCGAAACGGTCCACCACCGCGTCGATCACCTGGTCATTGCTGTCGCCCGCCACGATCCGTTCCCGCACATACAGCCGCAGGTCGCGGCTGATGGGGGCGTTCGATTCGTCGATATTCTCGCCCTGGCAAACCGGGCAGCGCAGCTTTTGCGAGATTTCGCGTGCCCGCGCCTCGGCCGCCGCATCGGGCAGAACCTCGTCCGGCTGGACAGCGAAGGCCGCGACCGGCAGCAGCAGGGCAATCAGCAGGACAAGCCGCCTCATTCCGCGGGCACCGTCTTGGCCGGCGCGCGGCGGGCGCCCGCGGCCACGCGATAACGGCGGTCGGACAGGCTGACGATGCCACCAAGCGCCATCAGCAGCGACCCCGCCCAGATCCAGTTCGCGAAGGGCTTGATATAGATCCGCACCGCCCAGCCGCCATCCGCCTGCGCGTCGCCGATGACCAGATAGATGTCGCGGAAGATGCCGTTGTCGATGGCGGCCTCGGTCGTGGGCATGGCCTGGACGGGATAGACGCGCTTTTCGGGATGCAGCGTGGCGACCGTCCGACCGTTGCGCGCGACCTGCATCGTCGCCATGGTCGAGAGATAGTTCGGCCCCTCGACCTCATCCACGCTTTGCAGGGTGATCTGGTAATCGGCGACCGTGAAGGGCTGTCCGACCTGGGCCACGCGGATATCCTCGACCTGCCAGGCGGTCAGCAGGGCGACGCCGATGAAGGTGACGCCCAGCCCGGCATGGGCGGCGGCCTTGCCCCAATCGGCGCGCGGCAGGCGCAACAGGCGCGACAGGCCCGACTGGCCGGTGCGGTGGATCAGCTCGGCCAAGGCGCCGAAGATGATCCAGGCGCCCAGGCCCGCGCCGATGACGGCAATGGCCGACCGCCCGGTCGAGACCGCCCAGACAAGCGCCATGACCGCGCCGGTCAGCGCCAGCGCGGGCCACAGCGGCCGCATCGCCCGGCCCAGAACCGCCCGCTTCCAGGGCAGGATCGACCCCAGGGGAAGCACCATGGCCAGCACGATCATGAACGGTGTAAAGGCCTGGTTGAAGAAGGGTGCGCCGACCGACAGCTTGCGGTCCCACAGCAGTTCCGCGATCAGCGGCCACATCGTGCCGATGAAGACCACGAAGGCCGAGACCGCCAGCAGGACGTTGTTCAGCACCAGGGCCCCTTCGCGCGACACCGGGGCGAAGACCCCCTTGGCCGTCATCTGCTGCGCCCGCGCGGCATAGAGCGTCAGCGCCCCGCCGGTGAAGACCACCAGGATGCCCAGGATGAACACCCCCCGCGCCGGATCGCTGGCGAAGCTGTGGACGGATGTGATCACGCCCGACCGGACGATGAACGTCCCGATCATCGAAAAGCCGAAGGCCATGATCGCCAGCAGGATGGTCCAGCTTTTCAGCGCCTCGCGCTTTTCCACCACAACGGCGCTGTGCAGCAGGGCGGCGGCCAGCAGCCAGGGCATGAAGCTGGCGTTTTCCACCGGATCCCAGAACCAGAAGCCGCCCCAGCCAAGCTCGTAATAGGCCCACCAGCTGCCAAGCGCGATGCCGATGGTCAGGAACATCCAGGCGGCCAGCGTCCAGGGCCGCACCCACCGCGCCCAGGCGGCGTCCACGCGTCCTTCGATCAGGGCGGCGACGGCGAAGCTGAAGGCCATCGAAAGGCCGACATAGCCCAGATAAAGGAACGGCGGGTGAAACGCCAAACCGGGGTCTTGCAGCAGCGGGTTCAGGTCGCGCCCGTCGAAGGGCGGGCTTGCCAGCCGCAGGAACGGGTTCGAGGTGAAGATGATGAAGGCATAGAAGGCCGCGCCGATCGCGGCCTGCACCGCCAGCACCCGCGCCCGCAGCGCCGGCGGCAGGTTGTCGCCGAAAGCCGCGGCCGCCGCGCCGAACAGCGCCAGAATCAGCACCCACAGCAGCATGGATCCTTCGTGGTTCCCCCAGACGCCGCTGATCTTGTAGAGCATGGGTTTCGCGGTATGCGAGTTCTCGTAAACCAGCTTCAGCGAGAAGTCGGACGAGACGAAGGCCATCGTCAGCGCCGCGAAGGACAGCCCGACCAGCAGGAACTGCGCCACGGCGGCGGGACGGGCGCTGTCCATCCACGGCCCCCATCCCTTCGACGCCCCGACCATCGGCACCACCATCTGGAACAACGATACCGCAAAGGCGAGGATCAGGGCGAAATGGCCGAATTCTGCTGTCATGGCTTGGATCCTTGGGTTCCGCCGATCATAGGGCCACAGAAAAAGGGGGGAAAGTCCCCCCTTGGTCGCCGTCATCAGTTTTGCGTGTCGCGCGCTGCGGCCTATTCGCGCAGGGTCGCCACCCAGTCGCGCAGCGCCGCGTTGTCGGCGAAATCGTCGCGGGGACGCTGGGCCGGCACCTGCCCGGTCGATGCCTGCCCCGCCGTCGCCGTGACGCTGGTCTGCACCTGCGCGGCGGGCCAGACGCGGTGGCGGAAATGATGCGCCTCTCGTGCGCCGAAATAGAAGCCGACGATGGCCCCCAGCAGCCACCACAGCGGTTCGGGCACCTGTTGCAGCCCGACCATGCGCAGGCCGAAGCCCTGCGGCTCGACCATGGCATAGACGAACAGGCCCATCGTCCCCAAGGCCAGAAGCGGCCGGGGAAGCCTGTTCAGGCCATTGACGAAGCTGTCGAAAAAGCCGGGGCGGACGGTCTGGAATTCCTGTCCCAGCTGGGTGATGGCGCGGGCATAAGCCTCCTCCTCAAGCTCCATCTTGCGGGTGGCGTTCTGGGTGAAGACCTCGGCCATGCCGGTCGCGGCGCTGCCCAGGGCGGTGACGCCCTGCCCCAGCCCGATGAAGCGGTCGATCATGCCCATTTGGCGGTCCTTTCGCGATGCTCGGCCTCGGTCAGGTGATAGCGGGGGCTGATGAATTCCTCGGCCCGGGTGATCCAGCCGCCCTTGCCGCCCGCCTTGCTGCGCGCATATTTCCGGCTGGCCGGGCGCTGATCGGCCAAGGCATAGTAGTAATTTCGCCGGGCGATCCCATAGGCATCGGCCAGGTGATCGGGCGCCGCAGCGGCGGCGTCGCGCGCGGCGGCGACGGTCTGCGGGCCGATCACGCCGTCCGCCGTGGCCGAAAAGCCCATGCGCGCGACCAGCCGTTGCAGGATCTTCACCGCATTGGTCCCGGCATTCACATACATGTCGAAGACGCTGGCCTGCACCGCCTCGGGCAATTCCGACAGGCGCGGGCGGCGGAAATAGTGTTCGACGAAGATCTGCTGCGCCTGGCCACGGGTCAGCGACCGCACGTCGGTCGCGTCGATGCGCCCGTCGCGGTTCAGATCCAGGCCCAGAGCCTTCATCGTCCCGATGGTCACGCCGAAATTCGTGGCGCCGCCCGGATCGTCCGGGTCGTTCACATAACCGCCCTCGCGCCCGACGATCTGGGCCGCGACTTCCTCAACGCTTGGCATGAATACCCCCGTCCTGAAACCAGGGCGCAAGGGTGGCGGGGGCGCGTTAACGGGCTGTTAACCCGTCGCGCGTTGCTAGCCGCGCAACGCGTCCAGCAGCATCCGCAGCGCGTGGTCCACGGTCGCGGCGCGGACCTGGCTGCGGCCGATGGCGCCGAATTCCACGGTTTCCGTGCGGGTGCCGAAGGGCTGGGCGATGCCGAAGCAGACGCGCCCCTCGGGCTTGTGTTCCGACCCGCCCGGCCCGGCGATCCCTGTCACCGACACCGCGATTCCGGCATCCGAGTTGCGCAGCGCGCCCAGGGCCATTTCCGCCGCGACCTGTTCGCTGACGGCGCCGTGGGCGTCCAGCGTTTCGGCGCGGACGCCCAGCATCTGCCGCTTGGCGGCGTTGGAATAGGTGACGAAGCCCCGATCCACGGCGTCCGAGGATCCCGGCACCTCGGTCAGCGCGCCCGCGATCAGCCCGCCGGTGCAGCTTTCGGCGGTGGCGATCATCACGCCGCGCGCGCGGGCGGCATCCAGAACGTCAGAGGCAAGGGTCACAGCATCGGCTCCAGCACGGCATGGTAAAGGCCCGCCAAGGCGACGGACCCGACGCCCGCGAACAGCCCGGCCCACAGGTCGTCCATCATCACGCCCACGGCCCCGCCCTGCCGGTCGGCGCGGCCCACCAGCCAGGGTTTCCAGATGTCGAACAGCCGGAACAGCAGGAAGGGCACGACAAAGCCCGGCCAGGCGTCGAGGATCGAGATCCCGTGCCGCCACAGCGGGATGACGGTAAAGGACATGGCCAGCCACTGGCCCGCCACCTCGTCGATCACGATCCAGGACGGGTCTTCGTCGGTGGTCAGCCGCAGCGCCTGCGGCACCGCCCAGAAGCCGACCACCGCGGCAAGAACCGCGCCCAGGGGGATCAGCAACGCGCCCCCCGCCTGATAGACCAGGACGGCCAGCAGGACGGCGGCGGCGGATCCCCAGGTGCCGGGCGCGGGACGCAGGCGGCCGATGCCGAAAAAGGTGACGATCATCGCGATCATGGGTCAGGCCTTCATCAGCGCGGCGGTGGCGATGGCGGCGATGCCCTCGCGCCGCCCGGTGAAGCCCAGCCGTTCCGAGGTGGTGGCCTTGACGCTGATGCGCGCCGGATCGACGTGCATGATCTGCGCCAGACGTGCCTGCATGGCCTGCGCGTGTGGGCCGATTTTCGGCGCCTCGCAGATCAGCGTCACGTCGGCATTGCCGAAGGTGAACCCCCGTTCGCGGGCCAGGTCGGCCGCGTGGCGCAGGAAGATGGCGCTGTCGGCGCCCTTCCATTGCGGATCGCTGGGCGGGAAATGACGGCCGATATCGCCCTCGGCCAAGGCGCCATAGATGGCGTCGGTCAGGGCGTGCATCCCCACATCGGCGTCGGAGTGGCCGACCAGGCCCGCCTCATGCGCGATCCGCACGCCGCAGAGCCAGACGTGGTCGCCCGGCCCGAAGGCGTGAACGTCGTAGCCGTTGCCAAGGCGGATATCCATCGCGGCCCCCAGAATGCGTTCGGCCCGCGCGAAATCGGCGGGAAAGGTGATCTTCAGATTGTCCTCGGACCCTGGCGTGATGGCAACCGGGATCCCGGCCTTGAGAGCCAGTTCCACATCGTCGGCGGCGTTGTCCGGGTGGAGGCGGTGCGCTTTGGATATTTGGTCCAAGGCAAAGCCCTGAGGCGTTTGCGCGCGGAACAACCCGTCGCGGGGGGCGGTGGCGGTGACGGTGTTGTCCCCACCGCGCCACAAGGCATCGGTAACAGGCAGCGCCGGGGCGGCGGCGGGCGCGCCCACTTGCAGCGCGTCGATCACGCCCCGGATCACCGCGTCGCTGACCAGGGGACGCGCGCCGTCGTGGATCAGGACATGGGTCGCCTGCCCTTGCAGCGCCTCAAGCCCCGCCATGACGCTGGCGGCGCGTGTGTCTCCGCCGGTGACGATGGTCACGCCGCCCGCGAAATCTCGCAGCGCGCGGGCCATGTCGTCAGGATGGACCACCAGCACCACGCGGCCGAAGCCCGCGAAGGCGTCAAGCGAGCGGGCCAGGACGCTGCGGCCCGCGAGGTCGCGCCATTGCTTCGGCTCGCCCCCGGCGCGGGTGCCGCGTCCGGCGGCGGTGACGATGGCGGCATAACCCGCCGGGGCCCTGACCGTCATGCGTGGTCCGGCATGTCGCCCCGGATCGCCTTGGCAAAGGCGGTGCGATACAGGTCCGACAGGTCCGCCAGATCGCCCGCGTCATCGCCCATCTGCACGGCCAGGCCGCCGAAGACGCCCACTTGCGCGGCGGGAACGCCTGCCGCGTCGGCGGCCTTCAGCAGGGCGTCGGCGCCTTCCGCCGTGCAGGCAACCAGATAACGGGCCTGGTCCTCTCCGAACAGCTGCGCGATGTCGCCGCTGTCCAGCCGGATGCCGATGCCCGCCGCCTCGGCCATCTCGAAGGCGGCAAGCGCCAGGCCGCCGTCGGACAGGTCGGTCGCCGATGTCACCAGCGCGCGGTTGGCGCGCAGGAATTCGCCATGCTTGCGCTCGGCGGCCAGATCGACAGGGGGGGCGTCGCCTTCCTCGATCCCGAAAGCCTCGGCGGCAAGGGCCGACTGGCCCAGGTGGCCGCGCGTCTCGCCGATGACGACGGCCACGTCGCCTTCCGACGGCAGGCCCGCGATCAGGTTCGACAGGTCGTCGATCAGGCCCACGCCGCCGATGGTAGGGGTGGGCAGGATGCCCTTGCCGTCGGTTTCGTTGTACAGCGACACGTTGCCCGACACGATCGGGAAATCCAGTGCCGCGCAGGCTTCTCCGATGCCTTTGATGGCGCCGACAAGCTGGCCCATGATCTCGGGCTTTTCGGGGTTGCCGAAGTTCAGGTTGTCGGTGGTGGCCAGCGGCAGCGCGCCCACGGCGGTGAGGTTGCGATAAGCCTCGGCCACGGCCTGCTTGCCGCCCTCGAAGGGGTTCGCCTTGACGTAGCGGGGCGTCACGTCGCTGGTAAAGGCCAGCGCCTTGTTCGTGCCGTGGACACGGACCACGCCCGCGCCCATGCCGGGGCGGCGGATCGTGTCGGCGCCCACCTGGGTGTCGTATTGTTCCCAGACCCAGCCCTTGTGGGCATGGTTGGGCGAACCGATCAGCGCCCGCAGCGCCTTGAGGGGCGTGATCGGCGGCAGGGTCGGCGCGGGACCGGCGGCGGGGGTTTCCACCCAAGGGCGGTCGTATTCCGGCGCGCTGGAGGACAGCTTGGACAGCGGCAGGTCGGCCTTGACCTCATTGCCATGCAGGATCAGGAAGCGGTCCTCGGCGATGGTCTCGCCCACGATGGCGAAATCCAGATCCCATTTCTCGAAGATCGCGCGGGCCTCGGCCTCCTTCTCGGGCTTCAGCACCATCAGCATCCGTTCCTGCGATTCCGACAGCATCATCTCATAAGCCGTCATGGCGGTTTCGCGCTGCGGCACGGCGTCGAGGATCAGCTTGATGCCCAGCCCGCCCTTGTCGCCCATCTCGACCGCCGAACAGGTCAGCCCGGCCGCGCCCATATCCTGGATCGAAATGACGGAATCCGTCTGCATCAGTTCCAGGCAGGCTTCCAGCAGGCATTTCTCGGTGAAGGGGTCGCCCACCTGCACCGTTGGGCGCTTTTCCTCGATGGAGTCGTCGAACTCGGCCGATGCCATGGTTGCGCCGCCCACCCCGTCGCGGCCGGTCTTGGCGCCCAGATAGACGACCGGCATCCCGATCCCCGAGGCCGCCGAATAGAAAATCTTGTCCGCATCGGCCAGACCGGCCGCGAAGGCGTTGACCAGGCAGTTGCCGTCATAGCTGCGGTGGAAGCGCACCTCTCCGCCCACGTTCGGGACGCCGAAGGCGTTGCCATAGGCGCCGATGCCCTCGACCACGCCCTTGACCAGATGCGGGGTCTTGGGATGTTCGGGGCGGCCGAAGGACAGCGCGTTCATGGCGGCGATGGGGCGCGCGCCCATGGTGAACACGTCGCGCAGGATGCCGCCCACGCCGGTCGCGGCGCCCTGGTGCGGCTCGATGTAGGAGGGGTGGTTGTGGCTTTCCATCTTGAAGACCACCGCCTGGCCGTCGCCGATGTCCACCACGCCCGCGTTCTCGCCGGGGCCGCAGATCACCTGCGGGCCGGTGGTGGGCAGGGTGCGCAGCCATTTCTTGGACGATTTATAGGAGCAATGCTCGTTCCACATCGCCGAGAAGATGCCCAGTTCGGTGAACGTGGGTTCGCGCCCGATGATGTCCAGGATCCGGTCGTATTCGTCGGGCTTCAGCCCGTGCGCGGCGATCAGGTCGGGGGTGATCGTCGGTTCCTGCATCGTGGTGCCTTCCTGCCGAGGTTTCCCGGCCTTTTATGGCCAGATGCCGCGCATGGGAAGGCCCGCCCGAGGCCCGCCCCCGAGGCAGGGCCAAAAAAAAGCCGGGCACGAGGCCCGGCCTAAGTCCAACAGGGAGGTAGAAGGTGATGAGCGATTACGCTGACCATCGCCTTCGACGCTTGATTTATGGGCAGGTTGTTAACGGTTCAAGACCAATGGCACCGCCCCGCCCGCATAGCCGCCATGCAGTGGCGGAATGGCGACACGCGGAAGTTGCAGATATGTCGCGCGGCTTGCGACCTTAGTCGGTCGCGGCGGCCTCGGACAGCAGCAGGGCTTCGCTCTGGCGGCGGCGGAAGGCCTGGATTTCCTCCAGCACGAAATCGCGGAACACGGTCACGCGGCGGGTCTGGCGCAGTTCCTCGGGATAGGCCAGGAACACCGGCACCTCGCCCGAATCCAGATTCGGCAGCACCCGCACCAGCCGCTTGTGGTCGGCGGTCAGGTAATCGGGCAGCACGCCGATCCCCAGATTGGCCAGAACGGCTTGCAGGACGCCGAAATAGTTGTTGACCGTCAGCGTCGATCCGATGTTCTGGGCCATGATTTCCTGCACCAGCCGCGCGCCCGCCGCGACCTGGGGCTGGTCGGGCTTCTGGCAGATCAGCCGATAGGGCGACAGGTCGGCGATGGTTTCGGGCACGCCCGCCTTGTCCAAATATTCCTGGGTCGCATAAAGGCGCATCCGCACGGAAAGCAGGCGACGGCGGATCAGATCGGACTGGCTGGGTTCCTTCATGCGGATCGCCACGTCGGCCTCGCGCATGGGCAGATCCAGCACCCGTTCCTCCAGCATCAGATCGATCTTCAGGTCGGGATACTTGTCGTACAGCTTGACCAGCTTGGGCGCCAGCCACAGCGTGCCGAAGCCGACTGTGGCCGTCACCTTCAATTCGCCGAAGACATGCTGTTCGCTGTCGCGGATTCGCGCCGAGGCTGTGTCCAGCTTGCGCGCCATCGAGGAGGTCGCCTCGAACAGCAGCTCGCCCTGCTCGGTCAGAATCAGTCCGCGCGCGTGGCGATGGAACAGGGTGGTTCCCAGCGATTCCTCCAGGGCGCGAATCTGCCGGCTGACCGCCGATTGCGACAGATGCAGCGTGTCGCCGGCATGGGTCAGGCTGCCCGCATCGGCAACCGCGTGAAATATTCTGAGCTTGTCCCAGTCCATGCTGTTACAATCCTGCCGTGCCTGCCATGCAATTTTTGCAGACCTATCCTGAATGCAGCATTCCGGCAAGCGAAAGCCGCACACGCAGTTTTTCCTTCGTCGGTCAGCAAACCTGACCTATAATGCGGGTGGTGGAGGAGACGTTTCAATGAGCAAGCAAGAATTCTCGCTAGCCGACCGCTTTGACCTGACCAAGCCGCAGGTGCTGCTAAACGGCACTCAGGCCCTGGTGCGGCTGATGCTGATGCAGGCGGCGCGCGACAAGGCGGCGGGGCTGGACACGGCGGGGTTCGTGACCGGCTATCGCGGATCGCCGCTGGGGGGCGTCGATCTGGCGATGATGCGCGAAGGCAAGCGGCTGTCCGCGTCGAACATCCTGTTCCAGCCCGGCCTGAACGAGGATCTGGCCGCGACCGCCATCTGGGGCAGCCAGCAGGCGGAACTGCGCGGCGAAGGCAAATACGACGGCGTCTTCGCGCTGTGGTATGGCAAGGGGCCGGGCGTGGACCGTTCCGGCGACGTGATGCGCCATGCCAACATGGCGGGCACCTCGCCTCATGGCGGCGTCGTGATGGCGATGGGCGACGACCATACCGGCGAAAGCAGTTCCGTGCTGCACCAGTCGGACTGGGCGATGATCGACCGCTATATCCCGGTGCTGTCCCCTGCCGGGGTGCAGGAGATCCTGGATTACGGGCTGTATGCCTTTGCCCTGTCGCGCTTCGCGGGGGTCTGGACCGGCCTCAAGACCATGAAGGACACGGTCGAGGCGACCAGCGTCGTGAACGGCGATCCCTTCCGGCTGTCCTTCGTGACGCCCGACTTCACCATGCCCGAAGGCGGGCTGAACATCCGCCTGCACGACACGCCGGTGGCGTCCGAGGCGCGGATGATCGACTATAAACGCTGGGCGGCCGAGGCGTTTTCGCGCGCCAACAAGATCGACCACAAGGTCTGGGGCAAGCCCGGCGCCAAGATCGGCTTCGTCGCGGCGGGCAAGAACTGGCTGGATCTGGTCCACGCCCTGTCCCTGCTGGGCATCGACGAATCCGAGGCCGAACGGCTGGGCCTGACCACCTACAAGGTCGGGCAGACCTGGCCCTTGGACATGAAGTCCTTCCAGGAATGGTCGGAAACGCTGGAACTGATCGTCTGCGTCGAGGAAAAGCGCAAGCTGATCGAGGTTCAGTTGAAGGAAGCGATCTTCGACAACCGCCACGGCCGCCGCGTCCACGGCTGGAAGCACGACCGCACCGGCGCCGAACTGTTCCCGACCCGCTATGCCCTGGATCCGGTGATGATCGCCCAGAAGATCGGCGAGATCCTGATCGAGGAAGGCCGCGGCACCGACCACATCAAGGCCGGGCTGACCCGCCTGTCCGAGGTGCGTCGCGCCGACAATGCGCCCGAAATCGCCACGCGCACGCCCTGGTTCTGTTCGGGCTGCCCGCACAACAGCTCGACCAAGCTGCCCGAGGGCAGCCGCGCCTATGCGGGCATCGGCTGCCATTACATGGTGCAGTGGATGGACCGCGAAACCACCGGCTTCACCCATATGGGCGGCGAGGGGGTGAACTGGGTGGGCGAGGCCCCGTTCAGCAAAAGAAAGCATGTGTTCCAGAATCTTGGCGACGGAACCTATAACCATTCCGGGTCTCTGGCAATCCGCGCGGCCATCGCGGCGGGCACCACCATCACCTATAAGATCCTGTTCAACGATGCCGTGGCGATGACCGGCGGCCAGCCGAACGAGGGCGGGCTGACGGCCCAGCAGATCGCCGAGGAACTGGTCGCGATGGGCGTGAAGCCCCTGGTCGTCGTCTATGACGAAAAGGAAGACATCGACCGCAAGCAGTTCCCGGCGGGCCTGCGCTTCGAGGAACGGGCCGAGTTGATGACCGTGCAGCGTGAACTGGCGGAAACCCAGGGCGTCAGCGCGATCCTCTATATCCAGACCTGCGCCGCCGAAAAGCGCCGCCGCCGCAAGCGCGGCACCTTTCCCGATCCCGACCGCCGCGTCTGGATCAACCCCGAGGTCTGCGAGGGCTGCGGCGATTGCGGCGTCCAGTCGAACTGCGTCTCCATCGTGCCGCTGGACACCGAACTGGGCCGCAAGCGCCAGATCGACCAGTCCTCCTGCAACAAGGATTATTCCTGCCTCAAGGGCTTCTGCCCCAGCTTCGTCACCGTCCAGGGCGGCAAGCTGAGGAAACCCCAGGCCGAGTCCTTCGACATCCCGGACCTGCCAAGCCCCGCCCTGCCCGCGATCACCGGCACCCATAACGTCGTCATCACCGGCGTCGGCGGCACCGGGGTCGTGACCCTGGGCGCGGTGCTGGCCCAGGCCGCCCATATCGACGGCAAGGGCGCGGGCATGATGGAGATGGCGGGCCTGGCCCAGAAGGGCGGCGCGGTCCATATCCACCTGCGCCTGGCGAACCGCCCCGAGGACATCAGCGCCATCCGCGTCGCCGTGGGCGAGGCCGACTGCATCATCGGCGGCGATCTGGTGGTGACGGCGGGCGCCAAGACCATCGGGCTGATGACCACGGGTCGCACCGGCGCGGTGGTCAACGATCACGAAATCATCACCGGCGACTTCACTCGCCTGCGCGATTTCCGCGTGCCCTCGGACCAGTTGAAGGTCGCGCTGCAAGCGCGGCTGCGCGACCGCGTGGCCTTCTTCGACGCCAACGACCTGGCGCTGCGGCTGCTGGGCGATTCGATCTATGCCAACATGCTGGTCCTGGGCGCGGCCTGGCAGCAGGGCCTGCTGCCGCTGTCGCTGGAGGCGATCATGCAGGCCATCGAGCTGAACGGCGCCAAGGTCGCGGAAAACCAGCGCGCCTTCCTTATCGGCCGCTGGGCCATGGCCTTTCCCGACCAGACCCGCAAACCGGCCGAGCTGACGCAGCTTCCCCCGGACCCGGTGGCCTATCGCCAGGCGCGGCTGGTGGACTATCAGGGCAAGCGCCTGGCCCGGCGCTTCCGCAAGCTGGTCGATGCCGCCCCTGCCCCGCTGCGCGAAAGCGTCGCGCGCGGCTATTACAAGCTTCTGGCCTACAAGGACGAATACGAGGTCGCGCGGCTGCACCTGACCACCGCCGAGCAGATCGCCGCGCAGTGGGACGGCGAGACGAAGCTGACCCTGCACCTCGCCCCGCCGATCCTGCCCGGCAAGGATGCCGACGGGCGCCCGAAAAAACGCGAATACGGCGAATGGATGCTGGGGGCCTTCAAGGTTCTGGCGCGGCTGAAAGTCCTGCGCGGCACGCCCTTCGACCCCTTCGGCTATACGGCCGAACGCCGCCATGAACGCGCCGCGATCCGCGAATACGAATCCGACATGCGCGAGGTTCTGGCGCGTGTCACCGACGCCACCATGCCCATCGCCATCGAGCTTGCGGAACTGCCCCTGACCGTGCGCGGCTATGGCCCGGTCAAGGAACAGGCTGCGGCGCAGGCGGCCGCCCGGCGGGCCGAACTGCTGGCGCAATTCCGCAGCGGCCAGGCGCCCTTGCAGCAGGCCGCCGAATGACGACTTTGGTCGGCGACCTGATCTAAGTCATTCCAAACCGTCGCGATGCGCCTTAAAACGGGCGTCGCGACAGGCGGGGAATGGCATCATGGCGGTAGGCGTTTTCGATTCGGGTCTTGGCGGGCTGACGGTCCATCAGGCCATCGCCGCCCGGCTGCCCGACCTGCCCCTGGTCTATCTGGGCGACAACAGCCACACGCCCTATGGCACGCGCACCGCCGACGACATCTTCGACCTGACCTGCGCGGGCGTGGAACGGCTGTGGCAGGAAGGCTGCGACCTGGTAATCCTGGCCTGCAACACCGCCAGCGCCGCCGCGCTGAAGCGGATGCAGGAAACCTGGCTGCCCGCAGACAAGCGCGTCCTTGGCGTCTTCGTGCCGATGATCGAAGCGCTGACCGAACGCCGCTGGGGCGACAATTCGCCGCCCCGAGAGGTCGCGGTCAAGCATGTCGCCCTGTTCGCCACCCCCGCCACCGTCGCCAGCCGCGCCTTCCAGCGGGAACTGGCCTTCCGCGCGGTCGGCGTCGATGTCGAGGCGCAGCCTTGCGGCGGCGTGGTCGATGCCATTGAAATGGGCGACGAAATCCTGGCCGAGGCGCTTGTGGCATCCCATGTCGAGGCGCTGCTGCGGCGGATGCCCCATCCCGAGGCGGCGATCCTGGGCTGCACTCATTACCCGCTGGTTCAGGACGCGTTCCAGAAGGCGCTTGGCCCGAACGTCAAGGTTTTCAGCCAGGCGGGGCTGGTCGCCGAAAGCCTGGCCGACTATCTGAAACGCAGGCCGGAATTCCTGGGGTCGGGGACGGATTCGAAATATCTGACGACCGGCGACCCGGTTCGCGTGTCGGGCAAGGCCACGCAGTTCCTGCGCCGCCCGATCCGCTTCGAGGCAGCATGAGGTTATCGCCATGGCAGGCATGAAATCCCTGAAGAAACGCCGTCGCATCCAGGTGATCGTCGCGGCCGCCGTGGCCCTGGTGATCGCGGTCGGGCTGATCGGATACGGCTTTCGCGACGGCATCAACCTGTACCGCTCGCCCATGCAGCTGGCCGAGGCCGCGCCAGATCCCGACGAATATTTCCAGCTGGGCGGGCTGGTGAAGGAAGGCTCGATCGTCAACCGCGACGGGGTAGAGTTCGATTTCGTCATCACCGACGGCGCGGCGGAAATTCCCGTCAGCTATGTCGGCCGCGACCCGCGTCCCGACCTGTTCACGGAAGGCCAAGGCACCATCGCGAAGGGATATTACCGCAACGGCCGCTTCGAGGCCCGCGATCTGCTGGCCAAGCATGACGAGACCTATATGCCGAAAGAGGTCATGGACACGCTGAAGGAAACCGGCGTGTATCAGGATCCGAACAGCTAGGGCGACATCGGCGGGGCGGACGCTGGCCGGCCGTTGAAGGCCCGGCGGTTGGCGACGGAAGGCGCATCGTTCGGCGAAGGCGAGGGCCTTCGCGCGTCAACTGTCAGGACAGCCATCGCTGTCCAACAACCCGCCGATATCCGCGAACACCGCCTGCCATTCCGCATCCTCCAACGGCATGAAGCGCAGGAAATGCAGCAGGAACGCTCCTTCGCAGGCCAGGAAGGCCAGCCGCGCGCGGCGGCTTTCCGGGGTATCCGCATCCAGCCCCGCCAGCCTGTCCCGATACCACTGTCGGGTCGAGGCCAGATGCTCGGGCGTCTGCATCAGCCCCGCCATCAGGCTGGCGGCCTTGGTCATCGACACCTCGTCCGCCTCTCGCGTCGCCGCCAGATGCGCGCGGATCCGCTGCATCCCATCCGCATCGGGACCGGCGACCGCCGCGAACTTCGCGTCATAGTCGCGGTTCCAGCGCGTGAACATCGCATCGATGATGTCGTCCTTGGTCCCGAAGGCGTATTGCACCCCGCCCTTGGTGATCCCGCAGGCGCGGGCCAGCGCGTCGATGGTCAGCGCCGAGGCCCCCTGGTTGCGGACGATCTCCTCGGCCGCGTCCAGCAGCCTTTCGCGGTCGATGCTGCGCGGTCTTGCCATGTCGCCCCTTCCGTTTCCATACGATCGTATTTAAACTGATCGCCTGCGACTCGCCACCCCGCCGCGCTTCATTTTCAGGTGAGACATGACCGCCCGTTCCCCCTGGCTTGTGCTGGCCATCGTATCGACCGCGCTGTTCCTGATCGTCATCGACATGACGGTGCTTTACACGGCGCTGCCGACATTGACGCGCGACCTGGACGCCTCGGCTACGGAGAAGCTGTGGATCGTCAATGCCTATTCGCTGGTGGTGGCCGGTCTGCTGCCGGGCGCGGGGGCGCTTGGCGACCGCTTCGGGCACCGGCGGATGTTCATGATCGGGCTGGTGATCTTCGGTCTGGCCTCGCTGGCGGCGGGGTTCGCGCCGTCCTCGGCGATGTTGATCGCGGCGCGCGCGGCCCTGGCGGTGGGCGCGGCGGCGATGATGCCCGCCACGCTGTCGATCATCCGCCACAGCTTCGACGACCCCGATCAGCGCGCCCTGGCCATCGGCATCTGGGCGGCGGTGGCATCCGGCGGGGCGGCGCTTGGCCCGGTGATCGGCGGCGCGCTGTTGCAGCATTTCCACTGGGGCGCGGTATTCCTGATCAACCTGCCGGTGGTCCTGGCGGCGCTGCCGCTGACGCTGGCCTTCGTGCCCAGGGGCCAGGCCCACGGGCACCATCCCTTCGATCCGGTCGGATCGGTGCAGGCCCTGGTCGGGCTGGTCGGGCTGACGCTTGCGATCAAGGAGATCGCCAAGCCCGATCCCTCGGTCCTGGTGCTGGTCCTGTCCGCGACGGTGGGCGCGGCGGCCCTGGCGCTGTTCCTGCGCCGCCTTCGCCGCAGCGCCAGCCCGATGATCGACCTGACGCTGTTCCGCGACCCGCGCTTTTCGGGCGGCGTGATCGGGGCCGTCGTGTCCGCCGCAACGCTGCTGGGGGTCGAACTGGTCATCACGCAGCGCCTGCAACTGGTCCAGGGGATGACGCCGCTGCAAGCCGGGCTGTTCATCCTGCCTATTCCGCTGGCGGCTTTCGTGGCGGGGCCGGTCGCGGGCCTCCTGTTGGGCCGGGTCCGCGCGGGCGTCCTGCTGTCCGCGACACTGGCGATCAGCGGGACGGGCATCCTGATCTATTGGGCGGGTTTCGGCCAGACCTGGGTCGAGCTTGCCAGCTTCGCCATCATGGGCGCGGGCATCGGGGCGGCGATGACGGCGGCATCGTCCGCGATCATGCTGAACGCGCCCGCCGACCGGGCGGGCATGGCCGCCTCGGTCGAGGAAGTGTCCTATGAACTGGGCGGCGCGCTTGGCATCGCCATGCTGGGCAGCCTGATGGCGGGCGTCTACAGCGCCAGCTTCGCGGCCGCAGGCGGATCGGGGGCCCAGGCGCGGGATTCCCTGGACGGCGCCCTGGCCCTGGCCGCGACCCTGCCCGCGCCCCAGGCGGACACCCTGCTGGCCCTTGCCAATGCCGCCTTCGACCGCGCCACGGGCGCGGTGGCCCTTGCGGCGGGACTGGTGCTGCTGGGGGCGGCCTTGTGGATCGGCCGCATCAACCGCGCGGGCAGGACGATCCAGCAGAGCGCTTGACGCCCGGCAGGGCGCGGGGCAAGCAATCCCCATGATCGACCTTCGCCCCGTGGCCCATCCGATCGGCAAGATCATCGTGACCCTGGGGGTTTCGATGCTGTCGCCGATGCTGGTGGACTGGTGGCACGGCGATCCGCATTGGGTCGTCTTTCTGCAATGCGCGGCGCTGACCACCGTCGCGGGCACGCTGGTCTCGGTCGCGACCTGGGGCGATTACAAAAGCCTGTCGATCCAGCAGGCCTTCCTGCTGACCTCGGGCCTGTGGGCGGTGCTGCCGGTCTTCGGCGCCCTGCCCTTCATGCTGGGTCAGCCCGACGCCAGCTTCACCGACGCCTATTTCGAGGCGATGTCGGGCGTCACCACCACCGGCACCACCGCCTTTCCCGAACTGGACGGCCTGCCGCGCGGCACCCATCTGTGGCGCGCCATCCTGCACTGGATCGGCGGGCTGGGGATCGTCGTCGTCGCCATGGTGTTCCTGCCGATCATGAAGGTCGGCGGGATGCAGTTCTTCCGGTCCGAGGGCTTCGACACCCTGGGCAAGATCATGCCCCGCGCCGGAGAGATCGCGGCCGAGATGACGCGGATCTACATCATGCTGACCGGCTTCTGCACGATCACCTATCTGCTGCTGGGCATGAACGGCTTCGACGCCATCGTGCAAGCCTTCGGCACGGTGTCCACCGGGGGATTTTCCAACTACGACGCCAGCTTCGGAGCTTTCCTGGGTCCGCTGGAATGGGCGGCGTCGTTCTTCATGATCCTGGCCTCGATCCCCTTCATCCGGCTGGTCCAGGGGATGCGGGGGGATTTCACGCCGATCTGGCGGGATCTGCAAATCCGCGCCTATCTGCGCTGGATACTCTCAGCCTGCGCGATCATCGTCGCCTATCGCGTGATCTTCCTGCGCCATCAGGGCAACATCGTCGACATCACGCGCGAGACGGTGTTCAACACGATCTCGACCTTTTCGGGCACCGGGTTCTTTTCCACGGACGTGATGACCTGGGGCCACCTGCCCATCGCCATCCTGATCATCTGCGGGCTGATCGGCGGCTGCACCGGCTCGACCGCCTGTTCGGTCAAGGTGTTCCGCTATCTGGTGCTGTTCCAGGCTGTGCGCGCGCAGTTGCGCCGGATGCATTCGCCCCACCGGGTCTATGCCCTGCGCTACGAGGGCCGCCCGCTGGACCAGGACGTGATCGATTCCGTGATGGCCTTCTTCACGCTGTTCATGCTGACCTTCGGGCTGCTGATCGTGGGCCTGTCGCTGACCGGCCTGCACCCCCGCACCGCCCTGACCGGCGCCTGGACCGCCATCGCCAATATCGGCCCCGTCTGGGGACCGGAGATCACCGCCAACGGTTCGGTCGCCGAATTTCCCGAAGCCGCCAAATGGCTGATGACGCTGGGCATGTATCTAGGCCGGCTGGAACTGGTGTCGGTGCTGGTCCTGCTGCTGCCGCGGTTCTGGCGGGGCTAGGGGCGGCCTTGCGCCAGGATCCGCGCCACGTCGATCCGGTGACGCGCGTCCATCTTGGCCAGGACCGACCGGATCTGATTGCGCACGGTGTGCAGGCTGGCCTGCCGCGTCCGGGCGATCTCGGCGGTGCTCAGGCCCTCGGCGACGGCGGCAGCGACCTCGGCCTCGGCCGGGGTCAGGTCGAAGCGAGATTGCAGGTGCGACAGCCGTGACGGAGCCTCGACCGGGCGCGACAGCACGAACAGGATCCGGGGCCGGGCAAAGCAGTGCCCCCCGAAAAAGGGAGAGGGCAGGCCGGGACCATCGCCGGGCTGCACAAGCCTGACCTGCCAGCCATCCGCGCCCTGGACGGCGCGCGCCAGGGGTTTCGCGCCCCCGGAAGCCCGGCAAGCGGCCCTGGCCCAATCCTGCACGGCGCCATCCAGGAACATCAGCCTGTTGAACGGGTCCAGCCGGAAGACCCTGCCCTCCTGCAAGGTGGCGCCGGCGTCCGCCCAGACCAGCGACAGGCCGTCATCGACCATCATCAGCCCGCCGTCGCCCGCCCCCGCCTGCCCGCCGTGAAGGGACAGGGCCGAGACGATCTCGGCCACCTGGAAGGCGTGAGACAGATGCGGCTCCAGCCGGTCCAGCAGGCGCTGCGCGCGCAGGGCCGCCCGGTCGCCGTCGCGCCGCCGGATGTTCAGCGACAGGACCAGCGAACGGTTGCCCTGCGGGCGCGATTTCACCGCGACGGCGATGGACAGGTCTTCCTGCGGACGCAGCCAGTCGTTGTAGAATTCGGTCCGGCGCAGCACCTCGTCGGGCAGATCCATGGGCGACACCCTGGCCCGCCCCTGCGGGATGGCCGCCGACAACGGCATGAAGGGATTGATGCGGTGGTAATGCGCCAGATAGGACTGCGTAAAGGCCGGATCGAAGCTGCCCGCGACGGACAGGAACGGCGCATCCGATGGTCGCGCGGCGCCATGGATCGAGGCCTTGGCCCCGCCGAACCGCTGTTCCAGGGCCAGCACGAAATCCTGCCATCCGGCGCGGTCCAGGGCCGCGCGGTGCAGATGGGCGATCAACGGGTCTTCCGGCAATGCGGAACTGGGCATGGCGAACCCGGAAACTAGCAAGCGGCTACCTGATGTTAGCCCAGTTATTTTGATATGTTAAATAAATTTATCCTCATAACGCAAATGCGTCATGTGCTTCGAATGGCTCAGATCAAAATGCACATTACTGAATACGAAAGTTACAGCACTTAGTATAAGGATGTGTCACCATGAGTAAAATTAGTCTCTGGCTCCTTGCAGTCATGAGCCCTGTAGTAGCGGCGGCACCTAGCGTGGCGTTTTCACAGGAATGCCCGTCCGGTTTCACCTTGCTGGGTCAAGCTTACGATGAAGACAGCAAGGTAAACGCTGAAGCAAAGGTTGAGGCTTTTCCCCCGGCCTTGGTCAAATTTCCTCCACATTTTAAGCTTGATCGTAGCATTGTCCAGCAGGGCGGAAAGTGGGCAGGTGGTTCTGCAAGTGCAGTAATGTCAGATGGGAACGTACCTGAAGGAATTCTGATCCTTGCAGGAGGTACGGAAGGTGGCGCTAAAGGATGGGCAGTTGGACCCGCTAAGCTTGTGGTTTTACAAGAAGCGGATGATGAAATCATTCAACGCGGCCTTGAAATTGGCCTGTATTGTCACACAGGCAGCGGCGAAGCAGATAAGGCAGGCCATCTCAGTTGCAATGTGCACGCCAATATTTGCGGAAAGTCCAAGTGACATTATTTTTGAGCGTCTGACGTAATCTACGGTTTCAACACACCCGCGCCGGGGGCATCCTCCGGCGCGGCGTCCGCCACCGTCCGCGCAAAACTGTCCGACATTTCCGCCGCGATCCGCGCCTGGCCCTGCGCATCCGCCGCGGGCCAGATCAGCACGAAGCCCTCGGCCCGGCCGTCGCGGACCCAGCCTTCGGCGCGGCCGAGATGGGTGTCGTTCGCGCCTTCCAGCAGGACGTGGCCGGGCTTGATGGTGCGGACCGGCTGCGGCACCCAGCCAAGCGCGGTGACAAGGCCCGACAGATCCAGCAGCTCCTGCTGCCCGCCGGGCTGGCTGAACAGGATCAGCGCCGCGCCGGACCCGTCCTTCGGCCCATAGATCGACAGCGCCCGTTCCGTCCGGTCGAACTCCAGCCGGTCCATCGGCGCCAGCAGCGACAGTCCGGTCGCCGTGTCGTCCAGCGTGACCAGCCCGACCTCGGCCCGCCACGCCTCGCGCCGCGCGATCAGTTCGCGCATCGCCGTGCCGGGGTCGGTGGACAGGCGTTCGGCCAGAATCTCGGCGCGGATGGCGTCGCGGGTGCGCGGGCCGTCCTTGCCGTCGATCTCTCCGTCATAGACGCCCGCCCAACGCAGCGCGCGCTGCACCTGGTCCAGCGGCGGCATTTCGCCGGGGGCGGCAGGGGGCGCGGGCAGGTTCGGCGCCTGCCCCGCCTGGACCACCGCCGCCAGATCGGCGGCGTCCGACACGAAAGCGTCGTTCGGGACAAGGTCGCCATCCTTGAAAACCTTCAGCCAGGCATCGGCGGCAGCCCGGTCCAGCGGACCCAGAACCACCCCGAACCAGCCGTTCGGCAGGCCCGCCAGCCCCGCCTCGGGGAAGGTCTTGCGCCATTCGACAAGGGCCGCGTCCGCATCTGTCCGCGACGGTACCGATTGCAGGCGCAGATAGGCGCCCGGCGCGGGCAGATCCGGCTGCGGCGCGGCGGGTTCTGGCGCGGCAGCCGGCGCCTCGGCCACGGGCGCGGCCCGGCCTACCGGGGTCAGCACCACATCCTCGCCCGGCACGGTGACGAAACTGTCCGCCGGGATCTGCCGCGCCTCTTTCAGCGCGCCGATGCGCTCGCCCGCCTCCTCGGGCGTCAGCGGCCCGATGGCGATGGCGGTCCAGCCGCGCGGCAGCGGAAAGGTCACCACATCGCCCAACTGGCTGGCCCAGCGGGCGGCGGCCTCGGCCACGTCGCCGCCGCGCTTGGCCTCGATGCGGATCACGGCGTCCTGCGCGAAGCTCGCCATCGGCAGTCCCGCCGCCATCACCACGAAAGCCAGTCGCCGCATTCCCATCCCCTTTTCCGGCCTTTATTGACCCTGTTCCCCGCGCCGCCTAGAAGGCGCGCAAGCATGTGCTGATCTATGCAAAGGACGGCCCCGATGACCAGCCCCAACCGACCCCGCAGCTTTCAGGAGATCATCCTGCGCCTGCAAGCCTATTGGGCCGAACAGGGCTGCGCGGTCCTGCAACCCTATGACATGGAGGTGGGCGCGGGCACCTTCCACCCGGCCACCACGCTGCGCAGCCTGGGCGGCAAGTCCTGGGCGGCGGCCTATGTCCAGCCCTCGCGCCGCCCCACGGACGGGCGCTATGGCGAAAACCCGAACCGGCTTCAGCACTATTACCAGTATCAGGTTATCATCAAGCCGTCGCCCGCGAACCTGCAAGACCTGTATCTGGGCAGCCTGCGCGCCATCGGCCTGGATCCGCTGGTCCATGACGTGCGCTTCGTCGAGGACGACTGGGAATCCCCCACGCTGGGCGCCTGGGGCCTGGGCTGGGAGGTCTGGTGCGACGGCATGGAGGTCAGCCAGTTCACCTATTTCCAGCAGGTCGGCGGCCATGACTGCCGCCCCGTCTCGGGCGAGCTGACCTATGGGCTGGAACGGCTGGCGATGTATGTGCTGGGGGTCGAGCATGTGATGGACATGCCCTTCAACGATCCCGGCGCGCCGATCCCGCTGACCTATGGCGACATCTTCCGCCAGACCGAGCAGGAATATTCCCGCTGGAACTTCGATCAGGCCGATACGGACATGCTGTTCCAGCACTTCAAGGACGCCGAGGCCGAATGCGCCCGGATCCTCGCCGCCGAGCCGGTGGACGGCGCCGGGCGGACCATCCCGATGGCGCACCCGGCCTATGACCAGGCGATCAAGGCCAGCCATATCTTCAACCTGCTGGACGCGCGCGGCGTGATTTCGGTCACGGAACGGCAGGCCTATATCGGCCGGGTCCGGGCGCTGGCGAAAGCCTGCGCCGACCTGTTCGTGACCACGGAAGCGGCCCAGGCATGAATGGCAAGATCATCGGCATCGGCCTGCTGGCCGCCGCCGTGATCGCGGGCGGCGGCATGTGGTATTTGCAGGAATATCATTTCTACGACCGGCTGGACCCCTCGGCCGTGGCGCCGACCGTAATGGTTGACGGCGCCCCCCTGCCCCTGGCGACCACCGGGGTCGAGGCGATCGACGCCGACAGTTCCCCCCTGCGGTGGCGCGCCTGTTTCCGCCTGGCCGAACCCCTGCCCGCGGGCGCGGAACCCTTTGCCCAACCGACGCCGCTGGCGGCGCCCTCATGGTTCGGCTGCTTCGACTATGCCCAGCTAACCCGCGACCTGGAATCGGGCGCGGCCGCCGCCTATCTGTCCCGGCCCGAAATCCGGCCCGACGTGGACCGCGTGATCGCCGTTTATCCCGACGGCCGCGCCTTCGGCTGGCACCAAATGAACGACAAGACCCCGGAACGCGGAGTGATGGACTGATGCCCGACCTGCTGATCGAACTGTTTTCCGAGGAAATCCCCGCCCGGATGCAGGCCCGCGCCCGCGAGGATCTGAGGAAGCTTGTGACCGACGGCTTGGTGGACGCCGGGCTGACCTATGCCTCGGCCGGGGCGTTTTCCACGCCGCGCCGCCTGACCCTGACGGTCGAGGGGCTGACCGCCAACAGCCCCACCACGCGCGAGGAACGCAAGGGCCCCCGCACCGACGCGCCGGACGCCGCGCTGGAAGGCTTCCTGCGCTCCACGGGCCTGACCCGCGACCAGTTGCAGGCCCGCGACGACAAGAAGGGCCAGGTCTGGTTCGCGGTGATCGAACGCGCGGGCCGCCCCGCGTCCGAGATCGTGGCCGAGGTTCTGGACGCCACCATCCGCAACTTCCCTTGGCCCAAGTCGATGCGGTGGGGCGCGGGTTCGCTGCGGTGGGTGCGTCCGCTGCATTCGATCCTCTGCCTGCTGTCGGACGAAGCGGGCGCCACCGTTGTCCCCCTGGCGGTCGAGGGCATCACGGCGGGCAACAGCACGCGCGGTCATCGCTTCCTGTCCCCCGACGCCTTCACCGTCACGGGCTTCGACGATTACGCCGCCAAGCTGCGCCGTGCCCATGTGATCCTGGACAGCGCCGAACGCGAGGCTGCGATCCGCCAGCAGGCCGAAAATCTCGCCTTCGCGCGCGGCTGGCAGATCGTCCCCGACGACGGGCTTCTGTCCGAGGTCGCGGGCCTTGTCGAATGGCCCGTCCCCCTGATGGGCGTGATCGAGGACCGCTTCCTGGACCTGCCGCCCGAGGTTCTGCAAACCTCGATGAAGGAACACCAGAAGTTCTTCTCGGCCAAGAACCCCAAGACCGGCCGGATCGAAGGTTTTGTGACTGTCGCCAATATCGAGACCCCGGACGACGGCGCGACGATCCTGGCCGGGAACCAGCGGGTGCTGGCCGCGCGCCTGTCCGACGCCGCCTTCTTCTGGGAAAACGACCTGCGCGAGGCGAAGGCGGGGATGCAGGCTTGGGCCGAGGGTCTGAAGTCGGTGACGTTCCACAACAAGCTGGGCAGCCAGGCGGATCGTGTTGCGCGGATCGCGGCGCTAGCCCGAGAGATCGCGCCGCTGGTCGGCGCCGACGCGAACCAGGCCGAACAGGCCGCGAAGCTGGCCAAGCTGGACCTGCGCAGCGCCATGGTCGGCGAGTTCCCGGAATTGCAGGGCACCATGGGCCGGTATTACGCCCTAGCGGCGGGTGAGCCGGATGCGGTGGCGGATGCCGCCCGCGACCACTATTCGCCGCTGGGTCCGTCAGATGCAGTGCCGACTGCGCCGGTTTCGGTGGCGGTGGCGCTTGCGGACAAGATCGACACGCTGACCGGGTTCTGGGCGATTGATGAGAAGCCCACCGGGTCAAAGGATCCCTATGCGCTGCGGCGGGCGGCGTTGGGGGTTATTCGGCTAGAGATGGAAAACCTAGTTCGTGCCTCACTCGGAAGCGTGGCCGTAAAACAATATATGCAGACGTTGAGATTCCTTCAGAAAGAGAATCGTTATATTTTCTTGAAAGATACTAACTCAAACAATACGCTAACGCAGTTTTTTTCAATTACATGCTTGTTCTCTACCGATACACGCTTTTCTGTCAACTCCGAAAGGGTTGATTCTGATTCACCAGTATTCGTCTGTCGGAACAAACGAGAGCCAAACAGTGATAGTGCAAATTCCCTTCAGATCACGAGCAATCTTGAAGGATATTATGAAGTATTAGAGGAACTTCCGTCACCAAACGATCTTGCAGCCGACCTCCTCTCCTTCCTCCACGACCGCCTCAAGGTCTATCTCCGCGACCAGGGCATCCGCCACGACATCATCGACGCCGTGCTGGCGCAGCCCGGCAATGACGACCTCGTGCTCGTAGTGAACCGCGCCACCGCGCTGAACGCCATGCTGCAAACCGATGACGGGAAAAACCTGATCCAAGGCCTCAAGCGCGCCGGGAACATCCTGGCGCAGGCCGAGGAAAAGGACGGCGTCGAATACAGCTTCGGCGCCGACCCGAAGTTCGCGGAAAACGATCAGGAACGCGCCCTGTTCGCCGCCCTCGATACCGCCGAACCGGCGATCAAGGCCGCCATCGCGGCCGAGGACTTCCCCGCCGCCATGACCGCCATCGCCGCCCTGCGCGCGCCCATCGACGCCTTCTTCGACACGGTGCAGGTCAACACCGACAACCAGATCGTCCGCCGCAACCGCCTGAACCTGCTGCACCGCATCCGCGCCGCAGGCCAGCAGATCGCCGACTTCACCAAAGTCGAAGGGTGAAAAGCGCCCGGAAAAAGGTCCACTGGACCTTTTCCAGCGACAAACGCGCGACGCGCAGCAAAAGGGCCAGAGGCAAAACCTCCGGCCCTTCTTCTTTGTCCCAATACCCCGCGGGGGTCCGGGGGCGCGAAGCCCCCGGCTTTTACACCATCCGGTCGACCATCATGTGCTTGATGGACGCGATCGCCTTGGCCGGGTTCAGCCCCTTGGGGCAGGTATTGGTGCAGTTCATGATCGTGTGGCAGCGATACAGCTTGAAGGGATCCTCCAGCTCGTCCAGCCGCTCGCCAGTCGCCTCATCGCGCGAGTCAATGATCCAGCGATAGGCGTGCAGCAGCGCCGCCGGGCCCAGATAGCGGTCGCCGTTCCACCAATAGGACGGGCAGGCGGTCGAACAGGACGCGCACAGGATGCACTCGTACAGCCCGTCCAGCTTCTTGCGGTCCTCGATGGACTGCTTCCATTCCTTGCCGGGCGTGGGCGACTTGGTGATCAGATAGGGATTCACGCTGGCGTGCTGGGCATAGAAATGCGTCAGGTCGGGGACCAGATCCTTGACCACCGGCATGTGCGGCAGCGGATAGATCGACACGTCGCCCTTCACCTCGTCGATGCCATAGATGCAGGCCAGGTGGTTGCCGCCGTCGATATTCATCGCGCAGGAACCGCAGATCCCCTCGCGGCAGGACCGGCGGAAGGACAGGGTCGGGTCGATCTCGTTCTTGATCTTGATCAGCGCGTCCAGGACCATCGGCCCGCATTTGTCCAGATCGACGAAATAGGTGTCCAGGCGCGGATTTTCGCCCGTATCGGGATCCCAGCGATAAATCTTGAACTTGCGGACATTGGTCGCGCCCTGGGGCGCGGGCCAGGTCTTGCCGACGCGGATCTGGCTGTTCTTGGGCAGGGTGAACTGGACCATAGGGTGCTCCTCTCAGGAAGTGCCTTGCGGCACATCCGCCGCGAAAAGATGTTCGGCGCGGGCGACCAGATCGACGATCCGGCCATGCGCGTGCGGGTTCAGCGCCAACCCGTTCAGGCGGCGCAGGAATTCGGTGGCGCCGGTGTTCAGGCGGCTGTTGGACGGCCCGTCCAGCGGAGCCAGCGCGTCGATCAGGTCGTCCCCGATCCCCGCATGGCGCAGCAACTGGCGGCCGGGGCGCAGGGGATCGGCCTCGTCCTCCAGCTTGAAGCGGGTCACGCGGTCGCCGACTTCGGCCGTCAGGCGGCGCATCAGGTCGCCCCAGCCGGGAAGGCCCCCCGTCTCGGTCTCGAACTCGGCCAGGCTGCGGCCATAGCCGTCTGTGCGCACCGCCTGCGCCCAGACCGAGGGGCGCCAGGCCTTCTGCTGGCGGGTATAGATCGCGAAATCGACCGCGAAATCCCGCGCCTCGGCCAGAAGCAGCGCGGCGATCTGCGGCAGGGCGGGATACAGCCGCACCTCGCCGCCATTGCCGGGCATGGCGCCTGCCAGGTTCTCGTGGCTGATCAGTCCCGGCACATCGCCGGGGGGCAGCGTATCCAGCACCGCGCGGAAGGCCAGCTTCAGCGCCTGCGCGCGGTCCCCGGACGGATCCAGGCTGAAGGCCACCGCCGCCCGGCCCAGGGGACACATGGGCGATCCTTCCTCGGGCGTACGGATCACCAAATGGTCCGCCAGCGCGTCGGCGTTGCGGCGCAGGTGCCGCTGAATCGCGGTGCTGCCGGTCTTCTGGACGCCCAGATGGACGATCAGGCGCCGCGCCCCCTGCCCTGTCCGCCCTGCGCCCGCCATCTCAGCCCGTCCAGCCCGGCTGTTCGGTCAGCGGGCGGCGCGGCATCTGCCCAGAGCGGCGCTGCACGCAGCGGTCATAGACCTGCGAAGGATCGCGCCCCGCCAGATAGTCGCCCGACAGATCGACCGAAACGCTGCCGAAGCCGCGCGTCCCGCCGCCGCCGAAGCCGGTGCCGACGCCCAGGGCCACATTGGTGCGCGGGCGGACCGTCAGTTCGGCGTCGCGCAGGCAGGTCAGTTCGGCCTGCTCGACCGGAACCGGGCCGCAGGCGGCCAAGGCTCCGACCAGCAACAGCGCCATATGTCCCGCCCGCGCGCGCATCACATCACGCCGTGCGCGCCGCTGCGGCGATGCATTGCGTCGTCGCCGGGCGCGAGACGATCGCCGCCACGCTGTCCGCCGTGCCCGTGACGCCCGCGCGGGACGCCTGGGCGATGTCGATCAGTTCCGCCGTGGTGGCGTTGTTGACGACGCAATCGGTGTAGGGCGCGACATTCGCGCCGGGCAGGCGCTTTTCCATCTCGGCGTTGATCACCGTGCGGGCCACCTGGCGCGAGGCCGCATCCAGCACCGTGGGCGTGGTGATCACACTGGGGGGCGTGGTGACGGTCGTCGCGGGCGGAACGGGGGCCACGCAGCCCGCCACGGCGGCGGCGGCAAGACCCAAGGCGGCAAAAGTCTGGAAGCGCATCAGTAAACCCTTTTCTTGGGAGCAATCTTCTTCAGGTCGATCCCGCCATCTGCTTCCGTGGTCAGAGGGTCCAGATGAACGGGGCGGTAATCCAGTTTAACCGCGTTTCCATCCACCCATGCAAGCGAGTGCTTGCGCCAGTTGGCGTCGTCCCGCTCGGGCCAGTCCTCATGCGCATGGGCGCCCCGGCTTTCCTTGCGCGCCTCGGCCGCAACGATCGTCGCCAGCGCGTTGGGCATCAGGTTGGTCAGCTCCAGCGTTTCCATCAGGTCGGTGTTCCAGATCAGACCCCGGTCGGTGACCTTGAGGTCGTCCAGCTTGGCGGCGATGGCCGTCATCTTCTCGGCGCCCTCGGCCAGGGTCTTGTCGGTGCGGAACACCGCCGCGTCCGCCTGCATGGTGCGCTGCATCTGCAACCGCAGATCCGCCGTGGGGGTAGTGCCGTTGGCATTGCGCAGCGCGTCGAAGCGGGCCAGCGCCTTGTCCACCTGGGCCTGATTGGTGGCGGGGACATGGCTTTCGCGGTCGATCACCTGGCCCGCGCGGATCGCGGCGGCGCGGCCGAAGACCACCAGGTCGATCAGGCTGTTCGATCCCAGCCGGTTCGCGCCATGGACGGACGCGCAGCCCGCCTCGCCCACGGCCATCAGGCCGGGGAAGATCGCATCCGGGTTGTCGGCGGTGGGGTTCAGCACCTCGCCCCAATAGTTCGTGGGGATGCCGCCCATGTTGTAATGGACCGTCGGCAGGATCGGGATCGGCTGCTTGGTCACATCGACGCCCGCGAAGATCTTGGCGGATTCGCTGATGCCGGGCAGGCGCTCGGCCAGGGCCTCGGGCGGCAGGTGCATCAGGTTCAGATACATGTGGTCCTTGTCGGGACCGACGCCGCGGCCCTCGCGGATCTCGATGGTGATGCAGCGCGACACTACATCGCGGGACGCCAGATCCTTGTAGGTCGGGGCATAGCGTTCCATGAAACGCTCGCCCTCGGAGTTCGTCAGGTATCCACCCTCGCCCCGCGCGCCTTCGGTGATCAGGCAGCCCGAGCCGTAGATGCCGGTCGGGTGGAACTGCACGAATTCCATATCCTGCAAGGGCAGGCCCGCGCGCGCCACCATGCCGCCGCCGTCGCCGGTGCAGGTATGGGCCGACGTGGCGCTGAAATAGGCGCGGCCATAGCCGCCGGTCGCCAGCACCACCATCTTGGCGTTGAAGACGTGAATGGTGCCGTCGTCCAGCTTCCAGCAGACGACGCCGGTGCAGGCGCCGTCGGTGATGATCAGGTCCAGCGCGAAATATTCGATGAAGAATTCCGCGTTGTTCTTCAACGACTGGCCATAGAGCGTGTGCAGGATCGCGTGGCCGGTGCGGTCGGCCGCCGCGCAGGTGCGCTGCACCGGGGGGCCTTCGCCGAACTCAGTCGTGTGGCCGCCGAAGGGCCGCTGATAGATCTTGCCTTCCTCGGTCCGGGAAAACGGCACGCCGTAATGTTCCAGCTCGTAGACGGCCTTGGGCGCCTCGCGCGCCAGGTATTCCATGGCGTCGGTATCGCCCAGCCAGTCCGACCCTTTCACGGTGTCGTACATGTGCCATTGCCAGTTGTCCGGCCCCATGTTCGACAGCGACGCGGCGATGCCGCCTTGCGCCGCGACGGTGTGGGACCGGGTGGGGAACACCTTGGTCACGCAGGCGGTGCGCAGCCCCTGTTCCGCCATGCCCAGCGTCGCGCGCAGACCGGCGCCCCCGGCCCCCACCACGACCACGTCGTAATCATGCGTATGAATGTCGTAAGCAGCCATGATGTCCTCAGATCGCGATGGTGACCAGCGTCATCTTGGCCAAGGCAAAGACTGCCGCCGCGATGACCGCCCAGGAAAAGACCACCGAAACGATGATCGCCACCTTGCGCGCCGTGTATTGGAAATAATCGTCGATCATGATCCGGGTGCCTTTGATGAAATGCACCATGCCCACGACGATGAACAGCGCCGTGATCAGCGCCGGATAGGGGCGACCGAAATAGGCCACCAGTTCGGGATGCGGCAGGCCGATCGCCTTGCCGATGACCAGCATGAAGGCCGGGACCAGCAGGACCAGGGCACAGGAACTGACGGTCAGGAACCAGTGGTCCTGGGTGCCGCTATGGGCCGAGCCGAGTCCCTGGGCTGCCTTGCGGGGGGTGATATAGCGCATGGTATCCCTCGGGCTCAGAACAGGAAGAACAGGATCAGAGAGATCAGCGTCAGCACCACCGATCCGATGATGATGGCCCAGCTGGCGCGCTCGGCCTCTTCGATGCGCAGCAGCTGGCCCGAATCGTAGAACAGGTGCCGGATGCCGGCCAGCGTATGGAACCACAAGGCCCAGGCCGACCCGGTCAGGACGATGAAGCCGATCCAGGACCGCACCACCCAGTCGGCGGCGGCGAAGGCGCGCGGGCCGCTGACGGCGGCGACCAGCCACCAGACCAGCAGCAGGATGCCCGCGACAAGCGCATGGCCCGTGATCCGCGTCATGATCGAGGTCACGGCGGCGATGGGCAGGCGATAGACCTGGAGATGGGGGGAAAGCGGCCGGTTGCCCCGGTTCACATCGGCCATGATGCGGCGCTCCTTTAAACGGTTCTGGCTGGACCCGTCGCAGGCATGGCTGGCCTCGCGGGCTGGCGATTGGCGCGTGTTCTGTCGGCATTTGTGACATCTGTCACCGCCAGATGCCAGAGCGGCCGCCTAATTTCCTCGCTTTGCGGCCTTTGTGATCACGACCTGCCAAGCTGTGATCACAAGGAATGCTGCGGATGCGAATGTTTGCGCTAGACCGGAATCAAGGCCCAGTAATCCAGATCCAGCAGCACCTCGGGCAGATAGCGGCCGTCGCCGTCCTTCAGCGGGAAGGCCGCGCTGTCGCCCTTGGTCGCGACCAGCCGCAGCCGGATCGCGCCGACGCCCGGCGCATCGGTTTCCGCCTTGTCCAGAACCTCGGACCAGGCGCGAAGGGTATCGCCCGCGAAGCAGGGGTTGGCATGGGCGCCCGCGTTCAGCGCGACGATCATCTGCGCATTGGCCAGCCCGTTGAAGGACAGCGCGCGGGCCATGCTGATGACATGGCCGCCATAGATCAGGCGCTTGCCGTCCTCGCGGTGGGTGGCGTCGAAATGCACCTTGGCGGTGTTCTGCCACAACCGGGTCGCCAGCATATGCTCGGCCTCCTCGATGGTGACGCCGTCCACATGGTCGATCTTCTCGCCCATCTGATAGTCGCCCCAGCGATGCGGCTCGCCCGCCAGGTCGAAGTCGTAATCGCTGAAATCCAGTCCTTCCGGGATCACCAGATCGTCGGCGGCGACCGCCGGAGCCAGGTCCGGCACGACGGTTTCCGGCGCCGGGGCATCCGCGTCGCGCTTGCGCACCATCACCCAGCGGACGTAATCCAGCACGGGTTCGTCCATCTGGTTCAGGCCCTGGGTGCGGACCCAGACCACGCCGGATTTCCCGTTCGAGTTCTGCTTCAACCCGATCACCTGCGATTCCGACCGCAGCGTATCGCCAGGCCAGACCGGCGCCAGCCAGCGGCCCTGCGCATAGCCCAGGTTCGCCACCGCGTTCAGGCTGACATCGGGCACGGTCTTGCCGAAGACGACGTGGAAGGCCAGCAGGTCGTCCATCGGGCTGCCGTCCAGCCCGCAACTGGTGGCGAATTCGTCGCTGGAATAGAGCGCGTGACGCGCGGGATACAGCGCGTGATACAGCGCCCGTTCCCCCTCGGCCACGGTCCGGGGGACGGCGTGGCGGATCACCTGGCCGATGCGGTAATCCTCGAAGAAACGGCCCGGATTGGTCTTGGTCATTGTTGTCCCAGCTTCATGTCGGGATGATAGTCGGCCTTGATCTGCTTGGTGATCGCCTGGCCCATGCGCATCACGCCCTTGACGGGATCCCAGGCCATGGTGGGGCTGCCATGCAGCGACCAACCCTTCGACAGCGCCTCGCTGACGCGGTGGCAGAATTGCGAGGTGTCGTCCTCGGTGATGCAGCGATAGATGGTGGTCACGTCAGCCTCCGAATGGCCAGGGTCCGACCCAGCCGTGGATCAGGCCCACGACCAGCATGACGACGACCGCGCCCACGGCCGCCATGATCTCCTTGCGCAGGGGAAACGGGCCGGTGCGCCGCTTCCACGCCCCCGCGCGGTTCAGCACGGCGATTTCCACCACGGCCCAGGCCAGCAGCCCGCCGAACAGCACCAGCGAAGGCAGGTCGCCGTTCACCAGCAGATGCGCGACAGCCCACAGCGAGAACGCCGTCAGTTGTGGATGACGCAGCCAGGCGGTGACGCGGGTCTTCATCCCGTCCGCGGCGTAGAGATAGAAGGCCAGCAGCACCAGCAGGTTGTTGATCCCGACCGTGGCGGGCGACGGCCCCCACCAGACCGGCCCGTCGGCCCGCTTGTAGCCGATCACCATCAGCACCACCGACAGGACCAGCAGCAGCGCGACCAGCCCCTTGCCCGTGTCGCCCAGGGCCGCGCGGCGTTCGGGGGCCGCGCGCTTGAACAGATGCGCCGCCCACCACAGGACCACGCCGAGACTCAGCAGAACCATCTGGCTTTCCTTTGCTGGATGTCATTGCCGCCACCCTGCCCCTATCCGGCCATCTCTGCAATCGCCCGCGCCTTGTCCAGGGTCTTGCGGGCGGTCTCGACATGCAGGTTCTCGACGATCCTGCCGTCGACCACGGCGACACCCTTGCCCTCGGCGGCGGCGGCCTGGAAAGCCTCGATCTGCCGGCGGGCCAGGTCGATCTCGGCCTCGGTGGGCGCGAAGGCGTCGTTGGCGATGGCAAGCTGGGCGGGGTGGATCAGCGTCTTGCCGTCAAAGCCCATGTCGCGGCCCTGTTCGCATTCCGCGCGCAGCCCGTCGTCGTCCTTGAAGGCGTTGAACACGCCGTCCACGATCACCTTGCCATGCGCCTTGGCGGCCAGCAGGCAGAGGCCAAGCCCCGCCTGCATCGGCAGCCGGTCCGGGCGGAAGCGGCTGCCCAGTTCCTTGGCAAGGTCGTTGGTGCCCATCACCATCCCCTCCAGCCGGGGATGGGCGGCGATGGCGGCGGCGTTCAGCATCCCCAGCGGCGTTTCCATCATCGCCCACAGCGGCAGGCCGGGGATCAGCGCGGCCACCCGGTCCAGGTCGGCAGGGCCGTCCACCTTGGGGATCAGCACCGCATCCGCGCCCGCCAACCCGGCGCAGAAGCGCGCGTCGGCCTCGCCCCATTCGGTCGCCAAGCCGTTGATCCGCACGATCCGGGCGCGCGGGCCGTAATCGTTCGCCAGCGCCGCAGCCAGCGCATCGCGCGCGGCGGGCTTTTCGCCGGGGGCCACCGCGTCCTCAAGGTCGAAGATGATCGCGTCGGCGGGCAGCCCCTGGGCTTTTCCCATCGCCCGCGCATTGGCGGCGGGGATATACAGAACCGAACGATAGGGACGCGCCATGAAAACCTCCTCGCAACAATCTTGCGCGACGCTGCCCTGTGGCGCCAGATTTGGCAAGCGCAAACTTGCTGCGCTGCGGCGTCAGGCCAAGGCCTGCCAGATCAGCCGCAGCGACACCGCCAGCAGGCCCCAGGTGATCAGCTTGTAGAACAGCGCCTGCGGGATGATGCGGACCAGCCGCAGCCCGGCCCAGACCGCCAGCAGCGACACCGGCGTCAGGATCGCCGCCGCCGTCAGGTTGGCCGCCGACAACTGGCCCAACGCGGCATAGGGAATCAGCTTGACCCAGTTGCAGATCGCGAAGAACCAGGTCGTTGTTCCGGCATAGATCAGCGCGGGCAGGCGCAGCGGCTGGACATAGATCTGCCAGGGCGGCGCGCCCGCATGGCTGACAAAGCTGGTATAGCCCGACAAAAGCCCCCACAGCGTGCCCCGCCCGGCCGAGGGCTTGCGCTGCCGGTCGGGCAAGGGCGGACGGATCAGCGCGTTCAGGGCAAAGACCGCGCCGACCGCGCCGACGATGAAGGTCACGCCCTCGACCGGCACCACATGGGCGCCTGCCCAGCCGATGCCGATTCCGGCCAAGGCGCCGGGGATCGCCGTCGCCAGCACCCGCATGTCGAAGTGATGGCGAAAGGCCAGCAGCCCGCCGATGTCGGACACCACATAGACCGGCAGCATCAGCCCCGCCGCCTGCACCGGCGACATGACCAGCGACAGGATCGGGACCGAGATCATGCCGACCATCGCCAACCCGCCCTTGGCAAGGCCCACCGCCGCGGCGGCGATCACCGCCAGCACCCAGCCCCAGACCGTCAAATCCAGCATTCGCGCCCCCTTGCCTGCGCCAGCCATGCGTCCCGGCACGGCGATTGGCAAGTGTCAGCGCCAACAGTGCCGCGCTGCGGCGGCGGAGGCTTGCGATTCGTGTTGCGACCCCGTAACCACCCCGGCAACCATCACCCTGTAATCGGAGGTTATCCATGGCCCGACCCAAAATCGCACTGATCGGTGCGGGGCAGATCGGCGGCACGCTGGCGCATCTGGCCGCGATGAAGGAACTGGGCGATGTCGTCCTGTTCGACATCGCCGAGGGCACGCCGCAGGGCAAGGCCCTGGACATCGCGGAATCCGGCCCGTCCGAGGGTTTCGACGCCGCGCTGAAAGGCACCAACGATTACGCCGACATCGCGGGCGCCGATGTCTGCATCGTCACCGCCGGCGTGCCGCGCAAGCCGGGGATGAGCCGCGACGACCTGCTGGGCATCAACCTCAAGGTCATGAAATCGGTGGGCGAAGGCATTGCCAAGCACGCGCCCAACGCCTTCGTCATCTGCATCACCAACCCGCTGGACGCGATGGTCTGGGCGCTGCGCGAGTTCAGCGGCCTGCCGCATGAGAAAGTCTGCGGGATGGCGGGTGTCCTGGATTCGGCGCGCTTCCGCCATTTCCTGTCGCTGGAATTCGGCGTGTCCATGAAGGACGTGACGGCTTTCGTGCTGGGCGGCCATGGCGACACGATGGTGCCGCTGGTGCGCTATTCGACCGTGGGCGGCATCCCGCTGCCGGATCTGGTCAAGATGGGCTGGACGACCCAGGACAAGCTGGACCAGATCGTGCAGCGCACCCGCGACGGCGGCGCGGAAATCGTCGGCCTGCTGAAGACCGGCAGCGCCTTCTATGCCCCCGCGACCAGCGCGATCGAGATGGCGGAAGCCTATCTGAAGGACCAGAAGCGCGTCCTGCCCTGCGCGGCCTATGTGGATGGCGCCTATGGGCTGAACGGCCTCTATGTGGGCGTGCCCACGGTGATCGGCGCGGGCGGCGTGGAAAAGGTGATCGACATCACCCTGGACGGCGACGAACAAGGGATGTTCACGAAGTCCGTCGACGCCGTGAAGGGCCTGGTCGAAGCCTGCAAGGGCATCGACAGCGCCCTGGCCTGACCGGCCCCCGCAGGACTTGCAAGGCGCGTCCCCCGTGGGCGCGCCTTTTGCATTCGGCGATGTTCATCTTTCCGGTTCCGTCGTAGCATTCCGGCGGTAAGCAAACCGGAGGCGACCATGACCAGACACGTCCTGCCTGCTGTTCTTTGTTCCGTTCTGCTGATCGGCGCCTGCTCGGCCCCGCCGACCAGTCCTCGGCCCACCGACCAGTTGCCCTTCATGGGCAGCTGGGATTGCGGCGCCACCACCATGACCTTTACGCCGACATCCTATATCCCGTCGAACGACGCCGCGCCGATCACGATCCGGGGCTTCTCGACCCAGAACCGCGTGACGACCATGACCTTGGCCGATGGCGCGGTGATCCAGGTGCAATGGAAGAACGACAACCAGATCTCCTGGCTGTCCAAGACCACCGGCGACAGTTTCGAATGCGCGCGCGTGGCGGGCTGACGCTCCGCCGAATCTGACCTTTTGGGCCTTTGTGATCACGGCATTTCCAGCCGTGATCACAATCGGCGCCTTCTTGCGGCTTTCCGGCATTTTACGGGAAAATGGTTTCCCGCGCTGATTGCCTTGTGGCATGACCCCGGCAAATCTGTCGAACCGAAAAAGGGGGTCAGGATGAACATCCACGAATACCAGGCCAAGGCGCTGCTGCGTCAATACGGCGCGCCGGTCAGCGACGGCCGGGTCGTGATCAAGGCGGACGAGGCCAAGTCGGCCGCGGGCGAATTGGACGGCCCCCTGTGGGTCGTCAAGGCGCAGATCCATGCGGGCGGCCGCGGCAAGGGCAGCTTCAAGGAAGCCGCCGCCGGTGAAAAGGGCGGCGTCCGCCTGGCCAAATCCGTGGCCGAGGCCGAGGAACTGACCCGCCAGATGCTGGGCCGCACCCTCGTGACCCACCAGACCGGCCCGGCGGGCAAGCAGGTCAACCGCATCTATATCGAAGACGGTTCCGACATCGCGCGCGAACTGTATCTGGCGCTGCTGGTGGATCGCGGGTCGTCGCGCGTCAGCTTCGTCGCCTCGACCGAGGGCGGCATGGACATCGAGGAAGTGGCCGCCCACACGCCCGAGAAGATCGTGAGCTTCAGCGTCGATCCGGCCTCGGGCCTGTCCGATTTCCACGGCCGCCGCGTGGCCTTCGCCCTGGGCCTGGAAGGCGCTCAGGTCAAGCAATGCGTGGCCCTGGTCAAGAACCTGTATCGCCTGTTCATCGACAAGGACATGGAGATGCTGGAGATCAACCCGCTGATCGTCACCCCCGAAGGCCAGATCAAGTGCCTGGACGCGAAGATGGGCTTCGACAACAACGCCCTTTACCGTCAGCCCGACATCCTGGCCCTGCGCGACGAGACCGAGGAAGATCCCAAGGAACTGGCCGCATCCAAGTTCGACCTGAACTACATCGCCCTTGACGGCGAGATCGGCTGCATGGTGAACGGCGCGGGCTTGGCGATGGCCACGATGGACATCATCAAGCTCTATGGCGCGGAACCCGCGAACTTCCTGGACGTGGGCGGCGGCGCGACCAAGGAGAAGGTGACGGAAGCCTTCAAGATCATCACCTCGGACCCGAACGTCAAAGGCATCCTGGTCAACATCTTCGGCGGCATCATGCGCTGCGATATCATCGCGGAAGGCATCATCGCGGCCGTGAAGGAAGTCGGGTTGCAGGTTCCGCTGGTCGTGCGGCTTGAGGGCACGAACGTGGAGCTGGGCAAGAAGATCATCGCCGAGTCGGGCCTGAACGTTATCGCGGCGGACGACCTGAAGGACGGCGCAGAGAAAATCGTGAAAGCGGTGAAGGGGTGAAAAGAAAACTCGCGCTTTTTCTGACTGGGCTTGCTACGGTTTTTCCATTTGCAGCAGCGGCAGATCGCAAAAGTGACGCCTACGATGCTTGTATCGCAATTATTGCGGAGCATCTGCCTGCAGAGCGCCGAGAGGCCATTAAATTTGCCGAGGTAGGCCCAGAAATAGATGGTTCACAAGGACTCGAATTCTATTTCGCGTTCAAGAGTGGAACGATCCAAAATGCTACGCGAGCCCTCCCGGATAAACTTACCGGGTCAATGGAGCCGTCTGCATCCTGCGGCGGCACGCTAGCCCCACGTCAAATCGAGTGGGTGACTGTAAACGGCACCGATGTGATTGACGCGCCCGTGAGATATTAAGGAGACCCCTATGGCCGTTCTCGTTAACAAAGACACCAAAGTCATCTGCCAGGGGATCACCGGATCCCAGGGCACCTTTCACACCGAACAGGCAATCGCCTATGGCACGCGGATGGTCGGCGGCGTGACGCCCGGCAAGGGCGGCTCCGAACACCTGGGCCTGCCGGTCTTCAACTCGGTCCACGAGGCCGTGGCCAAAACCGGCGCCAATGCGAGCGCGATCTATGTCCCGCCCCCCTTCGCGGCGGATTCGATCCTGGAAGCCATCGACGCGCAGATCCCGCTGATCGTCTGCATCACAGAAGGCATCCCGGTGCTGGACATGATGCGCGTCAAGCGCGCCCTGCAAGGGTCGCAGTCGCGCCTGATCGGGCCGAACTGCCCCGGCATCATGACGCCGGACGAATGCAAGATCGGCATCATGCCGGGCAGCATCTTCCGTCGCGGTTCCGTCGGCGTGGTCAGCCGGTCCGGCACGCTGACCTATGAGGCGGTCAAGCAGACCTCGGACGTGGGGCTGGGCCAGTCCTCGGCGGTCGGCATCGGCGGCGACCCCATCAAGGGGATGGAGCATATCGACGTGCTTCAGATGTTCCTGGACGACCCCGAGACCGAGTCGATCATCATGATCGGCGAGATCGGCGGTTCGGCCGAGGAAGAAGCGGCCGAATTCCTGGCCGACCAGAAGAAGAAGGGCAAGTGGAAGCCCACGGCGGGCTTCATCGCGGGCCGCACCGCGCCTCCGGGCCGGCGCATGGGCCATGCGGGCGCCATCGTCTCGGGCGGCAAGGGCGACGCGGAATCGAAGATCGAGGCCATGAAGAAGGCCGGGATCGTCGTCGCCGACAGCCCGGCGGGCCTGGGCGAGGCGGTTCTGAAGGCCATCAAGGGCTGACGCAACCCGGCCCGCGCCGCGCGCGTTCCCCCGGTCAAGAGCAACCGCTCTGTAACAACAGGAGAATCACGATGAAGATGCTTTCAGCGACCCTCATTGCCTCGACTGTCGTGCTGGGGGCCTGCGCGCCCGAGCCGATCACCCGCGTGGAAACTACGGTCACGACCAGCCCGGTCGATACCGAGGCGCTGGCGACGGCGACTGGCCTGCCCGCGGATGCGGTCTTGGGCGTGACCCGCACCGGCAGCCAGTATGTCGTCTTCTATCGCGAGGAAGGTGTCACCGCCGAGCAGCTTGCGGACGCGCCGCGCCTGATCTGCGCCAACACGGCCTCGACCGTGTTCAGCGCCGATCCGGTGGATACGACCGCGCCGCAGTTCGGCACCGGCGGTGTGCAGCGCATGACCGTCACCTGTGCGTGACGCGATTTGACAGCCGGTGCCCCCGGCATACCTAAGGGGGCACCGGGACCAATCAGGGGGATGACGTGGACGACCAGCCGCAGCGCGCAGACAGGCTTTCCGCCGGGGCCATGGCCCGGACCGGCGGCTGCATCGCGCCCCTGTCGCTGGCGGCCCTGCTGACGCTGACGGCCTGCGGCCGCGCGCCCACCACCGACATCCTGCCCGGCGGGATCCCCGCCATGACGAACCTGCACCAGGCCAGCACCCTGCCGCCGGATTCCGTGCGCACCGTTGCGCGGCGGGATTACGGCTGGCGGCTGATCTATCATCCGGCCCGCGCGCCCATCCAGGCCGAACAGGGCGCGGCACGCGCGCTGTGCGGGCTGGAACGCCGCGCGGTGGCGCGGATCGAACGGATTCCCCGCGCCGATCCCTATGCCGATCCCGGCGCGGCCATCATCGACGTTTATTGTGCCTGAGGCGGTCATGACCCTTGCAACTTCCCCCAAATCCCTGCCCCGATCCTTGAATGCCGCCGGGCTGCTGGCAGCCCTGCTGCTGGCCGGTTGCGTGCAGACCGTCCCGGTCTCGGCCCCACCCCCGGTCGCGGCGGCGCCTGCGGTTCCGGCGGTTCCGCCCGTCGCGGCGCCGGTCCTGCGCCCCGTCGCGCCCGCCCCTGTCCCGGCGGCCCCCGCGATTCCGGCCGGGCCGGTCGATAGCCGCACCGGCCTGCACCAGGCCGCGCTGATTTCCGTCACCGGCGACGCCGACAGCCGCTTTACCGTGCTGTTCCGCCCGGCCCAAACAGACGCCGGCAAGATTAGCGCGGCGCCCGCGCAGCTGTGCCGCCAGGCAGGCCGCGACCTGAAGGACAGCCGCACCAACAAGCCGGGCGCGGGCAGCGCGATGCCCGGCGTCCAGATGATGATCGTCACCTGCGCCGCCGCCTGACGCGGCCCCACCTTTCCCCATTGCGTCAAGGACGCGAGATCAGATGACTGAACAGCCCAACAACGCCGATTTCCACGACTCGTCCTTCCTGCAAGGGCACAACGCCGCCTATATCGAACAGCTCTATGGCCAGTGGGCGCAGAACCCCGGCGCCTTCGACGCGGGCTGGGACGCCTTCTTCCGCAGCCTGGGCGACGGGGCCGAGGATGCCGCGCGCGAGGCCAAGGGCGCCACTTGGAAGCGTGCCGACTGGCCGCCGCTGCCCTCGGACGAAAACACCGCCGCCCTGACCGGCGAATGGCCGATGGCGTCGAAAAGCGAAGCCACCGCCGCGATGAAGAAGATCGCCGCCAAGGCCGAGGAAAAGGGCGTCACCCTGACCGAGGACCAGATGCGGCAGGCGGTGCTGGATTCGATCCGCGCGCTGATGCTGATCCGCGCCTTCCGCATCCGCGGCCACCTGCACGCGAACCTGGACCCGCTGGGCCTTCGCAACGTCCCCGACCATGGCGAGCTGAACCCCGAAACCTATGGCTTCGGTCCCGGCGACATGGACCGGCCGATCTTCATCGACAACGTGCTGGGGCTGGAGGTCGCGTCGATCCGCCAGATCACCGAGCTGATGCAGCGGACCTATTGCGGCACCTTCGCGATCCAGTTCATGCATATCTCGAACCCCGAGGAAGCCGCCTGGCTGAAAGAGCGGATCGAGGGATACGGCAAGGAAATCCAGTTCACCCGCGAAGGCCGCCGCGCCATCCTGAACAAGCTGGTCGAGGCCGAGGGCTTCGAAAAGTTCCTGCATGTCAAATACATGGGCACCAAGCGTTTCGGCCTTGACGGCGGCGAGGCGCTGATCCCGGCGATGGAACAGATCATCAAGCGCGGCGGTGCGCTTGGGGTGAAGGAAATCGTCATCGGCATGCCGCACCGGGGCCGGTTGTCGGTGCTGGCGAACGTGCTGTCGAAACCCTATCGGGCGATCTTCCACGAATTCCAGGGCGGCAGCTTCAAACCCGAGGACGTGGACGGGTCGGGCGACGTGAAATACCATCTGGGCGCGTCCAGCGACCGGGAATTCGACGGCAACACCGTCCACCTGTCCCTGACCGCGAACCCCTCGCACCTGGAGGCCGTGAACCCCGTCGTGCTGGGCAAGGCGCGGGCCAAGGGCGACCAGTTGGGCGACACCTTCGACCGCAGCAACGTGCTGCCGATCCTGCTGCACGGCGACGCGGCCTTCGCGGGCCAGGGCGTCGTCGCGGAATGCCTGCAACTGTCGGGCATCAAGGGCCACCGCACCGGCGGCTGCATCCATATCGTCGTGAACAACCAGATCGGTTTCACGACCGCGCCGCATTTCAGCCGCACCTCGCCCTATCCGACCGACATCGCGCTGATGGTCGAGGCGCCGATCTTCCACGTCAACGGCGACGACCCGGAAGCCGTGGTCCATGCCGCCAAGGTCGCGACCGAGTTCCGGCAGAAGTTCCAGAAGGACGTGGTTCTGGACATCTTCTGCTATCGCCGCTTCGGTCACAACGAAGGCGACGAGCCGATGTTCACCAACCCGGCGATGTACACCCAAATCAAGGGCCACAAGACCACGCTGCAACTCTATACCGAACGGCTGGTCGCCGACGGCCTGATCCCCGAGGGCGAGATCGAGGACATGAAGGCCGCCTTCCAGGCCCACCTGAACGAGGAGTTCGAGGTCGGCAAGGCCTTCAAGCCGAACAAGGCCGACTGGCTTGACGGCAAGTGGTCGGGCCTGGACCGCGAGGGCGCCGAATACGTGTCCGGCGAAACCGGGATCGAGCCGTCCACGATGGCCCAGATCGGCCGCGCGCTGACCACGGTGCCGGACGGGCACAACCTGCACAAGACCGTGGGCCGGTTGCTGGAAGCCAAGCGCCAGATGTTCGAGACCGGCGAGGGCTTCGACTGGGCCACCGGCGAAGCCCTGGCCTTCGGGTCGCTGCTGCTGGAAGGCAAGCCCGTGCGCCTGGCCGGTCAGGACAGCACGCGCGGCACCTTCAGCCAGCGGCATTCGGCCTTCATCGACCAGAAGACCGAGGATCGCTATTATCCGCTGAACCATATCGCCGACGGCCAGGCCCATTACGAGGTCATCGACTCGATGCTGTCGGAATATGCGGTGCTGGGTTTCGAATACGGCTATTCGCTGGCCGAACCCAACGCCCTGGTCCTGTGGGAAGCGCAGTTCGGCGACTTCGCCAACGGCGCGCAGATCATGTTCGACCAGTTCATCTCGTCCGGCGAGAAGAAATGGCTGCGCATGTCCGGCCTGGTGATGCTGCTGCCCCACGGCTTCGAGGGCCAGGGCCCGGAACACTCGTCCGCGCGCCTGGAACGGTTCCTGCAAATGTGCGCCGAGGACAACTGGATCGTCGCCAACTGCACGACTCCGGCCAACTATTTCCACATCCTGCGCCGTCAGATGCACCGCCGGTTCCGCAAACCGCTGGTGCTGATGACGCCGAAATCGCTGCTGCGCCATCCGAAGGCGGTCAGCCGGGCCGAGGATTTCCAGTCCGGTTCCACCTTCCACCGGGTGCTGTGGGACGACGCGCAGCGCGGCGCGTCCGACATCACGCTGGTGCCGGATCACCGCATCCGCCGCGTCGTGATCTGTTCGGGCAAGGTCTATTACGACCTGCTGAAGGCGCGCGACGAGGCCGGGATCGACGACATCTATCTGCTGCGGCTGGAACAGTTCTATCCCTTCCCCGCGCAGTCGATGGTCAAGGAACTGGCCCGCTTCAAGGATGCCGAGGTGATCTGGTGCCAGGAAGAGCCCAAGAACCAGGGCGGCTGGAGCTTTGTCGAACCTTACCTGGAATGGTCGCTGGACCGGCTGGGCGCGCGCCACAACCGCGCCCGCTATGTCGGCCGGAACGCCGCCGCATCGGTCGCCACGGGCCTGGGTTCGCGCCACAAGGCCGAACAGGAAGCCCTGGTGAACGAGGCGTTGTCGCTGGAAGGATGACCTGATGCCCACCCAAGTCCGCGTTCCCGCCCTGGGCGAGTCCGTCACCGAGGCGACCGTCGCCACCTGGTTCAAGAAGCCGGGCGATGCCGTCGCGGTGGATGAGATGCTGTGCGAACTGGAAACCGACAAGGTGACGGTCGAGGTGCCCAGCCCCTCGGCCGGCATCCTTGCCGAAATCGTCGCGGCGGAAGGCGAAACCGTCGGTCCCGACGCGCTGCTTGCGCAGATCGACGAGGCCGGCAGCGACGCGACCCCGAAATCCCCCAAAGAACAACCGCAGGCCGAGACGGCCCAGAAGACCCCGGAAGGACAAGAGATGAGCGGCAAATCCGTGGATGTGATGGTCCCCGCGCTTGGCGAAAGCGTGACCGAGGCGACCGTGGCCACCTGGTTCAAGAAGGTCGGCGACAGCGTGGCCGCCGACGAGATGCTGTGCGAACTGGAAACCGACAAGGTCTCGGTCGAGGTTCCGGCACCGGCGGCGGGCGTGCTGGCCGAGATCCTGGCCGAGGAAGGCGCCACCGTGGATGCCAAGGCCCGGCTGGCGATCATCACCGAGGGCGCGGCGGGCAGCGCGGGCGCGGCCAAGCCCGCCAGCGGCTCCTCGGACAACAAGGGCGCCTATGGCAATGCCGCGCCCGTCGGATCCGCTTCGGGCGGCGAGGACGGGACCACGGCGGGCCAGGTCGGTTCCCCCGGCGCCGGTCCCGAACAGATGAAGCCGCGCAGCGATGTCGAGGACGCGCCCTCGGCCAAGAAGGCGATGGCCGAACAGGGCGTCAGCCGCGACCAGGTGACGGGTTCGGGCCGCGACGGGCGGGTGATGAAGGAAGACGTCGCCAAGGCCGCTGCGGCGCCGAAAGCCGCCTCCCCCGCCCCGGCGGCCCGAACCCGTCACCTGGT
>NZ_UZWE01000036.1 GCF_900631945.1 Paracoccus haematequi
CGGTCAGCGCATGCTCCGCCCCTTCGCCAGCGGCGGTTCCGGCGTCGCGGGCAGCACCTCCTGCACCATTGGCAGCGGCAGTGGTGTCGTCGAGCCCGGTCGCGAGCGCATCGGGGGAGGTCGCGGCGTCCGTCAGCGCGACCTCGGCCTCCGTGCCGGACCCGGTCACGGCATCCTTAAGAGCCTGCCAGGCAGCAAGCGGCCGGGTCGCGGCATCGGTCAGCATGCCCGCGGCCTCGCGATAGGCATCGGCTCGGGCACTCGCATCATCCGCCATGGCGCCGAGACCGAGATCGGGCGGGGCGATGTAGGTTCGGGCAAGCGCGGCCGAAAACGCGTCTGCCGCTGCCGTACCAGCCGCCGTTGCCGCGCCCTCGAAGGGGTTGTCGATCCGGCTCAGGTCGACCGGATCGAGCGTGCCGATCCGCACCCCGCCTTCACCTGTCGCCCATTCGGGCAACAGGGCCAGCGCGGCGTTCAGCGTCTCGATAAAGCTGTTGATGCGGGTGACGACACCGTTCAGCATCGCCTCGACCCCGCCGATCAGCCCGTTCGCGGCCTGGTAGGCGAAATCGCCGATGGCGCCCGGCAGGCTGCCCCAGATCGCCACCGCGCCGTCATAGGCGCCCTGGAAGATCGCGACAGTGCGGTCCCCAAACCCCACGACGCCCGCGACGGTGCCGTCGAGCGCCGAAAGCGCGGCGGCCTTCAGCCCCTCCCATCCGGCCGCCATGCGGGCCAGCGCTGCGTCGAGCGCGAGCCCGATGCGCGACCAGACCTCGGAGGCCAGATCGGAGAGCAGCCGGAAGGCTTCGCCGACCCCGCCCACACGGGCAACGAATTGGGACAGCTGATAGATCAGCTCGCCGACGCCGACGATCAGCGCACCGATGCCGGTGCGGACCAGCGCCCCGCGCAGGACGACGAGCGCAGTTGCGAATCCACGCACCGACAGCGCGGCGGCAGCCAGCCCGGCGACCCAGCGGCCCGCGAGGAAGGTCGCGAAGGTCACGGCATAGGTGGTCAGGCGGCCGATATTGTCGAAGAGACCGCGAATGGCGATACCAAGCGGGCCGGTGCGGCTGGCGATGGCGGCCATGGCGTTGGCGACCGCTTCCAGCGCGGGGGCTGCGGCGACGGCGAGCTGGTTCGACAGCCCGCGCCAGATCAGCCCGAGGCGCGAGATCGCGTCGTTCGTGCGCTCGATCTGGTCAGCGTCCTGTTCGGAAACGACGACGCCGAAGGCGAGGACGTCCTCGGTCGCCTGGCGCAGCGCCGCGGTGTCGATGCGCGACATGGCGATGGAGCCTTCCTCGCCGAAAAGCTGTCCTGCGACGGCCGCGCGTTCTGCAGCGGGCACGAAGTTCTCGATGGCGGCGTTGATCGCGCCGACGCGCTGGTCCAGCGGCAGCGCGATCAGGTCGTTGGCCGAAAGACCCAGCCGGTCGAGCGCGTCGGCCGCGGGACCGCTCCCGGCGGCCGCCTGGCTGAGACGGCGGGTCAGGTCCTTGGTGGCCTGCTCGATCCCGGACATGGACACGCCCGCCAGCTCGCCCGCGCGCTCCAGCGTCTGGATCGAGGCGACGGTGGTTCCCAGCGACTGCGCAAGCTTCGCCTGCGCATCGACGGTCTGGAGGCCCGATTGGATCATCGCCACGCCAGCAGCGGCGGCAGCTGCCACGGCCGCTGCGGCGGCCACACGCGCCCGCCGCGAAAAGGCCGCGAGCCGGGTGTTCGCCGCTTCCATCTCCCGGCTTAGCCGTCCGAAACCTCGCGCACCGGCTTCGCCGACGCCTTCCAGTTCGGCGCGCACCTGCCGACCACCGACCGCCGCAAGGCGGACGCTGACGCGTTTTTCAGCCATTGGGGCGTTCCATCTGTTCGTTGAGTTTGGCGACCATCACCGCTTCGATGACGGGCAGCAGTTCGGCCATGGCGAGCGGCGGCACGCCGAGGGCGTCACCGAGCGCTAGTGCCGCCGACATGTCCCAGCCGATCACCGCACCGGGCAGGACGCGCAGTTGGCCGCCGAGACGGCCGACCAGGTCCCAGACCTGCCAGCCTTCATGCGTCATTGGTCGGTTCAGCCGCGCCGGGCAGCCTTCGCACGCAGTTTGGCAGGCGTCGCAGTACCGCTCGCCCCCGCCGAAGGACCATTCGGCGAGAGCGCGGAGGAGTTTTTTTCCTGTTCCAGCAGCAGGCCCTTCGAGACGTAGGTCAGCTGGAAAGCCTCGAAGATCGGCCAGATGTCGAGCAGCGCGTCGATGGCCTCAGGGCTGGGATCGATCGGCTTGCCGTCCGCATCGCCGATACCCTCCCAGGCGAGCACCGCCCGCCGCGCCAGCGCCTTGGCGAAGGCGACGGCACGTTCCTCGTCGGAAGCCTCCTCGGACACCGCTTCGACGGCGGCATCGCTGCGCGTTGCCACCATCAGCGCGGTCGTCAGTGGGCGCAGCTGCACGCGCACACCGGGGGCGAGGTCATGCCAGCGGGGCGCATTGGTCAGGTCGAGCGTCAGCATTCTCAGTATACCTCGATGTCGTTGATCAGGGTTGCCGTGCACATACGGCCGACCACACTGTCGCGCGCGGCCTGCCAGTCGAAGGTCGCCTGCACGCCCTGCGGCCCAGAAATCTCGATGCGCGGGCGCGGCAGGTAGACGGCGTGCACGGTGAAGGTGAAGCTCTCGCCGGACGGCAGGACGTAGGCGAACTCGAGCTCGCACGGATCGCCGTTGATCGCCTGCGTCACCAGTGTGCTGTCGGCGAACCGGACCTCGATGGAGCCGGTGAGCGCGGCGATGGACGGATCCGCGCCGTCGATCCGACCATCTGAGCGGATGGTCTCGATCCGGTCGAGGTTGTTGGCATAGGTGATGTCGACCGAAACGACGTTGCCGAGGGCCGAGCCGTTCCGCGTGATCGACCCGTTGAAGTGGCCGAACCTCTTCAACTCCAGCGCGGCGGGCGTGCCGGCGCTTGTGGTCGTCCCCACCGTCTCGCCCTGCGCCGCCAGCCGTGCGGTCGCCGTTAGCAGCCCCGAGCGCTGCATCTGCCAGGTCAACTGATCGAGGACGCAGCCGGAATACATCGCGTAGCGCGGCACCTCGGGCATTCCGGTCTCGATGGAGAGGCTCGGCAGCGTCCAGGCGCCGGATCGGAACTCGTGCGTCCAGGGACCGGTGCCCGTCGTCGACGGCGCGCCGAAAGCTGCCTTCAGCCAGAAGCCGAAGGCCTCGGCGTCGAGCGGCACGACGACATCGCCGTCGGCCGTCACCGCATCCTTGATCGGTGCCAGCGGATCGCGGCCGTAGCCGAGAAGCTCGGAGTTCAGCAGCGGCTGCTCCGCCCCGAGCGTGGTGCTGGCAAAGGGCATCTTCGTGAAGCCGCCTGCGGGCGGCGTGCCATAGACGGTCTCGAACGCAAGCGCCATCTGCGCCCGCGCCCCCTGGGCTCGTGCCATGGTGTTCTCCTCGGGTTGTCGGGATCAGCCGAGCGGATCGGCCGTGGAATAGTGCAGCACCACAGGGAGTGAGGCGGATCAGATGACAGTCCAGTGGACTGTCGTCCCGCCGAACGCGGCCTTCAGGCTGGCCGCAGGTTCACCCAAGCGGATCGTCAGTTGAATAATGCAAGACGACCGGAATGACCGCCGCCTTCAGGCTGGCCGCGCCTTCGACCGGCAGATCGACTGGCTTCGGCGCTTCCGCCTCGACCCAGTCGCAGAGGCCGCCGAGCGTGCGGTCGACGGCGAGCGCCGCGCCGATGCTGGCGGTCAGCGTGTCGAAGGCGGCGTCACGGTCGGCGCCCTGAACGACCGCCTCGATTTCGGCGCGGTGCTGGTAGTGGTAGGCGAGCGGCGAGAGCGTGACCTCCGGCTCCCCAGGCTCGCCGTCGCGCAGGATCAGCAGGCCCTCGCCCGACACGCGCTCGGGCAGCACCTCGCCGCGCAAAGCAGTGGCGGGCAGCGTTGAGAGCCGCGCGTGCAGCGCGGCGAGGATGGCTTCGCGAGGGGTGGGCATGTCAGACGCTTATCGGACCGTTATTGCAAAATTAGTGCTTCGAGGCTATATAGCTTCCAAGACATGAGGACCGTATGCCGTGGACCGTTTCGTTTTCAGAGGAGTTCGAGCCGGAGTTCGACGAACTTCCGCCCGAGGTGCAGGACGCAATCCTCGCCCGCGCCCTTCTTCTGGAGCGCGAGGGCCCATCGCTCGGTCGCCCGCATGCCGACACCCTGACCGGGTCGAAACATGCGAACATGAAGGAGTTGCGATGCAACGCCGCTGATGGCGTGTGGCGCGTCGCTTTTGCATTCGATCCCGACCGGCAGGCGATCCTGCTTGTCGGCGGGGACAAGTCAGGTGGCAGCGAGAAGCGCTTCTACAAGCAGTTGATCGCCCGGGCCGATGAGCGGTTTGACCGTCATCTGGCGAAACGGAAAGGATGAGGACCATGGCACGGACCCTGAAGGACAAGCTGGCCGCGCTCGAACCGGCCCGTCGCGCGGGCGTCGAGGCTGAGGCCAACCGCCTCCATACCGAATATCTGACGCTGCAGGAGCTTCGGAAAGCCAAGGATCTGACGCAGGTCCAGCTGGCCCAAACCCTCGGCATTCAGCAGGCGACGGTCGCGAAATACGAGCGCCAGAGTGACCTGCTGCTCTCGACGCTGTCGAGCTATGTGCAGGCCATGGGGGGCAGCCTGAAGCTCATGGTCGAGTTTCCCGGCAAGGCTCCGGTGGCGCTCGAGGGTCTTGGTGAGATCGAGGAACCCCGCCGCCGCCGTTCTGCACGCGGAAATGAACAAGCCGCCGCGCGCGCCTGACTATCTCGCTTCCACCCAGCTCGCCACGATCAGCCCCGGCACGCTGTCCAACGCCCGGTCTGCGTCCCGTGCCAGATCCAGCCGCTTCGGCAGTTTCACCTGCGGCACCAGCAGGAAGATCGGCGCGGTGACCTTGCCGCGTCCGGTCTTCGAGCGCGACACGACCGCCTGGCCCTTGGTGTTCAGCCGGCCCTCCGCCACCAGCAAGCTCGGCCCCGACCGGCGATAGACGAAGCGCAGGCGCAGCCCGCGTCGCCGCTCCCATTCACCGGGGGTGATCCGGCCGCCGCGCAGGGACTTGCCCGCGGCGGGCAACGGGATCGCGAGCCAGAACCCACTTGCATCTGCATTGGCCGGGTGCGCGACACCGAGGCGCTGATCCAAGAGGGGCAGGAACCCGACTTGATGCTGAAACTGGCCCGCCTCCAGGACAAGGCCATGGCTTCGGCACGCCAGCTTGCCGCTGAACTTGGCCTCACGCCGGTTTCCCGGTCCCGGCCCGCCATCAGGGAGGACGGCGACAACGAGCCGGATCCTCTCGATGTCTGACACCTTCCCGCACTGGATCTATGATGGCAGCACCATCTCCGACCCGATGGGCTTCGGCGAACGGGCCGTGAGGTTCCTGCGGATGCTGCGCCACCCGAAGTCCGGCAAGCCCTTCCAGCTTGACCTGTGGCAGGAACGGATCGTGCGCCGCATCTATGGTCCCCGGCATGAGGACGGCACGCGGATCGTCAAGACGGCGGTGATCCTTGTTCCACGCGGCAACCGCAAGACCAGCCTCGCAGCCGCATTGGAAGCCCTGCACACCGTAGGACCGGAACGGGTGCCCGGCGGGGAGGTCATCACCTCCGCCTCCGATCGCAAGCAGGCCCGCATCGCCTATGAGGAACTGCGCGGCCTGCTGACGGCGCATCCGAAGATCGCGCCCCATATCCGCACGCTGGATTATCGAAACCGCATCACCTTTCCGAAGGAGCGCAGCTTCTGCGAAGCCATCAGCGCCGATGCTGGAACCCAGCATGGCCGCACGCCGGTCTTCGTGCTGGCCGACGAGTTGCACGCCTGGAAGAAGCGGGAACTGTGGGACGTGTTGCGATCCGGCCTGGTCAAGACACCGGGCAGCCTGCTTGTCGTCGCCACCACGGCAGGACGGGGGCAGGAGAACATTGCCTGGGACATCGTGAACGACGCCCGCCGCGTGGCCCGTGGCGAGGTGGACGATCCCTCGATCCTGCCTGTCCTGTTCGAGGCCCCGGCAGATTGCGACTGGACTGACGAGGAAATCTGGTTCCGCGTGAACCCCGGCCTGCGGCATGGCTATCCCGACATCGAAGGACTGCGCCAGCTTGCCCGCGAAGGGCAGCGCCGGATCGGGGACCGGGAGGCCTTCCGCCAGTTGAACCTGAACATCTGGCTCGATCACGCCACTGATCCCTTCGTGGAAATGGCCGTCTATGACGAGGGCGCCGGGCCGGTCGATCTGGATGACCTGGAGGCGAAGCAAGCGCCCTGCTGGCTGGGCGTGGACCTGTCCAGCAACTCCGACCTGACGGTGATCGTGGCCTGCTGGCGCGATGGCGAGGACGGCTTTCAGGTCTGGCCCTGGTTCTTCTGCCCCGAGGATAACCTGCGGGCGCGCGAGGAACTGGCGCAGGTGCCTTATCCCGCCTGGGCGGCGGATGGTCAGATCACCGCCACCCCCGGCAATGTCGTGGACTTCCGCGCGGTCGAGGATCAGGTGCGCGAACTCTGCGCCCGCTTCAACGTGCAGGAAATCGCCTTCGATCCGCATCTGGCGCGCAACATGCTGAACAACCTGCTGGAGGACGGCTTCCCGGCGGTCGAGATGCGGCAGGGATGGGTGACGATGGCGCCGGCGGTCAAGGAACTGGAGCGCGCGATCATCGGGCGCCGCTTCCGGCATGGCGGGCATCCGGTCCTGCGCTGGAACTTCTCGAACATCGAGGTGCGCACCGACCCGGCAGGCAACCGCACATTCCACAAGGGAAAGAGCCGGGACAAGATCGACGGCGCGGTGGCAGCGGCGATGGCCCTGGCCCGCTGCGCTGCCGACGAGGGCGCAATGACGACCAGTCAGGACTGGTTCAACGATGACATGTGGACCGTATAGGAGGCGCGCATGAACGCAGCCGTAGGAGCAGACGAACGCCTTGTGGTGATGTTGGAGGCGCGCGTTTCGGAGTTCGAGAAGCGGATGCGCCAGGCCGAGAACCGGGGCACCCGCACCTATCAGGGCCTGTCCCGTAATTCCCGTTCGGCAACCCGGCAGATGGAGCAGGACATGATCCGCTCGACAAGCCGGATCAATCAGGCCCTGGCCTCGACCAGCAGCCAGATCGGCACGTTCAGCAAGGCCTTCGCGGGCGGCTTGATCGGCGGCGCGGCCACGGCAGCCTTCGCGGGCCTGACCAGCAACATCGGCGCCACCGTCAAGAGCATGGCCGAACTGGGCAACGAGGCCAAGCGGGCGGGCCTCTCGACCGATGCCTTCCAGGAGTGGAAGTTCCTGGCCGATCAGAACCGCATCAGCGTCGATGCCCTGGTGGACGGCTTCAAGGAACTGGCCCTGCGCGCGGATGAGTTCATCGTGACTGGCGTCGGCCCTGCCGCCGAGGCCTTCAACCGCCTGGGCCTGCGTGCCGATGACCTGAAACGGAAACTCAAGGATCCCTCCGCCCTGATGCTGGAGATCCTTGGACGGCTGGAAGGCTTCGACAAGGCCGCGCAGATCAGGATCGCTGATGAAATCTTCGGCGGCACAGGCGGCGAGCGCTTCGTGGAACTGCTGGGCCAAGGCCAGGGCGCACTACAGGACACGATCAACAAGGCCCATGAAACCGGCGCGGTGCTGGATGCCGAACTGATCGCCAAGGCTGACGAGATCGACCGGAAGTTCAGCCAACTGACCACAACCGCCGCGAACTTCGGCAAGGCCATGGTCGTGAACCTCGTGGCAGCGGGTGCGGAACTGGCCGACCTGCGCGCCCGGCTGGACACCATCTTCGCCAATGAGGCCGAAGGCCGGGCGATCCTGGGCGATGAAGTCTATGACGCCTTGGCGCAGAACCGCGACCTGGTGGAGCAGAACGAGGAGGCGCTTGCCCGCCTCGATGAACGCTATGCCACCCTGGCCGAGGAAGCGGACCGGGCAGGCGTGGCAATGATCGACGCCATCTCGCGCCTCGACAGCCTGGGGTATGACACGGCAGCCGATGCCCTGCGCGTGGCTTATGAGGAGATGCAGAACCTTGTTCAGGCCTTCCGCGATGGGGAGATCAGCGGCGAAGACTTCACCGTCAAGCTGGGCGAGATCGAGGCGGCAGCCGTCGATGCCTTCGGCGCCCTGGAGGCAGGCGACCGCACCACCTTCGAAGGCGTCATTTCGCAGCTTGGCCGTCTGGGTGGCGTGATCGCCTCTGTCACCAGCCTTGCCAACAGCATGGGTGCAGCCATCGCCCGTGCGGCAGGCACGGCACCGGACCAGAAGGCCACGCAGGCCATGCGCGACCGGCACGCGGCGGAACAGGCTTCCATGGACAGCATGGAGGCGCAGCGCGAGGCCCTGGAAGGCTTCACGGCGGCCGAGGAGGCCCGCAATAGCGCATCGGCGGAACAGCTTGCCCTGCAACGCGAGATCGAGGCCGTCAGGCGGCGCGCAGGCGAGGCAGGAGCCTCGCTGACCGATCAGCAGGCCAATGACCTTGCCGCAGCCTCTCTGGCAGGCGCAGCGGGCCGCAGCGCCGCTGGCAAGGGCGGTGGTTCCAAAGGCCGAAAGAGCAGTGGCGCGGGAAAGGCAGCGGTCGATGAGTTCGCCAAGGAAGCGCAGGCCATCCGGGAAAGGACAGCAGCCTTGGAGGCCGAGGCGGCGGTCCTGGTCGCAGTGGCGGCATCCGGCAAGGAATACGGCGATGCCATGGAGTTCGCCCGCACGAAGGCCGAACTGCTGCACGCGGCACAGCAGGCGGGCAAGCAGATCACCCCGGAACTGGAAGCCGAGATCGACAAGCTGGCCGATGCCTATGTGCAGGCCGGTCTGGAAGCCGAGGGTGCGGCCGAGAAGCTGGATGCCATCAAAGAGCGCAGCCAGGCGGGCAAGGATGCCCTGTCCGACATGTTCGGCTCTATCATCGACGGCTCGAAATCGGCAAAGCAGGCGGTGGCCGATCTGCTTCTGGAGATTGCCAAGACGCAGATGATCAAGGGCATCATGGGTCTGCCCGGCATGGGTGGCATTGCCTCCAGCATCGGCGGGCTGCTTGTCCCCGGCTTTGCCTCTGGTGGCGATCACATGGGCGGCTTGCGGATCGTGGGCGAGAAAGGCCCTGAACTGGAGGCCACCGGCCCGGCGCGCATCTGGAGCGCGGACCAGACCCGCAACCTTCTGGCGGGGCGGCAAGGCAGCAGTGCAATCGCCGACAAGGCGCAGAGCGTCGATGTGCATGTGACGGTCGGCGTCGATCCCAAGAGCGGCAACCTGACGGCCTTTGTCGATCAGCGTTCCATCCAGGTCGCGCGTCGGGTCCAGAAGGACACGCTCCGGCAGGCCGAGGACAACGCCTATCTGTGGAACAACCGGCACCAGATGAGGAGGGGCTGATGGATCGGCTCAAGAAGCAACTCTGCGCCGCCCTGAAATCTCGCCTGGCGGGCGACACCACGCCTTTGCCCGAGGCTGGCCTGCCGCTCTGGGAGGTCTTCGGTGCCTTGTCCCGTCAGCGCGGCTACAACCCCCACGGCCCGAACCCGATCACCTGGGAGGCCGTGGCCGCATGGTCGCAGATGATGCGGGTGCCGCTGGAGCCGCGCCACGTGGACATCATCATGGCCTTGGATGGCGTCTGGATCGAGGATGCATATCGCACTGACAAGCAGGCACCCGAGGGCGTGAAGACCCTGCCGCCCATGTCGCAGCACCCGATCAATGCGGGGCTTCTGGACGCGATGCTGGGATGAAACATCATCGGTTCGACAGCAAAGCATGGGAACGCAAGCGGGCACGCGACGAACAAGACGCCCGGCGCGGCAAGCTGGGGAAAGGACGGTTCGATGCGCTGGTGGTCCGGCTTGTGGGGGTAATCAAGCTGGCATTCGAGGCGGGTGACACTGGTTCGATGTTTGGACTGGAGGGACCGCTGCGCCACGGTATCCGCTCCGATCTCTGCCTGCAGGGGTGGCGTTGGCAAGCCGCCGATGACATGGCACGCGAACTGCTGGCTGATGCATTCAGAATGGCACGGGCGATCCGACCAGGTTGGGACGAGGGACAGCCTGACTGGACCATTCATGCAGGCACCCTGATCGAGCGCACCCTTTGTGTGAGATGTAAAGCTCCGCTTCCCGAACGCCACTTCAAGTTCTGCAGCGACCTCTGCGCGAGCGCGCATTTTCATATGATGGCAGATCGTAAGCAGGCATCTGAAGACAGCGCTTATGACAAGGTAGTCAAATTCAATGGTCGAAAATACGCCGCTTGATTGGGAGAACAGATGTGTTCAGTGCGGCACAATCTTGCCGGAGGGTGTTCGCATCACGCGGGAGTTCTGCAGCCGGAAGTGCTACAATGAACATTACCATTCTCTAGAAAAGATCGCACGACTTGAGGCGAAGGCAACGCGACCGGAATGTGCCCACTGCGGCAAGGCGGTTGCGCCGTCACGATTTGCCCATGCCATCTACTGCAGCGTGACGTGCAACAATCGCGCCCGCCGGCATCCAAAGGTTTGCCTGCACTGCCGGAAAGAGTTTATGGCCCGCAGGCAAGACTGTCAGTATTGCAGTCAAGCCTGCGTCGATCATGGCGTGCGTATCAAGCATCCGCCGATAGCGTGTGAGTGGTGCAGCAAGATCATTGAACGGCCGCACATGTCCAGGAAGCGGTTTTGCTCTCACCGGTGTTCAGGCAAGGCCGGAATGGATGTCAGGCTAACCGCGCGTGGACGACCCCCTCTCCTTAGCCCTGTGCGCCTCGATGCCCTGCTGGAGCGGGTGACGAGGGCGGGGTAGGTTTATCGTGCGGGGACGATAAAACGATCAAGTGCCTCTGCCACCAGCGCGTCAAAGCTTCGTCCAGTGCGCCAGTGTTCAGCCGCCACGAACAGAAGCCGCTGATGATAGGTTATGTTCGGCTCTCGATACACGCGATCAGGAAATTGGCGCCGGTAGCTGATGGCGTCAGGGAAGGTTTCATCGTCGCCTTGATGGAGTGCGCGCAACAGGCGCAAATCCATTCCTTCGGCATCAAGATACTCAAGAGCCTTGACCAGCTTGCCAGCGTCTTGTTCCGGTCTCATTCGGGTGTCCCTGGCAAATGCCCCCGCTCTTTCAACCAGTCCCGCAGGATGATCGTGATTAGCGAAGACAGCGAACGATCATCTGCCTTGGCGGCAGCCTCCAGCGCCGCCTTGATCTCAGCGTCGATCCGGAACCCAATAGGGGCGCCCTTAGCCATTACTACAATCTCCAACATTATTGTTGCGTCATGTTTGAGATTGTAGTAGAAAGTAGCAGGCCAAGCAAGAACTCTCACCCTCTCGCTTGGCCCTAATCGAAACCCGATCTTAGAAGGAGATCGAGCATGGCTGTGAATTGCCATAACACCCCCGGCATGCTTGGGGAAACGCAATCTGAATTCCCGATCATCGATAACCTGATCAAGGTCGATGACCCTGCACAGTGGGCCGAACAACTCGCCTATCATGTGGAGGCGATGATCCTGACAGCAAGGCTGGCGCTGGACAACGATACCAGCGGCGACATCATGACAGCCGGACGCCTCGATGCTGTGGAGCGCACTTTGAACGTGGCAGGCGCATTGATGGCTGTTGTTACCAACGGCACCGAATTGCTGTCTCGGCGCCAGAAGGCAGGGATCTGGCGCAAGGGGGACGCAGCATGAGCCGCAAGCCGATCCACATGGTGAACGATGGTTCTGACAAGATCGACGAGGCCCTGTCCTTCCTCGATCTGATCTACCTGGCTGGGCTGAACGACAAGGAGACCGCCTGCTTCTCGGTCGGTGCGCAGCAGGTTGTCGATCTGCTACGCGAGGCGAAGATGCAGTTGGACAATGCAGCAACCATTCTTCGGGAGGGCACGGCATGAGAACCGCCGAGGAACTGCAGGACGAGGTTATCCGTCTAGACGGCCAGTTGGCGGAGTGCCGCAATCTGGTGAGCGCCCTTTTCCTCCTGGTCGATGATCTGGCGACAACCTCGATGGAAGACCACGGGGCAACCCTGCGTGACGGCATTGTGGGTGTGACCTGGGCGCTTCGGCGCGAAGTGGGCATGCAGTGATGATGTGGCAAGCCCGGCTTCGGTCGGGCGTTGCTTCCCGCAAGTTCCCGCAGCTTCCGCTTCCAATTGGGGGAAATGCTGGTGGAACGATGCTCCATCATCTGGAACATGTGTTAATGAAAACAACGGCTTACGTAAAAAGATTGGCGGAGCAGGTGGGATTCGAACCCACGGAACCTTCTCAAGTTCGGCCGCTTTCAAGGCGGCAGCGATAAACCGCTCTGCCACTGCTCCAATGTACTCTCTACCTAGCCGTCCTTTGAGGATTTTCCAAGTCCCTGAGAGAAATCCTATCATAATTTCCGCGGTGAATTTTACCGTGACATGCGCGGCGCGGGGAACTGTCTGCGGTTGATAGCCTCCATAGGCATCCTTCCATTCCCAAGAAAGGATCGCACCATCAAACCAGGGGATCAAACACCTTATGTGTCCCGACCTTGCTATAACTGCCCATCACCGATCCCGGCCAGGACCGGTAATGGGGTGGGATACAGCGCCAAACACCTTGTGGCTTGACCACGTCCCGTAGGGTCAGGACTCGTTCTCGGATCATAACCAGAACATGACGGTTGCGGCGAGGGCGACGGCGGAGAGGAAGACTTTCGGGCATCTATCGTAGCGGGTTGCGACCCTGCGCCAGTCCTTCAGACGTCCGAACATGATTTCGATCCGGTTGCGGCGTTTGTAGCGGCGCTTGTCGTACTTGATGGGCTTGCCGCGCGACTTCCGGCCCGGAATGCAGGGCTTTATCCCCTTGTCTTTCAATGCTTCTCTGAACCAGTCGGCGTCATATCCCCGGTCAGCGAGCAGCCAATCTGCCTTTGGCAAGCTGCTCAGCAGCGCCGCCGCGCCGGTGTAGTCACTGACTTGGCCAGCAGTCATGAAGAACCGGATCGGGCGACCATCGGCGTCGGTGACGGCGTGCAACTTGGTGTTCATGCCGCCCTTAGTCCGACCGATCAGACGCCCCCTTTGGTCGCCAGGTCCCCCTTTTTCGACCGCAGGCTGGTCGCCGTGCGGTGCGCCTTGAGGTAGGTCGCGTCGATCATCACCGTCTTCGGGGTGGCAGAGGCAGTCGTCCAGCGGTAGTAGCGTGTGGCGCCTGAACGCCACGACCATTGCTTCTTCCTCCTCATTCAGCACCGTTGAACGAGGCTCCTTGGGCCCGGTCTTCAGATCCTCCACTGTGGCCCGCTTGCGCCATTTTGACGCGGTCTTGGGGTTGATGCCCAGCTCCCGGCTCAGTGACGCGGTTGATGTAGCTTTCCCGCGCCGCCGTGATTTCGGCGGTATAGCCCGAGCCGCTGGTGCGGGTTTCAGGGGTATCGGTTGAAGCGCACCCTTTTGCCGGAACAGGTCGATTAGCTCCATGCCATGCGTTCCGAAACGGCCGCAGCAGGTCCGCCGCGCCGCTGTTCTGCAAGGCCCGCCCAGGATGTGCTGGGTTGACCTCGATGCTTTCCTGAACCTGTCCGATGTTCAGCGAAGAGGACGACGCACCGGGGGCAATGTCGGCGACGGCCGCCATGTATTCCGCCAGCCCCCGCACAGCCTCAAGGACGGCCGCCAGTCGCCACAGTCCACCGTTGCCATGATCCGGTGCGGCCCGCTGCCTGGCAGGTCATAGCCGCCCCAAGGCGAGGCGCCGGGCGTGATGTCCGGCCAAGCCCCATTGTCCCAGACCTCGACCAGTTCCAGCGTCGCGGGCGCCAGCGGCGTTTGCCAATCGTCGTCCCCCTCGGCCAAAAGAGCAGCTCCAAGCCGCGACAAGTCCAGGGTGGGGAAGCTCCTGCTCCTGGGCACGTCTTTCCTGCAAAAGAACTTTCCCGCGAACAGGCCCCCGATGCACCTGTCTTCGGTGGAAAATCCGGGCTAGAGCGCGTTGCGTTTAATCGGTTTCATATCCGGCGGCTTTGAAGAAATTGTAGCATTCCTCATCGGTGAAAAGATCGCAGACCTGCCCGACAGCGTGCCAGAGAGCCTCGTAGGTTCGCGCGGCGGCTCTCCGGATTAGGGCCTTGAGCTTTGCGAAGGCCATCTCGATCGGGTTCAGATCCGGACTGTAGGGAGGCAAGAACAAGAACCACGCGCCAACGGCGTTCATGGTCGCCGCTGCCTTGGGGCTCTTATGCGATGACAGGTTGTCCAGAATGATCACATCGCCGGGTCGCAGTGTCGGGGCCAGTTGGGTTTCGACATAGAGTTCGAACAGTTCGCGGTTCATGGCACCATTGATTACCCAGGGCGCATCCAGACGGTCATGGCGCAGGGCAGCGATGAAGGTCTGGGTGTTCCAGGGGCCGAAGGGCGCATGGTCCACAAGGCGCGCGCCTTTTGGAGACCATCCGGTGGTCTTGGCCATGCTCGTCTTCAGCGACGTCTCGTCGATGAAACCGAGGCGCGTCAACGCGCTGCGCATGAACGGCTGGCGTCGTGTGATCCAGATATGGCGTGCCTGCCGGATCTCAGGCCGCTTCTGCTCGAGGGCTTGCAGGTCTTTTTTTGTGTGTCAGCCCAAGACCGCGCAAAAACCGCCAAACCGAGACACGGTGAATGGCGATGCCGGGGAGTGTCCTGAACTTTGTGTATCTGACCGGCTCCATGCGGTTTCAGATACTCAAGCGTCGAAGCGCTCGCCGAACATTATGGCGAACTGGTTGCGGGCCGCAAACCATTCCCGGACGTTTCGGCCGTCTTTCTCGAAGCTGCGGATGGCCAGGTAGATCAGCTTTGTCGCCGCTTCGTCTGTGGGGAATGACCCTCGGGTCTTGATCGACTTGCGGATGACCCGGTTCAAACTTTCTATGGCATTGGTGGTGTAGATGATCTTGCGGATCGCCGGATCGAAGGCAAAGAACGGGATCACCTCGGCCCATGCTCGTCGCCAGGCTGGGGCGATGGACGCGTATTTCCCGGCCCATTTCTCCTCAAAGGCATCGAGTTCGGCCTCGGCCATTGCGGCGGTTGGGGCGCTGTAAATCCGGCGCAGATCGGCAGCCACAGCCTTGCGGTCCTTCCAGGAGCAGAAGCTCAGGCTATGGCGGACCAGATGCACGATGCAGGTCTGGACCATGGCCTCGGGAAAGGCGGCGGTGATGGCCTCAGGAAAGCCCTTCAGCCCGTCGACGACCCCGATCAGGATGTCCTGCAGCCCTCGGTTCTTCAGCTCGTTCATCACCGCCAGCCAGAACTTGGCGCCCTCGTTTTCGGCGATCCAAAGGCCCAGGACCTCGCGCAGGCCGTCACGGGTCACGCCAAGGGCGATGTAGACGGCCTTGTTCTTGACCGTGCGGCTGTCGGCATCGCGGATCTTCACCCGCAGTGCATCAAAGATCACGATCGGATACATCCGGTCCAGTGCCCGGCCTTGCCATTCCCGAACCTCGTCCGGAACCGCGTCAGTGACGCGGCTGATCAGGTCGGGGGAGACCTTCAGGCCGTAAAGATCGAGCAGATGCGCCTGGATGTCGCGCACCGTCAGCCCGGCGGCATAGAGCCCGATGATCCTGTCATCCATGCCATCAATGCGGGTCTGGCCCTTCTTCACCAGCTCCGGCTCGAAGCTGCTGTCGCGGTCACGAGGCACAGCCACCGGCAGTTCGCCGTCCTGGCCCTTCAGCACCTTCGTCGACGAGCCGTTGCGCCGGTTCGCCTGGCCGGGCGGTGCTTCCTTGCCTTCCTCATAGCCCAAATGCGCGGTCAGCTCCGCGCCCAGCATCCGCTCCATGAGCCGGATCTTCAGCTCCTTCATCAGCCCGGCATCGCCGAGCAGATCCTCAGGGCGCTCAATACCCTTCAGCAGTTCATCCAGAAGTTCCTTGGAGATCGTCATGCATGCTTCCTTTCGGTGAAGCATGGACCGGACCACTCATACACAGAAGATCGGACACTCTCGGGGATGCAGACCTTTATCCCCTTGTCTTTCAAAACCTCTCAGAACGTCAGCTGGTATCTGGACCGGGGCGAGACGCTGGCGATCCTGGGCGAAAGCGGATCGGGCAAGTCGGTGTCGGCATCGGCGGTCATGAACCTGATCGACATGCCGCCGGGCAGGATCACGTCGGGGCAGATCCTGCTGAACGGGCGGGACATGCTGGCGATGACGGCGGAACAGCGCCGCCAGATCAACGGCTGCACCATCGCGATGATCTTCCAGGATCCGCTGGCGCATCTGAACCCGGTCTATACCGTCGGCTGGCAGATCGCCGAGATGGTCACGACCCATGGCGGCAGCCGCGACAAGGCGCAGGCCCGCGCGCTGGAGTTGCTGCGCCGCGTCGGCGTCCCGGAACCCGAGGCGGCGATGCGGAAATATCCGCACCAGTTCTCGGGCGGGCAGCGCCAGCGGCTGATGATCGCCATGGCGCTGGCCTGCAAGCCCGACATCCTGATCGCGGACGAACCGACCACGGCGCTGGATGTGACCGTGCAGGCCCAGGTGCTGGACCTGCTGGAGGAGTTGCAGCGCGAAACCGGCATGGGCCTGCTGCTCATCACCCACGACCTGGGCGTGGTGGCCGAGATCGCCGACCGCGTGGTGGTGATGAACGGCGGCCGGATCGTCGAGACCGGCGACGCCGCCGAGGTTTACCGCAATCCCCTGCACCCCTATACCCGCAAGCTGATCGACGCCGCACCGGGCAAGGGCGCGATGCCCGACGAACGGGACCGGACCGGGCAACCGCTTCTGCGGGCGGAACGGCTGACGAAATCCTACGGGGCCTTCCAGGCGCTGAAGGGTGTCGATCTGACCATCATGCCGGGCGAGACCGTCGCGGTCGTGGGCGAAAGCGGTTCGGGCAAATCGACGCTGGCCCGCGCGATCCTGCGGCTGGACGACCCGGACGGGGGCCGGATCCTGTATCGCGGCGAAGACCTGATGGCGATGGCGCCGCGCCGGTTGTTCGGGCTGCGGCGCGATCTTCAGATGGTGTTCCAGGAACCGACGCAATCGCTGAACCCGCGCATGACGGTGTTCCAGCTGATCTCGGAAGCCTGGGTGATCCATCCCGCCATCCTGCCAAAGGGACAATGGCGCGACCGCGTGGCCGAGCTTCTGGTCAAGGTCGGCTTGAAACCCGAGATGGCCGCCCGCTATCCGCACCAGTTTTCCGGCGGACAGCGCCAGCGGATCGCCATCGCGCGCGCCCTGGCGATGGAGCCGAAGCTGATCGTCTGCGACGAGGCGGTCTCGGCGCTCGACGTGTCGATCCAGGCGCAGGTGATCGAACTGCTGGACGGGTTGCGGCGCGAATTCGGCCTGTCCTACCTGTTCATCGCCCATGACCTGCCGGTGGTGCGCGATTTCGCGGATCGCGTGGTGGTCATGAAATTCGGTGAGATCGTCGAGGAAGGCCCGGTGCGCCGGATCTTCGACGCGCCGCGCCACCCCTATACGCGGGCGCTGCTCTCGGCCAGTCTGGACCCCGACCCGGCGGTGCAGGCCGCCCGCCGCGCCGCCCGCCACCTGGAGACCGCATGAAGCCTCACGTCCTTGTCGCCTATCCCCTGCGCCCCCGCTTCATGGAGAAACTGGAGGCGCGCTATACCCTGCACCGGCTGGACCAGGCCACGGACAGGGACGCGGTGCTGGCGAAGGCCGGGCCGGTCTGCACGGCCATGGTCGTGAACGGGCATGTCGCGGTCGATGCGGCGATGCTGGACCGGCTGCCCGCGCTGCGGCTGGCGGCCTGTTCCTCGGCAGGCTTCGACCTGATGGACCTGGAGGCCATGACGCGCCGGGGGATCACGCTGACCAACACTTCGGTTGCGCTTGTCGATGACGTGGCCGACACGGCGGTCCTTCTGATGCTGGCCGCGCGGCGGCGGCTGGTCGAGGCCGACGCCTATGTCCGGTCGGGCGACTGGGGCCGGCAGGGGATGTTCCCGCTGACGAGCTCGGTCGCGGGCAAGCGCGCGGGGATCGTGGGGCTTGGCAATATCGGCCTGGCCATCGCCCGGCGCTGCGAGGCCATGGGGCTGGCGGTCGGCTATTCGGGCCGCAATCCGAAGCCGGGTGTCGGCTACGATTATTTCGCCGACCCGGCGGCCTTGGCGGAATGGGCCGACATCCTGCTTGTCGCGACGCCGGGCGGGGCGGGAACCACGGGCCTTGTCTCGGCGGCTGTCCTGGAGGCCCTGGGACCGGCGGGCACGCTGATCAACGTCGCGCGCGGCTCGGTCGTGGACGAGGCGGCGCTGATCGCCGCCCTGCGCGAAGGACGCATCGCCGGGGCGGGACTGGACGTGTTCCTGAACGAGCCCCATCCTGACCCGGCGCTGACGGCGCTGCCCAATGTCACGCTCTATCCCCACCACGCCAGCGGGACCGAGGAAACCCGCGACCGCATGGCGCAACTGACGCTGGACAACCTGGATGCCTTCTTCGCGGGCAGGCCGCTGCTGACGCCGGTCAACTGAAGGCGGGCGCGGAGGAAAGGACTTCAATGAAGCCCAATCGCATTCGGGAAATCTGGACAAAGGGCGGCTGCGCGCTGAACGCCTTCCTCTCCATCCCAAGCCCCTTCGTGGCGGAAGTTATGGCGGCGCAGGGCTATGACGGGCTGATCGTCGATCTCCAGCATGGCGTCACCGACTATATGGCGGCTGTCGGGATGTTTCAGACCATGTGGGGCAATCTGGCGAATGATCTCGACGGTCATCGCATACTTCTCCTTTTCTGCTGCCTCCCGCAGCATGTTGCCGAGAGTGCGATACTCTGCCTCGGAAAGCCTGCGCTTGCGGACATTGTCCTTCGGCTTTTTGATGCCATGCGCTGGGTTGCGATCGATGATGCCGGCATCGAGGGCTTAGGAAAGGATGCCGCCAGGAAGACCTACCGTGCGTGTCGCCGTACCGGCGCCGCCCCGCACGATGGCCTTCCCGCGCAGCTTCTTCGTCTTGACCGACACGCGGGTCTTACCGGCCATGATGTCCTTCAGGACCTTGTTGATGTCAGCTTTCGTCAGATCCTTCACCCGCCGCGCGCCGATCAACGGGATGATGTGGCGTTCGATGCGGCCTGTGTCGGTAACGATGGTGGTCGTTTTCTTGGGGCGACCGCCTTTGGCCGAGGATCAGGCCTGCATTGAGATCCTTGAGATAGAGCGTGCACAACTCCTTGACCGTCATGACCTTGTGATCGAGCTGCCGTTCTTCGGAAGGATTGTCGCCACCAGCGTCAGGCACCTCGTCGCCTATGCCGATGCTCTGGCGCCTGAAACGGGCCAGCCAGTCACCGAACCGACGAAGCTGATCGTCCCGATGCTGGAACGCTTCGTTGCGACCGCTCCCGATGGACAAACTAGACCATCTTGTCGCCGATCACATCGGGGATCGCCTGCTCCAGCCCAAACGGCTGGAAACCATCCTCGCCAGCATCATCGACCGGCGGCAGGAACGCGCCGAGCGCCGCCGCAAGCACCTTGCCGAGCTAAACCGGCGAATCACGGACGCCGACCAGCGGCTCGGCCGTCTCTTTGACGCTATCGAAGCGGGTATGGCGGGCAAGGACGACGCCATGGCGAAGGAACGCGTGGTGAGCCTCAAGGCGTTGCGGGATCAAGCCGCCGCCGACGCCGAGCGCACGCAGCCCGCGCTCGACAGTTCAGGCAATCAGGGCATCAGCCCTGACATGCTCAAGGGGTTTGCCCTTAAGGCCCGTGAACGGATACGCCTCGACGATGGAGGCTACCGCCGCGACCACCTACGTGCGTTGGCGCAGCGTGTCGAGGTAGCGGACGACGAGGTTCGCATCATGGGATCGAAGTCAGAGGTGCTGCGAACGCTGGTCGCCGCTTCTAGCGTAGAAACGGCGGCGCTCGGCGTTCAGAGTTCTGTTCTTAAATGGCGCGCTTAGAGGGAAAAATATCTAACTCCCTCTTTGAAATCCTAGAGGACTGGGAACGCCATCTCGCACATAAGGATCGTGACGATCTGAGGGTGCGACGATGACCAGCCCGCACCATGATTTTAACGATGTCGCGGCGAAGAAAGCGCCAAAATATCTCCCGCCGTTTTCGCTGCACCTAGGCGGCGTCTTCATTTAAGCGACCCAAGCCATAGCGCAGGCGAGATCGACGAAGGCTTTGAAGGACGAGACGGTCTTCTCGCAGCGGAGCGCGATGCGACGGAACCGTTTGATGCGGTTGAAGAAGCATTCGACCAGATGGCGCTCCTTATAGAGTTCCCGGTCGAGTGGCCGGTTCCCGGCGCGGCTGCGGTTGCGCTTGATCTGGGCCCTTGCCCGCAGGTCGTCGGCGATGAGGCGGCGGAGCGCATCGGTGTCGTATCCGGCATCGGCGATGACATGGCCGACGCCCGCCAGGTCTCGGATCAGCCCCTCGGCCTGCGGGCTGTCGGCCCAATGGCCGGGCGTGATCGCGAACCGCACCGGCAGGCCGAGAGCGTCCACCGCCGCATGGATCTTGGTCGTCAGCCCGCCGCGGGAGCGGCCGATGGCGTGAGCCTCAAGCCCCTTTTTGCGAGCTTGCATCGGCATGGACCTTGGAGATGGTGGCATCAATCAGCACGTATTCAAAGTCCGGATCGGCGCTCAACTCCTTGAAAAGGCCCTCCCATACCCCGGCGCGCGACCAGCGGCGGAAGCGGGTGTAGACCGTTCTGCGCTGCAAACGATCCACTGGATCGTTTGCTTTACGCTTGAACTCCAGTGCCCCAGTTCCGGCGGCAGGTCGCGCCAGGGAGAGGCGCTTCGTGCCAGCCACAGCACCGCGTCGAGGAACAGCCGGTTGTCGGCACCGCTGCGGCCCCGATCACCGGCCTTGCCGGGCAACAGCGGCCCGATCCGTTCCCATTGCCCGTCAGTCAGCGTTCGTCTGCTCAAGATCGCCTCCGTTTTCGATCTTGAATCAGAACTTACGCAATATGGGTATCCTTAAATGAAGACGCCCTCTAGCCGTCGAGGAACGGGCGCGGCTGGAACGGGATGCGGCGGGGATGTCGCTGGGGGCCTATATCCGCTCCCGGCTGTTTGGGGATGACGTGCCGCCCCGCCGGACGCAGGGCAAGTTTCCGGTCAAGGACAAGGCCGCGCTGGCGAAGGTGCTGGCGGTGCTTGGCGCGTCCCGCCTGTCGCAGAACATCAACCAGCTTGCCCGCGCCGTGAATATCGGCGCGTTGCCCGTCACGCCGGAAACCGATGCCGAACTGCGGGATGCCTGCCGCGCGGTGATGGACATGCGCGACGAACTGCTACGAGCGCTTGGAAAGATGCCGGGGGCTGCGCCATGATCCTGAAAGCCTCCGAACGCAAGAACGCCGCCGAACTCGCCCGGCATCTGATTAACCCCCGCGACAACGATCATGTGGAGTTGCATGAGATTCGCGGCTTCCTGTCGGGTGATCTGGCGGGGGCGCTGATGGAAGTGGATGCAGTTTCGCAAGGGACGCGCTGCCGGAACTTCCTGTTCTCGCTCAGCCTGAACCCGCCAGAGAAGGAAATCGTGTCGGTCGAGGCGTTCGAGGCCGCCGTGGAAATGGCCGAACAGCGGCTGGGGCTGGACGGCCAGCCCCGCGCCATCGTCTTCCATGAAAAGGACGGACGGCGACACGCCCATGCGATCTGGTCGCGGATCGACGCGGATATCGAAGGCTACAGCCCGCCAGCTTCACCCCGCCCATGATTGGAGCAATGCCATGATTTTGCATAATAATACTAAATGTTGTATACTAAAGATTGGATCGAAATGCGTAACCCCGCGCGATCCGCGGGGGATATTGCCGCATACGAAAGAAAGATCGCCCAGCTTGAGCGGGACAAGGTGATCGCAGAGGAACGGCTCGCCAATTGCGGCAAGCCCAAGCACACCTTGGAGGAGTCGTTAGAACTCGCCCTGACGTTCCTGTCAAGGCCCTGGAAAATATAGAGAAATAGCGGATTGCCGTGGAAAAGGACGGTGCTTCGGCTGGCCTTTTCGGAGCCTGCATCCTACTGCCGGGATCAGGGACTTCGAACCCTCAAAACATCCTTACCGTTCAAAGCTTTAGGGTATTTTTCAGGGGATAAAAATGAAATGGCGCACCCGAAGGGATTCGAACCCCTGGCCTCTGCCTTCGGAGGGCAGCGCTCTATCCAGCTGAGCTACGGGTGCCTGGGGCCGTGAATAGCCGTAGCGGGGGCGGGGCGCAACGGCGAAAACGATGCGGTGGTCTCAGCCGGCGCAGATCTGTTGCAGGGCCAGCCATTGTTCGTCGGTCAGCAGCGCGCGGGCGGGGGGGGCGTTGCGGAAGGGATCGCCCTCGATCAGCGGCAGGACCGTTTGGCCGGTGGGGTCCAGGGTACGCGCATAGGGTTCGGCCGGGATGCCGCGTTCGGTCAGGGAGGACAACAGGTCGGCGTCGGTGGGCCGGGGCGGCGGGGCCGAGAGCATCATGGCGCCGAAGCCGCGCATGGCGTCCTGGGGCAGGTGGCCCAGCGTCATCAGCCGCAAGGAGGCCAGCAGCCCGGCGTGACGGGCGGCGTTCTGGCGGAGATCCTCGTCTCGGGTGGCAAGGCGGGCGGCGATCAGGTGGGCGGCGGCGGATTCGGGTCCGGACGCGGTTCGCAGAAGGTCGCTGCCGATCACATAGATGTCCCCCGGAAGGCGGCGGGCGCCGCCGATCGGGCCTGGAACCACGCGGATCGCGGCGTCGGGCCCGAGAAGTTGCGGCGCCAGCCAGTCCAGCACCGCCTGGCCGGATTCGCGCCTGCACACCGCGCCCGATCCCTGTTCCAGATCGGCCAGGATCGCCCAGCCCATATCGCGGGCCTGGGCGGGCGGCGCGATGCGGGCAGCATGGGCGACCAAGGCGCCGGGCAGCCAGAAGACCAGCCCGCCCAGCACCGCCAGGATCGCCAGGACCAGCAACCCGCTGCGCAGCCGTCCGCTGTGGGCGCGGTGGCTGGCGACGGCGCCCTGAACGCGGGCGATCGCCTGGATCATCAGGGGATCGTCGATGGCGACGGTTTCATCCTCGCTGCCGAGGCCGGGGGCATAGACCGCGGGCAGGGCGCCGGGGTTCAGCTGGATCACGGCCGGCAGGGACCAGTGCGACAGGGGCCGGTCAGTCCGGGGATCGGACAGGACCAGCGTCGCTTCGCCCACCGAAACGATCACCTCGCGCAAGGGCGCATCCGGGGCTGCGCGCCACGAGCCCTGGGCCTCGAGCCGTTGAAAGTCCGTAAGCGCGGTCATCGGGTCCGGTCTGCCATCCTCAAGCCGACCATAGCGCGCGCCGATGGCAGGTCAATTGCGCCCCGCCTGGGTCAGGTTGCGCTTTCAGGCACCTTCATGCCCTTGTCGCGGGCAAGGACGCGCATCCGGTCCTGCAGCTTTTCGAAGGCCCGGACCTCGATCTGGCGGATGCGTTCGCGCGAGACGTCATAACGGGCCGACAGATCCTCCAGCGTCAGGGGATCGTCGCGCAGGCGGCGCTCGATCAGGATGTCCTTTTCGCGGTCGTTCAGCACGTCCATCGCGGCCAGCAGCATCTGGCGGCGGGTGTCCAGTTCCTCTGACTCGGCATAGGCTTCGGCCTGGTTGGCATCCTCATCCTCCAGCCAGTCCTGCCACTGGGACGCCGAATCCCCCTCGCCGCTGCCCACGGTCGCATTCAGGGACGCGTCCCCGCCTGACAGGCGGCGGTTCATGTCGATGACTTCTTGTTCCGTCACGTTCAGGTCGTTGGCGATCTGGGCGACGTTTTCGGGACGCAGGTCGCCTTCCTCAAGCGCGCCGATGCGAGACTTTGCCTTGCGCAGGTTGAAGAACAGCTTTTTCTGCGCGCTGGTGGTGCCCATCTTCACCAGCGACCAGGACCGCAGGATATATTCCTGGATCGAGGCGCGGATCCACCACATCGCATAGGTCGCAAGTCGGAATCCCCGTTCCGGGTCGAACCGCTTGACGGCCTGCATCAGGCCGACATTCGCCTCGGAGATGACTTCGGCCTGGGGCAGGCCATAGCCGCGGTAGCCCATGGCGATCTTGGCGGCCAAGCGCAGGTGCGACGTGACCAGCTTGTGCGCGGCCTCGCTGTCCTGGTGGTCGGCCCAGGCCTTGGCCAGCATGTATTCCTCTTCCGGCTGCAACAGCGGGAACTTGCGGATTTCCTGCAGATAGCGGTTCAGCCCCTGTTCGGGGCTGGGGGCGGGAAGATTTCCGTAATTCGCCATGGTTCTGGCCTTTCGCAAGTATCCGGGGAACGCAACCTGCGCGGCAGCGGTTCCGGCGGAACCGTCGCCACGCATGGCCCGGCAGGGATCGGGATCATTCTGACGGGTAATCGTAAACAGGTAAGGGGCGGATCCTTCACGTTTCTGTCAAGGCGACCCCCGCAGCATGTCCAGCAGCGCCTGCATGTCGGCCGGCAGGGGACTGTCGAAGGACTGCGCCTCGCCCGTCACCGGGTGATCGAAACCCAGATGTGCCGCGTGTAGGGCCTGGCGCGGAAAGGCCGATACCACCTCTGCCGCCGGGCCGAGCGCCTTGGCCGAAGCGCGACGCGCACCCCCATAGACCGGATCGCCGATCAGCCCCAGCCCGGCATGGGCCATGTGGACGCGAATCTGATGGGTGCGCCCGGTCTCCAACCTGCATTCGACCAGCATCGCCACGGGCGGCCGGCCGAAGCGTTCCAGCATCCGTGCCCGCGTTACCGCATGACGGCCCTTGTCGAAGAACACCGCCTGCCGCTGCCGGTCCGTCGCGTGCCGGGTCAGGCGCGAGGTGATCTTCAGCACCGCGCCGTCTTCGAAGCTGACGCCCGGCGTGCCGCGCAGGCGCGGGTCGGCGCCGTCGATCACGCCGTGGGCCAGCGCCAGGTACCGGCGCTGCGCGGTATGGGCTTCGAACTGCGCGGCAAGGCCGTGATGCGCGCGGTCGGATTTCGCCACCACCAGCAGGCCCGAGGTGTCCTTGTCGATCCGATGCACGATGCCGGGACGCTTTTCCCCGCCGATCCCCGACAGCGAATCGCCGCAATGGGCCAGCAGGGCGTTGACCAGGGTGCCCCGTGGCGAACCGGGGGCAGGGTGGACGACCATCCCGGCGGGCTTGTCGATGACGATCAGGTCGTCGTCCTCGAAGACGATGGCCAGCGGGATCGCCTCGGGTCGGGTTTCGACGGGTTCCGGGTCCGGGATGCTGATGCTGTAATCCTGCCCCTCGGCCACGCGGGCTTTGCCGTCGCGGATCACGCCATCGGGACCGCTGACCGCGCCATCCGCGATCAGCCGCGCCAGCCGCGAGCGCGACAGCGCCGCGGCCTCTGGCACCGCAAGGGCAAGCGCCTTATCAAGCCGGTCGGGCGGATTGGCCGGGATGGTCACGACAAGGTTCGACATGGATCACGATGATAGCGACTGGAAAAGGGCGGCGAAAGCGGTGCCGGAACTGCGGCTGCTGCGCTGGCTGGTGACGGGGCTGGCCCTGGTGATGGGCCTGGGCATGATCGCCCTGGTCGCGCTGCTGTGGATGCGCCTGGGCCAGCCGGTGCTGCCGGACCTGCCCGACGCGATCGCCTTGCCCGCCGGGTCAAGGGCCAATGCCGTGACCTTCGCCCGCGACTGGATCGTCGTCGTGACCGACGCGGGCGAGGTGCTGCTGTATGACCGCTCCGGCGCGCTGAGGGACCGGGTTCAGCCCTGACGCCCGGCTTCCAGCTTGTCCAGCCTGGCCTTCAGCTCGGCATTCTCGGTCCGGGCCTTGATGGCCATGTCGCGCACGGCGTCGAACTCTTCGCGGGTCACGAAATCGCGATCCGCCAGCCAGCGGTCGATCCAGCCCTTCATGGCCGTTTCCGCCTCGGACCGGGCGCCCTGGGCCACGCCCATGGCATTGGTCATCAGCTTCGAGATGTCGTCAAAGAACTTGTTTTGCGTGGTCATTTGGCCTTCGCCCCCGATAGATGCTTGGCGTCCTATATGGGCCGGGCGGCGCGGGGGTTCAATGCGCGCCATGCCGCATCCGCGCCGCGACGCCGCCCGGCCCGCTGTTGACACCGCGCCCCGGCTGGCTAGCGTGCCCGCCGCAACCGCCCCGAGGCCCCATGATCCCGTTTCCCAATATCTCGCCCGAGATCTTCACAATTCATCTGGGCGGGCTGACCCTGTCGCTGCGCTGGTATGCGCTGGCCTATCTGGCCGGGCTGCTGATCGGCTGGCGGGTCGTCGCCGCCATGATGCGCCGCGACGCCCTGTGGGGCGACCATGCGCCGATGCGGGCCGACCGGGTGGACGACCTGCTGACCTGGGTGATCCTGGGGGTGATCCTGGGCGGGCGGCTGGGCTTCGTGCTGTTCTATGAACCCGGCTTCTATCTGTCCAACCCGGCCGAGATCATCAAGGTCTGGCAAGGCGGCATGAGCTTTCATGGCGGCTTCGCGGGCGTCATCGTCGCCACCTGGGCCTTCTGCCGTGCCAATGGCATCCCGGCGCTGCGGCTGGCCGACGCCTTGGCCGTGGCCGCGCCCATCGGGCTGTTCTTCGGGCGCATCGCGAACTTCATCAATGCCGAATTGTGGGGCCGTCCCACCGACCTGCCCTGGGGCGTGATCTTTCCGGGCGAGGCCGCGCAGACCTGTCCCGGCGTGCTCGGCCCCTGCGCCCGCCATCCCAGCCAGCTTTACGAGGCGGGGCTGGAGGGGCTGCTGCTGGGCCTGGTCCTGCTGGCCCTGGTCCGGGCGGGCGGGCTGCGCCGTCCGGGGCTGGCCTTCGGCGTCTTCCTGGCCGGATACGGGCTGGCGCGCATGTTCGTGGAACTGTTCCGCGTCGCGGACGCGCAGTTCATCACCCCCGATAACCCGCTGGGCCATGTGATCGGCGGGCCTGTCGTGGGGCTGACCATGGGCCAGCTTCTGTCGCTGCCGATGGTGCTGATCGGGCTGTTCTTCATCTGGCGCGCCCGCAGCCGTCCGGCGGCGGCCGCCGCATGACGGCTCTGGCCCGGATCATCGCGGCGCGGATCCGTGCGACCGGGCCGATAACGCTGGCTGATTACATGGAGATCTGCCTGCTGCATCCCCGGCATGGCTATTACGCGACGCGCGATCCCTTCGGCGCAGCGGGCGATTTCACCACGGCGCCGGAAATCCATCAGATGTTCGGGGAACTGTGCGGTCTGGCGCTGGCGCAGGCCTGGATGGACCAGGGCAGCCCCGCGCCCGTCACGCTGGCCGAGCCCGGACCTGGGCGCGGCACGCTGATGGCCGACATGCTGCGCGCGATCCGCGTGGCGCCAGGCATGGCGGATGCCGCCCAAGTCGCGCTGATCGAGGCGTCGCCGCATCTGCGACGGATGCAGCAGGCGCGTCTGGGCCATGTCCAGCACCTCGATTCTGTCGAGGAATTGCCAGACAATCCCTTGTTCCTGATGGCAAATGAATTTTTTGATGCCCTGCCGGTCCGCCAATATCAGCATACGGACGACGGCTGGGCCGAACGGATGATCGGCTTGTCGGACGAGGGGCTGCAATTCGGCCTCGGCCTGCCGGTGGATCTGCCGCGCCCTGGCAAGCCCGGCGACGTGGTCGAGGAATGCCCCGCCGCCGTCGCCATCACGGAAACCATCGCCCGCCGCATCGCCGCTCGGGGCGGGGCGGCGATCTTCGTCGATTACGGCGGCTGGAACGGCTATGGCGACACTTTCCAGGCGCTGCGCAACCATGCCCCCGAGGATCCTCTGGCAAATCCGGGCGAGGCCGACCTGACCGCCCATGTCGATTTCGCGCCCCTTGCGGCGGCGGCGATCCGGGCCGGGGCGGTGGCTTCGGCGCCGGTTCCGCAGGGCGACTGGCTGCTGTCGCTGGGGGCTGCCCAGCGGGCGGAACGGCTGGCAGCCGCTGGGGACGGGGGCGCGATGGCGGCGCTTCGGCGCTTGACCCACCCGGAAGAAATGGGTCACCTGTTCAAGGCGATGGCCATCTGGCCGAAAGGGGCGCCCCCGGTGCCCGGATTTGCTGCGCTGAGGCTTCATGCAGACCACGCTTGAGATTCTGACACATCCCTTGCTGCGCCCGGTCAGGCACGGGTTCTTCACCCGCAAGGGCGGCGCGTCCTCGGGGCTGTTCTCGGGGCTGAACTGCGGTCGCCGGTCCACCGATCAGGCCGAGATGGTCGTCCTGAACCGCGGCCGCGTCGCCACGGCCATGGGTGTTCCCGCCGGGGCGCTGGCCACGGTCAAGCAGGTCCATTCCGCCGATGTGGTCACGCTGACCGACGACAGCGACATCCCCACCGTCGCGAATACCGAGGCCGACGGCATCGTCACCGCCCGTCGCGGCGTCGCCCTGGCCGTGCTGACCGCCGATTGCCAGCCGATCCTGCTGGCGGACCCGGATGCCGGGGTGATCGGCGCCTGTCACGCGGGCTGGCGCGGCGCGCTGGACGGCATCATCGAAGCGACGGTCCAGGCCATGCGCGCCCTGGGCGCCACCCGGATCCGCGCCGTGATCGGCCCGACGATCAGCCAGCGCGCCTATGAGGTCGGGCCGGATTTCATGGACAGCTTCCTGGCCGATGATCCCGGCCACAGCCGCTTTTTCAGCGGCGGCCCGAACGGACGGCCGATGTTCGACCTGCCGTCCTTTGGCCTGATGCGCCTGGGCGATGCCGGGGTGGACGCGGAATGGTCCGGGCATTGCACCTATTCCGATCCCGACAAATTCTTCAGCTATCGCCGCGCCACGCATGAAGGCGAGGCCGATTATGGCAGGCTGATCTCGGCCATCACGCTTTGATCCGGGCAGGGCTTCCCCCTGCGCTGCCGGGGATGCGCATCGGGCTGTTGGGAGGATCCTTCGATCCCGCCCATGACGGCCATGTCGCCATCACCCAGGCCGCGATGCGCCGCTTTCGGCTGGACCGGATTTGGTGGCTGGTCTCGCCAGGCAATCCGTTGAAGGCGCGGGGGCCTGCGCCGATGGCGGACCGCATCGCCCAGGCGCGGCGCCTGCAAACGGACCCGCGCGTGATCGTGACCGACATCGAACAGCGGCTGGGCACTCGGATGACGGCCGACACCATCGCGGCGCTGAAGCACGTCTATCCGGGTGTTCGCTTCGTCTGGCTGATGGGATCGGACAATCTGGTGCAGTTCCACCGCTGGGACCGCTGGCGGTCGATCGCGGCGGCGGTGCCCATCGGCGTCCTGGCCCGGCCGGGCACGCGCACGCTGGCGCGCCACTCGGTCGCCGCGCAGATCATGGCGCAGGCGCGCCTGCCGCAATCGCTGGCGGGATCGCTGGCCTTCCGCGCGCCGCCCGCCTGGGTGCTGGTGAACCTGCCCATGTCGCGCCAGTCCTCGACCGCGCTGCGGGGCGGGCGGTGATGCGCCGCCGCGCGCTGCTGGCGGGCCTTGCCGCCCTGCCCACGGCGTCCTGGGGCCGCCCGCCCGCGAAGCCCGCCTTTGCCGCCGGACCGCTGGTCAGGGCGGCGGGGCTGCCGGGCATCGTCGCCTATGCCCGTCTGGATGCGGATGGCGGGGTGCTGGCCGACGCGGCCTTGGCCGCCGCGCCAATGATGCCTGCCAGCACGCTGAAGGCGGTGACGGCGCTTTATGCGTTGGACCGGCTGGGCTGGGACCGCCGCTTCACGACGCGGGTGATCCGGGCAGGCGACATGCTGGTCCTGGCCGGGGGCGGCGATCCGCTGCTGTCCACCGACGACCTGGCCCGGCTTGCGGCCGATCTTGCCGCAACCGGACAGCCCGCGCCCGCGCGTTTCGCCGTCTGGGGCGGCGCGTTGCCGCAGATCCCGGAAATCGCGCCGGGGCAGGCCGATCATCTGGCCTATAATCCGGCACTGTCCGGGATGATTCTGAACTTCAACCGCGTGCATCTGGGGTGGCGGCAGGGCGGAACGCAGATGTCGCTGGAGGCGCGGGCCGCCAGCCATTCGCCGCGCGCCTATACGATCACCGCCGCGCCCGCCGATCAGCCCGACCTGTTCGCCTGGCGCCAGGACGGCCCCCGCGAAAGCTGGACCGTCGCGCGCAGCGCCATGGCCCGTCCCGGCAGCCGCTGGCTGCCCGTCCGCAAGCCGGAACTCTATGCCGGCGACGTGTTCCAGACGCTGTGCCGCGCGAAGGGGCTGGTCCTGCCCGCGCCATCGGTCATCCGCGACCTGCCCATGGGCGAGACGCTGGCCAGCCATGCAAGCCCGCCGCTGGAGCAAATCCTGCGCGGAATGCTGCATTTCTCGACCAACCTGACGGCCGAGGTGGTGGGCCTGCACGCCAGCGGCGCTGCCGACCCGGCGGCATCCGCCCGCGCCATGCAGGACTGGTTGACGGCGCAGGGGCAGGGGCGCGACTTCCTGCTGGCCGATCATTCGGGCTTGTCGCCCGAAAGCCGGGTTACGGCCGAAGGCATGGTGTGGCTGCTGGCCGGTCCGGGTATGGCGGCGGGCCTGCCCGGCCTTCTCAAGAAGAACCCGCTGGACGAGGATCTGGGCCGCGACCCCGCGCAGGCCGCCCGGATCCGCGCCAAGACCGGGACGCTGAATTTCGTGTCGAACCTTGCCGGCTATCTGGACCGCGCGGACGGTCGGCAATCGGCCTTTGCGATCCTGACCGCAGACCCCGCGCGCCAGGCGGCGACGGCTGGGCAGGAACTGCCGCCGGGGGTGCTGGCCTGGACGCGCGACGCCAGGCGGCTTCAGCGGGATGTGCTGGCGATCTGGTCCTGACGACTACAACACGCGGTGGCGCACCTGGGCCGACAGTTCGATCGCGGCGGCGTGCAGCCGGGGGATGTTCAACTGGTGCCGGATCTCGGCCAGCATCGCCACTTCGCCTTCATACAGCTGGCCGTCGGCCGCGCCCACGTCGCAGGCCAGGGCATAGGCGGTCTCGTACAGCTTTTCGGGCAACGCGTCGCGGACCAGGCCGAACAGGGCGTCGATGCCGTCCTCATGCTCGAACAGGCTGATGACCGTCTGGCTGATCGCGCGGATCCGGTCCTCGTCATAGGCGGCGAAGACCGGGGCGTGATCGACGTTGCGCTGGATCGCCACCAGTTCCGAGGTGCGATAGGTCTGGCCCGAGGCCAGCACCGCCACCATGACCGCCACCAAGGCATCGCAGGGCGAGAACGAGGGCAGGTCGATGGTCATGGCGGATCCTTGTGGCAAGCCGGTTCCGGTGCAAATTATTGACCATTCGGGCGGCTTTCAATAAGGCGTCAAGGTCTTGGAACAGGAGAAGACGCGATGACCACCCTGCGCGACGCCGCGATGCAATCGAAGGCTTGGCCGTTCGAGGAGGCGCGCCAGGTGCTGAAACGCTATGAAAAGAAGGATCCCGAAAAGGGTTATGTCCTGTTCGAGACGGGCTATGGCCCCTCGGGCCTGCCGCATATCGGCACCTTCGGGGAAGTCGCGCGGACCACGATGATCCGCCGCGCCTTCGAAATCATCAGCGACATCCCGACCCGGCTGTTCTGCTTTTCCGACGACATGGACGGGATGCGCAAGGTTCCCGAAAACGTCCCGAACCAGGACATGCTGCGCCGGCACTTGCAGGAACCGCTGACGACCGTGCCCGATCCCTTCGGCGAATATGACAGCTTCGGCGGCCATAACAATGCCATGCTGCGCCGCTTCCTGGACACGTTCGGCTTCGAATACGAATTCATCAGCGCGACCGAGTTCTATAAATCCGGCCGCTTCGACGACACGCTGCGGCTTGCCGCCGAACGTTACGACGCGATCATGGAGGTGATGCTGGCATCCCTGCGCGAGGAACGCCAGCAGACCTATAGCTGCTTCCTGCCGATCAGCCCCAAGACCGGCAAGGTGCTGTATGTGCCGATCAAGCATGTCGATGCGAAGAACGGCACGATCACCTTCGACGACGAGGACGGGCAGGAACTGACCCTGCCGGTCACGGGCGGGCAGGTGAAGCTGCAATGGAAGCCCGATTTCGGCGCCCGCTGGGCCGCGCTGGACGTGGATTTCGAGATGTACGGCAAGGATCACAGCACCAACACGCCGATCTATGACGGCATCTGCGAGATCCTGGGCGGGCGCGCTCCTGCGCATTTCACCTATGAGCTGTTCCTGGACCAGCACGGCCAGAAGATCAGCAAGTCCAAGGGCAACGGGCTGTCCATCGACGAATGGCTGACCTATGCGGCGACCGAAAGCCTGTCCTATTTCATGTATCAGAAGCCCAAGACCGCCAAGCGGATGTATTTCGACGTGATCCCCAAGGCGGTCGATGAATATCACCAGCAGTTGCGCGCCTACCCGGATCAGACGGTCGACCAGCAACTGGCGAACCCGGTCTGGCATATCCACGGCGGCGATGTGCCCGCCACCGACATGGTGGTGCCGTTCCAGATGTTGCTGAACCTGGCATCCGTCGCGGGGGCCAAGGACAAGGACGGGCTGTGGGGCTTCATCCGCCGCTATGCGCCCGAGGCCAGCCCCGAGACGCATCCGGGGCTGGATCAGGCGGCGGGCTTTGCCGTGCGCTATTTCACCGATTTTGTGGCGCCCACCCGCCAGTTCCGCGCGCCGACCGAGATCGAGCGCCGCGCGATGGAGGATCTGGCGGGCCGTCTGGCTGCATGGGACCAGCCCGCCGACCCCGAGGCGCTGCAATCCATGGTCTTCGCCATCGGCAAGGATCATGGTTTCGAGCCGCTGCGCGACTGGTTCGGGGCGCTGTATCAGGTGCTTCTGGGCGCCGATCAGGGTCCGCGCTTCGGCGGCTTCATCGCGCTTTACGGCATCGATGAGACCCGCGCGTTGATCGAGAAGGCCTTGGCCGGGGAATTGGCAGGGGCGTGACGATGGTGTTGCGCTGACTGGCGAAGGGGCGGCCTTCGCCAGCTAAAACCTTGCTCTAAAGCCGCCGCCGCGCGCGCAGTGCCGCGCTGATCGTGCCGTCGTCGAGGTAATCCAGCTCTCCGCCGATCGGCACGCCCTGCGCCAAGCCTGTCACGGCCGTGCCTGTATCAGCCAAGGCGTCGGCGATGTAATGCGCGGTGGTCTGGCCGTCCACCGTGGCGTTCAGCGCCAGGATCACCTCGCGGATCTTCTCGCGGTCCACCCGGTCGATCAGGGACGGGATGCCCAGGTCGTCGGGGCCGATCTCATCCAGCGCCGACAGCGTGCCGCCCAACACGTGATAGCGCCCGCCGAAGGCGCGGCCCCGCTCCATCGCCCACAGGTCGGCCACGTCCTGAACCACGCAGATCTCTCCGGTGGCGCGGGCCGGATCGGTGCAGATCCCGCATTCGTCGCGGTCGGTGATATTGCCGCAGGTCACGCATTCGCGGGAATTGACGGCGACCCGTTCCAGCAGCCCGGCCAGTTGCGACATCTGCCCGCTGCGCTTGCGGATCAGGTGCAGCACGATCCGCCGGGCCGAGCGCGGCCCAAGCCCCGGCAACCGCGCCATCAGCGCGACAAGCGCCTGAATGTCGTCGCCGTCGCCCGTCATCTTCCGGCGGCCATTCAGAAGGGCAGCTTCATGTCGGCGGGCAGGCCCAGTTCCTGGCTGATGCGGGCCATTTCGGACTGCATTTTGTCCTGCGCCTTGCGCTGCGCGTCCTTGATGGCGGCCAGGATCAGATCCTCGACCACCTCTTTTTCAGAAGGCACGAAGATCGACGGGTCGATGTCCAGAGCCGTCAATTCGCCCTTGGCAGTGGCGGTCGCGCGGACCAGACCCGCGCCGGATTCGCCGGTCACGGTGATGGTGTCCAGGTCGGCCTGCATCTTCTGCATCCGGTCCTGCATGTCCTTCGCGGCCTTCATCATCTTGGCCATGTCGCCAAAACCGCCCAAACCCTTGATCATCGCTTATTCCTCGTCCTCGAAGGGATCCCATTCCTCGACCTCGGCCACCGGACCCTGGGTCAGGTCGTGCGGGTTCGCCGCGCCTTCCGCCAGTTCGACGGCTTCGGCCACGACGGGTGCGTGGCGCACCTGCTTCAGCCGGGCGCCCGGAAAGGCCGCCAGCACCTGCTGCACGATGGGCAGTTGCAGGGCGCGGGCCTCGCGTTCCCGCCGTTCGGCCGCATGCTGTTCGGCGATGGTCGGCGCGCCGCCCGTATTCGTGACGGTGACGGCCCAGCGTTGCCCGCCGGTCCAGCCGCGCAGCCTTTCGGCCAGTTTCTGCGCCAGATCGCGCGGGGCGTCCGCGCGCGGCTCGAACTCGATCCGTCCGGGGCTATAGCGGACCAGCCCGACATGGCGCTCCACCTGCACCAGCAGCAGCATGTCGCCCATCCGCCGGATCAGTTCCAGGACCGAGGCGAAGTCGGGATAGGCCGCGAAGGCGTCCGGGCTGACCGCCAGGGCCGTCGCGGCCCCCGAGGCCTGGGCGATCACCGGGGCGGGGCGGGACGCGCGGGGCGCCTGCGAGGGCGCCGCCGGGGCGCCTGTCCGCGCGAAATCGCCCGCCGCCTGCGCCTGCTGGACGCGGCGGATCAGCGCCTCGGGGTCGGGCAGGTCGGCCACATGGGTCAGGCGGATCACCGCCATTTCCGCAGCCATCATCGCGTTGGGCGCGGCGGACACTTCTTCCAGCGCCTTCAGCAGCATCTGCCACAGCCGGGTCAGCACCCGCATCGCCAGCTTTCCGGCCAGTTCCTTGCCGCGCAGCCGTTCGTCCGGCGCGATGGTCGGATCATCGCCCGCGTCCGGCGTGATCTTCACGACCGAGATCCAATGCGTGATCTCGGCCAGGTCGCGCAGCACGGCCACCGGATCGGCGCCGTCGGCATATTGCGATTGCAGTTCGGTCAGGGCGGCGGCCGCATCGCCGCGCAGGATCATCTCGAACAGGTCGATGACGCGGCCCCGGTCGGCCAGCCCCAGCATGGCGCGGACCTGTTCCGCCGTGGTTTCCCCCGCGCCATGGCTGATCGCCTGATCCAGCAGGCTGGTCGCGTCGCGGGCCGATCCTTCCGCCGCGCGGGTGATCAGCGCCAGCGCGTCGTCGGTGATCTGCGCGCCTTCCGCCGTAGCAATGCGGCGCAGCAGGGCGATCATCACCTCGGGCTCGATCCGGCGCAGGTCGAACCGCTGGCAGCGCGACAGGACCGTGACGGGAACCTTGCGGATTTCCGTGGTGGCGAAGATGAATTTCACATGGGGGGGCGGTTCCTCAAGCGTCTTCAGCAGCGCGTTGAAGGCGCTTGTGGACAGCATGTGAACTTCGTCGATGATATAGATCTTGTAGCGCGCCGAGGCCGCGCGATAGTGGACGGATTCGATGATCTCGCGGATGTCGCCCACGCCGGTGCGGGATGCCGCGTCCATTTCCAGCACGTCGACATGGCAGCCCTCGCTGATCGCCACGCAATGCTCGCAGACGCCGCAGGGTTCGGTCGTGGGGCCGCCCTGGCCATCGGGGCCGATGCAGTTCATGCCTTTGGCGATGATCCGCGCAGTGGTGGTCTTGCCGGTGCCGCGAATGCCGGTCATCACGAAGGCTTGGGCGATCCGGTCGGCGGCGAAGGCGTTCTTCAGCGTGCGCACCATCGCGTCCTGGCCGACCAGGTCGGCAAAGGTCTCGGGCCGGTATTTGCGGGCCAAGACCTGATAGGTCGGCGCGGCGTCCTGGGGCATCGTGGGGTCCGTCAAAAGGTCATGGCGAACCTAGTCGCTGGCACCGGGCGCGACAAGGGCCGCCTATTCGGCAGGCTCGGGTACCGTGCCGCGCCGCATCTGGCGGAACTTGTCCCACGCCTCGTTCAGGCGGCGGGTGCGGGCCTCGGCCAAGCGCACGGCCTCGGGCGGAAGGCCGCGGGCGATGGCGCGGTCGGGATGGGCCTCGAGGATCAGCGCCCGGAACCGCTTGCGCGCCTCGGGCAGGGGGGTGTCCAGCGGAATGCCCAGCACGTCGCAGGGCGGGCAGCCGGTCGCGGCGTCGTGGCGCAGGCGGATCGCGGCCACGCGTTCGGCGGGCAGGCCGAAGATGCGGCCCACCTCGTCGATGAACAGGATCTCGTTCTCGTGCATGCCGCCATCGGCGACGGCGATGATGCACAGCCCCTCGATCACGTCGGCCAGAACCGGATCGCCCGGCGGGAACATCGCGGCGATGCGCCGCGCCCAGGCGTCGAAGCCCGCCACATCCTGCCGCGCCAGGTCGAAGACGCGGGCGGCGTTCTTTTCCTCGGTCCGGGGGATGATGAAGACGCGGCGGAAGGCCGCGACCTCGGACCGGGCGACGGCGCCGTCGGATTTCGCCAGCTTGGCGCCAAGCGCGATCACGGCGATGGTGAAGGCCACGGATCGTTCGGGCGGGATCGCGGCGCGGCGTGCGCCCAGCATCGCGGCCAGGCGGTCGCCGATGCGCTGCCAGAAGCTGCGGGGCTTCGGCAGGCTGGGGCAGGGGGTGTCGGTCGCGCGCATGTCCATGAAACCACGTTACCCGCTTACGCCGCGCAAGGGTAGGGGCAGGGTGTCGCGTCCCCCGTCCTAGCGCGCCAGATCCTTGCCCATCAGCACCAGGTCGTGAAATGTGCCGAATTTCCACCCGGCGCAGGGGATCCGGCCCCATTCGGCATAGCCCGCCCGCGCATGGAACCGCAGCGATCCCTCGTTGGATGCGGTGATGCCGCCGATCAAAAGCCGGTGTCCGGCGGCGCGGGCGTGTTCTTCCAGCGCCGCAAGCAGCAGCCCGCCGATTCCGCCGCCACGGGCCTCGGGCGCCAGATAGATCGTGTGTTCCATGCTGTGTGCATAGCCGCCGCCGTGGCGGAACTGGCCATAGGTCGCAAAGCCCCGCACGCCCGCCGCGTTCTCGTCCACGATGAAGGGGTGGCCCGCCGCCTGACGGTTGCGGATCAGCGCGGAGATTTCGGACTCGCTGCGCTCGGTCGGCCAGAAGGTAATGGCGGTGTCGCGGACAATCGGGTTCCAGATCGCGGCGATGGCCGGCACGTCGCCGGGCCGGGCCGGGCGGATCACAAGGCGACCTCGCCGTCCGGGGTGGCGATCACGGCGGCGAAGGCCGCCCCCGGAACGATGCGCGGATCGTCCAGCGGCATCCGGTCCAGCGGCAGCGTCAGGCGGGTCAGGCGAAGACCCCGGTCGGGCAGGCGGTCAGAGGGATGGGCGCCGCCGCCCCAGTCGATCCGCATGGGCTGCGCCCCGTCCTGGGGCATCTGGCCCGCGTTCGGCAGGGTGATCTGCCAGCGAAGATCGCCCCGGCTGGCCTGGCTGACCGTCGTGCCGGGGATCGGCTGCAACGGGGATTGCCGCATGACCCAGCCCGCCAGGCGCGGCGGGCCGTCGAAGCCGTCCAGCCCGAACCAGCGGGGACGGGCGGGGACAGGCGCTTCGGGATCGACCGCGATCAGTTCCAGGTATTCGCCCGATCCCAGCGACAGCAGCATGTTGTGGGTGCCCATCAGCGGATGCTTGCCTCCGGGTTCCGGGGCCACGCCCAGCCTGTCGGCCAGCCAGGCCGCGCCTTCGTCCAGCGACCGGGCGGCGATGGCGATGTGATCGAAGCCCGGTATCCGCATCAGCCGCGATGCGCCCCGGCGGCCAGGTCGCGCACGAAATCCAGAACCTCGGGCACGGGGCGGCCTTCGCCGATCTTCTTGACGATGGCGCTGCCGACCACGCAGCCATCGGCGACGCCGGCGATCCGTTCGGCGGCCTCAGCGGTCGAGATGCCGAAGCCCACGACCACCGGCAGGTTCGCGGCGGCGCGGATCCGCGCGACCTCGGGCGCGACTTCGGCGGCATTGGCGGCGGGGCCGCCGGTAATGCCCGTGACGCTGACATAATAGACGAAGCCCGAGGTGTTCCTGACCACCGCAGGCAGGCGGCGGTCGTCGGTCGTAGGCGTGGCCAGGCGAATGAAGTTCAGCCCGGCGCGGTTGGCGGGGATGCACAGTTCCTCGTCCTCCTCGGGCGGCAGGTCGACGACGATCAGGCCGTCGACGCCCGCCTCCTTGGCCTCGGCCAGGAAGGCGTCGACGCCGCCGCGCCGGGCATAGATCGGGTTGTAATACCCCATCAGCACCACCGGGGTCGTGTCGTCGGATTTGCGGAATTCGCGCAGGATTTCCAGCGTCCGCGTGACGCTGCCGCCTGCGGCCAGGGCGCGCTGGCCTGCCGCCTGGATCGTCGGGCCGTCGGCCATCGGATCGGTGAAGGGCATCCCCAGTTCGATGATGTCCACCCCGGCGCCGGGCAGGCCGCGCATGATCTGCAACGTCGTGTCATGATCGGGGTCCGAGGCCATGATATAGGTCACGAAGGCCTTGCGCCCCTGAGCTTGCAACCGCTGAAAGGTATCGTCGATCCGGGTCATGGCCATTCCTTGTGCGAACCGGGCCTTGTCTGTCCCAGTTCGCCTGCGGGATCAAGTGGCCTGCCCCCGTCCGGCGCCCGATCAGCCGTCAAGCCGCCATGGCGGCCACTTCGCAGACGGCGCGTCGAAGATAGCCCGCGAACTCGGCCGCTTCGCGCCGGGCCGGGCCGTCGGCGACATAGACGTTCAGCCATGTCGGGGGCAGGGGCGGCAGGGCGCCTCCATGGTCCACCGGCTCCAGCCCCGCCTGGGCGATTCCGCGGGGCAGGATGGTGATGCCCAGATCGGCCGCCGCGCTGACCCGCCAGGTGTCGCTGCCGCCGTCAGCCACCGCCTGCACCCATTCGATGCCCGCGCGGTCCAGCGCCGTCAGTCCCACCGGATAGTATGCGCAATGCGGCGAATTCGCCAAGGGCAGGGGGCGCTGCGTCCAGGCCGTGCCGCCGACCGCCCCGAACCAGGCCAGATCGACCTTGGACAGGTGGATCGCGCCGGGCGGGGTCTCGAATTCCGTGGTCAGGATCACGTCATGTTCGCCGCGCTTCATCTGCTGGCGCAGATCCTTGCTGCGGCCGTCGTTGATGATCAGCTCGATCCGCGGATTGGCCTGACGGAAGGCGCGCACGGCCTGGGCGACCTTGGTGAACAGCCAGTCGCTGGTCAGCCCGACCCGCAGCCGCGCCTCGGGCCGCTGGCCGGTGAAGCGGGACAGGATGGCGTCGTTCAGCGCCACCAGCTTGCGCGCCTCGATCAGCAGTTCCGTGGCGAAATCGGTCAGCACCACCCCGCGCCCCTGCTTTTGCAGCATCGCCTCGCCAAACAGGTCGTCCAGGCGCTTGATCTGCATGGACAATGCGCTTTGCGTCATGTTGAGCGATTCGGCCGCCCGCGTGACGGCGCCGTATTCGGCCACCGCCTGGAGCGAGCGCAGCGTGGCGATATCGAGATTGCGCATCGTTCGATTTCCCTGATGCAAGCGATCAAAAACATTCGTTTCAAAGATACGAAAGAGCGCGCTATTGATCAATCACGGAAATTCAAAGGTACTATTGCATCACATCCGTTGATGCAATCCATCACCGGAGACGAACGATGTCCATCAAGACAGCCGCTTCGCTTCCCCTTGTTGCCGGGCACGGCCTTTCACCGCGCCCGTCACTGGGCAAGCGTATCATGACCATGCTGGCCCTGCGTCGGTCGCGCCTGGATCTCGCCCATCTCAGCGACGATCGGATGCGCGACGTCGGGCTGACCCACGATCAGGTCGCTGCCGAGATCGCCCGCCCTATCTGGGACGTGCCTGCCAATTGGCGTCGCTGATCCTACCCCATCGCGATTGCCACACTGCCGCGCCGCCCCTGCCGGGACGGCGCGGTTTTTTCCTGCCCCGCCGCCGTCAGGACGCCGGGTCGTCGGTCAGGATCGGCGGGCCGAAGCGTTCCACCATCCGCGCCTGGATCTGGTCGCGGGTCTGGCGATAGGCGGCCAGCTTGGCCTCGCGCCCCTCGGCCAGGCCGGTCGGGTCCATGATCGGCCAGTATTCCACGTCCAGGTGGAAGACGCGGGTCAGTTCCAGGGCCTGACGCTGGCTGGCGGGCGACAGCGCCACGATCAGGTCGAACCCGCCCAGGTCGTCGCCCCAGTCCTTCATTTCGTCAAACGAGCGGCTGCGGTGGTTTTCGATCCTGACGCCGATCTCGTCGCAGACGGCGATGGCGAAGCCGTCCACCTCCATGTCGTTCTTGACGCCCGCCGACTGGACATAGGCTGCGCGGCCATAGAACTTTTTCATCATTCCTTCGGCAATGGGCGAGCGAATGGAATTATGGTCGCAACAGAACAGGACCGACGCTGGGATCGTGTTCCGCGCCATCGTCAGCCTTGCGGCACCAGGGCGCAGATCAGGGTGAACAGCCGCCGGGCGGTGTCGATGTCCAGTTCGGCCTTGCCCTCCAGCCGTTCCTGCAAGGTGCGCGCGCCTTCGTTGTGGATGCCGCGCCGGGCCATGTCGATCGCCTCGATCTGGGCAGGGGGCAGACGCTTCACCGCGTCGAAATAGCTTTGGCAGATCTGGAAGTAATCCTTGACCACCTGGCGGAACGGGCCAAGCGACAGGTGGAATTCGGCCACCTTGTCGCCCTGTTCGGCCGTCACGTCGAAGACCAGGCGGCGTTCGCGGATGCACAGATCCACCCGGAACGGGCCTTGCGGCGCGGGCTGGCCGTCGCGGCCGGGAACGGCGAAGCTGTTGTCCTCGATCAGGTCGAAGATGGCGACGCGGCGCTCCTGCTCCATTTCCGGGGTGGCGGGGGGGGCCTGGGAATCGTCGATCTGAATATGGATGATCCGGGTCATTCGGGCGCCCTTTCGTTCAGCCGTTCCAGGCGCACACGGATGGATTCGCCATGGGCCTGCAAGCCCTCGGCGGCAGCCAGCCGCATGGCCGCGTGGCCGACCGCGTTCAGCGCGCCGGGCGTCAGCCGCGCCATCGTCGTGCGCTTCAGGAAATCCATCACCGACAGCCCCGATGAAAACCGGGCCGATCTTGCGGTGGGCAGGACGTGGTTCGGGCCGCTGATGTAATCGCCCACCGCCTCGGGCGTGTGCGGCCCCAGGAAGATCGCGCCCGCATGAACGCATTTCGCGGCCAGCCCTTCGGGATCGTCCACGCACAGTTCCAGATGTTCGGGAGCGATGCGATTCGACAGGGCGGCGGCCTCGTCCAGGTCGCGCACGATGATGATGGTGCCGTAATCGCGCCAGCTTGCCCCGGCGATCCGGGCGCGGGGCAGGGTGGGCAGGATCCGGTCCACCGCGCCCGCGACCGCATGGCCCAGGGCGGGATCGGTGGTGATCAGGATCGATTGCGCGTCGGCATCATGTTCGGCCTGGGCCAGCAGGTCGAGCGCCAGCCAGTCGGGGTGCTGGTCGCCTTCGGCGATCACCAGAACCTCGGACGGGCCGGCGATCATATCGATGCCCACGCGGCCGAAGACCTGCCGCTTGGCCGCCGCGACATAGGCGTTGCCGGGGCCGGTGATCTTGTCCACCGGCGCGATGCTGTCCGTGCCATAGGCAAGCGCGGCAATCGCCTGCGCGCCGCCGATGCGATAGATCTCGGCCACGCCGGACAACTGCGCGGCCAGCAGGACCAGCGGGTTGATATGGCCGTCGGGGGTTGGCACGCAGATGACCAGACGTTCCACACCGGCCACTCGCGCCGGGATGGCGTTCATCAGCACCGACGACGGATAGGCCGCCTGTCCGCCCGGCACATAGAGGCCCGCAGCCGATACCGGCGTCCAGCGCCAGCCCAGGGTCGCGCCTTCGGGATCGGTCCAGCTTGCATCCTCGGGCATCTGCCGGGCGTGATAGGCGCGGATGCGTTCGGCGGCCAGGGTCAGGGCGGCGCGATCCTCGGGGGCGACGCGGTGGATCTCGGCCGCGATCTCCTCGGGCGAGAAGCGCAGCCGGTCGGGGGTCAGGTCCAGCCGGTCGAAGCGGCGGGTCAGGTCGCACAGGGCCGCGTCTCCGCGTCGCCGCACATCCCCGATGATCGCGGCCACGGCGTCGTTCACATCGGTCGAATCCTCGCGCTTGGCCGACAGCATGTCGCCAAAGCGCGATTCGAAATCGGCGTCGGATGTGTTCAACGTGACCGGCATGATCTGTCCCCTGCAATCACGTCTTGTTAGCCGCAAGTCGCGCCCGCCTTCAAGCGGGCCGCGCCTGCCCGTTCAGTCAGGATGGACCGGCGCCTTGCCCGAGACCGCGCGATAGGGGCGGGTCACGTCGCGCAGTTCGACATTGATGCATTCCACCTCGGTCGCCAGGGTGCCGTCGCCCGCGAATTCCAGCAGCAGCCGCCCGGTCCCGTCCTGGCCCGGCTGCCAGACCATCGCCAGCAGTTCCAGGACCGTGTCGCCGTCGCGGCTGATCCCGTCCGACAGCACGCGCTGCACGTCGCGGATCAGCAGGACCGACCGCACCCGTTCGTAATCGCGGCCCTCGGCGGCCGCCTGATCCGCGTCTTCCCAGCGGAACCTGTTCAGCAGCAGCGCCAGCGACCTCCCCCTCCGGTCATAGGACATTTCCGCGGCCGGCAGCACCGCGTCCTGCAACAGCGCCGACAGGATGCGCAGATCCTGTTCATCCTCGGCCATGAGCGCCAAGGGCGCGGGATCGGCATCGGCGAACCGGGCGTCGGCAATCCGGGAATCGGCGGGCATGGCTTACTCCTCTTTCACGCGTTCGATATGGGCGCCGACGCCGCGCAGCTTGCGGACCACATGCTCATAGCCGCGATCCAGGTGATAGACGCGGCTGACGGTGGTCTGGCCTTCGGCCGCAAGGCCCGCCAGGATCAGGCTGACGGACGCGCGCAGATCGGTCGCCATGACCGGAGCGCCGCGCAGCCGTTCGACGCCGGTGACGGTGGCATGGCCGCCGTGAACCTCGATCCGGGCGCCCATCCGGGTCAGTTCCGGCGCGTGCATGAAGCGGTTCTCGAAGATCGTCTCCTCCAGCACGCTGGTGCCTTCGGCCACGCACATCAGGGCCATGAACTGGGCTTGCAGGTCGGTCGGGAAGCCGGGGAACGGCTCGGTCGTGACATTGACGGCGCGGATGCCGTTGCGGCGGCTGACCTTCAGCCCGCGCGCCGTTTCGGTGACGCTGATCCCCGCCTCGTCCAGCTTGTCGCAAAAGGCCGACAAAAGCTCGATCCGCCCCCCCAGGCACTCGACTTCGCCGCCGCAGAGGGCGGGCGCCAGCATATAGGTGCCCAGCTCGATCCGGTCGGTGACGACGGGATGGGTCGCGCCGTGCAGGGCGTCGACGCCCTGGATGGTGATGGTGCCCGTGCCCTCGCCCTCGATCTGGGCGCCCATGGCGCGCAGGCAGCGGGCCAGATCGACGATCTCGGGCTCGCGCGCGGCGTTGTTCAGGACCGTGGTGCCGCGCACCAGGGTCGCGGCCATCAGCGCGTTTTCCGTCGCGCCGACCGAGACCAGGGGGAAATCCACGATCGCGCCCCGCAGCCCGCCCGAGGGCGCCTTGGCATGGACATAGCCGTCGCGCAGATCCAGTTCCGCGCCCATTGCCTCGAACGCCTTCAGGTGCAGGTCCACCGGCCGCGCGCCGATGGCGCAGCCGCCGGGCAGCGAGACTTCGGCCCGGCCGTCCCGCGCCAGCATCGGCCCCAGCACCAGGATCGAGGCGCGCATCTTGCGCACGATGTCGTAATCCGCGCGGTGGCTGGTCAGGGCATGGCTGGACAGCGCCAGAACCTGGCCGTCCTGGAGGCTGGCGATCTCGGCCCCCAGGCTTTGCAGCAGGGCGGTCATGGTGCGGATGTCCGACAGGCGCGGCGCATTGGTCAGCGTCAGCGGCTGGTCGGTCAGCAGCGTGGCGGGCATCAGCGTCAGGCAGGCGTTCTTGGCGCCCGCGATGGGGATTTCCCCCGAAAGCGGGCCGTTCCCGCGAACGATGATCTGGTCCATCTAAGCGCCGTCCTTGCCTGTGTCGCTGTCCTGCCGCCCGGTGTCGTCCTGCGCCGCGCGCGCACGCGCCTGCGCCTTGCGCCGTTGCAGGTTGGCCCGCAGGGCGGCGCGCAGCCGATCCTCGCGGCTGTCCTGTTTCTTCTTGTCGTCCGGGCGGTCCTTCATCCGAAACCTGTTACCGCCCGTCGCGCCAACAGTCCAGCAAAGCCCGCACCGACGGGCCGCCCGATTTTTCCGCCGATCCCCCCTTGCGTCACGCATCCGCTTTGTCTAAACGCCCCTTCACGGCGCTGCGGTAGCTCAGTGGTAGAGCACACCCTTGGTAAGGGTGAGGTCGAGAGTTCAATCCTCTCTCGCAGCACCATCATATCCTATTGATATGTAAGAAAACCCTTGCTTTCTTGGGGTTAGTGCCTCTTTTGGTGCCAGCGTTGGTGCCAGAATGAGGTTGTGGGGTGGCTGGTCAGGTCAAGAATTTGAAGGTCAAGGGCGGGCGATTCTATGCCCGTGTCGCGGTGCCGTCGCAGCTTCGCCCGGTCATCGGTAAGTCGGAATTGGTGGTGCCGTTGGGTAGTGAACGGCGCGCGGCCATGAAATCGCTGCCCGCTGCCGTGGCAACCTTGCAACGCTATATCGCAGCCGCAGAGGCCACAGCGGCAGGCAAGCGGCTGGACGATCTGCGCAGCCCGATCACGACGCAGGACTATGGTCATGCGGTCTGGTCGCACTATCTGGCTATGCTGCAAGCTGACGACGCCACGCGGGCAGCTTACCCTTCGGCTGCCGAGATTGAAGCGGCGCAGGATGAGATAATCCGGCACTTTCAGCGTAACGGGATGCCAGATCATCCAATTGAGGTTTTTAGGGTCAGGACTCGTTCTCGGATCATAACCAGAACATGACTGTTGCGGCGAGGGCGACGGCGGAGAGGAAGACTTTCGGGCATCTATCGTAGCGGGTTGCGACCCTGCGCCAGTCCTTCAGACGTCCGAACATGATTTCGATCCGGTTGCGGCGTTTGTAGCGGCGCTTGTCGTACTTGATGGGCTTGCCGCGCGACTTCCGGCCCGGAATGCAGGGCTTTATCCCCTTGTCTTTCAATGCTTCTCTGAACCAGTCGGCGTCATATCCCCGGTCAGCGAGCAGCCAATCTGCCTTTGGCAAGCTGCTCAGCAGCGCCGCCGCGCCGGTGTAGTCACTGACTTGGCCAGCAGTCATGAAGAACCGGATCGGGCGACCATCGGCGTCGGTGACGGCGTGCAACTTGGTGTTCATGCCGCCCTTAGTCCGACCGATCAGACGCCCCCTTTGGTCGCCAGGTCCACCGTCCTCACTGAAGCCGAAGAGGCGATGGCCGTGGCATTCCGGCGCGATACGCTTCTGCCATTGGATGACTGCCTTTATACCCTGCAGCCATCTATCCCTTACCTGACGCGATCGGCACTGCATCGGTGCCCGCAACGACATGGCATCTCGCGCTTGCCTGATGTGGAGGGCGACAAGCCGAAGCGGTCGAAGTTCAAAAGCTATCCTATAGGGTTCTTCCACATCAACATCGCCGAGGTGCAAACCGCTGAGGGAAGGCTCTACCTGTTCGTTGGCATCGACCGGACGAGCAAGTTCGCCGTGACCCGACTCGTCGACAAGGCCGAAAGACAGCCTGGGAATTCCTTCAGCCTATGCTCGAAGCCGTGCCCTATCAGGCTCACACCATTCTCACCGACAACGGAAGCCGGTTCAGTCATCCTCGTCCTGCGGCAGGACCAGGGTGATTTCTCCGGCTTCCTCAAGGCGGCGGATGGCGCTGACGACCTCGGTCATCGCTTCCTCGATCTCGGAGGCGCGGACCTTGCCCAGTTCGTTGCGTTCCTCACGCAGGCCGTCGGACATGCGCTGCGAAAGGTTCGACAGGATGAATTCGGCCGCTGCGGCCTCGGCCTCGCCGCTGGCGGACAGGGCGCGGACCAGGACCGGCTGCTCGACCTCGCGGACGACGCGAGGGATGTCGCGGGGCAGGACGCGCGCGGGAATATGCGCGAAGATGAAGATCGCCTTGCGCACGTTGCCGGCGAAATCGGCGTCGTGGCTGTCGAGGCTGTTCAGCACATCGTCACGCAGGTCGGCGGTGGCAAAGTTCAGGATCGCGCCCATCCGGTCCGTCGCGGGGGTCGCAATCGCGGGCCGGGGCAAAGCCTCGGCCGCCTGAAGCAGGATCAGGCCGACCCGGTGCAGCGATTCGGGCGTGACGCCCGCCGTCATGGACATGGCCTGCGCCACGGCCCGCGCCCGTTCGCGGGGCAGGCCGACGAACAGTTCGGACGCGCGCTCCACCGGCAGCTTCGACAGCATCAGGGCCACCATCTCGACCGCCTCGGTCTTGGCAAGCGATGCGAGGGCCGGGGCGGGCAGGGCGGCGATGCGGGGCCAGGGATCGCCCCGCCCGGATACCGCCGCGCGGCGGCGCAGCCGGTCGGTGCTGTCTTCGGACAGTTGCGCGCCCAGCATCGCCAGGGTTCCGTCCAGATCGCCCGGAAAGGTCACGCCGACCGCTTCCAGGCTGTCGCAGAATTCGGTGATGATGGCGTCGCGGGTTTGGCGGTCGATCAGTTCCATGCCCGCCATTTCCTCGGCCAGCAGGGTCTGGCTTTCGCTGTCCAGCCGCGAAAGGCCCGATGCCGATTCGTCATCCAGCAGCAGCCGCACGATCACCGCCGCCTTTTGCCGCTGATTCAGTCCCGTTTGCATCGTCATGGCCCCACCTGATCGACCGTCCTTGCGGCCAATCTGGCAGGGCTTCCCTAACATCCGGTTTACGCGCGGGCTATTTCTGGCCGTCTTCGAACACGCGCCGGAAGATCGTGTCGACATGCTTGGTATGATAGCCCAGGTCGAACTTCTCCTCGATCTGGGCCGGGGTCAGGGCCGCAGTCACTTCGGGATCGGCCAGCAATTCCGTTTTGAAATCAGCGCCCTGTTCCCAAACCTTCATGGCGTTTCTTTGCACCAGGCGATAACTGTCCTCGCGCGAGACGCCCGCCTGGGTCAGCGCCAGCAAGACCCGCTGCGACATCACCAGACCTTTGAACTTGTTCATGTTCTTCAGCATGTTGTCGGGATAGACCACCAGCTTGTCGATCACCCCCGCCAGCCGGTTCAACGCGAAATCCAGCGTGATCGTCGCATCCGGCGCGATGCCGCGTTCGACCGAGGAATGGCTGATGTCGCGTTCGTGCCACAGCGCCACGTTCTCCATCGCCGGAACGACGGCCATGCGCACCAGCCGGGCAAGGCCGGTCAGGTTCTCGGTCAGGACCGGGTTGCGCTTGTGGGGCATCGCCGACGATCCCTTCTGGCCGGGGCTGAAGAATTCCTCGGCCTCCAGAACCTCGGTTCGCTGCATGTGGCGGATCTCGATGGCGATGTTTTCGATGCTGGAGGCGATCACGCCCAGCGTGGCGAAGAACATCGCGTGGCGGTCGCGCGGGATCACCTGCGTCGAAATCGGCTCGGGGCGCAGGCCGAGTTTCGCGCAGACATGTTCCTCGACCGCCGGGTCGATATTGGCGAAGGTGCCGACCGCGCCGGAAATCGCGCCGGTCGCGACCTCCCACCGGGCTTTTTCCAAGCGGTTCCGGTTACGGTCCATTTCGGCGTAAAAGCGCGCGAAGGTCAGGCCCATGGTGGTCGGTTCGGCGTGGATGCCGTGGCTGCGGCCGATGCGCACCGTGTCCTTGTGTTCATAGGCCCGGCGCTTCAACGCCGCCAGCACGCGGTCCAGATCGGCCAGCAGGATGTCGGCGGCGCGGACAAGCTGGACGTTCAGCGTGGTATCCAGCACATCGCTGCTGGTCATGCCCTGATGGACGAAGCGCGCCTCGTCGGCGCCGACATGTTCGGCCAGATGGGTCAGGAAGGCGATCACGTCATGCTTGGTGACGGCCTCGATCTCGTCGATGCGGGCCACGTCGAATTCGACGTCCTTGGCGCGCCAGACGGCCTCGGCGTTTTCGCGCGGGATCACGCCCAGGTCGGCCTGGGCGTCGCAGGCATGAGCCTCGATCTCGAACCAGATGCGGAATCGGGTCTCGGGCGACCAGATGGCGGTCATTTCGGGGCGGGCATAGCGCGGGATCATGGCGGGCCTCTTGTTCTGGTGGGGCGGGCATAGCGGGGCCGTGACGCGGGGGCAAGTTTTCGATTGCGCCGTGCGGTCTCCGGGAACATTCCAGCCGCGCAAGCTGTTGAGGAAACGAACCGATCCGATCATGCCGGAGAGCAGAAATGACCCCCACCCCAGACGACTTCAACCAGGACGACCGTCCCATGACCGAGGCCGACCGCACCAGCCAGACCCGTTTCGGCCCGCGCCCCGTTCCCGCCGGCCACCATGCCTCGCAGTCCCGCCGGGTGATCCCGTCCGGCCGTGTGTCGCCGGACGGGCGTTCGTCCTATCCGGCCCCGTCGACCGGCGCCAAGATCGCATTGTGGGGCGGGGTGGCGCTTGGCGTCGCGGGCGGAACGGCGGCGGCCATCTTCGCCATCCGCAAGATCGCCGAGGCCATCTCGGATAACGAGGGGCCGCGCCCGCCCCATCACGCCCGCCGCGACCACGCGGCGCCGCGCTTTGCCCGGCTGGACGAGGAGGAACGCGAGGCGATGCGCCGTCGTGTCCGCGACCAGGACCGAGATGACCGGCAAGAGGTCGCCCGCCTGCGGGCCGAGGCCGCGCGTCGTCGCCCCGCGCCTGCTGCCCCTCGTCGCAAAAAGGAAAACTTCGCGGAAAGCCTGATCGAGACCTCGACCCGGCTGTCTCAGGGTCTGGAAGGCGTCGCGAAATCCATGGCGGTGGCGGTCGAATCGTTCCGTGGGGTCGCGGGGCAGGCAACCGGGATCGTCCAGGAATTCGCCGGGGCGGCCGACCAACTGCGCTCTGCCCTGCGCGGCGACAATCCCCAGGAACCGCGCCGTCCTCATGACGACGACCACACCCATCGGCTGTAAGGCGGAGGCAGCGATGAAAAGCGGTACGCCCGGCGTTCTCGACGCTTTGTTCGGCGATCTGGACGACCGGACGCGCCGGCGGTTCGGCATGAAGGCTGGGAATGGCTCTGCCGTGCCAAAGACACGCCTCGCCGACACGCCAAAGCGCGATGTCGGGTTGCGCGACTTGGGCATGGCCGACATCTGGGCCATCGCAAAGGCCACCTTGACGCAGATCGGCGCCGACCGGGTGACGGCCGTAGCCGGGGGCATCACCTTTTTCGGCCTTCTGTCCCTGTTTCCGGCATTGACCGCCTTTGTGTCGATTTATGGGCTTGTGGCCGATCCCGCCACGATTGCGGGTCATCTGGACATGCTGGAAAGCTTCCTGCCGCAGGGGGCGCTTGGCATCATTCGCGACCAGGTCCAGGCGATCACCTCGTCGCCCGGAACGGCCCTGTCGCTGGCGGGGATCGTCGGGCTTCTGGTGGCGTTCTATTCCGCCAATGGCGGGATGAAGGCGCTGCTGTCGGCGCTGAACGTCGCGTTCTTCCAGACCGAGACGCGGGGCTTCGTCAAGCTGAACCTGGTGTCCATGGCCTTCACGCTGGGCGGGCTGGTGCTGATCATCCTGATGCTGGGCGTCATCGCGGTGATCCCGATCCTGTTGCAGATGCTGCCCATGACGCCCTCGACCAGCGTTCTGGTGGGACTGATCCGCTGGCCGATCATGTTCGCCGTGCTGATCCTGGCGCTGGCGGCGCTGTATCGGTGGGGGCCGGACGCGCCCGATTCGCGGTGGCGGTGGATTTCGCCCGGCGCGGTGATCGCGGCGGTGGGGCTGGTGCTGACCTCGATCCTGTTCAGCTGGTATGCGGCCAACTTCGCCAACTACAACGAAACTTACGGCTCTCTGGGTGCGGTGATCGCGCTGATGATGTGGCTGTGGTTCGCCTCGACCGTCGTGCTGGTGGGGGCCGAGGTGAATTCGGAAATCGAGGCGCATCTGAAGCGGCTGGCGGGCGTGCCCGATGGGCGTCAGGCCGATCAGCGCTGATTTCAGCGTTCCGTCAGCTTCAGTTCGATGCGGCGATTCGCGGCCAGGGCATCAGGCGAATCGCCTTGGGCTACCGGCCGCGTATCGGCAAAGCCGGTCGCGGCCAGCCGGTTCGACGGAAAGCCCAGGTCGTCGATCATGTAACGCACGACCGCCAAGGCGCGGGCCTGGCTGAGTTCCCAGTTGTCGCGATAGCGGCCCGTTCCTGACAGCCGTGTGCTGTCGGTATGGCCGTCCACGCGGATGATCCAGTCGATCTCGGGCGGGATGTCGCCGGAAATCTCGGACAGCATCCGGGCGACGCGGGCCACCTGGCCCCGGCCCGCCTCGGACAGCGTCGCCTCGCCCGGAGCGAACAGAACCTCGGACTGAAAGACGAAGCGGTCGCCCACGACCTGGACGCCTTCGCGGCCCGACAGGATCTGCGACAGCCGGCCAAAGAATTCCGAGCGATAGCGGGCCAGGTCGCGCACCTCGTCCTCGGCCCGCTGGCGGGCCTGTTCTTCCAGCGCCAGGCGGCGGTCCTTTTCCTCGGCCGCGCGCAGCAGCGCGGCGTTCAACTGGCGACCGAGATCCTCGACCCGAACCTCGGCCTGCTGCTGTTCGTCGCCCGCCGCGTCCAGAAGCGCCTGCAACGACCCCAACTGCGCATTCAGCGAGGCGACCTGTTCGTTCAGCAGCGCCACCCGGCGCTGCCCGTCCTCGGCCAGGCCCTGCTGCTCGGCCAGGGCCGCCTGCGCCGCCGCCAGCAGACCGGCCTGGCGTTCGGCCTCGGTCACCGTGCGTTCGGCCTGGGCCGTGGCCTGGTCCCGCGCGGCCTCGGCCGCGGCCAGCAGGGTCAGGGTCTCTTCGGCGCGCTTGCGGCTTTCTTCCAGCGACAGGGTCATGGCCGTCAATTCGGCATCGGCGCTTTGCAGGCGCTCGCGCAAGGCCCGCGCCGCCTCGGCTTCGGTCAGGCGGGCGGCCTCGGCCTCGGTCAGGTCGGCTTGCAGGGCGTCGGCCCGCGCGGCTGCCTGCTGATTGCGTTGGCGCAGGTCGGCGGTCAGCGCCTCAAGCGCCTCTCGCCGCGCGGCGGCAAGACGGGCCTGTTCGGCCTGCGCGTCGATTTCCCGGCGCGCGGCGGCCACCGCCAGTTCGGCGGCATTGGCGCGGTTTTCCTGCTGGGTCAGCTGCGCCTGCATCTGCTGCTGCCGGGCGTCGGCCTGTTCCCGGTCGGCGGCGCGCGCGGCCATCAGGGCGGCCACCTCGGCTTCGAAGTCGGTCAGGCGCGACCGGGCCTCTGCCAGTTCCCCCCGGCTTCCTTCCAGTTGCGCCGACAGCCGGGTGATCCGCGCGGCGCGGTCGCGGGCCTGCGCCTGGGCGTCGGCAAGCTGGCCTTGCAGGGCGGCTTCGCGATCCTCGGACACGGTCAGGGCCTGGCCCAGGGCCGCGACCTGCCGGCCCAGCTGTTCCAGCCGGCGCTCCTGGCCGGAAATCACCCGTTCCTGGCTGGAGATGACCTGATCCTGTTCGCCGATGGTGTCGTCCTGGTCGGTGATCTGGTCGCGCAGCACCGACTGCATCACGGTGAAGATCGTCAGCACGAAGACCAGCACCATCAGCAGGGTCGCCAAGGCATCCACGAAACCCGGCCAGATATTGGCCGAGAAGCGATGCCCCGAGGCGGCGCGGCGCAGGGCCATCCTCTAGCCCCTATCCCGAGAGACCAGGGGATCGCGCAGCAGATCGTCCCGGAACGGATCGTTGAACCGCGCCGCGCGCACCGCGCGGGTCAGGACCAGGATGTCGGACCGCAATTCGGCCACCATCTCGTCCCGCCCTTCGGCAAGATCCGATGCCAGCCGGTTCAACGCGGTCTCGATCCCCGTCATGTCGGGCGGGGTGGGCGCCGGACGCTCGGCCTGGGCGCGGGCCAGATCGACCAGCCGATCCTGACCCTGGGCCAGCCGCGACAGGGTTTCGGTCAGGGCTGCGACACGGGACTGCGATTCCCGATGGTCGGTTTCGCTGCGCTGGACCAGGGCCTCGATCGCCTGGGCCATCACCACGACGCGTTCGTCGGCCATCGCGGCGGCCTCGTCGCGTTGCAGGTCGCGTCCGGCCTGGATCTGTTGCAGCCGGTCCATCTGGCCCGCCATCTGTTCCAGAAATCCCGCCAGGGCGGCTTGGTCCACGCCCTCGCCATCCGCTCCGGCCAGGCTGACGCGGGTGAAGCCCGACATCCATTCCTCAAGCTCGCGGTAGAAGCGGTTCTGGCCATGCGTCGCGAACAGTTCCAGCAGGCCCACGACCAGCGACCCGGCAAGACCCAGAAGCGAGGACGAAAAGGCCGTGGCCATGCCGCCAAGCTGGGCTTCAAGCCCGCTCATCAGCTTGTCGAACACCTGGATGCCGCTTTCGCCCTGCTGCGGGGCCAGGTTGCGGATCGTGTCGACCACCGCGGGAATGGTCGTCGCAAGACCATAGAAGGTTCCAAGAAGACCCAGGAAGATCAGTAGGTTGGACAGGTATCTTGTGATGTCGCGCAATTCGTCGATGCGGGTTGCGACGGAATCCAGGATCGAGGTCGCGGCGCCGGTCGAGATCGTGCCCCCCACGGGTCCGCGCGTGCCCAGCAGCGCCGCCAGCGGCGCCAGCAGGCGCGGGGGCTGGTCGCCCGCGTCAGCCTCGCCCCGCGCGGCGATGCCCTTTTCCACCGCGTTGCGGCGGCGATGGGCAAAGCGTTCGATCCAGCTGACCGACCGGATCAACTGGCCCACCTGCCAGAAGCAGGCCATGATGCCCAGGGCGAAGACCGCCAGGATCACGCCGTTCAGCCACAGGTTCGCCTGGAAGATCGGCAGGATCCGCCCATAGGCGACCCAACCGCCCGCCAGGACCAGGATCAGCACCGTCACCATCAAGACGATCTGGCGGACGGGCTGCGAAAAGCGGGGATTGGCAGGGCCTGTGTCGGACGAACGGGTCGCGGTGATCCGGCGATGCGCGGCGCCTGCGCGGCGGCCCAGCACGGGGGCATCGGGCTGTTGGCTGCTGGTTGGTTCGCTCAACTGATCGCCTTCCCTGGCAGGACTGTCCTTGGACCCGACTGTAGGATGCAGCCCGGCGCTTGCCAAGCGATCCGAAAGTCAGTCGCGGGGGTTTGCGCCCGTTTCCAGCAGCTTGCGCACCTGGGCGGACAGGTCGTCCAGCACCGAGTCGCCCAGGCCGATCTGCGCCAGATGGGCGGCGGTGTTGAACAGGTAATCCGCATTCGGGCCGCGCGCGCCATGGGCCTGGGCGATGATCCGCGCCTGTTCGGTCAGGGCCAGCCCGCCCGCATATTGGACATGATCGCGCCGCATCACATAGGCCAGGGCCTCGACCTGGCGGCCGTCTTCCAGCCGCAGGGGCAGGATCGTTTCCTGATAGGCTTCCGTCACCAGTTCGCGGGCGCGCAGATAGGCCAGCACCTCGTCATGGTCGTGATCCGCGATCCGCAGCGCCACGCCGCCGCACTCCGCGTCCGGCTGTTCGTCCAGGCCCAGCACCAACCCAGGCCGCGCCTGCGTGCCGCGATGCTGGACCGAGCGCAGGCAGAAGCTGCGGGCATAGCCCGTCACCCAGGCGCGCGCGGTCTCGACCGGGGAAAAACCCGGATCCCAGATCAGCGAACCGTAACCGAAGACCCAATCAATCCGTCGCATCCGTCCCAACCCGTCCATGTCCGCTCAAGCTAGGGCAGCACGGTCCGGGATGAAAGCCTCAGCCAGCCGGGGCGATGCGCCCGAAATCCGGGGCGGCGGTGTCCTGGCCTGCCTCGATGATGCCGCGCCGGATCGCGCGGGTGCGGGTGAAATAGTCGAACAACTGCTGGCCGTCGCCCATGCGGATGGCGCGTTGCAGCACGAACAGTTCCTCGGTGAAGCGGCCCAGGATGTCCAGCGTGGCGTCCTTGTTGTGCAGGAACACGTCGCGCCACATGGTCGGGTCGCTGGCGGCGATGCGGGTGAAGTCGCGGAAACCGGCGGCGGAATACTGCACCACTTCCTCGTCCGTGACGCGGCGCAGATGGTCGGCGACCCCCACCATGGTGAAGGCGATCAGATGCGGGGCGTGGCTGGTGACGGCCAGCACCAGGTCGTGATGCGCAGGCTCCATCCGGTCGGTCTTGGCGCCCATGGCGCGAACCAGGTCGGTGAGGCGGTCGACGGCGGCGGGATCGGTGTCGGGCAGCGGGGTCAGAAGCCACCAGCGGTTGCGGAACAGGCTGGCAAAGCCCGCGCGCGGGCCGGAATGTTCGGTCCCCGCCAGCGGATGGCCCGGCACGAAATGGATGCCTTGCGGAATATGGGGCGCCACGGCGTCGATCACCGACTGCTTGACCGAACCCACATCCGTCACGGTTGCGCCCGGCTTCAGATGCGGCGCGATGTCCGCCGCGACTGCGGCCATCGCCCCCACGGGAACCGCCAGCACCACCAGATCGGCATCCGCCACCGCCTCGGCCGCGCTGTCGACGATGCGGTCGCAGAGGTTGATCTCGCGCGCGGTCTCTCGCGTTTCGGCGCTGCGGGCATAGCCGACGACTTCGCGCGCAAGGCCGCCCTCGCGGATGGCATGGGCCATGGACCCGGCGATGAGGCCCAGGCCGATCAGCGCCACGCGGTCATAGATCGCGCTCATGCGCCCCTCCGATCCGCCATGAAGCGGCCCAGCGTTTCCAGCACGCGCGTCACACCCTGTTCGTCGCCCACCGTGATGCGCAGCGCGGCGGGCAGGCCATAGCCCGCGACGCGGCGGACCAGGATGCCGTCGTCGCGCAGGGCGGCATCGGCGGCCTCGGCCTCGGCCGGGTCGGCAAAGCGGGCCAGCACGAAATTGGCGAAACTTTCATCGCAGCCGATGCCCATCTGGATCAGCGAATTGCGCATCCGGTCGCGCATCCGGGCGTTCAGATCCGCGCAACGGTCGCGGAAGGCGGTGTCGCGGACGGCGGCCTCGGCCGCGGCCATCTGGGCGTTGGACAGGTTGAAGGGCTGGCGGATGCGGTTCAGCACGTCGATGATGTCGCGGGCCGCATAGCCCCAGCCGATCCGTAACCCGCCCAGCCCGTGGATCTTGGAAAACGTGCGCGTCATGACGACGTTCGGATGCCGGTCCACCAGTCCCGCGCCGCCATCGGCGCCCGCCGCGAATTCGGTATAGGCGCCGTCATGGACCAGCAGCACGCTGGACGGCAGCCCGCCCGCCAGCCGCTGCACCTCGTCCGGGGTCAGCATCGTGCCGGTCGGGTTGGCCGGATTGGCGATGAAGACGATCCGCGTCCGGTCGGTCACGGCGGCCAGGATCGCGTCCACGTCGATGCGGCGGTCGGCTTCGGGAACCGTCACCGGAACCGCGCCGACCATCCGCGCCAGGATCGGATACATGGAAAAGCCATGTTCGGTGGTAATGACCTCGTCCCCTGTCCCGGCAAAGGCCTGGACCACGAATTGCAGCACCTCGTCCGAGCCGACGCCGCAGATGATCCGGTCGGGATCCAGCCCGTGGACCTCGCCGATGGCACGGCGCAGGGGGGCATGGTCGGTGTTCGGATAACGGTGCAGATCCCCCGCCGCCGCCACATAGGCCGCGCGCGCCTTGTCGCTGGAACCCAGCGGGTTTTCGTTCGACGACAGCTTCAGCACATCGCTGCGCCCCGGCAGCCTGCTTTCGCCGCTGACGTAGAGCGCGATGTCCATGATGCCGGGCTGGGGGGTGATTTGCGTCATGTCGGGATCCTCTCGCAGCCCCTTTAGTGCATGATGAAACGGCAAGAAAGATCGGCGGCAACGAAAAAGGCCGCACCCCGAAGGATGCGGCCCGATGCTTTGCCGGAACCGAGGGATCAGTTCTTGGCGTAGTATTCGACGACCAGGTTCGGTTCCATCACCACGGCATAGGGCACGTCGCCCAGGGCGGGGGTGCGCACGAAGGTCGCGGTCATCTTGTTGTGGTCGACCTCCAGATAGTCGGGCACGTCGCGTTCAGCCAGGCCGACGGCCTCCAGCACGATGGCCAGCTGGCGCGACCGTTCGCGGATCGAGATCACGTCGCCTTCCTTGACGCGGTACGAGGCGATGTTGACGCGCTTACCGTTCACCTCGATATGGCCGTGGTTCACGAACTGACGGGCGGCGAAGATGGTCGGCACGAATTTCGCACGATAGACCACGGCATCCAGCCGGCGCTCCAGCAGGCCGATCAGGTTTTCGCCGGTGTCGCCCTTGACGCGCTCGGCTTCGGCATAGATGCGGCGGAACTGCTTTTCGGTCAGGTCGCCGTAATAGCCCTTGAGCTTCTGCTTGGCGCGCAGCTGCGTGCCGAAGTCCGACAGCTTGTTCTTGCGGCGCTGGCCGTGCTGGCCGGGGCCGTATTCGCGACGGTTGACCGGGGACTTGGCGCGGCCCCAGATGTTTTCGCCCATGCGGCGGTCGATCTTGTACTTGGCAGAGGTGCGTTTGGTCACCGCTGATCTCCTTCTTTGCGTTGTCGAAGGGCGTTGTCCTTTGGCCGAAAGGCCCGACAGGCTTCCCCTTGCGGGGTCCACCAACACCAATGGAAGCGGCGCTTATAAGGGCGGACGCGCCGCTGTCAAGCCAGCGCGCCGTCCGGTTCGAAGAAATGCGCCAGCGGCAGGGCGGCGGCGCCCAGGATCCGGGCGCTGCGGGCCAGGCTGCCCTCGACGATCCGGGGCCGGTCGATGCCCGCGGCGGGCAGACGTTCCAGGGCGGCGCGCGTGGCATCGGCCAGGGCGCGGCGGGTGGCGGGCGGCACCGCGCCATCGATCACCACCACCGGAATGTCCAGCAGCGCGGTGGCCGACAGCGCCGCGAAGGCCAGCGCCTCGGCCGATTCGGCGATCCAGGCGGCTTCGATGTCCGGCGGCACCAGCCAACCGGAATCGTCGGGCGGCAGGGACCGTCCCAGCCGCGATTCCAGTGTCGAGACCGAGGCCACATCCAGCAGCTGCCGCCCGCCGGGGATCGGCATCGACCCCAAGGCCCCGGCGTTGCGGCGCGGCCCGACCCGCAGCCGCCCGTCCAGCACCACGCCGCCGCCCGCGAAATGCGCGATATAGAGATGCGCGAAATCGGCGGGCAGGGCTGTCCGGCCGAAGATCAGCTCCGCCGCGCAGGCGGTGCTGGCGTCGTTTTCCAGGAATACCGGGAAGGGCAGGTCTTCGGCCAGCCGGGCCGACAGGTCGAAGCCGTGCCAGTCCGCCATCCCCGCGCCCCAGTCCCACAGCCGGAACGGTGTCGCGACGCCCAGCCCGGCGATTCGGAGGGGATTGGGCAACGAGGCCAGGATCGTCGCGATCCCGTGGCGCGCGAACGTCACGATCCGTTCCGGGGTCGGATGGGTGTATATCTCTTGCCGATGGATCTTTACCGTTCCGGCGAAGTCCACCAAGGCCAGTTCGACCAGCCTGCGGCCCAGCTTCAGCCCCAGGAACAGCGCGCCCTCGGGGGCCAGGGACAGGGGTGTCGTGGGCTGGCCCACCTTGCCGCGAACCACCGCACCTGCATCCAGAAACCCGTTCTGGATCAGTTTTCTTGTTAGGTTGGTGATGGCCTGGGGCGACAGTCCGGTGGCCTGCGCAAGGGCCGCGCGGGGCAGGGGGCCGCGCCTGCGGATCAGCGACAGGATCGACCGCTCGTTCCGGCTGAGTTCCAGCCAATGTCTTGGGGTGTTCAGCATGGGGGACGGCCTCCTCTCATGTATTAATCAACATGATTGATTTATTGACAAGAGGAAACGCTTCGTGCTTCCTGATCAGGCAAGGCGGAGGAGGTGCCGCCATTCGGAGGAGTTTCGGAATGATCATCACATCATCGCTGCGTCTGTCGCTGGCCGCTTCCGTGCTGGCCTTGTCGGCAGGTGTCGCCACCGCGCAGGATCCGGTCAAGGCCTGCATCATCACCAAGACCGACATCAACCCCTTCTTCGTGAAGATGAAGGAAGGCGCCACCGCCAAGGCGCAGGAACTGGGCATCGAGCTGATGAGCTTCGCGGGCAAGATCGACGGCGATCACGAGACCCAGCAGCAGGCCATGGAAAGCTGCATCGCGGCGGGGGTGAAGGGCATCCTGATCACCGCGTCGGACACCAAGGCCATCACGGAATCGGTCAAGCAGGCGCGCGACGCGGGGATCCTGGTCATCGCGCTTGACACGCCCCTGGATCCCATCGACGCGGCGGACGCGACCTTCGCCACCGACAACCGCGAGGCGGGCCGCCTGATCGGCGCCTGGGCTGCGGGCAAGATGGGCGATGCGGCCAAGGATGCCCGGATCGCCCTGCTGGATCTGTCGGCCAGCGCGCCCTCGGTCGACGTGCTGCGCGACCAGGGTTTCCTGGAAGGCTTCGGCGTCGATGTGAAGGACAACAATGTCATCGGCGACGAGGATGACGCCCGCATCGTCGGCCACGACGTGACCTCGGGGAACGAGGAAGGCGGCCGCCAGGCGATGGAGGCGCTGATGCAGAAGGATCCCGCCATCAACCTGGTCTATACGATCAACGAACCCGCTGCCGCCGGAGCCTATGAGGCGCTGAAATCCTTTGGCATGGAAGGCAATGCGATCATCGTGTCCGTGGATGGCGGCTGCCCCGGCGTGGAGAACGTCAAGGCGGGCGTGATCGGCGCGACCTCGCAGCAATATCCGCTGAAGATGGCGTCCATGGGGATCGAGGCGATTGCCGCCTATGCCAAGGACGGCACCAAGCCGCAAGCGACCGAGGGTCTGGATTTCACCGATACCGGCGTGAACCTGGTCACCGACCAGCCGGTCGAGGGCGTGCCCTCGATCAGCGTCGAGGATGGCCTGGCCCAGTGCTGGGGCTGACCTGACCGACCTGGGGGCGGTGCCATGCAGCCGCCGCCCTTCCTCCCCTGAACACCGGAGGGACTGATGTCCGACACCCCCGACCCCGTGGTCGCGCGCAACCCGTCCGAGACGGTCGCCCGCTTCGACCATCACTCGCGCGGCGCGCTTGACCGGGTGCAGCACTTCCTGCACCGCTATCCGACCATGGTTCCGGTCATCGTGCTGGTGCTGTCGGTGATCGCCTTCGGGCTGATTTCACCCAACTTCTTTTCGGCCTTCAACCTGTCGCTGATCCTGCAACAGGTGGCGGTCGTCGGCACCCTGGCCGCCGCGCAGTCGCTGGTGATCCTGACGGCGGGCATCGACCTGTCGGTCGGCGCGGTCATGGTGATGGTGTCCGTGATCATGGGCAAGCTGTCGGTCGATTTCGGCATTCCGGTGCCGGTCTCGATCCTGATCGGGCTGGCGGTCGGGGCCGCGACCGGGGCGCTGAACGGCGCGCTTGTGACGCGGCTGAAGCTGCCGCCCTTCATCACCACGCTGGGGACATGGAATATCTTCCTGGCATTGAATTATTACCTGTCCAACCGCGAGACCATCCGCAGCCAGACCCTGGACGCCGAGGCCCCGCTGCTGAAGTTCTTCGGCGAGCGCTTCACCTTGGGGGGCGCGGTCCTGACCTATGGCGTGGTGCTGATGATCGTGGTCTTTGCGGTCCTGTGGTATGCCTTGTACCAGACCGCCTGGGGGCGCCGGGTCTATGCGGTGGGCGACGATCCCGAATCCGCGGCGCTTGCCGGGATCCAGACCAAACGCGTGCTGATGTCGGTCTATATGGCCGCAGGTGTCATCTGCGGGCTGGCGGCCTGGTCGTCGATCGGCCGGGTGGGTTCGGTCAGCCCGACCTCGTTCTTCGAGGCGAACCTGGAATCCATTACCGCCGTGGTGATCGGAGGAATCTCGCTGTTCGGCGGGCGCGGATCCATCCTGGGGCCGCTGATCGGGGCGCTGATCGTCGGCGTCTTCAATTCCGGGCTGCGGCTGGCCGGTGTGGACGTGCTGTGGCAGCTGTTCGCGACCGGCTGGCTGATCATCGTCGCCGTCGCCATCGACCAATGGATCAGGAAGATTTCGTCATGACCCAGCCGCTTCTCTATGCCCGCAACCTGGTCAAGCGCTATGGCCGCGTAACCGCAATGGACCGCGCCGACTTCGACCTGTATCCCGGAGAGATCCTGGCCGTGATCGGCGACAACGGCGCGGGGAAATCCAGCCTGATCAAGGCCATTTCCGGCGCCGTGCAGCCAGACGAAGGCGAGATCAGGCTGGACGGCCAGCCGGTCAGCTTCGCCAGCCCGCTGGAGGCCCGGAAGGCCGGAATCGAGACTGTCTATCAGACCCTGGCCTTGTCGCCCGCCCTGTCGATTTCCGACAACATGTTTATGGGTCGGGAAATCCGCCGCCCCGGCATCATGGGCCGGTGGTTCGGGATGCTGGACAAGCCTGCGATGGACGCGTTCTCCCGCCAGAAGCTGTCGGAACTGGGGCTGATGACGATCCAGAACATCAACCAGCCGGTGGAAACTCTGTCGGGCGGCCAGCGGCAGGGCGTCGCGGTGGCGCGCGCCGCGGCCTTTGGCAGCCGGGTCATCATCCTGGACGAGCCGACCGCCGCGCTTGGCGTCAAGGAAAGCCGCCGGGTGCTGGATCTGATCCTGGACGTGCGGTCGCGCGGAATCCCCATCGTGCTGATCAGCCACAACATGCCCCATGTGTTCGAGGTGGCCGACCGCATTCATATCCACCGCCTGGGCAAGCGGCTGTGCGTCATCAATCCCAAGGAACACACGATGTCGGACGCGGTCGCCTATATGACCGGGGCCCGTGTGCCCGAGGGGATCGCCGCGTGACGGGCCTGGAAGGGGGGCTTTGCCCCCCGTCCTTCGGACTCCCCCCAGGATATTTGGACAAAGGAGAAGGGCTGGCCGTGCTGGACCGCATCCGGTCGCTGGAAGGCGGGCGGGTTCTTGTGGCGGTGGCGGGCGCGCCGGGATCGGGCAAGTCCACCCTGGCCGAGGCGTTGGTGGCGCGGCTGGACGATGCCGTTCTGGTGCCGATGGACGGGTTTCATCTGGACGATCGGGTGCTGTCCGCGCGCGGGTTGCTGGCGCGCAAGGGGGCCGTCGAGACCTTTGATGCCGAAGGGTTTGCGGTTCTGGTCGAACGGCTGGCGATGCCGGGGACAGAGGTGATCTTTCCGGTTTTCGACCGGAGCCGCGAAATCGCGGTGGCGGGGGCCGGGGTCGTGGCCCCGGATCATCGGATCGTGGTGATCGAAGGCAATTACCTGCTGCTGGACGCGGCGCCCTGGAATCGGCTGCGCTTCGATCTGACGGTGTGGCTGGACGTGCCGGTCGGCGAGCTGGAACGCCGCCTGACCGCCCGATGGCAGGGCTTCGGCAAGGACACCGACCGGATCGCCGCGCATCTGCGCAACGACCTTGCCAATGCCCGGTTCGTGACGGCGCGGTCCCGCCGGGCGGATCTGTCAGTCGCGCAGGCCCCGCATCAGGAACCATGCCAGGGCTGAGCAGATCAGCGTCGCCGTGATCGCCGGGACTGCTGTCCCGTCATAGAGCAGCCCCACTGGCGCGGCGATCAGCGTCGCCGCGATGGTGGACAGCGCGGCGATGATCGACGCGGCCATTCCGGCGATATGGCCCATGCGTTGCAGCGCCAGAGCGTTCAGGTTGCCGAAGGTCACGCCCGCCATGAAGAACACGCTGACCGCCCAGAAGAAGAAGGCCGGGAAGCGCAAGCTTGCGGGCAGGGCGTCGGTCAGGGTCAGCGCCAGCATCGCCGTCGAGACCACCGTTTGCATGACATAGGCCCATTTGGCGATCCGCCGCATCCCGAAGCGCATCACGAAGGTGGCGTTCAGCAGCGTTCCCGCCCCTGACAACAGCGCCATCAGCGCGAACCAGGCGGGGAAGTTGTCGCCCTTGCCATAGGTTTCGCCGAACAGTTGCTGGGCCGAGGACAGCAGACCGAACATCTGCCCGAAGCCCAGGGTCAGGATAACCGTGCAAAGCATGACCTGGCGGTCCGCCAGCACCTCGCGCGCCGCCGCGCCGAGCGGTCCGATCCGCAGCGGACGACGCGCGGCAGGCGGCAGCGTCTCGGCCTGGCGCAGGCCCAGCCAAGCCGATCCGATCAGCGCGAACAGGATGAAGGCCACGAAGACGCCGTGCCAGCCGGAAAACCAGATGATGCCCGCCCCTATCGACGGCGCCAGCGCGGGGATCAGGATGAAGACCATCATCACGAAGCTGGAAATCCGCGCCATTTCCCGGCCCGAATACAGGTCGCGGATCAGTGCCATGCCGACAATGCGCGGACTGGCCGCGCCAAGCCCCTGGACAAAGCGGGCTGCCAGCAGGAATTCCAGGGAATCGGCGAAGATCGCCGCCAGGGTTGCAACGACATAGATCGCGGCCCCCAGGTAAATCGCGGGCTTGCGGCCGAGGGCGTCGGAAATGGGACCGGCGAACAGGGTGCCGATCCCCATGCCCGCCATGAAGACCGTCAGGATCAGCTGCGCCCGGTTCACGTTGTCGGGCGTCAGTTCGGCCGCGATGTCGGGCAGGGCGGGCAGCATCGCGTCGATGGAAAAGGCGACGGTGGCAAACAGAAAGGCCAGCATGGCCACGAATTCGGGCAGGGGCAGACGCCGCTGCGGCGCAGGTGCATCGGGGGCGATCACGGACATGAGGGGCCTTTCGTCAGGCGGTTCCTGTAATCCGAACTTGCACACTGTGCAAGTTATTTCGGACCCTCGGCCAGTTCGTCGATCACCTGCCGCCAAAGGCTTGCGGGCTGTGCGCCGCTGATCGCGTGCCGGTCGGCAACGATGAAGGTCGGGACCGAGGTGATGCCGCGATCCCGTGCGTGCTGTTCGCGGGCGGCGACCTGATCCCGGTCGGCGTTGCTGGACAGAAGGCGCGTTACCAGGCCGGCGTCCATGCCCCCTGCCGCCGCGATGCGCGTCAGTTCCGCCGCATCGCCGATGTCGCGGGCCTCTTGCCAATGGGCGCGAAGCAGCCCCGACATGACGGGGGTCTGCGCGCCCTCAAGCCCGGCCCAGTGCATCAGCCGATGCGCGTCGGTCGTGTCCGGTTCGCGCGGCGACGGGTTCAGGACCAGCCCCAGGGCAGCGGCCCGTTGTGCCACGGCGCGGCTGGCATCCTCGGCCCGCGGACCCAGCTTGGCGCGCAGATAGGCGGTCCGGTCCATGCCGCCCTGCGGCATCTGCGGGTTCAGGCGAAACGGATGCCAGGCGATCTGGAACGGATGCGAGGGACGGCTTTCCAGGGCGCGATCCAGTTCGACCTTGCCGATCAGGCACCAGGGGCAGACGGGGTCTGCGAAGATGTCCAGCGGGATCATGGGCCGGTCCTTTCAAGGCGCGAAAATGAAAACGGCCCGCGCGGGCGGGCCGTTCCGCAATCCTGCAAAGCTGGATCAGAGCAGCTTCAGATCGCTGGCCGAGGCACGGCCGTCGCGGCCCGATTGCAGCTCGTATGCGATCTTCTGGTTGTCCTTCAGGCCCGTCAGCCCGGCGCGTTCAACGGCCGAGATGTGGACGAAGATATCCTTGCCGCCGTCATCGGGGGCAATGAAGCCATAGCCCTTGGTGGCGTTGAACCATTTCACCGTTCCGGTCGCCATAACCGTTCTCTCCTTCAAGTCATCCTGGCGCAGGATTGCGTCAGGCCGTGCAGCCCGCTTTCGGTATTCCGGCTGCCCGTGAAAGGGAGGCGGTAGAAAGGCTTCGCTCACGCTGATGAGAGGATGGACGAATCGTTAAAAAAGGCAAGCAGGAAACGCGCGCGGACCAGCGTCCGCACGCGATAACATGCCGGAAAGACGCGATTCAGCGCAGGTCCGGCGGGGTGGCTTCGTCTTTCAGCGCGGCAATGGCTTCGGTTAACGGTAACGAACGCGACCCCTGCTGATCGAGGCGCCGAAGCGATACCGTCCTGTCCTCGACTTCCTTCATGCCGATCGCAAGAATCGCCGGAACCTTCGCCACGGAATGTTCGCGGACCTTGTAGTTGATCTTCTCGTTGCGGGTATCGGCCTCGGCCCGGATGCCCGCCGCGCGCAGATCCGCGACCACCTCGGCCACATAGGCGTCGGCGTCCGAGACGATGGAGGCGACCACCACCTGCCGGGGCGCCAGCCAGAAGGGCAGCTTGCCCGCGCTGTTTTCGATCAGGATGCCGATGAAGCGTTCGAACGACCCCAAAACGGCGCGGTGCAGCATGATCGGCCGGTGCTTGGCGCCATCAGTGCCCACATATTCCGCGTCCAGCCGTTCGGGCAGGTTCGGGTCCACCTGCAAGGTGCCGCATTGCCAGTCGCGGCCGATGGCGTCGCGCAGCACGAATTCCAGCTTGGGACCGTAAAAGGCGCCCTCGCCGGGGAACAGTTCGTAATCGTAACCGGCCGCCTTGCAGGCATTGCCAAGCGCGGCTTCCACCCGGTCCCAGCTTTCGTCGGACCCGATGCGCTTTTCCGGGCGGGTGGACAGCTTGATCCGCCAGTCGGTGAAGCCCAGATCGGCATAGACGCCTGCCAGGAACTCGATGAATTTCTTCGTTTCCGCCTCGATCTGATCCTCGGTGCAGAAGATATGCGCGTCGTCCTGGGTAAAGCCGCGCACCCGCATGATCCCGTGCAGCGCGCCCGAGGGTTCATAGCGGTTGCAGGATCCGAATTCCGCCATGCGCAACGGCAGGTCGCGATAGGACTTCAGGCCGTGGTTGAAGATCTGCACATGGCAGGGGCAGTTCATCGGCTTCAGCGCGTTGACGGTCTTCTGGCGGGCGTGATCCTCGTCCACCTCGACGATGAACATGTTTTCCTGATAGTTTTCCCAGTGGCCCGACGCCTCCCACAGCTTGCGGCTGACGACCTGGGGCGTGTTCACCTCGACATAGCCGTCGGCTCGCTGGCGGCGGCGCATATAGTCTTGCAGCGTAGTATAGATGTTCCAGCCGTTCGGATGCCAGAAGACCTGTCCCGGCGCTTCCTCCTGCATGTGGAACAGGTCCATCTCGCGGCCCAGCTTGCGGTGGTCGCGTTTCGCGGCCTCCTCCAGCATGGTCAGGTGGGCCTTCAACTCGTCGCGGTTGCGGAAGGCCACGCCATAGATGCGTTGCAGCATCGGCCGCGTGCTGTCGCCCAGCCAATAGGCCCCGGCGATATGGGTCAGCTTGAAGGCGTCGGCGGGAAGCTGGCCGGTGTTCTGCAAATGCGGGCCACGGCACAAATCCTGCCAGTCGCCATGCCAGTACATCCGCAGCGGCTCGCCCTCGGGAATGCGGTCGATCAGCTCCAGTTTGAACGGCTCGCCCCGGTCCTTGTAATAGGCCAGGGCGCGGTCGCGGTCCCAGACCTCGGTGCGCACGGGATCGCGGGCGGCGATGATCTGCTTCATCTTCGCCTCGATGGCGCCCAGATCCTCGGGGGTGAACGGCTCTGCCCGGTCGAAGTCGTAGAACCAGCCGTGATCGCGCACCGGGCCGATGGTGACTTTCACGTCGGGCCACAGTTCCTGCACGGCGCGGGCCATGACATGGGCGAAGTCGTGGCGGATCAGTTCCAGGGCCGGGGCCTCGTCCTTCAGCGTGTTGATGCTGATCGCGCCGCTGGCCGTGATCGGCCAGGCGAGGTCGATATGCCGACCGTCCAGGCTGGCCGAGATCGCGCGTTTCGCCAGGCTGGGCGCGATGCTTTCAGCCACCTGCGCCGCCGTGATTCCGGCGGGATAGTCGCGCGAATTGCCATCGGGGAAGGTCAGGGAAATCTGGGACATATCGTCCTCCTCGTCGGTTCGGCGCCCACGGAACGCCCGGCTGCGGGTTATCTGTGGGCCTCCCATGGACCCCGGCGGGAAAACTGTCAAGATAAGCGGATGGAGGACCGATGATGAGCGAATATCTGGACATTCCCGCCGGGCGGCGCATCGCCTTTCAGCGCAGCAGCGGGCGCGGGCCGGGCGTGGTGTTCCTGGGCGGGTTCAAGTCCGACATGACCGGCACCAAGGCCGCCTGGCTGCACGACTGGGCGCGCGAGCAGAACCGGGCCTTCCTGCGCTTCGATTACTCCGGCCACGGCGACAGCAGCGGCAGTTTCGAGGAAGGCTGCATCGGCGACTGGTTCCAGGACGCCCACCAGGTGATCGAGGCGCTGACGGACGGGCCGCAGGTGCTGGTCGGATCGTCCATGGGGGGCTGGATCGCCCTGCTGGTGGCACGGGCGATGCCGCAGCGGGTGGCGGGGCTGGTGACCATCGCCGCCGCGCCGGATTTCACCCAGCAGGGGTTCTGGGCCGGATTCGACGACGCGCAGCGACAGACGCTGCTGCGGGCCGAGCGGATCGAGCTGCCCAGCGACTACAGCGACCAGCCCTATGTCATCACTCGCCGCCTGATCGAGGATGGGCGCGATCATCTGGTGATGGACCAGCCGCTGCCGCTGTCCGTTCCGGTGCGGATGCTGCAAGGCACGGCGGATGCCGACGTTCCTGTCGATTGGGCGATGCGGCTGCTGGGTCACGCCGCCGGCGACGACATCCGGCTGACGCTGGTCAAGGGCGCGGATCACCGCTTTTCCACGCCGGAATGCCTGCGGCTGATCGGGCAGTCCATCGACGATGTTCTGGCCTAGGCTGGGGCTTGGCCTGCTGACGGCCTTGGGGCTGCTGTGGGCCTGCGGCCCGCGCGACAGGCTGCGCCCGGATCAGGGCGCCGTCGATCCGCCCGGCGACGTGCAGGCCTGGCTGGCCGGACGAGAAGCCGAGCTCCGCCCCGAGGTCGCCTCCGCCCTGCAATGGGCCGGGCCGCCGGGACGGATCACCGACATCGCAATCCTGTATGTCCACGGCTTTTCAGCCAGTCCGGCGGAACTGCGCCCCTTGCCGGAACATGTCGCGCAGGATCTGGGGGCCAATCTTCTGGCGATCAGGCTGACCGGCCATGGCACGGACGGCGCCGATCTGGCGGCGGCGACGGCGCAGGACTGGTGGCGCGATCTGTCGTTCGGGCTGGGGGCGGCGCGGCAGATGGGCCGCCGGGTCGTGGTGATCGGCATGTCTTCGGGCGCCACGCTGGCGGCGCTGGCGGCGCGCGATCCGCGACTGGGGCGGCTGATGGACGGGGCGGTCCTGATCTCGCCCAATTTCCGGTTGAGGGCGCGGGCCGCGCAACTGCTGGACCTGCCCTTCGCACGGGGGCTGATCCGACTGGCCGGCGATCCGCAGCGATGCTTCGCGACCCGGAACGATCTGCATCGCGCCCGCTGGACCAGTTGCTATCCGCTGTCCGCGACGCTTGCGGTGGGTACGCTGCTGCGGCAGGCGCGGCGGGGCGGCTGGCGCGACGCAAGCGTGCCCACGCTGTTCATCTGGTCGGATGCAGACCGGATCGTGGATCACGCCGCATCGGCCAGGGTGGCGGCAGATTGGGGCGGGGGCGCCACGGTCCTGAAGGTCGCGCCGGGTCCGAAGGACGATCCCGACGCCCATGTCATCGCGGGAGAGGCGCTGTCCCCCGATCTAACGCCCCGGCTTGAACGGGCGATCACCGACTGGATCGGCCAGGCCCTTCGCTGATCAGAAGGTCAGCCTGTAATGTTCGCCCATGTCGGGTTTCTGGCCGGTGACCTTGGATTTGGCGATCTCATAGACGAAGGCCAGCTTGCCACCGGTTGCCCAGACCTCGGCTTCGGTCATGTCGAAGCGCATCAGTTGCACGTCTTCGTCGCGCTTGCCGTCCTCGAACCAGCTGGAGGCGACGGCGTTCCACAATTCGTCCAGCTTGGCCCGGTCGTCCGACAGAGACAGGGTGCCGTCGATCCGTGCATACAGCCCTTCGGCCGCGTCGCTGACGACATGCAGCGCGGGCTTGCCGCCCCCCGCGACCGAGGTCGCCAGATCCGTGCCTTTGGCCGTGATGAACCACAGCGTGTTCGTTTCAGGTTCGGCGTAACGCGACATCGGGACCAGCCGGGCATCGTCCAGAAGCCCCAGCATCCCGGTGTTGATGTCGTCCAGGCGGTCCCAGAAGGTCGCGGCGTGCTTGTCGTCGGTCGTCATTCGATATCCCCGTGCCGCCCCATGCGGCTGTCCGGGGGTGAACGACCGACCGCAAGGCCGGGTTCCTAGACGGCGATCTTGCTGCTGTCGGTAAAGGGATCCGTCGCGCCGCAATCCGCCGCGATGCCGCCGCGCACCCGCTGCTTGCGTGGCTTGGCCGTGTCGGGCAGGGACATGTGTTCGTCGATGAAATCCAGCACCAGGGGCCGGATGTTCAGCCGCCAGGACTTGCCCGCGAAGATGCCGTAATGGCCCGCGCCCTGTTCCAGATGCTGCCGCTTGCGGTCCTGCGGCACCCCGGTGCACAGCGCCAGCGCGGCGACGCATTGGCCCGGGGCCGAGATGTCGTCGTTGGATCCTTCGACCGTCATCACCGCCACGTCGGTGATCCTGCCGATGTCCACCGGGCGGTCGTTGACCATGAAGGCATTGCGCGCGATCTCGCCGTTCTTGAAGATCCGCTCGACCGTGGAGAGATAGAATTCGGCCGTCATGTCCATGACCGCCAGGTATTCGTCATAGAACTTGTTGTGCTTGTCGCCTTCGCTGGCGGTGCCGCGGGCCTCGGACCAGATCTTGTCGATGAAGGCCTTGGCGTGGGTTTCGGCGTTCATCGCGATGAAGGACGACAGCTGCGCCAGGCCCGGATAGACCATCCGCCCGGCGCCGCGATACTTGAACCCGACGGACTGGATCACGGTGTGTTCCAGTTCGCCCATGGTCATGCGGTTGCCGAAATCCGTGACCTCGGTCGCGGCGGCGTCGGGGTCGACGGGACCGCCGATCAGGATCAGGGTGCGCGGCTGGGACGCCGGGTCATCCTCGGCCAGGATCGCGGTCGCGGCCAGGGCCAAGGGCGCGGGCTGGCAGACGGCGATGACATTGGTGTCCGGTCCCAGGTGGCGGATGAAATCGACCAGATACTGGGTGTAATCCTCGATGTCGAACTTGCCCTCGCTGACCGGGATGTCGCGGGCGTTGTGCCAGTCGGTGACATAGACCTCGCAATCGGGCAGCAGCGACGTCACCGTGGACCGCATCAGCGTGGCATAATGGCCCGACATCGGCGCGATCAGCAGCACCTTGCGGGGCTGCACCTCGCGCCGGGCGACGCGGAAATGGATCAGGTCGCCGAAGGGCCGCTTCATCACGGGTTCCACATAGACGATGTGGTCCTGGCCCTGTTCGCCGGCGATGGGCGGGATTTCCCAGTCGGGCTTGATGACCATGCGGGCATAGCTGCGTTCGGTGACGCGGCCCCACGCGCTCATCAGCTTGAAGATCGGATGGGGGTTCAGCGCGAAGACCGGATAGGATGCGATCGCGCGGGCCGATGCGCCCATCCATTCGTTGGTGTTCCGAATGGTCTCCATCGCGTCGTAGGACACGATGCCCTTGATACCCTTGAGCGCCACAGGGGTCATCCTTTCGTTGCTGCGTCAGGGCGGAACGCTTCGCCGGGGCAAATGGGTTCAAAACCCTTGTTTGCGCAATTGCCGCCCTGCGCCTATGATGAATTCAGTCATAGGGGGGAACCGGGATCATGGCAAGAAGTGCAGGATCTGACGGCAAGAAAGTTGCTGGACAGCGTGGCAAATCGGACATGACCGAAAAGGCCGCTGGGACGCCTGCCAAAAAGCCGGGCAGGGCAAGGGCGAAACCCGCCGCTGCCAAGGCCGCCCCCGCGCAACCGTCCGTGGCCGCCGAATCCCTGGCGCCCGTCGCCGCCCCGCCTCTGCATCAGGCGGCCCCGGCCGAACCCGCCGCCGAGGCGGGCCGCGGGCCCCAGGCCATGGCCGAGGCCCTGGCGCGCGGATCGTCGGGTGCGACCGCCCGCAAGCTGGCCGAGAATATCGAACGGATCGAGGCCCTGGGACAGCGGCTGATGGCCGCGCTGACCGCCCGGTCCCGCCCCAATCCGGGCATCGAGGCGCCGGGGCCGGATCTGTTCATGACCGCCGCCAATGCCTGGGTGAAGACGTTGTCGGAACAGCCCGCGCGCGTTCTGGAGAACCAGGTCAATTACTGGGGCGAGACGCTGAAGAACTATGCCAGCACGCATCGAGCGCTGACCCTGGGCAAGGCCGAGCCGGGAGAGGACGACGCCCATAGGGGCGACAAGCGGTTCGCCAACCCGCTGTGGGACAGCCATCCCTATTTCAGCTTCGTCAAGCGGCAATACCTGATCAATTCCAAGGCGCTGAAGGACGCGGCGGGCAATCTGCAACTGTCCGACGACACTGCCCGCCGCCGCATCACCTGGCTGACCGACCAGATCGTCGACATGATGGCGCCCACGAATTTCCTGGCCACCAATCCCGACGCCCTGGAACGGGCAGTCGAGACCGAAGGCGAAAGCCTGGTGCGGGGGCTGGAAAACCTGGTCCGCGACGTGGAACGCAACAGCGGCGACATCGTGGTGTCGCTGGCCGACCGGGATGCCTTCTCGATCGGCGACAACATCGGCACCTCGGAAGGCATGGTCGTTCATCGGACCCGGCTGTACGAACTGATCCAGTACAGGCCCGCGACCGACCAGGTGTTCGAAACGCCGCTGCTGATCTTTCCGCCTTGGATCAACAAGTTCTACATTCTCGATCTCAAGCCGCAGAACAGCCTGATCAAGTGGCTGACCGAACAGGGCCACACGCTGTTCATCGTCAGTTGGAAGAACCCCGATTCCAGCTATGCCGATGTCGGGTTGGAGGACTATGTCGCCGCCTATCTGGAGGCGATGGACAAGGTCCGGGACCTGACCGGACAGCCGCGCCTGAATGTCGTGGGCTATTGCATCGCGGGCACCACCCTGTCGCTGACCCTGGCGCTGCTGAAACAGCGAAACGACGACCGGGTGGCATCGGCCACGCTGTTCACGACCCTGACGGATTTCTCGGACCAGGGCGAATTCGTCAGCTTCCTGCAAGACGATTTCGTCACCGGCATCGCCGACGAGGTGAAGCGCCACGGCCTGCTGCGTGCGCAGTTGATGTCGCGCACCATGAGCTTTCTGCGCCCCAACGACCTGGTCTGGGGTCCGGCCATCCGCAGCTATATGATGGGCGAGTCCCCGCCCGCCTTCGACCTGCTGTTCTGGAACGGCGACAGCACCAACCTGCCGGGCAAGATGGCGATGCAATACCTGCGCGGGTTGTGCCAGCAGAACGCCTTCGCCACCGACGGTTTCGAACTGATGGGTCACAAGCTGCATTTGTCCGACGTGACGACGCCGCTCTGCGCCATCGCCTGCGAAACCGACCACATCGCGCCCTGGAAGGATTGCTGGCGCGGCGTCGCGGCCATGGGGTCCAAGGACAAGACCTTCATCCTGTCGGAATCGGGCCATATCGCCGGGATCGTCAATCCGCCGGCCAAGAAGAAATACGGTCACTATCTGGGCAGCAGCGATTTCGGCGGCAGCTATCAGGACTGGAAAGAATCAGCCAGCTTCGCGCCGGGCACCTGGTGGACCCGCTGGGCGGATTGGCTGGCCGAACGGGCAGGGGGGATGGTGCCCGCCCGCGAACCGCAAGGAGGGCTTTGCCCCGCGCCCGGAACCTATGTTCACGAGCGCGCCGCGTAAAGCAGCCGGAAACAACGGGTTGCGCGAAACACGGCGATTTCTGCCTCATTATTCTGCGGCGCAGCATAAAATACTTGAAATGCCGCGCCGCAGCATTCATATTCCGGTCACGAGAATGGCTTTAGCTGCGGAAACCTCTCTCATCGAAACGTCCCTTCCGCTGCGCTGATAGGAGTGATGACATGGCAAAGACCCCCGATTTCGCAAAGACCTTCCAGGACATCCTGGCCAACTTCCCCGTCGACACCTCGTCGTTCCAGGAAGCCTTCAAATCCCAGAGCGTCCTGGGCGAGAAACTGGCCCGCGTGACCCTGAACGCCGCCGAGCGTTCGACCGAGATTTCGGCCCAGTGGGCCAAGGACACCATCGCCCGCGTCGGCGAACTGGCCGCCGTCAAGCAAGAGCCTTCGGACTATGCCAAGTCGCTGACCGATTTCGCCTCGGCTTCGGCTGAAGTCGCGGCCGAGCACCTGTCGGCCTTCGCCGAAGTGGCGAAGAAGGTCCAGGTCGACACCGTCGATCTGCTGCTGACCGCCGGCAAGGACGTGGCCGCCGACGCCCGCAACGTGGCTGAAAACGTCGTGCGCGAGAACCAGGCCGCGGTGAAGAAGGCCTCGGCCGCCGCGACCACCGTGGCCGCGAAGTAATCGCGACCGGCCGACGATCCGAAGAAAGGGGCGGTTTCGCCCCTTTTTTCATGGCTGCGGCCCAGGCCCTTGGCAGGTGCAGAAAATTGCTTTGCCTTTTGCGGATGCAGCACCCATCATGGGGGCGAATTCGCATGACCGGGGTCTGCCATGCCCGCACCGACCACGCCGCTTCTGATCAAACGCTATGCAAGCCGGCGGCTCTATAACACAGAAACCAGCGACTATGTGACGCTTGACGACATCGCCGCCTTCATCCGCGAGGGGCGAGAGGTCAAGATCGTCGACCTCAAGTCGGGCGACGACCTGACCCGGCAATACCTGTTGCAGATCATCGCGGAACACGAGGGCCGCGGCGAAAACGTCCTGCCGATCGACGTGCTGACCGATCTGGTCCGCAGCTATGCCACAAGCGCCCATTCGGTCGTCCCGCAGTTCCTGGCCGCCAGCTTCGCGATGCTGCGCGAAAGCCAGTCGAAGCTGATGGAGAACATGGCCGTCATGCCGAACCCGATGACGCGGGTGCCCGGCTTCGACGCCATGCACCGCCAGCAACAGGCTTTCCTCAAGGCGCTGATGGGCGGGTGGACCGGCAGTTCCGGCCCCGAGCCCGAGGATCTGGACGACGCGGCCCCGGCCGCCGAAGACGCCCCCGCCCGCAAATCCGATCCCAAGCGTCGCGCCGCCTCCGAAGGAACCGAGGACATGGCCGAAATCCGTCGCCAGCTTGCGGAACTTCAGCAGCATATCTCGAAGCTCTGACTTGCGCCGGCCGCAGACAACGGCTAGACCGCGCGCACGGACAGTTGGCCGAGTGGTCGAAGGCGCACGCCTGGAAAGTGTGTAGGCGGGGAACCGTCTCGAGGGTTCGAATCCCTCACTGTCCGCCAGAACCTTTAAAGCGTTATATTTCAGTAAGTTATGGGATAGTGACCACACACGTTAGCAACATACGCTTCACACATACGTGTAGGGCTGTGGTCAGTTCGGTTCCCCGTCAAGGCGTAGCTACAGAGACAAGCGTAGCTTGCTCACTGGAAAGCTTTGCTTTCTCGTTCAGTCCGCAGGGCATGAACCGTAGTTCGTGCTTCGCCGAACACCTACAGCGTCGGAGCCGTGCGATTTTTTTTTATTTTGGGGATATGAGGGGTTACGCCACAGCCCAGAGGGGGCCTAGGTTATTTTTCGGGGGGACCCTAAGGGTTAACCTTGCGTCAACTAACGAATCAGAAAAAGGGACTCCAAGAAGGAATCCCCGTTCTATTATCTACAACAAAGTCAATTGAGATTAGGTAACGGTAACGCTTTCGTTAAGACAACGGTAGACACTTGCGCGACTGATCCCGATAGTCTGTGCAATGGTGTTGGGCTTCATTCCTTCTTTGTGTAGCTGCTTTACCTTGTCGGCTTGGTTCATGGCCGTTGGCTTCTTCTGAACACCCAGCTCTTGCCGGGGCCGCGAGGTTGCACCAGATACTGCACGTCTTCGGCCTTCCTGTGGTCCATCATGGACAACGTCGGCTTGGACATCAGAGGCAAAACCTTAGCGAAAACAATTGCTTAGGAATGGTGGCGGAGAGGGTGGGATTCGAACCCACGGAACCCTTGCAGGCTCAACGGTTTTCGAGACCGCCCCGTTCGACCACTCCGGCACCTCTCCGCGCTTGTGGGTGGTGAGGCGGGGATTTAGAGGGGTGGGGGTTGAAGCGCAAGGGGTTTTGTCGAAAAAAGCGCCGGTGGCGCGAAAGGATTTCGGATGCTTCGGTTCTTGTGTCTTTGCCTTCTGCTGGCCTTTGCCGGACCGGCCACGGCCCAGCCCTCTGCGGCCGTCGAACAGCAGCAGGTGGCCGAGGCGGTCTGGCATGTGATGCGGATGGACAGCCTGATGCCGATCCTGCGCGACGAGGCCGTGGCCCAGGGCGAGGAGATGGCGGCGGGCCTGTTCCCGCGCGGCGGCACCGGCCGCTGGCTGGATCGGGTCCGGGCCATTCACGACCCGGTGCGGACCAGGGAACTGTTCCTGGAGGGGATGGCGGCCGTGCTTCCCAGGACCGACCTGGCCAAGGTGGCGGAGGGGCTGGTCTTCTATCGCACCGTCTTCGGCCAGCGGATGCTGGCGCTGGAAAACGCCGCTCGGGTCAGGATGAGGGATCCGGCGGTCGAGGCTGCGGCCCGCGACGCTTTCGCCCAGGCGGTGCGGCGGCGCGATCCCAGGGCCGTGCGGATCGCGCGCCTGATCCGCGCCGCCGACCTGATCGAGCCGAACGTGGTGGGCGCGTTGAATGGCGCGGTCGCCTTTTCCAAGGGATTCCAGGCGGGCGGCGGGTTTCCGATGCCGCTGTCGGACAGCGAGATCGTCCGGGAGGCTTGGGCGAAGGAACCCCGGATGCGCGCGGATACCGAAGCCTGGATCGGCGCCTATCTGTTCCTGGCCTATGGCGTGCTGGGCGATGCCGAGCTTGACCGTTACATCGCCTATGCCGGGTCCGCCGGTGGGCTGGCGTTGTCGCGGCTGATGTTCGCTGGGTTCGATGCGGTGGTCTCGGCAACGTCCCATGACATGGGGCTGGCCGCGGTAGCCGAACTGCGCGGGCGGCAGTTGTGAGCGCCCCGGTCCTGCTGGTCGGCATCCTGGCAGAAGCCGCGATGCAGGAGGCATTGGGGCTGTCCGGGGTTCGGGATGACCTGGCCGGCGTCCTGGCGGGCGGGGCCCGGGCGGGGATCGACCGCGACGGCTGGCCCAGGCTGCTGCCGGGGCAGGGGACTGTCGCCGCCGTTCGGGTGACGCCGAACGCGGCGCTGATCCGCTATGCCGAGGTGATGGGGCTGGCGGTGCGGGACGGAATCCTGGGTCTGGGCGAGGGAGAGGCCGAAGGTCCGCCCCAGGTACCGCTGGCCGCCGCCATCGCCCGGCATATTCTGGCTGCCCCATCGGAGCGGTCGGTTGCGGACATCGTCGCGCGCCTGCCGATGATCGGAGTGGTGGCGGCGTCGGAACTGCGCGGCGCGGGCAGTCCCCCATCGGGTGCGCCGCTGGTCGACCTTCGCGCGCCCCAGGATGTGCAGGTCATCGCGCGGGACGAAGCCTTCGCAGGCTATTTCGCCGTCAATATCTGCCAGCTCCGCCATCGCACCCATGCGGGCGGCATGACTCCCGCCCTGCGGCGAGAGGTCTTCGTGTCCGGCGATGCGGTCGTCGTCCTGCCTTGGGATCCGGTCCGCGACCGGGTGCTGCTGATCCAACAGTTCCGTGTGGCGCCGCTGCTGCGCCACGATCCGCAGCCCTGGCTTCTGGAACCCGTCGCGGGGCGGGTCGACGCGGGCGAAACCGTCGAGGACGCGGCCCGACGCGAGGCGCGCGAAGAGGCCGACCTGACCCTGACGCGGCTGGTTCCGGTTATCCACCATTATCCCAGCCCCGGCGCGCTCGGCGAATACCTGTATCTGTTCGTCGGTATCGCCGACCTTCCCGACGGGATCGAGGGCGTGCACGGCCTGGAATCCGAGGCCGAGGATATTCGCGGCCACCTGATCCCTCGCGACGAGCTGACGCGGATGGCCCTGGGGGGACAGGTGGTGAACGGTCCGCTGGCGATGATCGCGCTGTGGCTGGAATTGCGGCAGGGGGCGATCCGCGCGGAACTGGGACTTGCCTGACGGGCTGACCGGAAGGCGGGGTTGTGCCCTGGCGCGCGTCCTGTGTAGGTAACGCGGAACCCTATCGCTTTCGGAAGGTTGCTCGACCATGCGAATTTGCCCTGATCTTGCCGACATGATCGGCAACACGCCCCTGATCCGACTGCGCCAGGCCAGCGAGGCGACGGGCTGCGAGATCCTGGGCAAGGCCGAATTCATGAATCCGGGCCAGTCGGTCAAGGACCGCGCGGCCCTGTACATCATCCGCGACGCGGTGGCGCGGGGCGAATTGCGTCCCGGCGGAACCATCGTTGAAGGCACGGCGGGCAATACCGGGATCGGGTTGGCGCTTGTCGGCGCCTCGATGGGGTTCAAGTCGGTCATCGTGATCCCCGAGACCCAGAGCCAGGAAAAGAAGGACATGCTGCGCCTTGCGGGCGCGACACTCGTCGAGGTTCCGGCCCAGCCCTACAAGAACCCCAACAACTATGTCCGCTATTCCGGCCGCCTGGCCGAGGCCTTGGCGCGCACCGAACCGAACGGCGCGATCTGGGCCAACCAGTTCGACAACACGGCCAACCGCCAGGCGCATCTGGAAACCACCGGGCCCGAGATCTGGGCCCAGACGAACGGCAAGGTGGACGGCTTCATCTGCGCGGTCGGGTCGGGCGGCACGCTGGCAGGCGTGGCGATGGCCTTGCAGCCCAAGGGCGTGAAGATGGGCCTGGCCGATCCCGAAGGGGCGGCGCTGCATTCGTTCTATACCAACGGCGAATTCGACGCGCCGGGCAGTTCGATCACCGAAGGCATCGGCCAGGGGCGCATCACCGCCAATCTGGAAGGCTTCACCCCCGATTACAGCTATCGCATCCCGGACGCCGAGGCGCTGCCGGTGGTTTTCGACCTGCTGGAACACGAGGGCCTGTGCCTGGGCGGATCCTCGGGGATCAACGTCGCGGGCGCGATCCGCATGGCGCGCGACATGGGACCGGGACACACCATTGTCACGATCCTGTGCGATTTCGGCAACCGCTATCAGACCAAGCTGTTCAACCCCGACTTCCTGCGCGCCAAGGGCCTGCCCGTGCCCGGCTGGATGACGCGCGAAGCCCCCGAAATTCCCGAAGTCTACGAAGGCTGATCCATGATCCGCGCTTTCCTGGCTGTCTTGCTGACGGTCCTGTCCCTGTGTCTGTCCCCCGCCTGGTCGCAGGAACCCGCCCTTCCTGATTACGACCGCTGGGACCGGGTGGCCACGCAGGCCGAACAGTTGGCGGCCAGCCCGGATACCGCGACGGCCCAGCTTGAAACCATCCGCGCCGATATCGTGGACTGGCGCGCGCGGTTCCAGGCGGCGCAGGGTGTCAATGGCGAAGCCATCACCCGGTTGGAATCCCAGATCGCGGCCCTTGGCCCGGCCCCCGCCGAAGGCGCGACCGAGGCCGAGGATGTCGCCGCGCGCCGCGCCGACCTGCAAAAGCAACTGTCCGAATTGCAGGCCCCGCGCCTGGCGGCGGTCGAGGCATTCAGCCGCGCCGACGCCCTGGTCCGCCAGATCGACAGCAGCCTGGGCCAGCGGGCGGCAACCCAGATGGTCCAGCAATCGACATCGCCCCTGATTCCGGGAAACTGGCTGATCGCGGCCTCGGAAACCACCCGGCTGGTCGGCGGCATTGCAGAAAATACCGCGCAGCGCATCGCCGAACGGGCCACCTGGTCCGAACTGAGGCCGCGCCTTCCCTATGTGCTGGGGTATCTGGTCACCGCCATCCTGCTTCTGACGTTGGGGCGGCAATGGGTCGAAACGCTGCCCCGCCGGATTTCGGCGCGGACATCGGCCTATTCCCGCGCTGCCGTGTCCTTCGCGGTGTCTCTGTTGCAGATCGCTCTGCCGATGGGCGGGATCTATCTGCTGATCAACGCGCTGACCGCCACTGGCATTTTCGGCCCCTGGACTCGCCCGTTTCTTGAGGCGCTTCCGGGCGCGGGGGTGATCCTGTTCGGATCGTCCTGGCTGGCGCGACAACTGTTCCCGAACCAGTCGATCAACTATGATACCCTCAACATGGGCGCCCATGATCGGCAGCGGGCGCGGTGGCTGGCCCACGCCATCGCCGTGGTCTTTGCGGTCCATTACGTCGCCTCGCGCGCGTTCCTGCCCCTGTCTGGCCTGATCGAGCGCAGCAGCAGCCTGCAACGCATCCCCCTGGATTTCGCCGAGGGCGCGGCGGTCGTCTATAACTTCGTGCTGATCGTGCTGGCGGCGGCGCTGCTGTTCAAGCTGGGCAATATCCTGCGCCGCCTGAAGCCCTGGGCCGACAAGGCCAGCAGCGCCTATCGCCATCGCGTCCTGGCCTTCGCGGGGATGCTGACGCGCCCGATCGCCATCGTGGCGGTGGGTGTGACGGCCGCGGGCTTTGTCAACCTGGGCAACGTGGCGGTCTGGCCCTGGGCGCAGACCTTGGCGCTGCTGGGACTTCTGGTGCTGCTGCAAGACTTCATCGCCGACGTGTTCGACATGCTGAAGCGCGGCCAGGAAGGCGCGCGCGACGGGCTGGCGCCGCTGCTGATCGGATTCGCGCTGATCCTGCTGTCTGTTCCGGTCTTCATGCTGATCTGGGGCGCGTCGATCAACGAATTGGCGGAATACTGGGTCCGCTTCCGCCAGGGCGTGACGCTGGGCGGGGTCAGGCTTTCGCCCGGCGCGGTGCTGATGTTCATCGTGGTCTTCGCCATCGGCTATTCGATCACGCGCGGCGTCCAGGGGGCGATGCGCAACTCGGTCCTGCCCAAGACCAAGCTGGACGCGGGCGGGCAGAACGCGGTTGTGTCAGGCATCGGCTATGTCGGGATCGTGCTGGCGGCGATGATGGCGATTTCCTCGGCGGGCATCAGCCTGTCGTCGCTTGCCATCGTCGCGGGCGCCCTGTCGGTCGGTATCGGTTTCGGCCTGCAGAACATCGTCTCGAACTTCGTGTCGGGCATCATCCTGCTGATTGAACGGCCCATCGGCGTCGGCGACTGGATCAGCGCAGGCGGCCAGCAGGGCATCGTCAAGCGCATCTCGGTCCGCTCCACCCAGGTCGAGACCTTCGACAAGCAGCAGGTGATCGTCCCGAACAGCGACCTGATCAGCCAACCGGTGACGAACTGGACCCGGCAGAGCAAGACCGGCCGGATCATCATCCCCATCGGTGTCAGCTATGGATCGGATACCCGCAAGGTCCACCGGATCCTCAAGGAAATCATCGAGGATCAACCGCTGGTCACCATCGACCCCGCGCCCAGCGTCCTGTTCCGGGGCATCACCGTGGATTCGCTGAACTTCGAGATCAGGGCGGTCATCTCGGACATCGGATCCGGCCTGGGCGTCACATCCGAGGTGTATCACCAGATCGTCGAACGCTTCCTGCGCGAAGGGATCGGGATGCCCTTCACCACCCGCGATGTCTGGAAAGAGGGCGACCTGCCGCAGTCCGACGATGAGCAGGAGACGCCGCCGACCCCCGCGCGCGCGGCGCAGCCCGACCTGCCCGACGACGGAAAGTGATCGGCGGAAAGTGATCGGCGGAACCTGATCAGCGGCTGGCCGTGTCCGTATCGGCCAGCCCTTCGCGCGACAGCAGGACCGCAACCGGGCGCAGCCAGGGGATGTGCCAGCAGACGATCATGACCGCCACCATGATCGGCACCGCCAGGAACGCCCCGGCGATTCCCCAGATCGCGCCCCAGAAGGCCAGCGACAGGATGATGCCGAAGCTGGACAGTTGCAGCGTCTGCCCGGTCAGCATGGGATCGACGATGTTTCCCAGGACGAAATGCACCAGCAGGCAGGCGATGCCGACGATGATGGTCATGGTCGGGTCGCCGGTCAGCACGAAGGCCAAGGCCACGGTGATCGCCCAGGCGATGACCGAACCGATATTGGGGATGAAGTTCAGCACGAAGGTCAGCCAGGCCACCGCCCCGGCCAGTTCCAGCCGCCCCAGGGCGAAGATCAGCCAGACCGCCATCCCCGTCAGGGCGCTGACGACGGTCTTGACCACCAGATAGCGGTTCACCCGCCGCATGATCGACGCCGTGATCTGCCGGATCCGCACCGCCTGCGCCGGATCGCCAGTCAGGCGTTCGACCTTGACGGGCAGCCAGGTCCGTTCGGCGAACATGAAGCCCACGAACAGGATCACCAGCAGGCTGCCCGACAGCAGCCCCGACGCCTGGCCCGCCAGGGACCGCAGCCAGCCTGTGATGTTGAATTCCGTCATCGCGGCCATCAGCCGGGTCTGCGCCTCGGGTCCGAAGCGTTCGATCAGCGACGACAGGGCGATCTGCACCGATTCGGTATAGGCGATGGCGCGGCCCACGACCTCGTTCACCTGGGTCATGATGGTGGTGGACAGCCAGATCAGGCCCAGGGTGATGCCGATCAGCGCCAGCGTCGTCGCCAGCCAGTTCGGCACCTTCAGCCGGGTGGAAATGCCGTGGATCGCGTCCGAGGTGAGCGAGAACAGGATGATCGCGATCGCCAGGCAGATCAGCACGAACCGCGCCTGGAACAGCAGGAACAGGATCAGTGAAAAGGCGATGATGCCCAGGAACCCGGTCTGGAGCCTTTGGCGCAGCACGTCTTCGCTGGATGGGGTCACGCTGTCCCTCGTGTGAAAAAGGCCCGGTTGTCGCCGGGCCTTGGGTCAGGTTTCGGGGGTTTCGTCGCCGTCGCCGTCGCCCTGTTCGGCGATCCGCGCGACCGAGACGACCTCTTCGCCTGGGGCGGTGCTGAAGACCCGCACGCCCCCCGCGCTGCGCGAGCGGAAGCTGATGCCGTCAACCGGCACCCGGATCGACTGCCCGGTCGAGGTCGCCAGCATGATCTGGTCGTCCATCTCGACCGGGAAGCTGGCGACCAGGGCGCCGCCGCGCATCGCCTTGTCCATCGCCATCACACCCTGGCCGCCGCGTCCGCGCACCGGATAATCGTGGCTGGAGCTGATCTTGCCCGCGCCGCCCGCAGTGATGGTCAGGATCAGATCCTCGGCCGCCGACATCTCGGCATAGCGTTCCTGGGTGATCGCGGCCTCGGCCACGGTTTCCTCGTCCTCGTCCGCCTCGGCGCCGTCGTCAAGCGCACCGGCCACCGCGCGGCGCATCTTCAGATAGGCGGCGCGTTCGGCCGGATCGGCCTCGAAATGGCGGATGACGGACATGCTGACCACCCGGTCGCCCTTGGCCAGCCGGATGCCCCGGACGCCGGTCGAATCGCGGCCCTTGAAGACCCGCACATCGGTCGTCGGGAAGCGGATCGCCCGGCCAAGCGCCGTGACCAGCATCACGTCGTCGCCCTCGGTCGCCATGCGGACGCCGACCAGTTCGACACCCTCGGGCAACTTCATGGCGATCTTGCCGTTGGTGCGCACGCTGGTGAAATCCGACAGCGCGTTGCGCCGCACATCGCCGTCCGAGGTCGCGAAGATTGCCTGATAGCTGTCCCATTCGCTTTCCGGCGCATCGACCGGCATCAGCGCGGCGATGGAGACGCCCGGCTCGATCGGCAGGATGTTGACGATGGCCTTGCCCTTGGCGGTCCGCCCGCCCAGCGGCAGGCGCCAGGTCTTGAGGCGATAGACCATGCCGTCGGTGGTGAAGAACAGCAGTTCGGTATGGGTATTGGCGACGAACAGGGTCGTCACCACGTCGTCTTCCTTGGTGGCCATCCCCGACAAGCCCTTGCCGCCGCGCCGCTGGGCGCGGAATTCGGCCAGGGCCGTGCGCTTGATATAGCCGCCCGAGGTGATGGTGACGACCATATCCTCTCGTTCGATCAGATCCTCGTCCAGCATGTCGCCGGACCATTCGGTGATCTCGGTCCGGCGGGGGACGGCGAACAACTCGCGCACCTCGCGCAGTTCGTCGCTGATGATCGCCATGATCCGGTCGCGCGAGGCCAAGATCGCCAGGTAATCGCGGATCGATTCCGCCAGGCTGGCCAGTTCGTCGGTGACTTCCTTCACGCCCAGTTGCGTCAGGCGTTGCAGGCGCAGATCCAGGATCGCGCGGGCCTGGGTCTCGGACAGGTTATAGGTGCCGTCCTCGTTTACCGGATGCAGCGGATCGTCGATCAGGCGCAGGTATTCCAGGATGTCGTGGGCGGGCCAGCGGCGTTCCATCAGCCGTTCGCGCGCCTCGGCGGCGTCGGCCGACGACCGGATCGTCGCCACCACCTCATCGACGTTGCTGACCGCGACGGCCAGACCGCACAGAACATGGCTGCGCTCGCGGGCCTTGCGCAGTTCGTAGGCCGTGCGCCGGGCCACCACTTCCTCGCGGAAGCTGATGAAGTAGGTCAGGAAATCGCGCAGCGTCAACTGCTCTGGCCGCCCGCCGTTCAGCGCCAGCATGTTGCAGCCGAAGCTGGTTTGCAGCGCGGTAAAGCGGAACAGCTGATTCAGCACCACGTCGGGCGTGGCGTCGCGCTTCAGTTCGACCACGACGCGGACGCCCTGCCGGTCGGATTCGTCCTGGACCGAGGCGATCCCCTCGACCCGCTTTTCCTTGGCAAGCTCGGCAATGCGTTCGATCAGGCTGGCCTTGTTCACCTGATAGGGAACCTCGTCCACGACGATGGCCCAGCGGTCCTTGCGCAATTCCTCGATATGGGTCTTGGCGCGGATGATGACGCTGCCGCGCCCTTCCAGATAAGCCTTGCGCGCGCCCGACCGGCCCAGGATCAGCGCGCCGGTCGGGAAGTCGGGGCCGGGGATGATTTCCAGGATGCGTTCGGTGGGCAGATCGGGATTGTCGATCAGTTCAAGCGTGGCGTCGATCACCTCGCCCAGGTTGTGGGGCGGGATATTGGTCGCCATGCCCACGGCGATGCCGCCCGCGCCGTTGACCAGCATGTTCGGGAAACGCGCGGGCAGAACGGTCGGTTCGCGGTCCTTGCCGTCATAGTTGTCCTGGAAATCGACCGTGTCCTTGTCGATGTCCATCAGCAGGAAGTTCGCGGGCTTGTCCATGCGCACCTCGGTGTATCGCATGGCGGCGGGGGGATCGCCGTCCATGGACCCGAAGTTGCCCTGGCCGTCCAGCAGCGGCAGCGACATGGAAAAATCCTGCGCCATGCGGACCAGCGCGTCATAGATCGCGGCGTCGCCATGGGGGTGATACTTACCCATCACGTCGCCCACCGGCCGCGCGGATTTGCGATAGGCCTTGTCGGGCGTATTGCCGGATTCGTCCATCGCATACAGGATGCGGCGATGCACCGGCTTCAACCCGTCGCGCAGGTCGGGAATCGCCCGGCTGACGATCACCGACATGGCGTAATCCAGATAGGACGTGCGCATTTCGGCGCTGATGTCGATCACCGGGCCGTCATGGGGCATCACCTGGCGGGTCTGGGTGCCATTGTCATCGCCCGCCTCGGGGGTTTCGGGCAGGTCGTCGTCAGGGGTGTCGGCCACGGAATTTCCTCAACATCTTGTTGGGTTATATATAGGCGACATGACCGCTGGGGGCAATGTTCCGGTCGGGATTCGGCGTCCTTATGCCCGTTTCGCCGCCACCCCCCAGACCACCGCCAGCACAGCGGAAAAGACCGCGTTCCAGGCAGCCATGGACAGGCCCAGAAACCGCCAGGCAACCTCGTCGCAGCGCACCACGGGGGCCGATTGCAGGCGGGTCATCAATTCCTCGGCGCTCATGGTGGCAAGATTGCCGATGGTGCCGGAACAATGCGTCGGGCCTTGCCACAGCGACAGCTCGACCCCGGTGTGATAGATGGCAAGGCCCATCGCGACCCCGGCGGCGACCATGCCCAGCACCGCAAGCCCGCGCACCCGGCCGGTCCACCAGATCAGCGCGGCGATGACGACCGCCGCCACATGCGGCCAGCGTTGCAGGATGCACAGCTCGCAGGGGGCATAGCCCGCCGCCTGGAAGCCAAGCGCGGCGATCAGCAGCGCCGCCGATCCGGCCCCGGCCAGCAGGGAAAGTCGTTGTCCGTCCATGACGCCCCTCGTGTTCTGATTTGGCTCGTGGATCCTCCGACGCGGCGTCCTCGTCAAGCGGCTTGCGGTTTTGTCGCGGCCCTGTGATCATCGGCCGCGATCCTGCCGCGGGAACCGGCGGCGGGGCCTTGGGTTTTGGTGATGACGGTCCAGGCTTCGGACCAGCGTGGGGGAACGCGGACATGCAGTGGCGTGGACGGCGCGGCAGCAGCAATATCGAGGATCGCCGCGGCATGGGCGCCGCCGGGGCAGGGGGTGTCGGCGTCGTGGGGATGCTGGCGATCCTAGCCGTCGGCTACTTCTTCGGCATCGACATCAGCCCCATCGTCCAGGAACTGGACCAGGGCCAGTCCCAACAGGGCCGCCCGCTGACCCAAGAAGACCAGGAATGGGGCGAATTCGTCTCGGTCACGCTGGCCGATACGGAAGAGGTGTGGGGCACCGTCCTGCCGGAACAGGCGGGGGTCGATTACGCCGACCCGACGCTGGTGCTTTTCAGTGGCGTGGTGCAATCGGCCTGCGGGGGCGCGTCCTCGGCGATGGGGCCGTTCTATTGCCCCGGCGACCGCAAGGTCTATCTGGATACCGACTTTTTCGACATGATGGCCAGCCGCATGGGGGCGGGCGGCGATTTCGCCTATGCCTATGTCATCGCCCATGAAATCGGACACCATGTCCAGAACCTGACCGGCACCTTGGGCGAGGTGAACCGCCTGCGCGGCCAGGTCAGCGAACGCGACGCCAACCAGATCTCGGTCCTGACCGAATTGCAGGCGGATTGCTATGCGGGCATCTGGGCGCGCCACGCCCAGCAACGCTTCGGCAGCCTTGAGGAAGGCGACCTGCAAGAGGCGATGGGCGCGGCCGAGGCGGTGGGCGACGACGTGATCCAGGCCAATGCCGGGCGCACCCCGGTTCCCGACAGCTTCACCCATGGCAGCGCCGCGCAGCGTCAGGAATGGCTGATGCGCGGCTTCAATTCCGGCGACATGGCCCAATGCGACACCTTCGGGGCCGCAGGGCTGTAGGCCGCGATAGAAAGGAGAAACCGATGCTGACGATCCTGACCGTCCTGACCCTGGGCCTTGCCGCCCTGGCGATGCCCGTCCGGCAACCCGCGAAGGCCCGCGCCCGCCGCTAATGCGGGATGCGGGGCAGGCGGCCGTTTTCCAGCCGCGCCCAATCGGGCCACAGGCCCAGCCATTCCAGGGCGGCGATGCCAAGCGCGCCCGCCATGACCAGCAGCACCAGCCGGACCATCCGGGCGCTTGGCGGGCGGCGCGCCCATTTCGAGGCCCGCAGCAGCCAGATCAGGTTGTTCATGGTGGCAGCCTCCTGCTAGACCCTTGGGGACTCGACCAGAGGCCGGGTCGCCTGACAAGACCGAACCCTGCGAGAGACCATTGCCCCACCACCAGGATTCCCGCGACCTTCCCTATAGCGCCCGGCAGATGTTCGACCTGGTGGCCGATATCGAAAGCTATCCGCAGTTCCTGCCCTGGAACAGCGCCGCCCGCATCCGGTCGCGCCAGACCCGCCCCGACGGGGCCGAGGAGATCGCCGCCGATCTGGTCATCAGCTTCAAGGTGTTCCGCGAACGCTTCGGCAGCGGCGTGGTCCTGTGGCCGGCCGAACCGGCAACCGGCGCGCTGAAGATCGACACGGAATACCTCGACGGACCGTTCAAATACATGCGCAGCGGCTGGATCTTCACCGACCGGCCGGGGGGCGGCTGTCACGTCGAATTCTTCGTGGATTTCGAATTCAAGAACCTGATCCTGCAAAAGCTGATCGGCGTGGTGTTCCACGAGGCCATGTCGCGCATCGTCCGGGCCTTCGAGGATCGCGCCAGGGTGCTTTACGGCACGCAGTGATTCCCCGCTTTCCATGCTATGATTCGGCGCGCCCTGCACGGCGCAACGGTTTCATGAATGGCAAGGAGGTGGTGGAATGTTGAAGACATTGCTTGTGATCGGCCTGATGGCGGCGGCTCCGCATCTGACCGAGGCGCGGACCGTGACGGTCTAGGGGATCGTCACCCTGTCCAGCGGACTGGTCGAGGATCCTGAGGGGGGCGTCATCGCCGATTACCCGGCGGCGGGCAGTATCGGCAGCCTGACCTATACCATCGGGGAAAACGACTTGGGCGCGCTGTTCGCGCCAAGGCCTGTGACCGCGACCGCGACGGTCGGGTCGTTCCAGGCCGGGATGATTCCAACCGCGCCGAACGGGGAAACCGAACTGGAAAGCGTCTTTTCCACCACCGGCGTGACCGGCTTCAGCACCAGAAGCATCGGCCAGGGCATCAGCGGAGAGACCTTCGCCGGCGGGCTGCGCTTTACCTACAGCCCCGCGCTTGCCTCGGCCCCCGCGACCTGGGGCGATCTGTTCGCCGCCATCGACAGCGGCGACGCGCGGGCGAGCCTCAGCTGGAACGGGACGTTGCAGGGCCGGTTCATCCAGTTCGCCATCACCCAGACCGAGCCCGCCCCGGTGCCCTTGCCCGGCACCGCGCCGCTGATGGCGGCGGGGCTTGCCGGACTGGCGATACTGCGGCGGTCCCGGCGCGGCGTGGGCCGCCGTTCAGCCTAGCGCGGCCTTCAACGCCTCGGCCCGGTCGGTCTTTTCCCAACTGAAGGCGGTTCCCCGGTTCAGCTGATAGGGTTGCCGCCCGAAATGCCCATAGCTCGCCGTCGGGCGATAAATCGGATGCAGCAGGTCCAGGTCGCGGATGATCGCGAAGGGGCGCAGGTCGAAGACCTCTCGCACCGCCGCGACGATCTTGTCATGCGGCACGGTCTCGGTTCCGAAGGTGTTGAGGCTGATCGAGGTCGGCTGCGCCTCGCCGATGGCATAGCTGACCTGGATCTCGCAGCGGCTGGCAAGCCCGGCCGCGACGATGTTCTTGGCGACCCAGCGGCCCGCATAGGCCGCCGACCGGTCCACCTTGGAGGGATCCTTGCCGGAAAAGGCGCCGCCGCCGTGGCGCGCCATGCCGCCATAGCTGTCGACGATGATCTTGCGCCCGGTCAGGCCGCAATCGCCCACCGGCCCGCCGATCACGAACTTGCCGGTCGGGTTGATGAAGTACTTGGTGCTGTCCGACAGCCATTCGGCGGGCAGGACCGGCTTGATGATCTCCTCGATCACCGCCTCGCGCAGGTCCGACAGGGAGATTTCCGGGTTGTGCTGCGTGGACAGCACCACCGCGTCGATGCCCTCGGGGCGGCCATCGGCGCCATAGCGCAGCGTCACCTGGGACTTGGCGTCGGGGCGCAGCCATTTCAGCGTGCCGTCGCGGCGCACCTTGGCCTGCCGTTCCACCAGCCGATGCGCATAGGTGATCGGCGCAGGCATCAGCACGTCGGTTTCATCGCTGGCATAGCCGAACATCAGCCCCTGGTCGCCCGCGCCCTGGTCCTCCAGGTTGTCGCGGTCGACGCCCTGGTTGATCTCGGGCGACTGCTTGCCGATGATGTTGATGACCGAGCAGGTGGACCCGTCGAAGCCGACATCCGACGAGGTATAGCCGATATCGTTGATGACGCCGCGGACGATGCTTTCCAGATCGACCCAGGCATTGGTCGAGATCTCGCCCGAGATGATGGCGACCCCGGTCTTGACCATGGTTTCGCAGGCGACGCGGGCGCGCGGATCCTCGGCCAGGATGGCGTCCAGGATCGCGTCGCTGATCTGGTCGGCGATCTTGTCGGGATGGCCCTCGGATACGGATTCCGAGGTGAACAGCGAGTATTCGGTCATGGATCAATACCGGTAATGATCTGATTTGAAGGGGCCTTCGGGCGTCACGCCGATATAATCGGCCTGTTCGCGCGACAGTTGTGTCAGCTTCGCCCCGACCTTGTCCAGATGCAGGCGTGCGACCTTTTCGTCAAGCGCCTTGGGCAGGATATAGACGCCGGGCGCGTAATCCTCGCCCTTGGTCCACAGCTCGATCTGGGCCAGCACCTGGTTGGTGAAGCTGGCCGACATGACGAAGGACGGATGGCCGGTGGCATTGCCCAGGTTCAGCAGCCGACCCTGTGACAGCAGGATGATGCGGTTGCCCGAGGGCATCTCGATCATGTCCACCTGGTCCTTGATGTTGGTCCACTTGTGGTTGCGCAGGGCGGCGACCTGAATCTCGTTGTCGAAATGGCCGATATTGCCGACGATCGCCATGTCCTTCATGGCGCGCATATGTTCGATACGGATCACGTCGCGGTTGCCGGTGGTGGTCACGAAGATGTCGGCGGTCGCGGCCACATCCTCAAGCAGCACCACCTCGAACCCGTCCATTGCGGCTTGCAGGGCGCAGATCGGATCGACCTCGGTCACCTTCACCCGCGCGCCCGCGCCCGCCAGGGACGCGGCCGACCCCTTGCCCACGTCGCCATAGCCGCAGACCACCGCGACCTTGCCCGCCATCATCACGTCGGTGGCGCGGCGGATGCCGTCCACCAGCGACTCCTTGCAGCCGTATTTGTTGTCGAATTTCGATTTCGTCACGCTGTCGTTGACGTTGATCGCGGGGAAGGGCAGCAGGCCCTTCTTATGCAGATCGTACAGGCGATGAACGCCGGTGGTGGTTTCCTCGGACACGCCCTTGATCGCGTCGCGCTGCCGGGCAAACCAGCCGGGCGTCTCGGCGATGCGGCGGCGGATCTGGGCGAACAGGGCCTCTTCCTCCTCGCTGGTGGGCACGTCGATCAGGCCGGTTTCCCCGGCCTCGACCCGCGCGCCCAGCAGGACATACATGGTCGCGTCCCCGCCATCGTCCAGGATCATGTTGCAGGTGCCTTCCGGGAACTGGAAAATCCGGTCGGTATAGGCCCAGTATTCGGTCAGCGTCTCGCCCTTGACGGCGAAGACCGGCACGCCGGATGCGGCGATGGCGGCGGCGGCGTGGTCCTGGGTGGAATAGATGTTGCAGGACGCCCAGCGAACCTCGGCCCCCAACGCCACCAGCGTCTCGATCAGAACGGCCGTCTGGACGGTCATGTGCAGGCTGCCCGCGATGCGGGCGCCAGCCAGCGGTTTCGACGCGCCGTATTCCGCGCGCAGGGCCATCAGGCCGGGCATTTCCGTTTCGGCGATGTCCAGCTCCTTGCGGCCGAAATCGGCCAAGGCAATGTCGCGGATGATGTAATCGGTCACGGCGGTTCGTCTTTCGTCTGTTCCGGTGGTCCGCGACCGGATAGCCCAAGCCCGCCGGAATCGAAAGGGAAAAGGCTGACGCCCGGCGTTGCGGCTGCGTCATTGCGGCTGCGGCGGAACCCCAGATCCGCCGCAGCCCCCAGGGACGGCAGTGCGCTGCGCGTCCCCGGTCGGGTGACAAGCCTTGCGGCGAAGGGTCGGGATGCGTCCCGTCCCCGGCGGCAGGGTGCCAGACCAATCTGAAAATTCGATTAATGCCGGTCGGCGGTCACGAAGCCCGTCGCAGGTTGAAATGGCATCCGTGAAATGCAGGCGGCTGACCGGGCCTCAGCGCCGGTGCCGCGACCGCGGGGCCGAGCCGCGGGCGATCCGCTTGACGAAATCCTGAAGCGCCTGTTCCGCCGCTTCCTGCGGTGTGCGGGCCGGGAACCAGGAATCGGTCCGGCCGTCGACCACCATCTGCGCCAGCCCATAGGCGAAGATGCGCGACGACAGGACCAGCATGGGAATATCCTCGCCGTCGCGAAGGCGGCCGGTATCGCGGGCGCGTTCCAGCATCCGCGTCATCAGGTCGACGATGGAATCCAGGTAACGGCGCAGTTCCGGCACCTGCGCGGCATTCAGCCTGGGATGTCCGAAGATCATCCGAAACTGGACGCGGTGTTCGGCGGCCCAGCGGATATAGGCTTGGCCAAGCGCCAGGAACTGCCCCACCGCGTCGTCAGGGTCGATCTTGACGACCGCCCTGGTGCAGGAATCCATCAGCCGCATCAGGGCCTGTTCGGCCACGGCGAACAACAGGCTTTCATCGTCGGGAAAGATCTTGCGCAGCTTGGCCGGATCGGCGCCGATCCTGATGGCCACCTGGTCCAGGCCGGGACCGCGCCTGCCAAGGTCGGCCATCAGTTCCAGGGCAGCGACGACGGCCTGACCGTGCAGGCCCAGCCCCTTCATGATGTCGTCGTGCTTGCTCATGGTCGAATCCCGTTCGGCAAGGGTCATGTCAGGACGAACGGGCGAGCTTGACGCGCACCATTCCCCCTCAAGAAGAACCGATCCGATGCTTTATAGTTTCCTGCCGAAGACCGGCATGATGTCGAAAATGCGCGGACGGCCCAGGACAATGCCGCCGGGTGGCTGGACGAACCCTTGTGACCGCATACCACGAACATACGCCGACGATCCCGACATCAAGGCCATGACCAAGATTATCACGAGGCCGCGCAGCCGCGAACCTCGCTAAAACGACAGCTTGACGCAGGGGAAAGTTGCGTTACGCGTCCGCCCGCGCCTGGCGCTTGCGTTCGTGCGGATCCAGATAACGCTTGCGCAGGCGGATGTTCTTGGGCGTCACCTCGACCAGTTCGTCGTCGTTGATATAGGCTATGGCCTCTTCCAGCGACATGCGCACGGGCGGCGTCAGGCGGACGGCTTCGTCGGTGCCGGACGCGCGGACGTTGGTCAGCTTCTTGCCCTTCAGCGGGTTCACTTCCAGGTCGTTGTCGCGGGAATGTTCGCCGATGATCATGCCGGTATACAGCTGCTCCTGCGCGCCGATGAACATCTTGCCGCGCTCTTCCAGGTTCCACAGCGCATAGGCGACCGAGACGCCGTTCTCCATGCTGATCAGCACGCCCTGGCGGCGGCCCTGGATCGCGCCCTTGTAGGGGGTCCAGCCGTGGAAGATGCGGTTCAGCACGCCGTTGCCGCGCGTGTCGGTCATGAATTCGCCATGATATCCGATCAGCCCGCGCGACGGCACATGCGCGACGATCCGCGTCTTGCCGTGGCCCGCCGGGCGCATGTCGACCATCTCGCCCTTGCGGTCGCCGGTCAGCTTTTCGATCACCACGCCGGTATAGTCGTCGTCCACGTCGATGATGACCTCCTCGACGGGTTCAAGCCGCTGGCCGTTTTCCTCGCGGAAGATCACGCGGGGACGGCTGATCGACAGTTCGAACCCCTCGCGGCGCATGTTCTCGATCAGAACGCCCATCTGCAATTCGCCCCGGCCCGAGACGATGAAGGCGTCGCCGCCCGGCGTGTCCTCGACCTTGATGGCGACGTTCACCTCGGCCTCGCGCATCAGGCGCTCGCGGATGACGCGGGACTGGACCTTCTTGCCGTCCTGCCCCGCCAGGGGCGAGTCGTTGATGCCGAAGGTCACGCTGATGGTGGGCGGGTCGATCGGCTGGGCGGGCAGGGCGGTGTCCACCTCCAGCGCGGCAAGCGTGTCGGCCACGGTGGCCTTGGACATGCCGGCCAGGGTCACGATGTCGCCCGCCTGTGCCTCGTCGATGGGGGTCTGGGTCAGGCCGCGAAAGGCCAGCACCTTGCTGATGCGGAACTGCTCGATCCGTTCGCCGTCGCGGGACAGGGCCTTGACGGTGTCGCCCGCCTTGGCGCGGCCCGCCTCGACCCGGCCGGTCAGAAGGCGGCCCAGGAAGGGGTCGGCCGACAGCGTGGTCGCCAGCATCTGGAAGGGCTCGTCTACGCGGGCGATCTGCTTGGGCGGCTGGACGTGGCTCAGGATCAGGTCGAACAGCGCCGACATGTCCTTGCGCGGACCGTCCAGCGTCTCGTCCGCCCAGCCGCCGATGCCCGAGGCATAGACATGCGGGAAATCCAGCTGCTCGTCATTGGCACCCAGGTTCGCGAACAGGTCGAACACGTCGTTCAGGGCATTGTCCGGCTCGGCTGCGGGCTTGTCGACCTTGTTCAGCACCACGATGGGGCGCAGGCCCAGGGCAAGCGCCTTCGAGGTCACGAACTTGGTCTGCGGCATCGGCCCTTCGGCGGCATCGACCAGCAGGCAGACGCCATCGACCATGGACAGGATCCGTTCGACCTCTCCGCCAAAATCGGCGTGGCCGGGCGTGTCCACGATGTTGATGCGGGTGCCCTTCCATTCGACGCTGGTCGCCTTGGCCAGGATGGTGATGCCGCGTTCCCGCTCGATGTCGTTGCTGTCCATCGCCCGTTCGGCGACGGCCTGGTTTTCCCGGAACGACCCGGACTGGCGCAACAGCTGGTCGACCAGCGTCGTCTTGCCGTGGTCAACGTGAGCGATGATGGCGATGTTGCGGATATCCATGAGCGACCTTTGTGATTTGCGGTCGCCCTAAACAATCAGGGGCCGAAACACCAGACGAAATCTGGCCGCGTGGCGCTGCCGGAACGCCACGAAAAAACCCCGCCACGGCGGCGTGGCGGGGTTCGATGGCGTCTGGCGACCGGGGTCGGACCTCAGCGGAGGCCGCGATGCAGCCCCGCCCAGATGCGGCCTTCGTCACGGTCGCGGCCGCCGCGAATGGCTGCCAGGAAGGCCGCCGCGCCTGCGATCAAGGTCGATGCGGCCAGCAGGAAGGCCGACCATACGGCGGCGCTGCGCGCAGCCTCGGCCGCGTCGATGGCGGCCTTGCGGGCTTCCTCAAGCCGCTGCGCGGCCTCGTCCTGCAGGCGCTGCGCCTCGGCCTGGGCGGCGTCCAAGGCTTCCTGCGCCTGGGCCTGAACCTCTTGCAGCCGCTGTTCGGCATCGGCGCGCAGGGTCTGCACCTCGGTCACGGCCTGATCCACGCGGGCCTCGACCTCGGGCTGGGTCAACTGGGTCCTGGCGACGACGGCGCGGATCAGGTAGTCGCGGTCGTCCTGGGGGAATTCGCCGGTGCGCAAGACGGTGCCGACGATGCCCGCGATCTCGCTGCGGATCGCCTCGTCCGAATAGGCGTTGGGCGCGGTTTCTTCGGGGCGCAGCAGGCGGTTGGTGATATAGTCCAGGGGATTCTGCTGAAGCCCCTCGGGCAGCATATCTTGCAGCGTGTCGTTGTTCGCGGCCTGGCTCGCGCCCTGCAAGGCGCCGCCCGCCGCCTGGCCCGCACCGCTGACGACGCCGCCGGCGACCTGACCAACGCCGCCCACGACTCCGCCCGCCAACTGCCCTGCGCCTTGCAGCGCGCCGCCGACGGCCGACCCGCCCGCCTCGACCACGGTGCCGGCGGCCGAACCAACGGCGCGGACGCCGCTGGAAACGACCCCGAAGGCCAGGACGGCGCCGACCAGGGTGCCGACGGCCCAGACAGTCAGCCCGTGAACGCCGTCTCGGGCGCGGGTCTCATCTGCCGCGATGCCCGAAACCGGGGTGCGCATCCGTCCGGCGACATAGCCGCCCAGGGCATAGGCCGCCACGGTGCTGAGAAAGGCGAACAGGCCCACCAGGATGCTGGCAAAGGTGCCCAGCCCCTCACCGGGTTCGGCCGAGACCGATCCCAGGCCGATGGCGGCGGTGAATCCGGTGAAGACGACCAGGGCGCCAGCCGCGATGGCCGCGCCCGACAGGATCGCGGGCCAGTCCATGATGCTGCGCTGCGGGGTTGCGTCGGGAATCATGCTCATGTCGTTCAGCCTTTCATCGGGGGCGCGCCTTAGCGAAGGCCCAGGAAGGACAGGATGAACAGGACGACGACCACCAGGCCGACGATATAGATGATGGAATTCATGGGTTGTCTCCGCTGTTGACCAGGCGCGCCAGGGAACGGTTTTTCCGAACGGCGTCATGGCGATAACGCGGCCCAGGAACCCCGGTTCCCTTCCGGGGCGATCCTGTCAGGCAGGCGGGCGCGGCAGCCAGCCCAGCCCCTTGGTCGTCAGCCCGGCGGGATTGTATTCCGCGCTGACCCAGCCCTTGTAGGCGGACTGGTCGAGCGCGGCGAAGAACGCCGGATAGTCGATCATCCCGCCCGTGGGTTCGTGGCGACCCGGAACGCCCGCGATCTGGACATGGCGGGCGATGCCCGCGTGTTTGCGCCAGACGGCCATCGCGTCCCCGGTGATCATCTGCGCGTGATAGGCGTCGAATTGCAGTCCCAGGTTCGGCGCGTCGACCTGTTCGATCAGGTCGGCGGCCAGATCGAAATCGCCCAGGAAATAGCCAGGCTGGTCCACGGGGTTCAGCGGCTCGATCGTCAGGCTGACATGGGGCGCGCGCCCGGTCGCCCAGGACAGGTTTCGCAGGAAGGTGTCGCGCGCCTCCTCGCCCTGGGCATAGCCCGCCATGATGTGGATATGGCGCGCCCGCAACGCCTCGGCAAAGCGCAGGGCGCGGTCGAAGTCGCTGCGGAAACGGTCCTCCAGCCCCGGTTCGGCGGCGAAGCCGCGCGGGCCGCCCGCCCAGTTGGGCGGGGGCGTGTTCATCAGCACGAAGTCCAGCCCGGCGGCGATGGCCGCGCGGGACAGATCGCGGGGCGGAATGTCATAGGGAAACAGGATCTCGACCCCTTCGAAGCCGGCATCGGCGGCGGCGGCGAATCGGTCCAGCATCGGCAGTTCGGTGAACAGCATCGTCAGATTGGCGGCAAAGCGGGGCATCAAGGCTCCAACGAAAAGAAGGCCCCGCCCGAGCGGATGCCGCTGCGGCCCGCATCCTCGGTCGCGGCGGCGGCAAGGCGGTAGAAGGTCTTGCGGTCGATCAGCGCATCCAGCCCGGCGCGGACATGGACATAGGGGCGCGGCGCGTCGGCCGTGCCGCGTAGGGCGATGGGGTGGTCCGGTCCCGCCGTCACCCGGTCGCCGACATTGGTGACGAAGGTCACGGCGTCGGGAAGGATGTCGGCGTCCACCGCGACGAAGGGCGCGTCCACCACGCGGATGCCGACCTTTTCCACGGGCGTGACCAGGAAGAAGCGGTCCCCCTCGCGCTTCAGGATCGTGGAAAACAGCCGCACCATCGCCGGGCGGCCGATGGGCGTGCCCTGATAGAACCAGGTGCCGTCCGCCCGGATCTCCATGTCCAGGTCGCCGCAGAAGGGCGGATCCCACAGATGCACCGGCGGCAGCCCGCCCCCGGACGCCTTGCTGGCGGCTGCGGCGATGCCCTCGGCGCTCACAGCTTTGTCACCGCGATCTGCCATTCGCTATAGTCGCCTTTCCGATATCCTCTTATGGTCCGATGTAGAGCAGTCGGGGAACATTGTCATGGCGTCGGATGAGATTCTGGTGACGAAGGTCGAACAGCTTGGGCAGACCCTTGCCGATGCCCGCGCCAGTATCGAGCGGCGCTTCGTGGGCCAGCACCAGGTGGTCGAACAGGTGCTGGCGGCGATCCTGGCGGGCGGCCATGCGCTGCTGGTGGGCCAGCCGGGCCTGGGCAAGACGATGCTGGTCGACACGCTGTCCACGGTCCTGGGCCTGGACAGCCAGCGGATCCAGTTCACCCCCGATCTGATGCCCGCCGATATCCTGGGATCCGAGGTTCTGGACGTTCTGCCCGACGGCAGCCGTGCCTTCCGCTTTATCGAAGGCCCGGTCTTCACCCAGCTTCTGATGGCGGACGAGATCAACCGGGCGTCGCCCCGCACCCAGTCCGCGCTGCTGCAAGCCATGCAGGAACGCGAAGTGACGATCAGCGGCCAGCACCGCCCGCTGGGCCGTCCGTTCCACGTCCTCGCCACCCAGAACCCCATCGAGCAGGAAGGCACCTATCCGTTGCCCGAGGCGCAGCTGGACCGTTTCCTGTTGCAGATCGACGTGGATTATCCCGACCGCGACACCGAGCGCGCGATTCTGCTGGCCACGACAGGGGTCGAGGACGCGCGCGCTCATGCCGCCTTCGATGCCGAGGGGCTGATCGCTGCGCAGCGTCTGATCCGGCAGATGCCGGTGGGCGAGGCGGTGGTGGAATCGATCCTGGATCTGGTCCGTGCCTGCCGCCCCGGCGGGCCGGAATCGGCGGCGTTCCTGGGTGACGCGCTGATCTGGGGGCCGGGGCCGCGCGCGGCGCAGGCGCTGATGCTGGTCACCCGCGCCCGCGCGGTGCTGAACGGCCGCTTCGCGCCCACGCTGGAGGATGTCGAGGCGATGGCCGCCCCCGTCCTGCGCCACCGCATGGCGCTGTCCTTCGCCGCCCGCGCGCGGGGCGAGACGGTCGATGGCGTGATCGCCCGCCTGCTGGGCGACCGTTTCGGCGCGCGCCAGGCGGCATGAGGGCGTCTTGAACCGATCCGCCACCGATCTGGACGCCCATCGACGCGCCGCCGGCCTGCGGTCGGGGGCGCAGGCGGCCAGTGGCCATCTGCCGGCGCTGATCCTGTCGGCGGAACGGCTGGCGGCGATGATCGCGCCGGGCGCCCACGGCCTGCGCCGCAGCGGACCGGGCGAGGATTTCTGGCAATACCGCCCCGCCAGCCAGGGCGACAGCGCCCGTGCCATCGACTGGCGCCGTTCGGCCCGGTCCGACGCGCAATTCGTCCGCGACCGCGAAGCACAGACCGCGCAGGCGGCGGGGCTGTGGATCTCGGCCGGGCAGGGGATGGGATATTCGGGCGGGCCGGACCGCCCCGCCAAGGCCGACCGCGCGCGTCTGCTGGCGCTGGCGCTGGCGATGGTGCTGCTGCGCGGAGGCGAAAAGGTGGGCCTGCTGGGCCAGCCCGCCCGCGCGGGCCGGGTGCAGGCCGACCGGCTGGCCGAACAGATCGCCCTGGCCCCGCTGAAGGACGGCGACAATGATGCGCCGACCCCCGACATGCTGCGCCCCAACCAGCGGCTGGTGATCCTGTCGGATTTCCTGGACGATCCCGCCTGGGTGGACGCGCTGCTGTCCCGTGCGACCGGCATCGGCGTGACGGGCGTGCTGATGCAGGTGCTGGACCCGGACGAGGAAGGCTTTCCCTGGACCGGCGCGGTCCTGTTCCGCTCGCTGTCGGGCGCCACGCATCACGACAGCCGCGACGCGGCCGGGCTGCGGGACGCCTATCTGGCGCGGCTGGCCGAACGTCGAGACCGGCTGCGCCAGCGGGCCTTGGATGCGGGCTGGCATTTCGGCCACCATACCACGGACCAATCGCCCGCCGTGGCGTTAAGCTGGTTTTATCAGGTGCTTGCGGGCTGATGCTGATGCTTGGTCCCATAGGATTCGCGGCGCCCTGGGTGCTGACGGCGCTGGTCGCGCTGCCGGTGCTGTGGGTGATCCTGCGGGCCATGCCGCCCGCGCCGCGGCAGGTGGCCTTTCCCGGCGTCGCGCTGCTGCGGGGGCTGGTGGACCGGGTGCCCATCGCCCGGCGCACGCCGTGGTGGCTGCTTCTGCTGCGCCTGGCCGCCGTGGCCGCGATGATCCTGGCCTTCGCCGGTCCAAGCTGGAAACCTGTCGTCGCCTCGGGCCAGACCGGGCCGCTGCTGGTGATCCTGGACGCGGGCTGGTCCGCCGCCCCCGACTGGCCCGCCCGGCTGACCCGCGCCGAATCGGCGCTGTCTGACGCCGCCGCCGAAGGCCGCCCCGCCGCGCTGCTGCTGGCCGATGGACGCGCTGCGGGCGCCTTGGCCTTCGCCCCCGCCGACCGCCTTCTGGCGGGGCTGCGCGCCGCCCAGCCCGTGCCTTGGGAAACGACCTTGCCAAAGGATCCGGCCGCGATTCTGGCTGACGCCCCCCAGGGGCGGCTGGCGACGCTGTGGATCAGCGACGGGCTGGACCATCCCGACCGCGCCGCCTGGCTGTCAGCGCTGACGGATCGCGGGGCGGTGACGGTGGTTCCACCCGCCCGCGCTGTGCGCGCGCTGTCGCTGCACGCGGGCGACACGCCCTCGCTGACGCTGGCCTCCACCGACGATGGCGCACCCGCGATCCTTGCCATCGGCCCCGATCCCCAAGGCGTCGAACGAGAGCTGGCCCGGCTGGCCCCCGGCGATGCCGCCGCCGCCGCCGGGATCGCCACCCGGCCCGTCGCCATCGACCTGCCGCCCGAGCTGCGCAACCGCATCACCCGCTTCCAGGTCGAGGGCGAGGCCCATGCAGGCGCCGTGGTCCTGGCCGACGACCGCGTGAAGCGCCGCAAGGTCGGGCTGGTGGGCGACGCCGACCGCCAGGCCGAGGGGCAGGAGCTTCTGTCCCAACTGCACTATCTGCGCCAGGCGCTGGCCCCGACGACCGATCTGGTCGAGGGCGGGCTGGGCGACGTTCTGGACAGCGCGCCCGATGTGATCGTGCTGGCCGATCAGGTCGATCTGGCCGAAACGGGCGATCTGACCGCCTGGGTCCAGGATGGCGGGCTGCTGATCCGCTTTGCCGGGCCGCGCATGGCCGCATACGACGGGTTGCAGGACGAACCGCTGATTCCGGTCGCGCTGCGGCAGGGCGGGCGCGACATCGGCGGGGCGCTGTCCTGGGGCGATCCGCGCGCCATCCTGCCCTTTGCGGCGGACGGTGTTTTCGCGGGGCTGACCCCGCCCGATGACGTGGCGATCCGCGCGCAACTGATGGCCCAGCCGGCGCCCGATCTGGCCGAAAAGACTTTGGCCTCGTTGTCGGACAACACGCCGCTGGTAACACGTGCCCGGACGGGGCAGGGACAGGTGGTGCTGTTCCATGTCACCGCCAATGCGGAATGGTCGAACCTGCCGATCTCGGGCCTGTTCGTGCAGATGCTGGATCGGTTGGTCCAGACTGCCCGCGTCTCGCCCGCCCAGGCGCAGGCGGACGGCCGCGACCAGCCTTTCTGGACGCCGGAAACCGTGCTGGACGGCTTCGGCCGTGCCGCGCCTGCCGAAGGGATGGCCCCGGTTCCGGCCGCCGATCTGGCGCTTGGCCCTGCCCCCGAACGGCCTGCGGGCATCTATGCGGCAGGCGACCGGCGGGTGGCGCTGAATGCGGGCGGGCCTCTGGCCCTGGCCCACTGGCCGGGCGCCACGGTCGAGGCTGTGGGCCGGACCGGGGGGCGCGATCTGACGGGGCTGCTTCTGGCCCTGACGGCGCTGATTCTGGCGGCGGATGCGTTGGGATCGGCCATGATCGCGCGCGGCGGCAGGGTGGCCGCGGCGGTCCTGCTGGCGCTGCTGATCCAGCCCGCGCCCTCGGCCAAGGCGCAGGATCCCAGCCCCGAACTGGCCCGCGCCGCGAACGAGGTCGCGCTGGCCTATGTCGTGACCGGCGACGACCGGATCGATGAAGCCTCGCGGCAGGGGCTGCGCGGTTTGTCGATGGTGCTGGCGCAGCGCACCTCGGTCGAGCCGGGCGAGCCTGTCGCCATCGACCTGGATGCCGACGACCTGTCGGTGCTGACCTTCCTTTACTGGCCGATCACCGACACGCAGGCGCCGCCCTCGCCCCAGGCCTATGTTCGGCTGAACCATTTCATGCGTTCGGGCGGGATGATCCTGTTCGACACGCGCGACGGCGACGTGACCGGCGTCGGCGGGCCGGATATGTCTGGGGCCTTGCAGGCGCTGGCCTCGCCGCTGGAAATCCCGCCCTTGTCGCCGGTCCCCGAGGATCACGTCCTGACCCGCAGCTTCTATCTGCTGGCCGATTTTCCGGGCCGCTGGCAGGGCAATCCCGTCTGGCTGGAAGCCCCGCCCGCCGGGGCCGAGGCGGCCGAGGGCATGCCCTTCCGGCAGTTGAACGATGGCGTCAGCCCGGTGGTGATCGGCGGCAACAGCTGGGCCGAGGCCTGGGCCGTGGACGACAACGGCTTTCCCGCCTATCCCATCGGGCGCGGCTGGGAGGGAGAGCAGCAGCGCGAGATGGCCTTTAGATTTGGCGTGAACTTGCTGATGTATGTCCTTACAGGCAATTACAAATCCGATCAGGTCCATGTGCCTGCCCTGCTGGACCGGATGCGGGTCGAGGAGACCCTGGGCCCGTGACCGAACTGCGCTTTGATCCCCTGCTGCCCTGGTGGGCCATCGTCGCGCTGGCGGCGCTTGCGCTGCTGGTCGCGGGCTTTGCGCTGTGGCGCGGGCTGCGCGGCTGGGCCTGGCGCGGCCTGGCCGGGCTTGCCGCCGCGCTGGCCCTGGCCGGTCCCGCGCTGGAGATCGGCAGCCGCATGGGCCTGTCCGACATCGTGATCCTGATCGACGACCGTTCGGCCAGTCAGACTCTGCCTGAACGCGGCGCGCAGACCGATGCCGCGGTCGATGCCCTGACCCGCCGGATCGCCGCTCTGCCCAATACCGAACTGCGCCGCGTCACGGTCGGCGACAATGACGACGGCACCCTGCTGGCGACCGAAATGGCCCGCGCCATCGCTGCCGAACCCGAAGCACGGCTGGCGGGCGTGATCGCCGTCACCGACGGCCGCCTGCACGACCCGGCGATGCTGCCCGCCGCCGCGCCCGCCCCGGTTCATGTGCTGTTAACCGGCCGCCCCCAGGACTGGGACCGCCGCCTGGTGATCGAGGAAGCGCCCGCCTTCGGCCTGATCGACCAGCAGATCGCCATCCGCCTGCGGATCGAGGATCAGGGCGCCGTTCCTCCTCAGGCGCAGACCGGCTCGGTCAACCTGCGCCTGTCGCTGGACGGCGGGCCGGAACAGGTGGTTGCCGTGCCGCTGGGCCAGTCGCTGGCCCTGCCGCTGACCCTGGACCATGCGGGCCAGAACGTCGTTCAGATCGGCTTCGACGCGCCCGCCATCGACGAACCGGGGCGCGGCGAACTGACCGACCGCAACAACGCCGCCGCGATCAGCATCAACGGCGTACGCGACCGTCTGCGCGTGCTGCTGGTCTCGGGCGAACCTCATGCGGGCGAACGGACCTGGCGCAACCTGCTGAAATCCGACGCGGCGGTCGATCTGATCCATTTCACCATCCTGCGCCCGCCCGATAAATCGGATGGCGTGCCGGTCAACGAATTGTCGCTGATCGCCTTTCCGACCCAGGAACTGTTCATGGAGCGGATCGAGGATTTCGACCTAATCATCTTCGACCGCTACAGTGTGCGCGGCATCCTGCCGCCGGAATATTACGCCAATATCGCCCGCTATGTCCAAAACGGCGGCGCGATCCTGGTCTCGGCCGGGCCGGAAATGGCGGGGGTGGAAAGCCTGTATCTGTCTCCCTTGGGCCGGATCCTGCCCGCGCGCCCGACCGGACAGGTGCTGGAAGAACCCTATCTGCCGCGCCTGACCGACGAAGGCCGCCGCCATCCCGTCACCGCCGGGCTGCCGGGCGGCGGGGACGAGGACCGGGATCCGACCTGGGGCCGCTGGCTGCGCATGGCGACCGTGACCCCCGACCCCGGCGCCCAGGTGGCGATGACCGGGGCTGACGACCAGCCGCTGCTGATCCTGGACCGCGTGGGCGAGGGGCGGGTGGCGCTGCTGACCTCGGACCAGGTGTGGCTGTGGGGGCGCGGGTTCGAGGGCGGCGGTCCGCAACTGGAACTGCTGCGCCGCATCGCCCATTGGTCGATGAAGGAACCCGAGCTTGAGGAAGAGGCGCTGCTGGCCGATGTCGCGGGCGATCTGTCGGTGCGCTTCACCCGCCGCACCATGGCCGACAGCGCCGGGCCGCTGGTCGTCACCCGCCCCGATGGCGAAACCGAACGGGTTCCGCTGGAACCCGCCGGGCCGGGCCGCTTCACTGCCGACTGGACCGCGCCCGAACCGGGGCTGTACCGGCTGGCCGATGGCGACCTGCGCCGGGTTCTGGCGATTGGCCCGGCGGCGCCGCGCGAGTTCGAACAGACCGTGGCAAGCGCCGCCGCCTTGCAGCCGCTGATAAAGGCGACCGGCGGCGGCGCTGTGGTCCTGGCGGACGGGATGCCCGATCTGCGCACCGTCGCGCCGGGGCGGCGCGCGCATGGCAGCGCCGCGCTTGGCGACTGGATCGCCATCACGCCGCGCGACGCGGCATCGGTCACCGGCCTGGAACGGCGGCCGCTGCTGCCCGGCTGGGCGTGGCTGCTGCTGGTCTCGGGGCTGATTTTGACCGGCTGGCTGCGCGAGGGCAGGGCAGGCAAGGCCGCGCCCATCGGGCGGGACGCGTCCGGCTGACCGCTTGCCAAGCGGCAACCGCGTTGCTAACCGGAAAGAAACGTCCCGAAGGAACGCTCATGGCCGACGAAACGCGCGCCCCCGCCCCCTATACCGAGGCCGACCTGTCGCTGATCAAGCGCATCATCCCGCATCGCTATCCCTTCCTGTTCATCGACAAGGTGCGCGACATCGTCCCGCACGAGGGGGGCGTGGGCATCAAGATGGTCACCAGCAACGAGCCTCATTTCCAGGGCCATTTCCCCGAAGAACCCGTCATGCCCGGCGTCACCATCGTCGAGGCCATGGCCCAGACCTCGGCCGTGATCGTCGGCATCAGCATGAACATCATCGACAAGCCGCTGGCGACCTATTTCATGGGCATCGACAAGTGCAAGTTCCGCCGCATGGTGGTGCCCGGAGACGTGCTGGAACTGCATTGCAAGGCCCTGCGCGGCGGCGGCAAGATCTGGAAATTCGAGGGTCGGGCGACCGTGGACGGCCAATTGTGCGCCTCGGCCGAATTCACCGCCATGATGGCGCTGAAGGCCGATGACTGACATCCATCCCACTGCCATCGTCGAGGATGGCGCGCAGATCGGCGCGGGCGTCCGGATCGGCCCGTTCTGCGTGGTCGGTCCGAAGGTGACCCTGGGCGAGGGTGTGGTGCTGAAATCCCACGTCTCCATCGCCGGGGACACGGCGGTGGGCGAGGGCACGGTGGTGTTCCCCTTCGCCTCCATCGGCGAGGTGCCGCAGGATCTGAAGTTCCGGGGCGAGGACGTGCGGCTTGAGATCGGCGCGCGCAACCGGATCCGCGAATATGTCACCATGAATCCGGGAACCGAAGGGGGCGGCGGCGTGACCCGCGTGGGCTGCGACGGGCTGTTCATGGCGGGCTGCCATGTGGGCCACGACTGCCAGCTTGGCGACCGGGTGATCCTGGTCAACAACGCCTCGCTTGCCGGACATTGCCACCTGGACGACGACGTGATCGTCGGCGGGCTGTCGGGGGTGCATCAGTTCGTCCGCATCGGGCGGGGCGCGATGATCGGCGCCGTGACGATGGTGACGGCGGACGTGATCCCCTATGGCCTGGTGCAAGGCCCGCGCGGGCATCTGGACGGGTTGAACCTGGTGGGCTTGAAACGCCGGGGCGCCAGCCGCGCCGACATCCATGAATTGCGGGAAATGCTGGACCGGCTGGGAGCGGGCAGCTTTCGCGACACCGCCCGCCATCTGGCCGAGGGCGAGACGGGCGGCATGGTCCGCGACGTGCTGGACTTCATCCTCGGACCCTCCGACCGCAGCTTCCTGACGCCCAAGCCCGCATGACCCGCACCGCCGTCATCGCAGGCCAGGGTGCGCTGGCCCCGGCCGTCATCGCTGCCCTGGACGATCCGCTGGTTTATGCGCTGGATGGCTTCGCGCCCGACGGGGTGGACGCCCAGCCCTTCCGGCTGGAACGGCTGGTGCCCTTCCTGGACAGCCTGCTGGACCAGGGCGTGTCGCGTGTCGTCTTCGCGGGCGCGATCCGCCGGCCGCGCCTGGACCCGGAATTGTTCGACAGCCGCACCGCGCAACTGGTGCCGCGCATCATGATGGCGATGCAGTCGGGCGACGACGGGGCGCTGCGGGCGGTTCTGGACGTGTTCCAGGAACACGGGCTGACCATCGCCTCGGTCGCCGAGGTCGCCCCCGGCCTGATCCCTGCCGAGGGCGTGCTGGCGGGCGAACCCTCGGCGGCAGACCGCCGCGACGCGGCGCGGGCGGCGCTGATCCTGGCGACGCTGGGACCGCTGGACGTGGGGCAGGGCGCGGTGGTGGCGCAAGGCCAGTGTCTTGCCATCGAGACGCTGCCTGGAACCGAGGCGATGCTGGATTTCGCGGCGCGCCACGCGGGGCTGCGGCCCAACCCGAACGGCGCGAAGGGGGTGTTCTTCAAGGCCCCCAAGCCCGGTCAGGACATGCGCATCGACCTGCCGACGCTTGGCCCGGACAGCGTGATCCAGGCCGCCCAGGCCGGGCTGGCGGGAATTGCCTGGCAAGCCGGCGGGGTGATCCTGCTGGACCGGGCAGAGGCGATCCGGCGCGCCGATGCCGCCGGGTTGTTTTTGTGGGCTATGCCGCATTCGGGTATTTAGGCAAAGAAGAAACCGGCTTCTTCTTTGTACAAATACCCACAGGACATCAGCAGCAGGACCAAGCGCATGAAGTTCTTCCTGATCGCGGGCGAAGCCTCGGGCGACCAGCTTGGCGGGGCGTTGATGGCCGGGCTGCGCGACCTGGTCCCGGATGTGGAGTTCGTCGGCATCGGCGGCGAGGCGATGGCCGCGCAGGGGCTGGAGAGCCTGTTCCCCATGGCGGAACTGAGCGTCATGGGCATCTGGGAGGTGCTGCCGAAATACCGCCATCTCAAGCGGCGGATCGCCGAGACGGCCGCCCGTGTCGCCGCCGAAAACCCCGATGCGCTGATCGGCATCGACAGTCCGGATTTCTGCCTGCGGGTGGCGCGGGCCGCGCGGGCGCAGCGGCCCGGCCTGCGGACCATCCATTACGTCGCGCCTTCGGTCTGGGCCTGGCGGCCGGGACGGGCCTTGAAGATGGCCGAGGTCGTCGATCACGTCCTGGCGATCCTGCCCTTCGAGCCGCCCCTGATGCAGGCCGCCGGGATGACCTGCGATTTCGTGGGCCACCCCATCGCCACGGCGCAGGCCGCCGGTCCCGACGAGGCCGCGCTGTTCCGCGCCGGTCACGGCATCGCTCCGGACAGCCCCGTCGTGCTGTGCCTGCCCGGTTCGCGCCATGGCGAGGTCGCGCGGCTGCTGCCCCGCTTCGGCGATGCGTTGACGGATCTACGCCATCATGTGCCCGACATGCAGGTGGTGCTGCCCACCGTGGCGGGTGTGTCGCAGGCGGTGCGCCACCTGACGGCGGCCTGGCCCGAGCGCCCGCTGATCGTCGAGGACGCGGACCAGAAGCGCGCCGCTTTCGCCGCAGCGGATCTGGCGCTTGCGGCGTCGGGCACGGTCAGCCTGGATCTGGCGGCGAACCGGGTGCCGATGGTGATCGGCTATGACATGGCGCCGCTGAGCCGGTTGCTGATCGGGATGTTGCTGAAGACCGACACGGTGACGCTGGTCAACCTGGTCAGCGAAACCCGCGCGGTGCCGGAATTCCTGGGCCGCGACTGCCAGCCCGCGCCGATGGCCCAGGCGCTGCGCCGCCTGCTGGGCGATGCCCAGGCGCGGCAGGCCCAGCTGGACGCGATGGATCTGACCATGGACCGGCTGGGCAAGGGGGGCGAGGCGCCGGGTCTGCGCGCCGCCCGGTCGGTCTTGCGGGCGGTTACAGGACCGCGGTGACGATCACCTCGACCTTGTAGTCGGGGGTGGCCAGCTTTGCCTCGCCCGTGGCGCGGGCGGGGGTGTGGCCCTGCGGCGCCCATTGGTCCCAGACGGCGTTCATTTCCGCGAAATCAGCCATGTCGGCCAGCCAGATCTGGGCCGAGACGATACGGGTCTTGTCGGTCCCGGCAAGGGCCAGCAGGCGGTCGACCTGTTCCAGCACCACGCGGGTCTGATCGGCGACGGATGCGCCCGGCTCGCCCACCTGGCCCGCCAGCCAGACGATGCCGTTGGCGACGACCGCCTGGCTCATGCGCGGGCCGGTCTCGATGCGTTTGATGTCGCTCATGTTCATGCTCCTTGAATGAGACGCCAGAAGAAGATCGCGGTCATGCCGACGCCTATGAAGGCGATCAGCAGCCGCAGGGTGTCGCGCGGGATGCGTCGCGCCACCGGCGCGCCCGCATAACCGCCGGTGATGGTGCCGACCGCCATGATCGCGGCAGGTATCCAGGCCACCGCGCCGCCCACCGCGAAGATCGCGAAGGCCACCGCCGACAGCGCGAAGGACAGCCAGCATTTCAGCCCGTTCATCGCGTGCAGGTCGGTCATGCCCCACATCGCGAAGACCGCCAGCAGCACGATGCCCAGGCCGCCGTTGAAATAGCCGCCATAGATCGCCACCGGCAGCAGGATCCCCAGGCCGAAGGGCTTGACCACCGACCGCCAGCGGGAGGCCGTGCGCCGCACGTCGTCGGCGAAGTAGAAGACCAGCGTCGCGGCCAGCAGCAGGAACGGCACCAGGGCCGAGAACGCCTTGTTCGAGCTGACCAGCAGCAGCCCGCTGCCGATGGCCCCGCCGATCATCGTCCAGACCGTCAGCCTGGCGAAGGGTGCGTCCTGGATGCGGCGGATATCGCCCCGGAAGGCGATGGCCGCCGACAGGTAACCCGGCAGCGCGGCGATGGTGCTGGTCGCGTTGGCGACGACCGGGGGGATGCCGATGAAGACAAGCGCCGGAAAGGTGATGAAGGTACCGCCGCCCGCGACGGCGTTCAGCATTCCGCCCAGGAATCCGGCGGCGAACAGAAGCAGGGCTTCCAGCATGACGGTCCTTCGGTCGGGGCGCGAAGGACACGCGTCCTTGGCCGATGGCGGGAATCGGATCGGCCGCGACGCTAACCGCAGGGTTGCAGCGGCACAAGCCCATGCGCCATGCCCGCTTTCCGGGCAGGGCTGATCGCGGCGCGGGCGGCTGCCGGGATGGCCTGTTCGCGACCTGGACCTGCGAAGAAATGTCGCAAACGGTGTTGCGCAGGCGCCAAGCCGCCGCTTAACCTGACGGGGCGCTGATCAACGAAAACACAAAACAGGGGAGAGCGCCTTTTGCTGGACGACCGCCCTGGCGACAGTTTCGTCGCCTTCGAACATGTGCAGAAAAGCTATGACGGGCAGACGCTTGTCGTCAAAGACCTGAACCTGTCCATCGGCAAGGGAGAGTTCCTGACCATGCTGGGCCCGTCGGGGTCGGGCAAGACTACCTGCCTGATGATGCTGGCCGGGTTCGAGACCGCGACTCATGGGGAAATCCGGCTGGCGGGACGCCCGATCAATCAGGTGCCGCCGCACAGGCGCGGGATCGGCATGGTGTTCCAGAACTATGCCCTTTTCCCGCATATGACGGTGGGCGAGAATCTGTCTTTCCCGCTGGAAGTCCGGGGCATGGCCAAGGCGGAACGCGAAACCCGCATCGCCCGCGCGCTGGACATGGTGCAGATGGGCAAGTTCGCCAACCGCCGGCCCGCGCAGCTTTCGGGCGGCCAGCAGCAGCGGATCGCGCTGGCCCGCGCCCTGGTCTTCGACCCCGAACTGGTGCTGATGGACGAACCCCTGGGCGCGCTGGACAAGCAGCTTCGCGAACACATGCAGTTCGAGATCAAGCACCTGCACGAGCGCCTGGGGATCACGGTGGTCTACGTCACCCACGACCAGGGTGAGGCGCTGACCATGTCGGACCGGGTTGCGGTGTTCAACGACGGCCGCATCCAGCAGCTTGCCGCGCCCGCCGACTTGTATGAACGCCCGGAAAACAGCTTCGTGGCCCAGTTCATCGGCGAGAACAACAAGCTGCCCGGCGTGATCGAGGAATTGTCCGGCGACAAGGCCCTGGTGCGGCTGGCGACGGGCGAACTGATCGACGCCACCCCCGTCAACGTGCGCGAGAAGGGCCAGCAGACGCTGGTCTCGATCCGCCCCGAACGGGTCGAGTTCAAGCCCGAGATGATGCCCCCCGGCGCCCACATGATCGGCGCGACGGTGGTGGACATGATCTATATGGGCGACATCCTGCGTGCGCGCCTGAAGGTCGCGGGCAGCGACGATTTCGTCATGAAGATGCGCAACACCATCGGCCAGACCCGGCTGGAGCCGGGCCAGCAGATCAAGGTCGGCTGGCATCCCGCCGATGCCCGCGCGCTGGATCCCGTTTGACGGACGGGCCGTCGCTGGGCCACAAAAAATGACGGCGAATGCCGCCCATCCCAACAGTTGGAGTGATAGATGAAGAAGACGCTTGCCCTGACCACCGCGCTTGGCCTGATCGCCTCGCCCGTGCTGGCCGATGTGAACCTGCTGTCCTGGGGCGGGGCCTATGGCAACAGCCACGTCGAAGCCTATGCCAAGCCCTTCGAGGCCGAGACCGGCATCAAGGTGAACATCGCCGATGCCGACAACCCCGCCACCCCCATCAAGGCCATGGTCGAGGCAGGCAACGTCACCACCGACGTGGCATCCGTCGAATATGCCGACGCCGTGCGGCTGTGCGACGAAGGCCTGCTGGAAGAGATCGACCCCGCGATCCTGGTCGCCGCCGAGGACGGCACCGCTGCGGCCGACGATTTCATCGAGGGCGCTGTCACGGACTGCTTCGTCGCGACCGATGTCTATTCGATGGTGCTGGCTTATGACGACAGCAAGTTCCCCGACGCCAAGCCCGCCACTCCCGCCGATTTCTTCGACCTTGAGAAGTTCCCCGGCAAGCGCACCATGCGCAAGGGCGCCAAGTTCAACCTGGAACTGGCGCTGATGGCCGATGGCGTTCCGGCGGCTGAGGTCTATGACACCCTTGGCACCCCCGAGGGCGTGGACCGCGCCTTCGCCAAACTGGACAGCATCAAGGACAACGTGATCTGGTGGGAAGCGGGCGCCCAGCCGCCGCAGCTTCTGGCGGATGGCGAGGTGACGATGGCCTATGCCTTCAACGGCCGGATCTTCAACGCCGCCCAGGGCGAGGGCAAGCCCTTCAAGATCATCTGGGACGGCCAGATCTACGAGATGGAAGGCTGGGTCGTGCCGAAGGGCGCCAAGAACCTCGAGGATGCGATGAAGTTCGTGGCCTGGACGACCTCGCCCGCGCCGCAGGCCCGCGCGGCCGAATTCATCAGCTATGGTCCCCCGCGCAAATCCGCCGCCGCCCTGGTCGGCAATATCGAGGGTACCGACCAGCCGATGGGTCCGAACCTGCCCACGACCGAGGCGAACATGACTAACGCGCTCGGCTCGAACCTGGAATTCTGGGTCGACCGGGACGCGGAGCTGAACGAGCGCTTCAACAGCTGGCTGGCAAGCTGAACCAGGGCAGAGGGTGCCGCTTCGCGGCGGCACCACCCGCAACAAGGGGAGGGAAGCATGACAGGACGACTGATCGCTGGCGCGACTCTGGCGCTGCTGACGGCCGGGGCCGCCGCCGCCCAGGACGGGTCGATCAACATCACCACCTATGGCGGGGCCTTCGGCGAGGCGCTGAACGAATCGCTGGTCAAGCCCTTCACCCAGCAGACCGGCATCGGCGCAACGATGGTGGACAATGCCGATCCGCCCGCCAAGCTGAAGGCCGAGGTCGAGGCTGGAAACGTCACCAGTGCTGTTTATGATGTGGAGCAGTCCGACGTGATCGCGCTGTGCGACGAGGGGCTGATCGAGCCGATCGACCCGGCCATCCTGCAACCGGGGGCCGACGGATCGGCGCCCGCCGACGATTATCTGCCGCAGGCGCTGCACGAATGCGCGACCGCGATCATGGTCTGGTCCACGGTGATCGCCTATGACACCACGGCCTTCCCCGACGCGGCCCCGGCATCCGTGGCGGATTTCTTCGATCTGGAAAAGTTTCCGGGTCGGCGCGGCATCATCAAGCGGCCGAAATACGCGCTGGAATTCGCGCTGCTGGGCGACGGCGTGGCCCCCGATCAGGTCTACGAGGTGCTGTTGACCCCCGAAGGCGTGGACCGCGCCTTCGCCAAGCTGGACACGATCAAGGACCAGGTGGTCTGGTGGGACGCCGGTGCCCAGGCGCCGCAGCTTCTGGCCGACAAGGAGGTGTCGATGACGCTGGCCTATAACGGCCGGATCTTCGATGCCATCATCGGCGAGGGCAAGCCCTTCGCCTTCGTCTGGGACGGCGCCAATCTGGACATGGATTACTGGGTCGTGCCGCGCGGCGCGCCCGACAGGGATCTTGCGATGCAGTTCATCGCCTATGCCTCGAACCCGCAGCGCCAGGCCGATCTGTCGAAATACATCGCCTATGGTCCGCCTCGGAAATCCGCAGCGGCCGGGGTCGGCACCTACAAGGACGGCACGACCGAGATGCGGCCCTATCTGCCGACGACGCCGGAGAACGCCGAAAAGGCCCTGGTCAACGACGCCGGTTTCTGGGCCGACCACGGCGCGGAACTGACCGAACGGTTCAACGGCTGGCTGGCCGGCTGACGCGGATCGGTGCGGGCCGTCGCGGCCCGCCCACGCCAAGACGGGGCAGAGACCCCATCCACCAACGGGAGCAAGACCATGAAAACCACCCTGATCCTGTCCACCGCCCTGGCGGGCATGGCCTTCGCCGCGGCCGCGCAAGAGGTGAACGTCGTTTCCTGGGGCGGCGCCTACGAGGTCAGTCAGGTCGAGGCCTATAACAAGCCCTTCACCGCGCAGACCGGCATCAAGGCCAACATGATCGCCGCCGACGACCCGGCCACGCCGCTGAAGGCCCAGGTCGAGGCCGGCAATGTCACAGGCGATGTCTTCGACCTGGCGATGGCCGACGCGATCCGGCTGTGCGACGAGGGCGCGCTGATGGAATTCGACCCCGCCGACCTGCCGGCGGGCGCCGACGGCACCCCCGCCGCCGAGGATTTCGTCGACGGCAGCCTGACCGATTGCGCGGTGGGCAACATCGTCTGGGGCACGGTGATCGGCTATGACAAGTCCAAGTTCCAGGGCGAGGCCCCGTCAACCGTCGCCGATTTCTTCGACACCGCCAAGTTTCCGGGCAAGCGCGGCCTGCCGAAATCGCCCAAGCGGACGCTGTATCTGGCGCTGATCGCCGATGGCGTCCCGGCCGACCAGATCTATGACACGCTGGCCACGCCGGAAGGGGTGGACCGCGCCTTCGCCAAGCTGGACACCATCAAGGGCGACGTGATCTGGTGGGAGGCGGGCGCCCAGCCGATGCAGCTTCTGGCCGATGGCGAGGTGGTGATGACCACCGTCTATAACGGCCGCATCTTCGACGCCATGGTTGGCGAGGGCAAGCCCTTCGACGTGATCTGGGACGGCCAGTATCTGGAGATCAACGCCTTCGTCGTGCCCAAGGACGCGCCCCATCCCGAAGAGGCGGTCGAATATGTCAAGTTCGCGACCGGCACGCAGCCGCTGGCGGATCAGGCGAAATACATCGCCTATGGCCCGACGCGCAAATCCTCGGCCCCGCTGGTCGGCACCTACAAGGACGGCACCACCGAAATGGCGCCGCATATGCCGACCCAGCCCGAACACCTGGAAACGGCGGTGATGGACGACCCGGAGTTCTGGGCCGATCACGATGCCGAACTGACCGACCGCTTCACCAGCTGGCTGGCCGGTTCGTAAGCTTGATCGCCGCCGCCCCTGTCCGGGGGCGGCGGTCCTGACAGTCTGGGGAATTCATGGCGAACGCACTCGATCCGCACGCGGCCATCACGACAACCGCCTCGGGGCTGACCGACGGGGCCTTGCGGACCGCCGATGGCAAGCCCTTGGCCCGCGCCCTGGCGCGGTCGCAATCGCTGGCCCGGCGCCGCGCCTTCCTGCTGGTGCTGCCGCTGCTGGCCTTCATCCTGATCACCTTCGTGATCCCGATCGGGCAGATGCTGCAACGGTCCTTCTATAATGACGGCTTCTCGGCCAACATGCCGCAGATCTCGGCCTGGTTCGCGGAAAATCCGCGCGGCACCGAACCCGACGAGGCCGCCTGGGCCGCCCTTGCCGCCGACCTGACCGCCAGCGCCGAGGCGCGGACGATCGGCGTCGTGGGTACGCGCATCAATTATGACGTGCCGGGCACGCGGTCGCTGTTCACCTCGACCGGGCGGCAGGTCCGCCGCGGGATCGAGCCGCCCTATCAGGCCGCGCTGACCGAGATCAATCAGGATTGGGCCAGCCCCCGGCTGTGGTCGGCGATGCGCGAGGCCTCGACTCCGATGACGGCCAATTTCTATCTGGCCGCCGTGGACCGCAAGCGGGCCGAGGACGGCAGCATCCAGCAGGTCGAGCCGCGCCAGCAGGTCTATGTGATGCTGTTCATGCGCACCTTCTGGCTGTCGCTGCTGATTACCGGCATCACCTTCGTGCTGGGCTTTCCCATCGCGCATCTGCTGGCGACGCTGCCGATGCGCAAGTCGAACCTGCTGATGATCCTGGTGCTGCTGCCCTTCTGGACCTCGCTTCTGGTGCGCACCACAAGCTGGATGGTGCTGCTGCAACAGCAGGGGGTGATCAACGACATCCTGGTCTGGTTGGGCGTGATAGGCGGAGGGCAGCGGTTGCAGATGATCTATAACCAGACCGGCACGATCATCGCCATGACCCATATCCTGCTGCCCTTCATGATCCTGCCCTTGTATTCCGTGATGCGCACGATCAACCCGTCCTATGTCAGGGCGGCGCGGTCGCTGGGCGCGACCAGCTGGACCGCCTTCCGCCGGGTCTATTTCCCGCAGACGCTGCCGGGCCTGGGGGCGGGGGCCTTGCTGGTCTTCATCCTGGCCGTGGGATACTACATCACGCCCGCCTTGGTCGGCGGATCGTCGGGGCAGCTGATTTCCAACATGATCGCGATGCACATGACCGACACGCTGAACTGGTCGATGGCGGCGGCGCTGGCCGCGTTGCTGCTGGCGGCGGTGCTGCTGCTTTACTGGGTGTATGACCGGATGGTCGGCATCGACAATCTGAAGCTGGGGTGATCCATGGCTGTTCCGACCTATGCAACCCCGCTGGAGCGCGTCTGGCATTACGCCTATCTGGTGATCTGCGGGCTGATCTTCTTCTTCCTGATCGCGCCCATCGTGGTGATCATCCCGCTGTCCTTCAACGCCGAGCCGTATTTCACCTTCACCGACAAGATGCGGTCCTTCGATCCCGACGGCTACAGCATGAGGTGGTATCGCAGCCTGCTGACCTTCGGGATGCAGAACCCGGACGCCAGCGGCTGGGCCTTCTGGTCGGATGCCTGGGCCAATGCCAAATGGGTGCAGGCGGCCAAGAACTCGATCATCATCGGCGTGGCCTCGACCATCGTGGCGACGGTGCTGGGGACGCTGGCGGCCCTGGGCCTGTCGCGCCCCGAGATGCCGTTCCGCCGGGCGATCATGGCGATCCTGATCTCTCCCATGATCGTGCCGCTGATCATCACGGCGACGGGGATGTTCTTCTTCTATTCGAACCCCTGCGAATTGCTGGGCATCGTCGGCCTGCCCACGAATTGCGGGCGGCTGGCGGGCACCTATCTGGGGGTGATCCTGGCCCATGCGACCCTGGGGATTCCCTTCGTGATCATCACCGTCACGGCGACGCTGGTGGGGTTCGACCAGTCGCTGAACCGGGCGGCGGCGTCCCTGGGGGCCAATCCGCGCACGACGTTTTTCCGCGTCACCATGCCGCTGATCCTGCCGGGCGTGATCTCGGGCGCGCTGTTCGCCTTTGTTACGTCCTTTGATGAAGTGGTGGCGGTGCTGTTCATCGCCGGGCCGGACCAGCAGACCATCCCCCGGCAGATGTGGAACGGCATCCGGGAACAGATCTCGCCCGCGATCCTGGCGGTGGCGACGCTGCTGGTGATCTTTTCCATCGCGCTGCTGACCACGGTGGAGTTGCTGCGGCGGCGGTCGGAACGGATCCGGGGTGTGACGCCGCATTGATTCCCTTTGGGTATTTGTGCAAAGAAGAAGCTGCTGCCTCAGGGCAGGATCGCCAGCCACATCCAGATCGACAGGACCGAGACGGCCGTGCCGACAAGGACCGTGGTGGCGGCGACCCGTTTGGCGGCGCCATAGAGGTTCGCGAACAGATAGGCGTTCACGCCCGGCGCCATGGCCGCCGTCATCACTGCCGACCGCAGGCCCGCGTCGTCCAGCCCGGTGATCCGGCCCAGGCCATAGGCGATGCCCGGATGGATCAGCAGCGAACAGGCGCAGCACATCGCGATGGCGCCCGTGTCGCCTTCGGGGCGATAGCGATAGAGGATCCCGCCCAGGCCGAACAGCGCGGCGGGCAGGGCGGCGCCGGCGATCATGTCCACGGCGGCCCAGAATCCCTCGGGCATGACCAGGCCCGCCTGTTGCAGCACGTTCATGGTCATGCCGGTCAGGATGCCGATCACTAGTGGCGTCCGCAGCACGCCCGTCATGGCCCGCAGGGCGACCCCACCCACCGACAGCCCGCTGCCATGGGCGCGCGTGAACTCCATGAAGGTGATGCCGAAGGTGTAGAGCAGCGGCGAATGGATCGCGATGATCGCCCAGTTGCCCGACAGCGAGCCGGGACCATAGGCGCGCTCCATGATCGGGATGCCGAGCAGGAGGCTGTTGGAAAACAGGCAGGTGAAGCCGATCGCCACGCAGTCCATGGGCGGGCGGTGGAACACGAACCGCGCGCCCGCCCAGCCGATGAAGAAGCTGGCGAAGGCGCCGACATAGAAGGGCAGCAGCAGGGCGGGGCGGAATTCCGTCCCCAGGTCCAGCCGCGACATGGACGCGAAGAGCAGCGTCGGCGCGGCGAAGTTCTGGGCAAAGACCATCAGCCCGTCCACCGCGCTTTCGCGAAAGATGCCGCGCCACGCCACCAGATAGCCGAAGCCCACGATCAGAAAGACCGGGACGATGATGTTGAACAGCGCGCTCATAGCGCGGCGGGGTGGTCGGGGGTGTCCGCCGTGGTCTCGATGACCATGCCGTCGAAGGCGGGGGCGATATGGTCGGGCGTGGTGGCCGCGACGGTGGCGTAATCCATGTCGATATGCATGTTCGTCAGCACGCCGCGCGGCACGCCGGACCGTTCGATCCAGTCGAGCGCCTGCGCCAGATGGGCGTGGCTGGGATGGGGCGCGGGACGCAGGGCGTCGCAGATGAACACCTCGGCCCCGTGGATCAGCGGCCATGCAGGGTCGGGGATGGCGGACACGTCGGGCAGATAGACCAGCCCGCCGATGCGCAGGCCGAGCGCGGTGATTTCCCCATGCTGGACGCGGAAGGGGATGAGCGTGACGGGGCCGCCGGGGCCGTCGATGGCGATCGGCCCGTCGATCCGGTGCAGGTCGCAGATCGGCGGGTAGAAGCTGCCGGGCGGGGTCTCGAAGATATAGCCGAAGCGGTCCAGCAGCGATTCGGCCGTGGGCCTGTCGGCCCAGGCTGGGATGCGGGCGCCGGCGTTATGGGCCAGTTGCCGCAGATCGTCGATGCCGTGGATGTGGTCGGCATGGGCATGGGTATAGACCACCGCGTCCAGCGTCGCCACGTTCGCGTCCAGCAGTTGCGGCACCAGATCCGGGCCGGTGTCGATGAGCACCTGCGTGGTGCCGCCGGGACCGGGGCGTTCCACCAGCAGCGAACAGCGGCGGCGGCGGTTCTTGGGTTCCGCCGGATCGCAGGCGCCCCAGCGGTTGCCGATGCGCGGCACCCCGCCGGACGATCCGCAGCCCAGGATCGTCGCGCGGATCATGCCGCCTTCCAGAACAGCCGGTCGAAATTGGCCGTGGTCTGCGCGGCAAGCTGCGGATAATCCATGCCGAGCGCCTCGGCCACGATGGCGGCGGTTTTCGCGACATAGGCCGGCTCATTCCGCTTGCCGCGATGCGGGGGCGGGGCGAGATAGGGACTGTCGGTTTCTACAAGGATCCGGTCGCGCGGCGCAGCGGCGAAGATCGCCCGCAGATCCGCCGAACGCGGGAAGGCCGCGATGCCCGAGATCGAGAGATAGAAGCCCAGGGCGAGCGCCGTTTGCGCCAGCGCCGCGCCGGAGGTGAAGCAGTGCATCACGCAGGTGAAGGCTCCCGCCCGGTGTTCCTCGGTCAGGATCCGGGCCATGTCCGCGTCGGCATCGCGCGAATGGATGATGAGGGGCAGGTTCGTGCGGCGCGCGGCCTCGATATGAATGCGCAGGCTGTCGGCCTGCGCCGCCGCGCTTTCGGCGGTGTAGTGGTAATCAAGGCCGGTTTCGCCGATGCCCACGAATTTCGGATGATCGGCAAGGGCGACAAGCTGATCCAGCGTCGCCATCGGTTCCTCGGCCACGCTCATCGGGTGGGTGCCTGCGGCATAGAACACCCCGTTGAACCGTTCGGCCAGGGCGCGGACCTGGGGTTCCTGGCGCAGGCGGGTGCAGATCGTGACCATCCGCGTGACCCCCGCCGCGCGGGCGCGCTCGATCAGGGCGTCGTGTTCGCCGTCGAAATCGGGGAAATCCAGATGGCAATGGCTGTCGACGATCGGGGGAAGCCCGGCTTGGGACATGGGTCAACCTTTGGCTGGCGGGGCGGATCGCGCGGGCGGCAGATGCGCCAGTTCGATCAGCATATCCATCACCAGCGCGGCAGGGTCAAGGTTGACCGCCCGCCCGGTCCGCGCCCGCGCCGACAGCCGCGCCTGCGCTTCGGCCCAGGCCCGTGCCGCCCCGTCGTTTGGCGCGATCCGCGCCATGAGCGCGCCTTCGCCCCGCGCCGCCTGGGGCAGGGGCGGTCCCATCAGGCCCGCGCGCGCGGTGCGCGTCAGGAAGCGGTCCAGCACCGTCATGGTCAGGTCGAACGGATCGCCCTCGGCCCCCGCGCGTCCCGCAGCGGCATCGGCGAACGCGGCGGCGCGGGGGCGGTCCAGCCGGGGCAGGGTGGCCATCAGGTCCACGAGCTGCTGGTAACGGTCAAGCCCGCCCTGGCCCGCCAGCCGCAGCGCCTCGCCCACGGAGCCGTCGGAGAGGGCCGCAAGCGCCTCGGCGTCGTCGTCCACGCCCAGGTGGGACAGGACGCCCCCCATCTGCGCGGGGTTGAGCGGCGACAGGCGCAGGGTGCGGCAGCGCGACCGGATGGTCGGCAGAAGCCCTGCGGGCTGATGCGCGATCATCAGGATCAGCGCGTCGGCGGGCGGTTCCTCCAGCACCTTCAGAAGGGCGTTGGCGGCGGCGGGGTTCATGTCGTCGGCGGCGTCGATGATGGCGACGCGGCGCCCGCCCTCGGCCGCAGAGAGATGGAAGAAGGACAAGAGCCGCCGGATTTCATCGACGGTGATCTGCGCGGACAGCCGCCCCGCCTTGTCGTCCCAGGGGCGGCGCACCAGATGCAGGCGGGGTTCCGACAGGGCCGCGATGCGCCGCGCCTCGGGGCTGTCCGCCGCGCCGAAGGGGCCGGTCGCGCCCGACAGCATCCAGCGGGCGATGGCCCAGGCCAGCGTCGCCTTGCCGACGCCGCGCGGGCCGGTCAGCAGCCAGGCATGGTGCAGCCGCCCGCCCTGCGCGGCCTCCACGAATTCGGCGATGGCGGCATCCTGGCCGATCACGCGATCCGTGTGGCGCGGATGCGGCGCGCCGGGAACGCGGTCGGGTTCGGGAATGTCGTCGGGATCGGTTTTCACAGCGCGGCCCGGATGCGGGCGGCCACGTCATCCGCGACGCCGCTGCCGTCGATCAACCGAACACGGGCCGGGAATTCCTGCGCCAGGGCACGGAACCCCTGGGCCAGCCGCCGCTGGAAATCCAGCCCCAGGCTTTCGAAGCGATCCTCGGCCCCGCCGCGCGCGATCCCCCGGCCAAGCGCGGTTGCCGGGTCGAGGTCGATGACGAATGTCAGGTCCGGTTCGACGCCGATGGCCAGGTCGTGCATCCGGTCCACAAGCGCGCGCAGGTCGCCACGCGCCGCGCCCTGATAGACGCGGGTGGAATCGGCGAAACGGTCGGTGACGACGGTCTGGCCCGCCGCCAGGGCCGGGCGGATGGTGCGCTCCAGGTGGTCGCGGCGGGCGGCGGTGAACAGCAGGCATTCGGTTTCCGCCGACCAGCGTTCGCCCGCGCCTTCCACCAGAAGGCGGCGGATTTCCTCGGCGCCGGGGCTGCCGCCGGGTTCGCGGGTCAGGACCACCGCGCGCCCTTCGGCCCGCAGCGCATCGGCCAGCAGCCGGGCCTGGGTGGACTTGCCGCAGCCGTCGATCCCCTCGAAGCTGATGAACATCAAAGGCCCGCGGCTTCGACCGCCTTGTGGCCCAGGCGCATCACGGCGCCCTTCATGCGGCCCGCGAAACCCGCCTCGGGCACGTCCTCGGACGCCAGCAGGGGGGTGATGGCGTCCTGGGTGCCCGGAACCGACACGACAAGGCGGCCGATCTGGTCGCCCTTGGCGATGGGGGCGGGGATGGGCGATTCGAAGACCGCCTCGACCTTGACCTGATCCCTGGACCCGGCGGGCAGCAGCACGTTCACGCCGTCCTTGGTGGTCAGCCCCACGCGCGACCGGGTGCCCAGCCAGACCGGCGCCTCGACTACGGTCTCTCCGGCGGGAACCAGGGTTTCCATGCTGAACTGGCGGAAGGCCCAGTTGACGATACGCTCGGATTCCTCGGCCCGCGCGGTGTCGCTGGCCAGTCCGCTGATCACGAAGATCACACGGCGCCCGCCCTGCACGGCCGATCCGACCAGGCCGTAACCGGCCTCTTGCGTGTGCCCGGTCTTGAGCCCGTCGGCGCCGATGTCCAGCCGCAGCAGCGGGTTGCGGTTGAAGCGGTTGGACGGCACCCGGTCCATGTAGCGGAATTCGGTGATCGAGAAGTCGTCGTAATATTGCGGGAAATCGTGGATCAGGTGCATCGCCAGCATCCCCAGATCCTCGGCCGACATGACATGGCCCTCGGCGGGCCAGCCGGTCGAGTTCTTGAAGACCGAATGCTTCAGGCCCAGGGTCTTGGCGCGTTCGGTCATCTGGCGGGCGAAGGCTTCCTCGGTTCCCGCAAGGCCTTCGGCCAGGACCACGCAGGCGTCGTTGCCCGACAGCACGATCACGCCCTTGATCAGCTGTTCCACGGTGGGCGTGTCGCGCGGTTCCACGAACATCTTCGACCCGCCCATCTGCCAGGCCTTGGTCGAGACGGGCAAGGTATCGGTCAGCTTCAGGCGGCCGTTTTCCAGCGCCTCGAACACCATGTACAGGGTCATCAGCTTGGACATCGAGGCGGGCGGGATAGGCACGTCGGCATTCTTGGCCATCAGCACCGTGCTGGTATTCACGTCATAGACCCAGGCCGAGGTCGCGGTGGTCTCGAACGCCTGCACGGGCGCGGCTAGCGAAAGAAGGGCGATCAGCCGCAGCAGGAAAGCACGCATGGAAAATCCTTTGCCTGTTTGGGGCTGATGGTTACAGCAAGCCCCCGCCCGTCGCAACGCGGGCCACACGCATTCCGCGAGATTTGATGCTCAGTTCCCGGTCGCCTCGCGCCAGTGGCGGCGGCACAGCGAGACATAGGTTTCGTTGCCGCCCACCTGCACCTGCGCGCCTTCGGTGATCGCGCGGCCCCGGTCGTCGCGGCGGATGACCATGGTGGCCTTCTTGCCGCAATGGCAGATGGTGCGCACCTCGCGCAGGTCGTCGGCCAGGGCCAGCAGCGCGGCAGAGCCGGGAAACAGCTCGCCCCGGAAATCGACGCGCAGGCCATAGCACATGACGGGGATATGCAGGTCGTCGGCCACGCGGGCCAGTTGCCAGACCTGGGCCGGGGTCAGGAACTGCGCCTCGTCCACGAAGACGCAGGCGCAATCCGCGCCGCGATCCCGGATCAGCGCGGCCATGTCGGTGGCAGGATCGAAGGTCAGCGCCACGTCGCTGATGCCGATGCGGCTGGCGATGACGCCATGACCCGCCCGGCTGTCCAGGGCGGCCGTCAGCAGCAGCGTGCCCATCCCCCGTTCGCGATAGTTGTAGGACGCCTGCAACAGCAGCGTGCTTTTGCCCGCGTTCATGGTCGAGTAATGGAAATACAGCTTGGCCATGCGCGCCCCATAACGCCGGGGCAGGATGGCGGCAAGGGTTGCGCCGCCCTGCGCAAGCTGGCAAAAACCGGCAGGCGGCGGGCGAATCCCACAGCGCGATTCTGCGCTGCCTTCTTCTTTGGACAATCAGGTTTCTCGATGCGCGATCCCCTGTTCCGCATGGCCCTTGTGCTGGGCGTGCTTTCCGCCGTCGGTCCCTTCGCGATCGACATGTATCTGCCCGCCCTGCCGCAGGTGGCCGCCGACCTGGGCACGACCGAGGCCGGGGCGGCGCTGACGCTGACCTCGTATTTCATCGTCTTCGGCATCGCGCAGATGATCTATGGCCCGATGGCCGACGCCCTGGGGCGCAAGACGCCGCTGGTGGTCGGCGTGGCGATCTTCACCGCCGCCACGGTGGGCGCGGCGCTGGCGCCGACCATCGGCTGGCTGATCGCGGCGCGCGCCGTCCAGGGGCTGGGGGCGGCCACGCTGATGGCGGTGCCCCGCGCGGTGATCCGCGACGTGGCGACCGGCCCCGCCGCCGCGCGCGTCATGTCCACCATCATGATCGTTATCGCCGTGTCGCCCATGCTGGCGCCGCTAACCGGATCGCTGGTCATGGCCTGGGGCGGATGGCGGGAAATCTTTGCCGTCCTCGCCGTCGCCGCCCTTGTCAGCCTGGCCCTGATCCTGTTCGTCCTGCCCGAAACGCTGGCCCCCGAACATCGCCGCCCGGTCAGCCTGGCGCCGATGCTGTCGGGCGCGCGCCGCCTGCTGACAGACCGGCGCTTCATGGGGCTAACGATGATCGGCGGCTTCGGGATGGCCAGCTTCTTCGTGTTCATCTCGTCCGCCAGCTTCGTCTATACCCGGCAATACGGGCTGTCGCCGATGGGCTTCTCGCTGGCCTTCGCGGCCAATGCGATCGGCTTTTTCAGCGCCTCGCAATTCGCGGGGCCGATGGCGCAGCGATACGGGATGGAGCGGGTGATCTCGCTTGCCATCACCGGCTTCGCGGCGGCGATGATCGCGCTGGCTCTGATCGTCTGGCTGGGCCTCGACGCGCTGCCGGTGGTGATGGCGGGGCTATTCGTCGGCAATGCCTGCCTGGGCCTGGTGATGCCCACGGCGATGGTGATGTCTCTGGACCCCCATCCCGACATCGCCGGTCTCGCCTCGTCCCTGGGCGGCACGTTCCAGATGCTGACCGGAGGCGTGATGATCGCGCTGACGGGCCCGTTCATGGACAACAGCGCTGCCAGCATGGTCGCGGCCATCGCGCTGTGCGCCGCGTTGGCCTGGTGCGCAGCCGCCCTGTCGCTGCCCCGCCTGCGCCTGGCATAGGAAAAGCCGCAGGGGCGATCCCTGCGGCTTCTTCTTTGTCCAAATACCCAGGGGGCAAGGCCGCCCCTTTGCGTTACGCCTGCCGGCTTTTCGGCTGCCGCGACGGACGCCGCGCCGGACGCTTGTTCGCGCCCGCCCCCATCGGCTTGCCGCGCCCGCCGCCCTGGGGACGGGCCGAGGGGATCGGCCCGACCGGCGCCTCGCCGCCGATCACCGGGATCGGCGCCTTCATGGCCTTTTCGATGGCGCGCAGTTCGCCGACCTCGGCAGGCGCGCAGAAGGCCACGGCGCGGCCGTCGCGGCCCGCGCGCGCGGTCCGTCCGATCCGGTGGACATAGTTTTCCGGCACGTTCGGCAGGTCGTAGTTATAGACATGCGCCACCTCGGGGATGTCCAGCCCCCGCGCCGCCACGTCGGTCGCCACCAGCACCTGCGTCTGCCCCTTGCGGAAGGCGTCCAGGGCGCGCTCACGCTGGCCCTGCGACTTGTTGCCGTGGATCGCGGCGACGGCGAAGCCCCATTTCTCCAGCAGCTTGGCCAGCTTTTCGGACCCGTGCTTGGTGCGGCCAAAGACCATCGCCAGTTCGCCCGGATGCTTGGCCAGGTATTCGGCCAGCAGCGTCGCCTTGTCGCCCTGGGTCGTGAAGTGCACGCCCTGCTCGATCTTCTTGGCGGCCTGACCCGGAGGGTTCACCGCCACCCGGACCGGATCGGTCAGGTAGGTGTCGGCCAGTTCCTCCATCAGCTTCGGCATCGTGGCCGAGAACAGCAGCGTCTGGCGGTCGCGCGGCAGCATCCGCGCGATCTTGCGCAGCGTGTGGATGAAGCCGATGTCCAGCATCTGGTCGGCCTCGTCCAGCACCAGATAGGTGGTGGCCTCAAGGCTGATCGCGCGCCGCTCGATCAGGTCCATCAGGCGTCCCGGCGTGGCGATCAGCACGTCGACGCCGCGCGACAGCCGTTCGGTCTGCACGTTGATCGAGGCGCCGCCCACGACCCGGAACGACCGGATCGGCGTGCCTTCGGCATAGGCGTCGATATTGGCGGCGATCTGGGTGGCCAGTTCGCGCGTCGGGGCCAAGATCAGCGCCCGGCAGGTCCGGGGATCGGGCTTCTTGCCGTATTTGATCAGCCGGGTCAGCATCGGCAGGCCGAAGGCCGCCGTCTTGCCGGTGCCGGTCTGCGCCAGGCCCAGCACGTCGCGCCCCTCGACGACCGAGGGGATCGCCTGGTCCTGGATCGGCGTCGGCTTGGTCAGCCCGATGGCCGCGATATTGGCGTTGATGCGGTGGTCGATGCCCATGTCGGCAAAGGGGCCGGTCGGCAGCGGATCGCGCGCGGGCGCCCGGCGGCCTTCGTTCGTGTCGAAGTTGGGCAGGTTGCGGGGGCGGGGCTTTTGGCCGCGGGCAGGGCGGCGGGTATTGTTGTTGTCCATCAAACTCTCGTTCCCCGCGTCCCCCGTATCGGACGCAAGGCCATGGCCGCGTCCGATGCGCGGCGATCAGCAGGGATGCGGGCGCGATAGGGTGCCCGCAAGCCTCCCCGCGTGAATGGGAAACTGGAATGGGTGCCGGGCTTTGGGGCGAAAATCGCGGCTGCTCACGCGGCAGCAGGCATCGGCATGGCCCAGATGGGGCCTGGGGACGCGCAAGTCAAGCAGGATCGTCTCTCGGGACCGCCCATGGCGCGTTAACGATGATTAACGATTCCTGTCGCGCAGTCCGGGGAACGGTGTCAAACTGGGACAGCCTTGTTGTTTTTGCGCCTGTTACCGCTTTTGCCAGGAAATCGCCATGACGACCGTCACAGCCCACTATAAGGTCGACAGCCTTGCCATCGACCTGAACTTCTATTCCCGCAATTTCTATGAAGACGCGTTCTATGACAACATCGGCTTCCAATATGGCGGGAAGGTCTATCAGGATGCTTACCTGATCAACGGGTGGGACGGTTACGCCGACACGATCATCACCTTTCTGGGCAACGGCATGCGCTTCAACGCTTGGGGCGATGTGGTCGGGGGAACCGTCACCGCCCTGGTGGAGGAGGGATATTACGGTCCCGAAATCTGGTCGGCCCAGAATTTTTCCGTCTCGGCGGCCAGCATCTACAAGGCCGCGCTGACCTATGGGAATGCGGACGACCGGGCTGTGCTTGCGAAGATGATGGCGGGCGACGACACCGTCAATCTCAGCGCGTTCAACGACCGTTTCGAAGGCTGGGCGGGCAATGACCGGATCTGGGGCCACGCCGGCAACGACACCCTGATCGGCGGCGCCGGCCACGACGCGCTCAGCGGCGGGTCCGGCAGCGACCGCCTGCAAGGCGGCGACGGAAACGACAGGCTGTTCGGGGCCGCGGGCAACGACCTGCTGGAAGGCGGCACGGGCGGCGACATGCTGGAAGGCGGGGCGGGCCGCGACAAGATGTATGGCGGGGCTGATGCGGTGCGCGACGTGTTCGTCTTCCGCGCCAGAACCGACACCGCCGTCGGATCGCAGCGCGACAGCATCCTGCAATTCCGGTCGGGCCAGGACGACATCGACCTGTCGCCGATCGACGCCAACCTGTCGCGCGCCGGAAACCAGGCCTTTGCCTTCGCGGGCACTGCGGCGGCCGCCCATTCGCTGTGGTATGTCAAGACGGCGGACGGCATTCTGCTGCGCGGCGACGTGAACGGCAACAGGACCGCCGATTTCGAGATCTGGATCGACGATGCGGCCCGCCTGGGCGCGACCGACTTTATCCTGTAGCGCGGTCCGCCGTATCCAGCCAGATCGTCACCGGCCCGTCATTGACCAGCCGCACGGCCATGCCGGCGCCGAAGCTGCCGGTCTCGACCGCGATCCCTTGCGCCGCAAGGCTGGCGACAAAGCGTTCGTAAAGCCTCCGCCCGTCATCGGGCGCGGCGGCGGACGAAAAGCCGGGGCGGTTGCCGGTGCGCGTGTCGGCGGCCAGCGTGAACTGGCTGACGACCAGGGCGCCGCCGCCCATGTCCAGCAGCGACCGATTCATCTGGCCCGCATCGTCGCGGAAGATGCGCAGCTTGGCCACGCGCAGCGCCAGCTTGTCGGCGGCGTCCTCGGCATCGCCCGCCATCGCGCAGACCAGCACCAGAAGCCCCGGCCCCGTTCGGCCGATGACGGCGCCGTCCACCTGGACCGAGGCCTCGGTGACGCGTTGGACCAGGGCGCGCATCAGCCCAGCACGATCCCGGTGATGACCAGCAGCAGCCCGATCATCGACGCCGCCAGGGCGCCCATGTTGACCGCCAGGACCGGCCGCATCCGGTCGCGCAGCGCGGCGTCGTCCAGCCCCGCCCTGCGCGCCCGCGCCACCGTCAGGATGCACCAGATCAGCGCCGCGACTCCCGCCAGCGTCAGCGCCGCGCCGCCCCAGATCAACCCGTCGAAGACCGTCATCGGATCATCCCCGCCATGTTTCCGCCCCGCGCCCTAGCGGCGATTGCGCCGCGCGGCAAGACCGCCTAACAGGTGCCGCCAAGGAACGGGCAGGACCAAACGGAAGGAAACGATGATGGACGATCAGGCCTACAGCGTGGCAGCCGACGAGCTGCGCCAGTTCATCGAACAGTTCGAGCAACTGGAAGCCGAGAAGAAGGACATCGCCGAACGCCAAAAAGAGGTGATGGCCGAAGCCAAGGCACGCGGCTATGACACCAAGGTGATGAAGAAGATCGTCGCCCTGCGCAAGCGCGACCGCGACGATATTGCCGAAGAAGAGGCGATCCTGGAAATGTACAAGCAGGCGCTTGGCATGGGCTGACGGCCCATTTCCTTTGACTTCTGCCGCCGGTCTGTCTAGAAGCGCCCTTTCGGCCTCGGATTTCCGGCGCGACGGACCACGGGAGATGTCTGTCGCAAGGATCGCGGTGCCCTCACTCGGGTGTTCGGCACCCCCATTCTGGCGATGACATGACAAACGATACGATAGCCGCGCCGCTGGCTGCGGCCTTGGCGGCCAAAGGCTATGCCAGCCTGACCTCGGTTCAGCAGGCGGTTCTTGAAAGCGACGCGGCGGGCCGCGACATGCTGGTTTCGGCGCAAACCGGATCCGGCAAGACGGTGGCCTTCGGCCTGGCCATCGCACCGCAGCTGTTGGACGGCGACGCGCTGCCCGATGCGGGCGTGCCCCTGGGCCTGGCGATCGCGCCGACCCGCGAACTGGCGCTGCAAGTCGCCGCCGAACTGGGCTGGCTCTACGAACAGGCGGGCGCGCGCATCGCCACCTGCGTGGGTGGCATGGATTACCGCACCGAACGCCGCGCCCTTGACCGGGGCGCCCATATCGTCGTCGGCACGCCGGGCCGGTTGCGCGACCATATCGAACGCGGATCGCTGGATCTGACCGGCCTGCGCGTCGCCGTCCTGGACGAGGCGGACGAGATGCTGGACCTGGGCTTCCGCGAGGATCTGGAATTCATTCTGCAATCCGCGCCCGAACAGCGCCGCACGCTGATGTTCTCGGCCACCGTGCCGCCGGCCATCGAACAGATGGCCCGGACCTTCCAGGACGACGCGCTGCGGATCATGGCCCAGGGCGAATCGCGCCAGCATGTCGACATCGAATACCGCGCCTTCAACGTCGCCGCCCGCGACCGCGAACCCGCGATCTTCAACCTTCTGCGCCTGCACGAGGCGCGGACCGCGATCATCTTCTGCAAGACGCGGGCCAACGTGAACCACCTGCTGGCCCGGATGGCCAATCGCGGCTTCAAGGCGGTGGCGCTGTCGGGCGAACTCAGCCAGCAGGAACGCACCCACGCCCTGCAAGCCCTGCGCGACGGCCGGGCGCAGGTCTGTGTCGCGACCGACGTGGCGGCGCGCGGCATCGACCTGCCGGGGCTGGAACTGGTGATCCATGCCGATCTGCCGACCAATTCCGAAACGCTGCTGCATCGCTCGGGCCGCACCGGGCGGGCGGGGGCCAAGGGTGTCTCGGCCCTGATCGTCATGCCGTCCGAGGTGCGCAAGGCGCAGATGCTGCTGAAGCGCGCGCGGGTCGAGGCCGAATGGGGTCCGGCGCCCTCGGCCGACGAGGTTCGGGCGCAGGACGACACGCGGATGCTGGATCATCCCGCGCTGAAGGAGGGCGATGACGACGACGGCGCGATGGCGCGGATGCTGCTGGACCGCTTCGGGCCTGAAAGGCTGGCCCAGGCCTTCATCAGCCTGTGGCGCGAAGGCCGCCCCGCGCCCGAGGAACTGACGGTCCTGCAGGACCGCGCGCCTGCCGCCCCCCGCGAACGTCCGCCCTTCGGCGAGGCGGTCTGGTTCGAGCTTTCCGTCGGCCATACCGGCCGGGCCGAGGCGCGCTGGCTTCTGCCCAAGATTTGCGACGGCGGCGGCATCACCCGCGACGCCATCGGCGCCATCCGCGTGCGCCAGGATGAAAGCTTCGTGCAGATCGCCGTGGCGCAGGCGGGCCGTTTCGGCAAGACGCTGGAACTTGAGCCGGGCCTGACCATGCGCCGCCTGGACGGCGAACCCGACCTGGACCGCGCGCCCCGCCCGGCGGAACCCCGCGCGCCCCGCAAGGCAGAGGGCGACTGGAAACGGCCCGCCCGCGCCAAAGAGAAAGAGACCGAGGCAGACGCCCCCGTCCGGGCCAAGAAACCCCGCTGGACAGCCGAGGACCGCGCCAAGGCCAAGCCCGCCACCAAGGGCGCCACGGCCGGCAGGGCGGGTGCCTTCCAGAATGGTTCGCCGAAGCCCGCGGGCAAGGATCGCGGCAAGTTCGCCGCACCCAAGAAAGGTGCCCGCAAACACAGGGACTGACCCCTGAAAAACGGCCTGCGCATCGGAATTGACGCGCAGGCTTCTTCGGTCAAGAGTTGATCTTGGTTAAGAATAATGTTGACCTTGGGTCAAACAAGTCTCACGCTGAAGCCGTATCTTGTCTTTTTTTGGTGGAATGTGATGATTAAGCGTGTTTCTTCCCCGGACGACGAACCGTCGACCCCGACCCGAAATCCCCAGCCCGCGCATGTCCTTCAGAAAAAGGATTTCGTGGACCGTGTCGTCGCCGCCAGCGGCGCGAAAAAGGCCGATGCCCGCCCCATCATCGAGGCTACGCTGGCCCAGCTTGGCAAGGCCCTGTCGGCGGGCGAGACGCTGGCCGTCCCGCCCCTGGGCCGCGCCCGCGTCAACCTGGAACGCGACCAGCGTGGAGGAGAGATCATCACCCTGCGCCTGCGCCGCCGCCCGTCCAGCATCCGCCAATCCGCCCAGTCATCGGCGGACTGAATTCGAACCGATTCGCCCTTGCGATCACCGTCGGCCCCTGCTAGATGCTGCGCCCACGGGTGATTAGCTCAGCGGTAGAGCGCTTCGTTCACATCGAAGATGTCAGCGGTTCAAATCCGTTATCACCCACCATCCTTCCCTTGTGCGCGTCTTCGGCGGATCATGAAAACTTCTGTCACAGACGCCGCATTGCTGTCCGTCGCGCCGATGATGGACTGGACCGACCGGCATTGCCGGGTCTTTCACCGCCTGATGTCGCGCCGCGCGCTGCTGTATACGGAAATGGTGACGGCCCCGGCGATCATCCATGGCGACCGGCCCCGGCTGCTGGATTTCGACGCCGCCGAACATCCCCTGGCCTTGCAGATCGGCGGTTCGGATTCGGCGGACCTGGCGCAGGCCACGCGGATCGCAGGCGATTGGGGCTATGACGAGATCAACCTGAACGTCGGCTGCCCCAGCGATCGGGTGCAATCGGGCTGCTTCGGCGCGGTGCTGATGAAGACGCCCGATCTGGTCGCGGATTGCGTGGCCCGGATGATCGAGGTCAGCCCGGTCGAGGTCACGGTGAAGTGCCGCATCGGCGTCGATGACCAGATCGCTAAGGATGTGCTGCCCGCTTTCCTGGCCCGAATGCGCGCCGCCGGGATCCGCCGCATCGCCATCCATGCCCGCAAGGCCTGGCTGCAAGGTCTCAGCCCCAGGGAAAACCGGGACATTCCGCCGCTGGACTATCCTTTGGTCCACCGGATGAAGCAGGAATTCCCCGACCTGCACCTGTCGGTCAACGGCGGCGTCGGCAGCCTCGATCAGGTGCGCGATCACCTGCAAGCCATGGACGGCGTGATGGTGGGGCGCGCGGCCTATCACCAGCCCTGGGACATCCTGGGCCGGGCCGATTCCCTTTGGGGCGACGCGCCCCCCTTCGACACGCCGGACCAGGTTGCCCACGCCATGCGCCCCTATATCGCGCGCCATCTGGCTGCGGGCGGGCGGCTGCACCAGATCACGCGGCATATGCTGGGCCTGTTCCACGGGCTGCCCGGCGCGCGCGGCTGGAAGCGCACCCTGTCCGAAGGCGCGTCGAAAGGCGGGATCGAGGTTTATGACGCCGCCCTGCGCCAGGTCACGCAACTGGCGGCCTGACCGCTTCTTCTTTGCCAAATACCCTGGGGGAGTCCCGCAGGGACGGGGGCAAAGCCCCCTTACTCGGTCGCCCGTTCCGCAGCCTTGGCCTGATCCCACAGACGATCCATCTCGGCCAGGTCGCTGTCCTCGGGGCGGCGCCCTTCGGCGGCAAGCGACGCCTCGACGGCGCCGAAACGACGGGTGAACTTCGCATTGGCCCGGCGCAGCGCCTGTTCGGGATCGACGTCAAGATGCCGCGCCAGGTTCGCCATCACGAACAGCAGGTCGCCGAATTCCTCCTCCAGCGCGTCGGCGCCAAGCGTGTCGCGCGCCTCGACCAGTTCGGCGGTTTCCTCGACGATCTTCTCCAGCACGTCGGCGGGGCCGGGCCAGTCGAAGCCCACGCGGGCGGCGCGGTTCTGCAACTTGATCGCGCGGGTCAGCGCGGGCAGGCCCAGGGCCACGCCGTCCAGCGTGCCGCGTTCGGCCTTGCCCGCGCGTTCGACGGCCTTGATCGCCTCCCAGTCCCTGACCTGCTGTTCGGCGGACTTGTCGCGGGATTCGTCGCCGAAGACATGCGGGTGGCGGAAGATCAGCTTGTCGGAAATCGCCGCCGCGCAATCGGCGAAATCGAACATCCCCGCCTCTCGGGCCATCTGGGCGTGGAACACCACCTGCAACAGCAGGTCGCCCAGTTCGCCCGGCAGTTCCCCCCAGGCCTGCCGGTCGATGGCATCGGCGACCTCGTGCGCTTCCTCGATCGTATAGGGCGCGATCGAGGCGAAATCCTGCTCGATGTCCCAGGGGCAGCCGGTCCGGGGGTGGCGCAACTGCGCCATGATGTCGATGAGGCGGGCGATCTCGGCCCCGGCGTCGCGGCGGGTCGGTTCGGTCATTGCGATTTCCCTTCGCTTCTGTCCTGATGGGCCATTGCCACAGCGCAGGGGTCAAGTCCACATGCCCGTCCTGAACCGCATCGCCGAATTCGCCGGCGACATGACCGCCTGGCGGCGCCACCTGCACCAGCACCCCGAACTGGGCTTCGACTGCTACGGCACCGCCGCCTTCGTGGCCGAACGCCTGCGCGACTTCGGCGTGGACGAGATCCACGACGGCATCGGCGAGTCGGGAATCGTCGGCATCATCGAGGGGCAGGGGCCGGGACCGACCATCGGCCTGCGCGCCGACATGGACGCCCTGCCGATGGACGAGGCGACGGGGCTGGACCATGCCTCGACCGTGCCGGGGCGGATGCACGCCTGCGGCCATGACGGGCACACGACCATGCTGCTGGGCGCCGCGCGCTATCTGGCCGAGACGCGGAATTTCGCGGGCCGCGTGGCGCTGATCTTCCAGCCGGCCGAGGAAAACGGCGGCGGCGGGCAGGCGATGGTGCAGGACGGTATGATGGACCGCTTCGGGATCGAACGGGTCTTTGCCATGCACAACAGCCCCGGCCTGCCGGTGGGGGTGATGAACACCACGCCCGGTCCGATCATGGCCGCCGTCGACACGTTCGAGATCCATGTCCAGGGCCGGGGCGGCCACGGCGCCATGCCGCATCTGACCGCCGATCCCGTCGTCGCGGCGGTGGCGGTGGTGAACGCGATCCAGACGATTTCCAGCCGCAACCATTATGCCTTGGACGACCTGGCGATCTCGGTCACGCAGATCCATACCGGCAGCGCCGACAATATCGTGCCCGACACCGCCTATGTCTGCGGCACGGTGCGGACCTTCGCCCCCCATGTGCGCGAGATGGTGCGCCGCCGCATGACGCAGATTTGCGAAGGCCAGGCGGCGGCCTATGACGTGACGATCCGGCTGGATTACGTCGAGGGCTATCCCGCCACCGTCAACGACCCCGCGCAGACCGATTTCGCCGTCCAGGTCGCGCGGGAAATCGTCGGTGCCGACAATATCTCGGGCGAGGCCGGGCGCGAGATGGGGGCCGAGGATTTCAGCTATATGCTGCAATCGCGGCCGGGCTGCTATCTGTTCATCGGCCAGGGCGACACGGCCAGCGTCCACCACCCGGCCTATGACTTCAACGACGCGATCTCGCCCATCGGAGCCAGCTTCTTCGCCCGGCTGGTCGAACGCGCGCAGCCGGTGGCGCGCTAGGCGCGTTCGTCCTTGGGGCTGTCCATCACCACATGGGTGGTGATGGTGGCGATCCAGGGAAAGGCGCCCAGCACATCGGCATGGAACTGCTTGTAGGCGGCCAGGTCGGCCACCTCGACCCGCAGCAGGTATTCCATCGTGCCGGTGATGTTGTGGCATTCGCGCACGGCGGGCGCGGCAAGGCATGTCCGCTCGAACGCCTTCTGCGCGTCGTTGGCATGGCGCGCCAGGCCAACGGCGACATAGGCGACAAAGCCGATATTGCGCGCCCTGGGGCTGATCACCGCACGATAGCCCGCGATGATCCCGCGCCGTTCCAGATCCTGCACCCGCCGCAGGCAGGCCGAGGGCGACAGGCCCACCCGCGCGGCCAGTTCCGTATTCGGCAGCCGCCCTTCACGCGACAGTTCGCGCAAGATGCGGTCGTTGATCTGGTCATCTGTGCTCATGAATTGCACTATTTTGAACAATGGAACTATCTTTGCAACAATTATCCGCCATTGTCGCGCTATCGTTGCGCCTGACGCGGAGAAGATGCGATGACTGCCGAGATTTTGCTGGCCCTGCTGGGCTTTTCCTTCGTCACCTCAGCCACGCCGGGGCCGAACAACATGATGCTGATGGCCTCGGGCGCGAATTTCGGCCTGCGCCGGACGGTGCCGCATCTGCTGGGCGTGTCGCTGGGATTCGGCGCCATGGTGGGGATCCTGGGGCTGGGATTGGACCGGATCGTCACGGGCAACCCTGCCGTGGCCGGGGCGCTGAAATGGGCAAGCCTGGCCTATGTCCTGTGGCTGGCCTGGAAGATCGCCACCGCCGCGCCGCCGTCGCCCGCCGATGCGCAGGGCCGTCCGCTGGGCTTTCTGGGCGCGGCCGCCTTCCAATGGGTCAACCCGAAGGCCTGGGCGATGGCGCTTGGCGCGCTGTCGGCCTATGCGGCGGGGGTGGGCGGCCCGTTGGTCGTGGCAGCGGTCTTCGCCATGGTGAACCTGCCCGTGGTCGCGGCATGGGCCGCCGCCGGGCAGGGATTGCGGGGTCTGCTGGACCGTCCGGGCCGGTTGCGGGCCTTCAACGCGACGATGGCCGCGTTGCTGGTGCTGTCGATGCTGCCGGTGGTGCTGTAGGACAGCGGAGGCCGCGGCCTCGGGCGGCGCTCACGATCCTGTTTGCCCGCGCGGTCCCGCGCGCGGCCGGGCTTCCTTGCCAAGCAGGGATGGCGGCGATAGGTTGCGCGCCAATTCGGGCGGGGTCCACCGCCATGACAGCCGAGAGGATAGCCATGTTCGTCACCCCCGCTTATGCCCAGGCCGCCGCAGGCGGCGCCGCCCCCGGCGCCGCCCTGATGCAGTTCATCCCGCTGATCCTGATCTTCGCGATCATGTATTTCCTGATGATCCGCCCGCAGCAGAAGCGGGTCAAACAGCATCGCGACATGGTCGCGGCGCTGAAGAAGGGCGATCACATCATCACTCAGGGCGGCATCATCGGCAAGGTCGTCTCGGCCCGCGACGACGAACTGGAGGTCGAGATCGCAACCGGCGTCAAGGTCCGCGTCGTGCGCGCCACCGTGTCCCAGGTGGTCAGCCGGACCGAGCCTGTCGCCGCCAACGGCTGATCCTTTTCACAATCACTTTCAAGGGCTTCGGCGAAGATGCTTCAGATCGACCGTTGGAAACGCATTCTCATCATCGGGCTGTGCGTCCTCGGCATCGGCTTTGCCGTGCCCAACATGTTCTACCAGAGGGTCGAATCCCATAACGACGCCGTGGCCGAGATCGCCAAGACCGGCGTCGAGACGCCCGAGCTTGCCGCCGCCCGCGACGGCTGGCCGGGCTGGCTGCCCAGTTCGCTGGTGGCGCTTGGGCTTGACCTGCGCGGCGGCGCGCATCTGTTGGGCGAGGTCCGTGTGGCCGAGGTCTACAAGGCGCGCATGGACGCGCTGTGGCCCGAACTGCGCCGGGCGCTTGCCGACGAACGCGCCACTCTGGGCGCCATCCGTCGCCTGCCGTCGCCCGAAGGCACGCTGAAGATCGAGGTCGAGAACGCCGACCGCATCGCCCGCGCCATCGAGATCGTGCGCGGCTTTTCGACCCCTGTCACCACCCTGACCGGCGCGGGCCAGCAAAGCCTGGCGATCCAGCAGCAGGGCAACACCATCACCATCCAGCTGTCGGACGCCGAAAAGGCCGTGACCGACGACCGCACCGTCCAGCAGAGCGTCGAGATCATCCGCCGCCGCGTCGATGAGGTCGGCACCCGCGAACCGACCATCGTGCGCCAGGGCGCCGACCGCATCCTGATCCAGGTGCCCGGCATCGGCTCGGCCGAGGAACTGAAATCGCTGATCGGCACCACCGCGAAGCTGACCTTCAATTCCGTCGTGGCCACCGGCACCGACCCGCAGGCGCGTCCCGGCGTTGGCCAGGTGATCCTGCCCTCCGCCGAACAGGAGGGCCTGTATTACACGCTGGAGGAAAGCCCCGTCGTCACCGGCGAGGAACTGACCGACGCCGTTCCCTCGACCGACCAGAACGGGATGCCTGCGGTCGATTTCCGCTTCAACCCGACCGGCGCGCGCAAGTTCGGCGCCTATACAAGCGCCAATATCGGCCAGCCCTTCGCCATCGTGCTGGACAACAAGGTGATTTCGGCCCCGGTCATCCGGCAGGCGATCACCGCCGGATCCGGCCAGATTTCCGGGTCTATGGATTTCGACGGCGCGAACCAGCTGGCCGTGCTGTTGCGCGCGGGCGCGCTGCCCGCGCAACTGGATTTCCTGGAAGAACGCACCATCGGCCCGGAACTGGGCCAGGACAGCATCGACGCGGGGCGCCTGTCCTCAATCATCGCGACCGCGGCGGTCGTCGCCTACATGATTGCCAGCTATGGGCTGTTCGGGGCCTTCGCCTCGATTTCGGTCGTCGCCAACGTGATCCTGATCCTGTCGATCATGTCGATCATGGGGGCCACGCTGACCCTGCCGGGCATCGCCGGGATCGTGCTGACCGTCGGCACGGCGGTGGACGCCAACGTCATCATCTATGAACGCATCCGCGAGGAGTTGCGCGCGGGCAAGCGTGTCGCCAAGGCCATCAGCGACGGCTTCGACGAGGCGATGAGCGCGATCATCGACGCCAACGTCACCTCGTTCATCGCGGCGGCGGTGATGTTCTTCCTGGGTTCCGGCCCGGTCAAGGGCTTCGCCGTGACGCTGACCATCGGGCTTGTCACCTCGGTCTTCACGGCGATCTTCCTGACCCGGTTGATGATCGTGTGGTGGCTGGAATGGCGCAAGCCCAAAGAACTGATCCTGTAAGGGGACCGCAATGGCATTCCGTCTGAAACTCGTCCCCGACAACACCAACTTCAACTTCTTCCGCTGGCAGTGGCTGACCTTCGGGATCTCGGCCGTGGCGATGGTGATCTCCGTCCTGCTGATCGCGGTGATGGGGCTGAACTTCGGCATCGACTTCAAGGGCGGCACCACCATCCGCACCGAAAGCTCGACTGCCTTCGAGGTGGGCGATTACCGCGACGCGCTGAACGACCTGGGTTTCAGCGATCTGGCCATCACCGAGGTCTTCGACCCCAGCTTCGGCGCCGACCGCCACGTCGCGATGATCCGCATCGGCACCACCGATGAGACAGGATCCGTCAGCCCCGAGCAGTTGAACCAGATCGAGGCCGCGCTGCATCAGGTGGATCCGCAGATCGTCTTCGCCTCGGTCGAATCGGTCGGGCCGAAGGTCTCGGGCGAGTTGATCCAGACGGCCTTCTATGCCGTGGGCGCGGCCTGCCTGGGGATCATGGCCTATATCTGGCTGCGCTTCGAATGGCAGTTCGCCATCGGCTGCGTGGTGGCGCTGATCCATGACGTGCTGCTGACCGTCGGGCTGTTTTCGCTGTTCCAGCTGAAATTCGACCTGACCACCATCGCGGCGCTGCTGACGACGCTGGGCTTTTCCTGCAACGACACGGTCGTGGTGTTCGACCGGCTGCGGGAAAACCTGATGAAATACAAGACTCGCCCCCTGATCGACCTGATGAACCTGACCTGCAACGAAACGCTGTCGCGCACCATCATGACCGCCGTGACGACCGCCATCGCGCTGACCGCGATGCTGATCTTCGGCGGCGACGTGATCCGCGACTTCGTGATCGCCATGCTGTTCGGCGTGGTGGTCGGCTGCTATTCCACCATCTACGTCGCCAAGAACATCGTGCTGTGGCTGGGCGTCAAACGCGACTGGTCCAAGAAGGATCCGAAGCTGGCGGCCTCGCCCTTTGAAAACGCGGAACGTCCCTGATGAAGCTGACGCCCAGCGATTTCGGCGGGTCCGTGCCCGTCGACGGCTATGGGCCGGGGTTCTTCCGGGTCGGCGGCAAGGTCGTGCAGGGCGCTGTGCTGGTCACGGCGGCGGGCGCCGAACCTTGGGGCGGGCTGGACGACCGCGCGGCGTTGACCGCGCTTGCCGGTCGGGTGGACGTGCTGTTCATCGGCATGGGGGCGGATGTCGCCCATGCCCCCGCCGATCTGGTCGCCTCCCTGCAAGCGGTGGGGGTGGCGGTCGAGGCGATGGCCTCGCCCACCGCCGCGCGCACCTATAACGTCACCCTGTCCGAGGGGCGGCGCGTCGCCTGCGCCCTGCTGCCCCTGTGACCCTGCTGGCCGTCCAGGATCTGGCCGTCGCGCGCGGCGGGCTGCGGACGGTCGAGGGCGTGTCCTTTGCCCTGGACGCAGGCCAGGCGCTGATCCTGCGCGGCCCGAACGGCATCGGCAAGACCACGCTGCTGCGCGCGGTCGCGGGGCTGCAACCCCCCGTCGCGGGCCGGATCGAGATGGCCGACGACGCCGTGGCCTATGCCGCCCATGCCGACGGGCTGAAAGGCGCGCTGACGGTGACGGAAAACCTGGCCTTCTGGGCGCAGATCTTCGGCGGCGGCGATGTGGCGGGCGCGATCGCGGCGATGGATCTGACGGGTCTGGCTCACCGCCCGGCGGCGGCGCTGTCGGCGGGTCAGAAGCGGCGTCTGGGTCTGGCCCGGCTGATGGTCGCGCGCCGTCCGCTGTGGGTGCTGGACGAACCCACCGTGTCGCTGGACGCGGCGTCCGTGGCGCGCTTCGCCGCGATGGTGCGGGGGCATCTGGCGCAGGGCGGGGCGGCGCTGATCGCCACCCATATCGACCTGGGTCTGGATGCCGGCGTGCTGGACCTGACGCCATACCGCGCCAGGGCGGACAGCACCGCCCGCCCGGCAGGCTTCAACGAGGCTTTCGCATGATCGCCCTGCTGCGCCGCGATTTGCGTCTGGCCATCCGCGCCGGCGGCGGCTTCGGTCTGGGCGTGGCCTTCTTCCTGATCCTCTGCGCGCTTGTGCCCTTCGGCGTCGGACCCGACACCGCCGCGCTGCAACCCATTGCGCCGGGCATCTTGTGGCTGGGCGCGCTGCTGGCCTGCCTGCTGTCGCTGGACCGCATCTTCGCCCTGGATCACGAGGACGGCAGCCTGGACCTGCTGGCGACCTCGCCCCTGCCGCTGGAGGGCGCGGTGGCGATCAAGGCGCTGGCGCACTGGATCACCACCGGCCTGCCGCTGATCGTCGCCGCGCCGCTGTTCGGGATCCTGCTGCACCTGCCCGGCGCGGCGGTCCCGGCGCTGCTGGCATCCCTGCTGCTGGGCACGCCCGCGCTGTCGATGCTGGGGGCCTTCGGCGCCGCCGTCACCGTGGGGCTGCGGCGCGGGGGGCTGCTTTTGTCGCTGTTGGTCCTGCCGCTCTATATCCCTACGCTGATCTTCGGGACCGAGATGATCCGGCGCGGGCAGGAAGGCGGCGATACGGGAACGCCGCTTCTGTTCCTGGCGGGCATCACGGCGGGGGTGCTGGCGGTGATACCTTTCGCCGCAGCCGCCGCGCTGCGGGTCAATCTGCGGTGAACCGGGCTTGAGCCGCCACCAAGCCGACGCTAGGGGAACGATATGTCGATCTGGGAATACGCCAACCCCGTCAAGTTCATGCGCACATCGGGCGCGATCCTGCCCTGGGTGGTGGCGGGGGCGGCGGTCTGCACGGTCACAGGGCTGACCTGGGGATTCCTGACGCCCGAGGATTACCGGCAGGGGTCCACCGTCAAGATCGTCTTCCTGCATGTGCCCGCCGCGATGATGGCGATCAACATCTGGGTCATGATGCTGGTGGCCAGCCTGATCTGGCTGATCCGCCGCCACCATGTCAGCGCGCTTGCCGCTAAGGCCGCCGCCCCCATCGGCGCGGTGATGACGGTGATCGGGCTGATCACCGGCGCGGTCTGGGGCCAGCCGATGTGGGGGACGTGGTGGGAATGGGATCCCCGGCTGACCAGCTTCCTGATCCTGCTGCTGTTCTATATCGGCTATATGGCGCTGTGGTCGGCGGTCGAGGATCCCGACAGCGCCGCCGACCTGACCGGCGTGCTGTGCCTGGTCGGATCGGTCTTCGCGCTGCTGTCGCGCTATGCGGTGTTCTTCTGGAACCAGGGCCTGCACCAGGGCGCCAGCCTGTCGGTGCAGTCGGGCGAACGGATGAGCGCGGTTTACCGATACCCCTTGTATCTGACGATGCTGGGCTTCGGGTTGCTGTTCCTGTCGCTGCTGCTGATCCGCACCCGGACGGAAATCCGCAAGCGACGGCTGGCCGCGCTGCAAGCACGGGAGATGCGCACATGATCGAACTTGGAAAATACGCGGGCGCCGTACTGGGCGCCTATGGGCTGTCGCTGGCGCTGCTGGGCGGGTTGATCTGGCAGACGCTGGCCGCGAATGCCCGCGCCCGCCGCGATCTGGAAAGGCAGGAAAAGCATGGCTAGGATCTCGCCGCTTGTCGCCATTCCTCCGCTGGCCTTCGCAGCCCTTGCGGCCATGTTCCTGTGGGGCATGGGACGCGACGACCCCAACGGATTGCCATCGGCAATGGTGGGGCGGCAGGCGCCTGCGCTTCCGCAGACCACGTTGCCCGGCAAGACCCAACTGACCGACGACATGCTGCGCCAGCCCGGCGTCAAGCTGGTGAATTTCTGGGCAAGCTGGTGTCCGCCCTGCCGGGCCGAGCATCCGACCCTGATCGACCTTGCCAAGCGGATGCCGGTCTATGGCGTCGATCTGCGCGACACCGAGGCCAACGCCCTGGCCTTCCTGGCGCAGGACGGCGATCCCTTTGCCGCGCTGGCAACCGATCCCAAGGGACGCGGCGCCATCGACTGGGGCGTCACCGCGCCCCCCGAGACCTTCATCGTGGACGGCGAGGGCCGCGTCCTTTACCGCCATGCCGGCCCCCTGATCCGCGAGGATTACACCCACCGTTTCCTGCCGGAACTGGAAAAGGCCCTCTCGGCCCAGGACTAGGCCGGTTACGGGGCGTCGTTCAGATAGGGCGTGGGGTCGGCCTTGGCGGACTTGGCGGACGACTTGCGGGGCGCCCGCTTGGGTTTCGCGGCGGCTGCCGTCTGGGCCAGGCCGGACTGGCCGTCAGTGTCCCCTTGCGATCCACCGTCCATCTGGTTGCGCAGCTCTTCCTCGGCGCGGGACCAGTGTTCGGCGTCTCGGCCGTCGGGCCGGCCCTCGCTTTCCCAGATTTCGTGGGCGCGTTGCTTGATCCTTTCCTGATGGTCCTGGTCCATGTCTTCCTCCTTGGTCAAAATCACTCGGGTTGCCGATCCACGCGCAGGAACGCCATGACGGTCTGCCAGGGCACCGGGACGGTGCCTTCGGCCGGGCTATCCTGGGCCACCTCATCGGCCGAGGTGTCGATGCGCAGGCGCCAATCCCCCTGGGGCAGGGCGAATTCCGCGTCATCGCCCGCGTTCAGCAGGATCAGCACTTCGGATCCGCCGGGGATAGACTGGTGCAGGGCGAAGCAGCGCAGTTCGCCGTCCTGCCAGTCGCCGTCCTCCATCGCGCCGCCGCGCGGATGCAGCCAGGTGATCGCGGGCTGGCGGTCCTGGGCGTCCTCGGGCGCGGCGCCAAAGCGGGATTGCGACAGCGACACCTCTTGCCGGAACGCGGCCAAGGCCTCTACGGCGGTCAGGATGCCGTCATCGGCCTTGTCCCATTCCAGCCAGCTGATCGCGTTGTCCTGACAATAGGCGTTGTTGTTGCCGTCCTGCGAATTGCCGAAATCGTCGCCCGCCAGGATCATCGGCACGCCTTGGCTCAGCATCACGGTCGCCAGCATCGCGCGGACCCGGCGCCTGCGCGCGGCGAGGATCCCGTCGTCGTCGGACGCGCCCTCGGCCCCCAGGTTGTCCGACAGGTTGTGATCGTGGCCGTCGCGGTTGTCCTCGCCATTGGCGTCGTTGTGCTTGTCGTTGAAACTGACGGTATCCCACAGGGTGAAGCCGTCATGGGCCGCGACGAAGTTCACGCTGGAGGTCGCGGGCCGGTGGCTGTGATTGAACTGCACGGGCGATCCGGCAAGCCGTTCGGACATCGCGGGCAGCAGCCCCGGATCGCGCCGCCAGAAGGCGCGGGTGTCGTCGCGGAATTTGTCGTTCCATTCGCGGAACGGCCAGCGGTATCCGCCCACCTGGTATCCGCCTTCGCCGATATCCCAGGGCTCGGCGATCAGCTTGACGCCCGACAGCACCGGATCCTGGCGGATGGCGTTGAAGAACGACCCGTCGCGTTCGAAGCCCTGGCTTTCCCGTCCCAGCGTCGAGGCCAGGTCGAATCGGAAACCGTCCACATGCATCGCCTCGACCCAATAGCGCAGCGAATCCATGACCATCCGCAGCACCATCGGATGCGCGACGTTCAGGGTGTTGCCGGTGCCGGTGGTGTCGAAGCTGTGGCGCGGATTGTCGGGCGACAGCAGGTAATAGGATGCGTTGTCGATGCCCCGGAAGGACATGGTCTGCCCCAGCTCGTTGCCCTCGGCGGTGTGATTGAAGACCACGTCCAGGATCACCTCGATCCCCGCCTTGTGCAGCTTGCGGATCGCCTCTTTCACTTCCCGGATCTGGCCGGATTTCAGATAGGGGGCATGAGGGGCGAAGAAGGACAGGGTGGAATAGCCCCAGTAGTTCGACAGGCCCTTTTCCACCAGATAGCGGTCGTTGGCGAAGGCGTGGATCGGCAGCAGTTCGATGGCGGTGACGCCGATCCTGTGCAGATGCTCGATCACCGCGTCGCTGCCCAAACCGCGAAAGGTGCCGCGATCATCCTCGGGCACGGCGGGGTGAAGCTGCGTCAGCCCCTTCACATGCGCCTCATAGATGACGCTGTTCTGCCAAGGGGTGCGGATGGCGCGGTCGGTATCCCAGTCGAACTTGGCGTCCACCACGACGCCCTTGGGCATGAAGGCGGCGCTGTCGCGGTCGTCGAAGGACAGATCGTCCTGACCCACCTGATAGCCGTGCAGCGCGTCGTCCCAGCGGATCCGGCCGCGCAATTCGCGGGCATAGGGATCCAGCAGCAGCTTGTTCGGATTGAAGCGATGGCCTTGTTCCGGGTCATAAGGCCCGTGGACGCGATACCCATAGACCTGTCCCGGACCGATGCCGGGCAGATAGCCGAACCAGATCCCGCCCTCCATGTCGGGCAGGTCGATGCGGTGCAGTTCCTGTTCGCCGGTTTCGTCGAACAGGCACAGTTCCACCCGCGTGGCGTGATCTGAATACAGGGCGAAATTCGTGCCTTCGCCCAGATATTCGGCGCCCAGAATGTCGGGGCGGGTGACGGAAAGGTCGAAGGCCGGGCGTTGCTTCATGTCGCGCATTCGGTTCCCCAGATCAGGCGACATCTTGGCGCGGCATGGCGGTTCGCGCCGCGGCGGAAACGGGCACCCGCAGCGTATCCCGACGATCCAGCATCGCCTGGGTGATCAGGATCGTGTCGCGGTCGCGGCGAAACCAGCGGGCATCCTCGTGCGCGTCCTCGCCCACGACCAGTCCGGGGGGCACATGGGTTCCCGGCGCCACCAGACAGCGCGTCAGCCGGGCCGAGGCCGGAACAAGCGCCCCCGGCATCGCCACGCTGTCGCGGCCCAGATACCATTCCGACAGGGTCGACATGCGCGGCAGGCGGGCGGGATGGCTGCTGAGGAAATCCAGATGCGACCGCCGCAGCGCATCCAGGGTGCCCACGTCGCGCCAATAGGTATGTCCCGATGGTCCCGTCGGCAGGCGATAGGCGCAGGCCAGTCCCTTCGCCACGGCGGCGGGGATCACCTGGTGCCCGAAATCCGTCGCGTGGGTATCCTGCCCGAACAGCGCATCGCGCAGCCAAGCGGCCTCGAACACATAGATGCCCATCGAGACCATCGCCTTGTCCGGCTCGCCAGGAATGGCGGGGGGATCGGCTGGCTTTTCCAGGAAGGACAGGATCCGGCCACCGGGATCGGTGTGCATCACGCCAAAGCCGCTGGCCTGCGACAGGGCCACCACGTCCACCGCGACCGTCACCGCCGCGCCGGACGCCCGGTGCGCCGCGATCAGAGGGCCGTAATCCATGTCATAAATATGGTCGGCAGCCAGAACCAGAACCTGATCGGCGTCGCAGTCGCCGATATGGTCCCAGTTGCGGCGCACCGCGTCGGCAGTGCCCTGGTAACGGTCGCGACCGTCGCGCAGGACCATCCCGCCCCGCGCGAAATGCTGGCCCCAGCGGGCGGGCAGGTGGTCATGAAGGGTGCGGGGCGCGAACTGGGTGGCGACGATCAGACGATCCAGGCCGGATCGCACGACATTCGCCATTGCGAAATCAACGATGCGGTTGCGGCCCGCGAAATGCACGGCCGGCTTGCTTTCGGCGGCGGTCAGGTCGTGCAGGCGGCTGCCCTTGCCCCCGGCCAGAAGCACGGTCGCAACCCGCCGATCCGGCAGGGAGAGGACAGGAGAACGAGGCGACGGTGCTGACACGGGGTCTGTCCTTCGATTGGGGGATGCAAGCGCCCGTAGGGCGGCTTGCTTTCCAAACTGAAACAACGCGTGATTGTTCCAGGCGGCATCAAATGTTAATTTTCCATTTGGTTCAGCCGGACGCAGACGGAACTGCCGTCCTCGAAGACGCGGGAAAGAAGGGGATCGGCCGGCAGGACGGCTGTGGGTGAGAATTCGGCGACCACCTGTGTGCCGCCTGCGGCGCGGATCAGGCGCAGGCCGTCGCCGTCGACCTGCACGCGGGCATCCGCATCGCGCAGGAATTCGCTGTGGCTGCCGCGCAGCGCCAGAAGCTGTCGGGTCCAGTGCAGCTTGGCGTTCGTATCGGCCTCGCGCCGGGCCAGGGCGTCCCAATCGACGGGCAGGCGGTTGTCGGGGTCGGTCAGCGCCAGCAATCCGCCCTCGTCTCCGCGATAGATGTCGGGAAAGCCGGGCATCAGCAGCTGGAAGGCCAGTTGCGCGAAGGCCAGGGCCTCGCCCCGGTGCAGCAGGGCTTGCAGCGCCGGATCCGGGCGCGCCGCCCATTGGTCCAGCAGGCCGCGGGCAAAGGATTTTGCGGCGGTCTCGGTCGCCGTGTCGGGATTGGTCCAGAAGCTGGTCAGCTTGGCCTCTCGCATGGCCTTTTCGATATGGCCGTCCAGCCGGTCCGCCGCCCGTCCCGCGTCGCCGTCCCAGATCGCCAGGGCCGATTGCAGGACATACCACCGCCAGCGGGGATCGACCGCATCGGCCGAGGGCAGCCGGGCGGCCGCGTCGAACAGCGCCTGGAAGGATCGCGGCAGGTGGCTGATCGCGACCAGCCGCATCCGGGAATCGCCCGACCGCTTGGTGTCATGGGTCGACACCAGCGTCATGTCCCCCGGCCTGCGCGCGGCCAGGAAGGCGTTGGCCTGCTCGACGGTCACGTCCGGTTCATCGGGTTCCGCGCCGACCTCGTTCGCGGCCAGATAGCGGGTCCAGCGAAATCCCGCCGTATCCTCTTGCGCCTTGGCCAGCAGCGCGCCCGAGACCTGCTGGAAGCGTCGGACGAAGACGCGGGCGGCGGCGGATTGCGGATCCAGCATCAGGTCCGCCAGCAGGTCGACCACCGCCCGGCTGCGCAGACCCTGCGCGGCATCGTCCGCGACCCGCCCCAGCAGGTCGCGGTCATCCGGGCAGGTCCGGCAGGTGACATAGCTGCGATAGCGCGGCATGGACGCCAGCAGCGCCGTCACCGCCTCGCGCAGCGATTCCGGCCCCGGCTGGGCGAGCGGAGAGCCTTGCACGGCCAGGGCCGCCATGTCGCGCAATTGACGCCGTTCGGCAGCCAGTTCGTTGTCCAGCACGTCCAGCTTGGCCTGGCGCAGTTCGGTGCGGAAGTCCGTGTCGATCCCGGTGGCCGCGCGCCACAGGCAGTCCAGTTCGGCGATCCCCGCCGGGTCGGTGAACAGCCGCGCGATCAGGCGCGCGGCCTCGTATCCAGTGGTGCCGACAGTCTTCCAGTCCGGGGGCAGGGTCTCATCGCCGACCAGGATCTTTTCGACCCAGACCGGAGTGTCGGGCAGGGCGTGGTGCAGCCGGTCCAGATAGCCCGCCGGATCGGCCAGCCCGTCGATATGATCGACGCGCAGCCCCTGAACCGATCCCGCGCGGACCAGATCGAAGATCAGCGCATGGGTGTCCTCGAAGACGCCGCGATCCTCGACCCGCATCCCGATCAGGCTGGTGACGTTGAAGAACCGCCGATGGGTGATGCCGTCGCGTTCCAGGTCGGAATGGACCAGCCGCCAGTGCTGGGCGTCATGCAGCGCGCGCAGGTCATCGGTCGCAGGGCTGTCGGGGGCCAGGGGCAGCGCGGCATCGCCGAAATGCCACAGCCCGTCCGCCGCCCGGAACGCGCCGTCGGCCAACATCTTTTCGAACGGTTCGGGCAGGAAGGGCAGGACCAGCGGCCCCGCGTCCCAGTCGATGTCGAAATGCCGGGCATAGCGGCTGGCCGTTCCGTGCTTCAGCACGTCCAGCAGCCACGGGTTTTCCAGCGTGAAGGCGGTATGGTTGGGTACGATATCCAGGATGATGCCCAGGCCCTGGTCTCGGGCCGCGCGCGCCAGGGTGTCGAACCCCTTGCGCCCGCCCAGGGCCGGGTCGATGCGGGTCGGGTCGGTGATGTCGTATCCATGCGTCGAACCCGCCCCGGCCTGGAAGATCGGCGACAGATACAGATGCGAAATCCCCAGGCCCGACAGATAGGGCAGAAGCCGCGTCACCTGCGCGAAGTCCACGCCGTCGCGCAACTGGATCCGATAGGTCGCCGTGGGAATGGAGGGGATCATGGGAACCTTGTGCTGACGGAAAGGGCATAGGGATCGCTGCCGATGCGGCCCAGGGAAAATGCGGCATCGTCGGCGGCTTGCAGATCGGGCGCGGCCTGGCCCAGGCTCAGTTGCAGGTCCAGGGTTCCCTGGTGGAACGGCCAGGACGCGGCCAGGGACGCCGCGCCGTGCCGCACCACCCGCGCAGGACCGCTGCATCCGCTTTTCAGCAGCGGCACCACATGGTCGCGCCGAAAGGCCAGGGCGCGCTTGGTCAGCGCCAGCCAGTCGCGCGCGGTGCCGTCGTCTCGCCAGTCCAGCCGGGATCGGGCGAAGGTATCGGGATCCAGCGGGTTGGGCACGCCCGATCCCAGACTGGCGATTTCGGCGAATTCGGCGGCGCGGCCTTCGCGGACGGCGCGGGCCAGATCGCCGGTGAAATCCGCGAAAAACAGAAAGGGCGTGGTCGCGCCGCGTTCTTCGCCCATGAAGATCATCGGGACATAGGGGGCCACCAGCAGCAGCGCGAAACCCGTCCTGACGCCCTGCGGGTCGGCCAGCGACAGCAGCCGTTCGCCAAGGGCGCGGTTGCCGACCTGATCATGCGTCTGGGTCGCATTGACGAAGGCGGTCGGCGGCAGGTGGCCGCAGGGCTGGCCGCGCGGGTCGTCGCGGGCGGCGCGGGGCTGGCCCTCCTCGACATGGCCGCGCTGCAAGGTCAGGCACAGGTCGCCGATGGGGTCGACCGCGAAGCTGGCGTAATAGCTGTCGGATTCGCCCGTCAACTGGCAGTGGATCGCATGGTGGAAATCGTCGTTCCAACTGGCGTCATAGCCGTTTTCGCGCAGGAAGGGATCGTTGCGTTCATCCTCGACGATCAGATGGATGGCGCGGCTGTCGTCCACGGCGCGGGCGCGGCGGGCAAGGGCGGTCATGAAGTCCTCTGCGCCCGGCCCCGTGATCTGGTGGACCGCGTCCAGCCGCAGTCCGTCAAGGCGGAATTCGCCCAGCCAGTATTCCGCGCACTGGATCCAGTATTCCCGCACGGCGGCTTGCGAAAAGTCGATGGCCGCGCCCCACGGCGTATGGCGGCTTTCATCGAAGAAGGCGGGGGCGGCATGGTGCAGATAGGCGCCCTCTGGCCCGAAATGGTTCATGACCAGATCCAGGACCACCATCAGCCCCAGCGAATGCGCATGATCGACAAAGCGGCACAGGTCGTCGGGGCTGCCATAGGCCGGATGCAGCGCAAAGGGCAGCACCCCGTCATAGCCCCAGCCGCGATCGCCTTGCCATTGGCCCACCGGCATCAACTCGACCGCCGTGATCCCCACATCCGCCAGCCCGGCCAGCTTGCCCGCTGCCGCCGCCAGCGTTCCTTCCGGGGTGAAGGTGCCCAGGTGCAGTTCATAGATCACCGCCTCGGCCCAGTCGCGCCCGGCCCAGGGCGTGTGCCAGCGGTCGTCCGGTCGCGCGGTCACGACCGACGGGGCGTGGACGTCCCCCGCCTGCAAGCGGCTGGCGGGGTCGGGCATGTCGCGGCCGTCCACCCGCAGCAGATAGGTGTCGCCCGGCCGGGCAGGGGCGGTCACGGACCAGAACCCGTCCGCCTGTCGGATCATCGGGCGCTCGTCGCCATTCAGGACCAGCCCGACCCGTTCCGCCTGGGGCGCCCAGAGGTCCAGGGTCCAGCCCGCATCGGTCCAGTATCCACCCCAGCGTTGCGTCGTCATATCATCGGCTTGCCGCCGGTGACGGCGATGGTCGCACCCGAGACATAGCTGGACATCGGTTCCGCCAGCATCACATAGGCCGAAGCCAGCTCGACCGGCTGGGCCGGGCGCTTCATGGGATAGTTTTCGCCGAATTTCGACACTTTTTCCGCATCCATGCTGGCCGGGATCAGCGGCGTCCAGACCGGGCCGGGGGCCACGACATTGGCGCGGATGCCGCGTTCTGCCAGCAGTTGCGCAAGGCCCATGGTGAAATTCTGGATCGCGCCCTTGGTGGTGGCATAGGCCAGCAGCGTCGGGTTCGGATCGTCGGAATTGATCGAGGCGGTGTTGATGATCGAACTGCCCGCCCGCATATGCGGCACGGCGGCCTTGGTCAGGTGGAACATCGCGTCGATATTGATGGCGAAGGTCTTGCGCCATTCGTCGTCCGGGATGTCTTCCAGCTTGTCGAAGGTTTCCTGATGGGCGGCGTTGTTGACCAGGATGTCGATCTGGCCGAACACGGCCACGGCGTCGGCGATGATCTTGCGGCAATGGCCGGGGTCGGCGATGTCGCCCGGAAGGGTCAGGCATTCGCGCCCTGCGTCGCGGACCAGTTGCGCGGTGGACCGGGCGTCCTCGGTCTCGTCCAGATAGGACAGCGCCACGTCCGCCCCCTCGCGCGCAAAGGCGATGGCGACGGCGCGGCCGATGCCGCTGTCGCCGCCGGTGATGACGGCCTTCATCCCTTCCAGCCGGCCCGCGCCGCGCCAGCTTTCCTCGCCATGGTCGGGGCGGGGGTCCATCTTCTGGAAGCTGCCGGGCAGATCCTGCTGCTGCTTGGGAAAGGGGGGCTTGGGATAATCGCGCATCTTGCGGCCTTTCTGATCGGAAGGGGGCGCCCGTTGCGGACAGCCTGCCCAGTCAGAACCGCCGGGACGCCGACAGGTTTCCATCTTGCTGTTTATCAGTTGAAAAAACCCGTTGGCCGCGACGGGAACAACTGCCGCCGCGCCGTCGTTTGATACCCGAACAACAGGAGCGATGACATGCGCAGTTGCGACATTCTGATAGCGGCGGGCGGGTTCCTGCTGGCAGGCGGGCTGATTGCCAAGGCGATGGGCGGGTCCAGCTCTCCCGGGCCGCGCTATGTCCGCCCGGCAGGGCGCCGCGAGATGTCGGCCCCGCCCCGGGACTGGGATCTGGTGGACGAGACGGGGGATGAATCCTTCCCGGCCAGTGATCCTCCCGGCACTTATTGAGGCTGCCATGGCACCCGACGCCCAGGCGATCGCCCATGCCAAGCTGATCGACGCGCTGCCGGACCTGCTGACCCCCGACGCGCGCCGGGCGCTTTGCGACTGGCTGGCGGAACGTCAGGTTCTGCATGACGGGCAGGAAGACCCTGGCGCCGTCATTGTCGACGGGCTGGAAACCGAACTGGCCGTCGTCGAGACCTTCCGCCGGATCTCCGAGCGGCTGAACTGCCGCCGGGAAGATGACGCCAGATATTAGACCATCACGGCGACCAGGGGGGCGGTCTCGACCATCTCGATCTGCTGTCCGAAGCGTTTCCCATACATCTCCATCGCCGCGTCATGGGTGTCGTCCGTAGAGGAGCAGACGGCATCCGATACCAGGATGACCCGGTATCCCAGATCGACAGCGCCGATCACCGCCGCCAACAGGCAGACGTCCGTCTCTCCTCCGGTCAGGATCAGCGTGTCGATCCGATCCCGTTGCAACAGGGCGTGCAGCCGTCCGTCCATCCAGGGCGAATAGACGGGCTTGTCGAAAATCCGCGCGCGGGGCAGGTGGATCTCCAGTTCCGGCAGCAGGCGCAGCCAGTCGGGATCCAGGTTGCGCCGCAGCATCTGCGGCCATTTTTCATAATAGCGCCGCCAGGTGCCGGGCGCGTCGTCCAGTGTTTCGGGCGGGATGAAGCGGGTGAAGACGGTGCGGTCGGGCAGGGTCTCGACCAGGTGGCAGACATTCGGCAGCACCCGGCGCATCCAGTCCACTTGCCATTCCGAACCCTTGTCGAACAGCCGCTGCATGTCGATGCACAGATGCACCGCGCGGTCGCCTGGCGGGCCGTAGGTCAGGCCGTCTTTCGCCTTGTGGCCGTCGGCGTTCTGCGGAAGCATGTCCTTACCCCGTTTCTGGATCCGTGGGGAAACGGCGCAAGGGGCGGGAAGTTTCCGGTTTTTGTCCGGCGCCGGGGCAGCCCTGGGCCGCCCCGCCGGGTGGTGGGGGTTACTGGACCTGGGCGATCTCGGCGTCCATGCGCTCGCGCGCCTTTTTCGACATCTTCGCGGTCTTGGCGGCATCCAGGTTCGCGGGCGCGTCGCCCACCTGGATCAGCCCCACCATGCCCATCGCGAAATGCGGCGTGCATTTCACGCCGTAAAGGCCGGGCTCGGTCACGGTCAGCGAATATTCCTCGTTGATCTTGCTTTTGAACGGCTCGACCCCTGCGGGCAGGATCTCCTTGATCGCCTCGACGTTGTGGCTCTTGTCGGTGGGGATGAAGTGGATCACGTCGCCGGGTTGGGCCTTCACGAAGGCGGGTTCGAACACCATCATCCCGGCCTCGCCCTTGTTCATCATGTGGACTTCGTGCTCGGCGGCGAAGGCTGCGCCGGACAGGGCGAAGGTCAGGGCCAAGGCGGGGGCAAGGAAGAGGGCGCGTTTCATGGGTCTTTCTCCTGAAGTCGCGGACCGGGAAACGGTCCGTTCAAGGGCCGGATTAGGCCCTTGCGCCGCCCTGCACTTTGACCAAGCGCAAACTGCACGGCGAAAATCGGCGGCGGAGGAAATATTCCGTTCCGCATTTGTTTCCGCTGCTGTGGTCGATTAGACTGGCGGGGCAAGTCAGGGACCGATCCAGATGCCGCAACCCGACAATCATGCCGCACCGATGGCCGACGCGGGGATCCGCAAGATCATCCATGTCGACATGGACGCCTTCTATGCCTCGGTCGAGCAGCGCGACAACCCGGACCTGCGCGGCAAGCCCGTGGCCGTGGGCGGGTCGACCGCGCGCGGTGTCGTCGCCGCCGCCAGCTATGAGGCGCGGGTGTTCGGCGTGCGCTCGGCCATGCCGTCGGTGACTGCGAAGCGCCGCTGCCCGGATCTGATCTTCGTGAAGCCGCGCTTCGAGGTCTATCGCGCCGTGTCCCAGCAGATCCGCCAGGTCTTTGCCGAACATACCGACCTGATCGAGCCGCTGTCCCTGGACGAGGCCTATCTGGACGTGACCGAAAACAAGCAGGCCATCCCCGTGGCCACCACCATCGCCCTGATGATCCGCGACCGGATCCGGCAGGTGACGGGGCTGAACGCATCTGCGGGGATTTCCTACAACAAGTTCCTGGCGAAACTGGCCAGTGACCTGAACAAGCCGAACGGGCAGGCGGTCATCACGCCCGCGCGGGGACCGGCCTTCGTGGCCGAACTGCCGGTCAAGAAATTCCACGGCATCGGCCCGGCCACTGCGGCCAAGATGGAGCGGCTGGGCATCGTCACCGGCGCCGACCTGCGCGCCCGTTCGGCCGAATTCCTGCGCCAGCATTTCGGCAAGGCGGGGGACTGGTACTGGCGCATCTCTCGCGCGATCGACCACCGCCCGGTCGAGCCGCACCGGATCCGCAAATCGGTCGGATCCGAGGACACCTTTTCCGCCGACATCTTCGATTTCGACCCCGCCCGGCAAGAGGTCGCGGCCCTGGCGGACAAGGTCTGGAAAGCCTGCGACAGCAGGCACCTGACCGGGCGGACCGTGACGCTGAAGGTGAAATACGCCGATTTCCAGCAGATCACCCGCAGCCGGACCTTGACCGGCCCGGTCCACGGCGCCGGCGATCTGGAAGCCGTCGCGGTCGGCCTGTTGCAGCCGCTGTTTCCGACGGCCAAGGGCATCCGCCTGCTGGGCGTCACCCTGTCCTCGCTTGAGGAGGACGAGGGGCAGGCCCCGCAGTTGTCCCTGCCGGGCTTCGATTAACATCGTGTTATCCATCCGGCAGGATCGGTTCTTGCCAGTTATCCCCAGGCGGGCATTATGGGTGAAACCGCCCGATGGACATGTCCCATGAAATCCTGCATCGCCACCGTTTCCCTGCCGGGCAAGTTCGCCGACAAGCTGGCCGCCGCGCAGGCCGCGAAATTCGACGCCATCGAGATTTTCGAACAGGATTTCGTGGCCTCGGACCACTCCCCGCGCGAGGTGGGCCGGATGGTGCGTGATCACGGGCTGGACATCGCGCTGTTCCAGCCCTTCCGCGATTTCGAGGGCCTGCCCGAACCGCTGCGCAGCCGCGCCTTCGCCCGCGCGGAACGCAAGTTCGACCTGATGGCGGAACTGGGAACCGATCTGGTGCTGTTCTGTTCGTCGGTCCATCCGGCGGCCATGGGCGGGATCAGCCGGGCCGCAGACGATCTGGCGGAACTGGGCGACATCGCCGCCGCGCGCGGCATCCGCGTCGGATACGAGGCGCTGTGCTGGGGCCGTCATGTGGCCGACCACCGCGACGCCTGGGAAATCGTCCGCCGCGCCGATCATCCGAATATCGGCCTGATCCTCGACAGCTTCCACACCCTGGCCCGCCGCATCGACCCCGACACGATCCGCCGCATTCCGGGCGACAAGATCTTTTTCGTCCAGCTTGCCGATGCCCCCGCGATCGAGATGGACCTGCTCTACTGGTCGCGCCATTTCCGCACCATGCCGGGAGAGGGCGACCTGGATGTGACCGGCTTCATGCGCGCGGTCATGGCTGCGGGCTATGCCGGGCCAATCAGCCTGGAGATCTTCAACGACCAGTTCCGGCGCGGGATGCCCCGGCTGGTGGCGCAGGACGGGCATCGGTCGCTCGTGCATCTGATGGACGCGGTGCGCCGCGCGGAACCGCAACTGCCCGTGGACCTGCCCGCCTTTCCCGGCCCCGTTGCGGTCGAGGGGGTCGAGTTCGTGGAATTCGCGACGGCCCCCGGCGATGCGGGCGGGCTGGAGCAGTTTCTTGCCTCGGCCGGGTTCGCCGCGGTGGGGCGGCATCGGTCGAAGCAGGTGCGGCTGTGGCGGCAGGGGGGCGTCAACCTGCTGGTCAACAGCGAAGCCCAGGGCTATGCCCATGCCGCCTGGCTGAACCACGGCACCGGCGTGTCCGAGGTCGGGCTGACGGTCGCCGATCCCCAGGGCGCCGTCACCCGCGCGACCTTCCTGGGCGCCCCCGCGCACGCCCAGTCGCATGGCCCCGACGAACTGGCGATCCCCGGCATTCGCGGCGTTGGCGGCAGCGCGCTGCGGTTCCTGCACGCAGGCGCGGCAAGCCTGTGGGACGTGGATTTCACGCTGGACCAGCCAAGCCCCCAGGGCGCGGGTCTGGTCGCGGTCGATCACATCGCGCAGACCATGGCCTATGATGAGATGCTCAGTTGGTCGCTGTTCTACACCTCGATCTTCGGGGCCGAGAAATCCGCCATGGTCGACGTGGCCGATCCCGACGGGCTGGTGCGCAGCCAGGCGATCCGCGCGGGCGCGCTGCGGGTCACGCTGAACGGCGCGGAATCGCGGCGCACCCTGGCCGGGCGCTTCATCGAGGATACCTTCGGGTCGTCCGTGCAGCACCTGGCCTTCCGCACGGACGACATCTTCGCGACCGCCGCCGCCATGCAGGACCGGGGTTTTCCGGTGCTGAGGATCGGCGCGAATTATTACGACGACATAGAGGCGCGCTTCGGCCTTGACCCGGCGCTGCGCCAGCGGGTGCAGGCGCTGAACATCATGTATGACGAGGAACCCGGCGGCCGGTTCCTTCAGTTCTACAGCCAGGCGCAGCCGGGCGGGCTGTTCCTGGAGGTGGTGCAGCGGACCGGCACCTACCAGGGATATGGCGCGCCGAACGCCCCATTCCGCATCGCCGCGCAGAAGCGCAGCGAACGTCCCGCCGGAATGCCCGCCCGGTAGCCCCATGCGAGAGATGACCCTGCGCCAGGTCGAGGTGATCCGCGCCGTGATGATGGCGGGCACCATCCAGGGCGCGGCGAAGCTGCTGAATGTCAGCGCGCCGGGGATCTCGCGGCTGGTGAAGTATACCGAAAGCTCGCTGGGGATCCGGCTGTTCGAACGGAAGGGCGGGCTGTTCGTCCCCTCGGCCGAGGCCGAGGCGATCTTCCAGATGATCCACCAGGTCTATCGCCAGATGGAGAACCTGAACGGCGCCGTGGGCGCGCTGCGCAAGGGCGAGGACGTGCGCCTGTCCTTTGCGTCCGCGCCGTCCATCGCGCAGTTCATCGCCGCCCGCGCGATCCGGGGCGTGCGCCAGCGGTTTCCCGACCTGTTCATCGACCTGAACATCCTCAAGATCGAGGAAACCACCGATTACCTGCTGCTGGACAAGGGCGAATTCGTCATCATGTCCTCGGCTGTGGACAACCCCGCCCTGACCTGCGAGCCGCTGGCGCGCGGGCGGCTGGTCGCGATCGTGCCGGACGGGCACCGGCTGGCCGCGCAGCGCACGATCTCGGTCCACGATCTTGCGGCCGAGGATTTCGTGGGTGTCCATCCCGACGATCCTTATGGCGCGGCCTTGGCCCAGCCGTTCCGCGACGCGGGGATCAACCCGCGCTATACCATGCGCGGACGGTTCGCGCAGACCGTGGTCAGCCTGGTGCGGCACGGGCTGGGGGTCGCGGTGATCGACGAATTCTCCGTGGCCGAGGTCTATATGCCGGGCATCACCCGCCGCCCCCTGACCGAAAGCGCCGGGATCACCGCCTGGGCGGTGACGCGCAAGGGGCGCCACCTGTCCAGCTTCGCGGAATACGCCATCGACAGGTTCCGCCGCGAACTGGCGCAGGCGGTGGCGCGGGACGATTGGGACGATCCGCCCGCGTAGGGTGGGGTTTCACCCCACCATGCTTTCGGCAAAGGTGGGCGCCCGCCAATGGTGGGGTGAAACCCCACCCTACGCCCGAACGCTAATAGCTGATCGCCGCCGTCCGGCGCAACTCGTCGGCGGTGGGCTTGCCGAAGCCGAAGAACTCCAGATAGGCGGGGATCTGTTCGAACAGCATGTCGGTGCCGACCTGATAGCGGCAGCCGCGCTCGGCGGCGGCGGACAGGAAGGGCGTCATTTCGGTCTTCATCACCACCTCGCCCACGAAGGCGGCGGGGTCGATGCGGGTCACGTCCATCGGCAGCGGATCGCCCGCGTTCATTCCCAGGGGCGAGGCGTTCACCACCAGTTCGAACCCCGCCGGATCGCGGCTGCCGGTTTCCACCCGCAGCGCCGGATAGGCCGCCAGCAGCCGCCCGGCCAGAGCCTGCGCCGCGCCCGCGTTGGGATCGAAGATCGCCAGCCGCGCCACGCCCGCCCGCGCCAGCGACGCCGCGATGGCCGAGCCGACGCCGCCCGCGCCGACCACAAGCGCGCCGATCCCGTCCAGCCGCTGGCCCTTGGCCAGCACGCCTAGCACGAAGCCCTCGCCGTCGAACATGTCGGCCTCCAGGGCGCCGTCCACCCCCAGCCGCAGGGCATTGGCCGCGCCCGCAATCCGGGCCGTGACCGACACCCGGTCGGCCAGGCCAATGGTGGCGACCTTGTGGGGCATGGTGATCAGCGCGCCGTGGATGTTCGACAGCCGGAACACCAGCGGCAGGAAAGCGGCGTAATCCTCGGCCTTGCAGCCCATCGGCACCACCACGGCGTCGATGCCACGGGCGTCGAACCAGGGGTTATAGATCATCGGCGCCTTGAAGGTGCTGGTGGGATAGCCGATATGCGCGATCAGCCGGGTCGTGCCGCTTATCATCGTCGCCTCAGTGGTGCAGGATCTCGCCCAGGAAATTCCGGGCGCGTTCGTGGCGGGGCGCGTGGAAGAATTCCTCGGGGGTGTTTTCTTCCAGGATCTCTCCGTCGGCCATGAAGATCACCCGGTCGGCGACCTGGCGGGCGAATCCCATCTCGTGCGTGACGCAGATCATCGTCATGCCGTCGCGGGCCAGGCCCACCATCGTGTCCAGAACCTCCTTGACCATCTCGGGGTCAAGCGCCGATGTCGGTTCGTCGAACAGCATGGCGATGGGTTCCATGCACAGCGCGCGGGCGATGGCCACGCGCTGCTGCTGGCCGCCGGACAGTTGCGCGGGATATTTGTCGGCCTGGTTGCCGATCCGCACCCGGTCCAGGTATTTGCGCGCCGTCGCCTCGGCCTCGGCCTTGGAGATGCCGCGCACCCGCATCGGCGCCAGGGTGCAGTTTTCCAGGACCGTCATGTGCGGGAACAGGTTGAACTGCTGAAAGACCATGCCGACCTCGCGGCGCACGGCGTCGATGGCCTTCTGCCCGTCGTCCAGCTTGGTGCCGTCTACGACGATAGTGCCGGACTTGATCGTCTCAAGATGGTTGATGCAGCGGATCAGCGTCGACTTTCCCGACCCGGACGGGCCGCACAGCACGATCTTTTCGCCGCGCCGGACGTTCAGGTTCACGTTCTTCAGGGCATGGAAGGCGCCATACCACTTTTCGACATTCTCCATGCGGATCAGATAGTCTTCGGTCATGATCTCCCTCCCTGGGATCAAAGCGCGATGCGGGCGCCGGTTTCGGCGGATTGCTTGACGGCCTGGATGACGCGCAGGGTCTCCAGCCCGTCGCGGCCCGACACCAAGGGCGGTTCCCGGCCTGCGATCACGCGGGCGAACTGGCTGACTTGCCGGGCCAGGGGGTCTTCGTCGGACACCGTGGCCCGCTGCACGTCGAAGGGCGAATACCAACTGCGTTCGCCCCGCGCGGTGCGCAGTGTCAGGGACGGCAGGGCCAGCGATCCGTGGGTGCCGCCGATCAGATAGCAATGCTCGTCCGTCTGCGGATAGGCGGGGTTTTCGCCGGTGGTCATCTCCCAGGACCAGGGCGCCACCGTCGCGTCGCAGACGCTGACCGTGGCGAGCATGCCGCTGGCGAATTCCAGCAGGATCACCGCCGTTTCCTCGACCGCGTTGCCGCGCAGGGCGTTCGATTCGCGCGCGGTGACGGCGGTCACGTCGTCCAGCAGGTAACGCAGGTTGTCCACGTCATGGATCAGGTTCAGGAAGACCGGCCCCGCGCCTTTTTCGCGCCGCCAAGCCACGTCGAAGTAATCGTCGGGCTTGCACAGCCAGAACATCGCATTGGCGACGACCGGGGTGCCGATGCTGCCGTCCTGGATCAACTCGCGCGCCTTCTGCATCAGCGGGTTGTGGCGGCGATGGTGCCCGGTCAGCAGCGGAACGCCCGCCGCATCCGCCGCCGCGACCAGCCGTTCGGCGTCCGTCACGCTGTCGCAAAGCGGCTTTTCGATCAGCGCGGGCAGGTTTGCGGCGATGCAGTCCAGGCCGTTCCGCATGTGCATCTGGTTCGGGGTTGCAACAATCACGCCGTCCGGGCGGGGACCCGCCATCGCCTCGTCCAGCGACCGGACCCAGGGCGCGCCATATTCCGCCGCCACCGCTTGGCCCGTGGGCGAGGGGTCGATGACGCAGGCCAGATCCGCGTCCGCCGAGGCCGCGACATGCATCGCGTGGCGCTTGCCGATCAGGCCCGCGCCCATGACGGCGATGCGCGGTGTCACGCGTCCGCCCCGGCCAGCGTGACGATGCGGCGCAGGGCCAGGCGATAGCCCTCGGTCCCGCATCCGGCGATCACGCCGTCGGCGCGCAGGCTGACATAGGAATGGTGGCGGAAGGACTCGCGCTTGTGGACGTTCGAGATATGGACCTCGATCACCGGGCCGTCGAAGGCGTTGAGCGCGTCCAAGATCGCCACCGAGGTGTGGGTATAGGCGGCGGGGTTGATGACGATGCCTGCGCCATCCTCGCGCGCCTGATGGATCCAGTCGATGATCTGGCCCTCGGTGTTCGATTGCAGGAAACGCGTCTGGACGCCCAGTTCCAAGGCCAGCGTCGCGCAGTCGCGTTCCACGTCGGCCAGGGTCTCGGACCCGTAGATATGGGGCTGGCGCTTGCCCAGCAGGTTCAGGTTCGGACCATTCAGGATATAGACGAGCTTCGGCATGGGATGTGACCTTCGGGGCAGGGGGCGCCCGGCGGCGGAACCGCCGGGCCGTGGGATTGTCGCGGGCTTACTGGGCGATGGCGAAGGGCACGCCGTCCATTTCCCCAGGCAGTTGCGGCGGATCCATGTGCATCCAGGTGTTGTAGATGCCCTTGAACTCATCGGTTTTCATGAACTCGCCCAGGAAGGCGTTGACGGTCTGGTTCCAGTCGGCCTCGCCCAGGCGGGTGCCGACGCCGTTGTAAAGCGCCGTCAGAGGCATCTTGTTTTCGTATCTGCCGGGGGCGCCAGCCTCGATCCGGGTGATGTAGAACTGGTTGCCGCCCACCGCATCGACCTGGCCCGACATCAGCGCCTGGATGGTCGCCGCGTCGTCGTCGAAGCGCATGATGTTCGTGCCTTCCGGCGCCAGGGCGGTTAGCGCGGTATCCTGAGCCGCCGAACGCGGCACCCCGATGCGATAGTCGGCCAGCTTCTCGGGCGTCGAGAGATCGGCGTCCTTCGGACCCACGACCGACATCTGGTTCGCCGCATAGGGGACCGAGAACTGGATCGACTGCGCCCGTTCCGGGTTCATCGCCATGGTGGCGAACAGAACGTCCACCTTGTCGGTGGTCAGCGCCGGGATGCGGTTGGCGACGGCCAGCGGCACGAATTCGGCCTGCACGCCCAGGTATTCGGCAAAGGCGCGGCCCATCGCGGCGTCATAGCCGTCGGCTTGGCCCGACGAATTGATGCAGCCCCAGGGGCAGTTGTCGCCCTGGATGCCGATGCGGATCGTGCCGGATGCCTTGGCCTCCTCGACCGAGCGGGCGTCGGCGGCGGTGCCGACGGCGGCGGCCAGGGCCAGGGCCGCGGCGGCGGCGATGCGGGTGATGTGAAGCATGGTGGTTCCTCCCTGATACGGACCGTCTTGCGGTCCCCGTGGTGTTTAAAGCCTATTGCCGCGCCACGGTGAAGCTGACGCCGTCGATGGTGTCCGGCAATTGCGGCACCTCGACCTGAAGCCATTCGGCATAGGCCGCGTCAAAGGCATCGCTGCCGATGAAGGCGTCCAGGAACTCGTTGGCGGCGGTGTTCCAGTCGGCCTCGCCCAGGCGGGATGCGATGCCCTGGTACAGCGCGCCGATGGGGAACTTGTTTTCGTATTCGCCGGGGCGCGCGGCTTCCAGGCGCTGGATGTAGAACTGGTTCGATCCCACAGCCTCGACCTGACCGGACACGAGCGCCTGGATATTGGCCGCGTCGTCGTCGAACCGCTGGATGCGGGTCTCGGGCGGCGCTTCGGCGGTCAGGATCGTGTCCATCGGCGTCGACCGGGGAACGCCGACCGACCGGCCCGCCAGCGATGCGAGATCGGGCAGGTCGGTCGATTTCGCCGCCGTCACGAACAGGGTGTTTTCGGCATAGGGCTGGCTGAACTGCACCGATTGCGCGCGTTCGGCGGTGATGCCCAGCGACGCGATCAGCACGTCCACCTTGTCGGTGGTCAGCGCCGGGATGCGGTTGGCCACGGCCATGGGCACGAATTCGGCCTCCAACCCCAGATGGGCGGCGAAGGCGCGGGCGACCGCAGCGTCAAAGCCCTGTGCCTCGCCGGTGCTGCCCAGGCAGCCCCAGGGGCAGTTGTCGGCCTGGATGCCCACGATCAGCTTGCCCGAGGCTTTGGCGTCCTCAAGGCTGCGGGCATCGGCGGCGGTGGACAGGCCCGCAGATAGGGCCAGCGTGGCGGCAATGGCCGTCAGCGTCGTCTTCGCAAGCATGTATTCCTCCCAAATTATTATTGTGGTTCAGCGGCGGTCGCGGGCCAGGCGGCGCTCCATCCGGCTGCCCCACAGCGACAGGGGCCAGCACAGCAGGAAATACAGGGCGCCGACGATGCCGAAGACGATCAGCGGCTTGAATGTCTGGTTCGACACGATCTGCCCGGCCCGCGTCAGTTCGATGAAGCCGACGATGGCCGCAAGCGAGGTGCCCTTCAGCAACTGTACCAGGAATCCGATGGTGGCGGGCAGCGACAGCCGTAACGCCTGGGGCAAAACGATGTCGCGCATCAGGCTGCGATACTTGATGCCGAGGGCGTGGGCGGCCTCGGTCTGGCCCAGCGGCACGGCCTGGATGGCGCCGCGCCAGATCTCGCCCAGATAGGCCGAGGCGTGGGCGGTCAGCGCGATGGCCACGGCGCCCCAGGCGGGGACGGTGACGCCCAGCAGCGGCAGGCCGAAATAGACGACGAACAGCTGCATCAGCAGCGGCGTGCCCTGGAAGATCGCGATCCAGGCCGCCGCGATGGTGCGCAGCCAGCGGCGGCGGGCGACGCGGACCAGGGCCACGACTAGGCCGAAGGCGATGCCGCCGACAAATCCGATGGCGGTCAGGGCCAGCGTCCATCCCAGGCCGCGCAGCAGGAACAGCAGTTCGGGGGTTCCGATGGTGGACATGTCCGGCCCCTTTTCAGCGCGTGGGATAGGTGAAGGCCGCGCGAGAGATCAGCGCGAACAGCGACATGATGAACCAGGACAGCGCCAGATACATCGCGGTGATGGTGAAATAGACCTCGAAGCTGCGGAAGGTGTCGCCGTCGATCCGCTGCGCCACGCTGGTCAGTTCAAAGGCGGAAATCGAGGTGGCGATGGATGTGGTCAGCGTCAGCAGGATGAACTGGCTGGCCAGCGAGGGGAACACGGCGCGCAGCGCGGGCTTCAGGATGATCTTGCGGAAGATCTCGCCCGGTTTCAGGCCCAGGGCCAGGCCGGCCTCGGTCTGGCCTTTCGGGATGCTTTCGACGCCGCCCCGGATGATCTCGATCGCATAGGCGCCGCCGTTGAGGCCCAGGGCGATGATCGCGGTGACGGTCGGGTTCAGGCGGATGCCCGCCAGCGGCAGGGCGAAGAAGATGAAGAAGATCTGCACCAGGAAGGGCGTGTTGCGGATCAGTTCGACGAAGGCGATCACCAGGGCCGATCCGACGCGGCTGTGCGACCGGCGGATCGCCACGCCCAGCACGCCGATGATCAGCGCCAGGATCATGCCCGACAGCGCCAGGAACAGCGTGCCGCCCAACCCCATCAGCAATTCGGGCCAACGCGCCCAGACGACGCCAAAGTCCAGTGTCATGGTTTCCCCCCTTCAAAGGCGGCCCGAGTCAGGCGCGGTCAGCCTTTTGATGGAAACTGACCGGGGACGACCGTTCCGTCAAATACCAATCCCCGCATTTTCCTAACATGATGTTAATTTTTCCGGTGCGCTGCGCGGGCGTTGCTGTGGGCTGGCGGTGGCGGCGCTTTTGGTCGATCATGTCCGCAAGCAGTTGTCAAACAAGGGGACTGACATGACCGATCCCTGCATCATCTGCGTGGCGATCACCGGATCGCTGCCGACCAAGGACAACAACCCCGCCGTGCCGATCACCATCGCCGAGCAGCTCGAATCCACCCAGGAAGCCTTCGAGGCGGGCGCGACGATCGCCCACTGCCATGTCCGGGATCACGCCGGCAAGCCGACCAGCGACCCCGACCGTTTCGCCGCGCTGAAAGAGGGGCTGGAAAAGCACTGTCCCGGCCTGATCGTGCAACTGTCCACGGGCGGGCGGTCCGGAGCGGGCCAGGCGCGCGGCGGGATGCTGCCGCTGCGGCCCGACATGGCGTCCCTGTCGGTGGGGTCGAACAACTTCCCGACCCGCGTTTATGAAAACCCGCCTGATCTGGTGGACTGGCTTGCCCAGGAAATGCTGGACCATGACGTGAAGCCGGAAATCGAGGCCTTCGACCTGTCCCATATCCTCAAGGCGCATCAGATGTGGAAGGCGGGGCAGATCAGGGACCGGCCCTATGTGCAGTTCGTGATGGGCGTGAGGAACGCCATGCCCGCCGACCGCGAGGTGTTCGATTATTACATCTATACTGTCAAGCGGCTGTTCGGCCAGGATGCGCCCTGGTGCGCGGCCGGGATCGGGCCGAACCAGATCGTGCTGAACGAATGGGCCATCGGCGCGGGCGGCCACGCCCGCACGGGGCTTGAGGACAATGTGCGCCTGGACCGGGATCGGCTGGCGCCCTCGAACGCGGCTTTGGTCCGCCGCGCCGCCCGGATCGCGGAACGGCATGGCCGCCCCGTCGCGACATGGCGGCAGGCGCGACAGATCCTGGGGCTGCGGATGCCGGAAGCCGCCTGAATCATAACCGGCAAGATATGGATCGCGGAAAAGATTTCATGCCGCAGGCTAAGTGTTTCTTTGTTCACAGGCGGCCGCGGTGATAATGTGCCCGCCGGGGATGAGGCCGGATCGCAGATCGTCGCAACGGGTTGGACACCTGTCGCCCTCCCCCTGATGGGAAGGAGACATCATTTGCCAACCACCTTTGTTCAAAGCAGCGCCGCCCGCACGGTCGCGATCCTGTGCTGGATCGCGGTCGTTCTGGACGGCTTCGATCTTGTCGTGCTGGGCGCGCTGATCCCCACCTTGACCGGCGGCGACACGCCCTGGATGACGCCCGCGCAGGCGACCTTCGTGTCCACCATCAGCCTTGTCGGCATGACTCTGGGCGCGCTGTCCATCGGAATCGCGACCGACTGGCTGGGACGGCGCAAGGTGATGATCTTCGCCGTGCTGGTCTTTTCGGCGCTGACGCTGGCCTGCGCCTTCGCGCAGAACTATGTCCAGCTGGGCATCTTCCGCTTCCTGGCGGGCTTCGGGCTGGGCGGCTGCCTGCCCACCGCCATCGCCATGGTCACCGAATTCTCCAGCGGCAGGGCGGGCAAGGCGTCCACCACGGTGATGACCGGCTATCACGTCGGCGCGGTCGCAACCGCGCTGCTGGGCCTTCTGGTTCTGCCGACGTTGGGCTGGCACGCGATGTTCGTCATCGGCGCCGTTCCCGGTTTCATCCTGGGGCCGGTCATGTACCGCAGCCTGCCCGAATCGCCGTCCTTCCTGCTGGCCAGCGGCCGCCGGGCCGAGGCCGAGGCGATCGCCGCGCGCTATGGCCTGACCCTGCCCGAGTCCGCGCCCCTGCCCGAGGAGCGCGCCTCGCTTGCCGCGCTGTTCCGGGGGAAGCTGCTGCGGAACTCGGTCGCCATCTGCGTGACCTCGTTCATGGGGCTGCTGCTGGTCTATGGCCTGAACACCTGGCTGCCCAAGCTGATGGTGGCGGCGGGATACAGCCTGACGGGCGGCCTGTGGCTGCTGTTGCTGCTGAACGCCGGGGCGATCTGCGGGCTGCTGGCGGCGGGGCGCGTGGGCGACCGGATCGGGCTGAAGGTCGCGGCGGTGGCCTGGTTCCTGTGCGGGGCGGTGCTGCTGGCGGTGCTGTCGGTGCGGATGGGGCCGGGGCTGCTTTATCCGATGGTGTTCCTGACCGGCTGCTTCGTCTTTTCGGCGCAGGTGCTGGTCTATGCCTTCGTCGCCTCGAATTATCCGCCCGGCGTACGGGCGACGGCGCTTGGCGTGGCGGCGGGCGTCGGACGGCTGGGCGCCATCGCCGGGCCGCTGGTCGGGGGCACGCTGGTGTCGATGGGCATCGGCCATCCCTGGGGCTTCTATGTCTTCGCCATCGTCGGCCTGCTGGGGGCGGTGGCCCTGGCGCAGTCGGTGGTGCTGCGCCAGAAGGTCTGAAAACGCGGGGCGCGCGCCTTCGGGCGCCCCTTCGCTACTCTGGCGCACCGATCCGCGTGACCTGACCGGCCAGCGTGATGGCGGTTGACAGCGCCCGGCCCGTGGCCTGCGCCATGCCGGGCAGGATCATCCATTCCAGCGCCCAGGCCGCGCCCGAGCGTTCCTGTTCATGGATCATCGCCTGATGGATCCCGGCAAGCTGCGTGGCGTTGAACCGCGCCAGCGTCACCAGCAGTTCCGCTATGACCGGGTTCTGCTTGTGCGCCATCGCGGACGAGGTGCCGCCGCCCGACAGCGCGATCTCCCCGATCCCCTGCTGGGCCATCAGGGCGATGTCCTGGCCCATCTTGCCCAGCGTGCCGCTGACCAGCGACAGGATCCCCGCGAACTCGGCCACGCCGTCGCGTATCGCGTGCCAGGCGCGGGGCGGGTTTTCCAGGCCAAGCGCCGCCGCCATGTCCGCCGCCACGGTATCCGCCTTGTCGCCCAGATCCCTGCGGTCGCCCGAGGCGCCGCCCAGTTGCAGCCGGGCGACGCGCGGCCGGGCCTGCGCGATCCGGGCGCGATGGTCGGCCAGCGGCAGAAGCCAGGGGGCGATGCGGTCGGCCACGGTGATTTCGGTCGCCGCCTGCATCCGGGTGCGGCCCATCAGCGGGCGCGCGCCGAAGCGGCAGTCCAGTTCCCGCAGCGCCTCCTCCAGCACCGCCAGCCGCGCGTCGATCAGCGCCAGCGTGTCGCGCATGGCGATGGTGGTGGCGGTGTCGATCACGTCCTGGGACGTGGCGCCCTTGTGGACCGCCGCCGCATCGCCCGCTTGCGCCTTCATCTGCCTGACCAGGCGCGGCACGACAACGCCGTCCTGCCCGTTGCCCGCGCGCAGATCGTCCATGTCGAAAGCCATGTCCTCGATGGCCCGCGCTGCGCCCTCATCGCCAAGCGCGCGGCTGAAGGCGGCCTCGAAAGCGCGCATCCCGGCAAGCTGGGCCTCGGGCGACCACAGCCCGGCCATGTCGGGATCGGCGAACAGCCCGCCCAGCCAGGGGTGGTCGAAAGCATCGGTCATGGCTTGCCCTTTCCATGCGAAAGCGGCGCGAGGATGCCCCGCGCCGCGCCCAGTCTAACCCGCGATCAGATGTCCAGGAACACCGTCTCGCCTTCGCCTTGCAGGCGGATGTCGAAGCGATACCTGCCGTCGCCGGTCTTTTTCGCGATCAGCGTCTGCACGCGCGGGCGCTGTTCGATGCGCGACAGGAGTGGGTCGCCCTCGTTGTCCTCGTCCTCGAAATAGATGCGGGTCTGCAACCCGATGTTGATCCCCCGCGCCACGACCCACAGCGAGATATGCGGCGCGAAGGCCCGGCCGTAACGCGATGGAACCCGGCCCGGCTTGACAGTGCGCAGGGTGAATTCCCCCGTGATCGCATCGGCGGCAAAGCGGCAATGGCCCGAAACGGCCGGATCGGCGCCGTCCTGGCCCGCGAAACGCCCCTCGGCGTCCGCCTGCCAGCTTTCGATCAGCGCATCGCGCAGCGCCCAGCCGGTGCCGTCATAGACGGAACCTACGATCTCGATGACCTGGCCCTTGGCGCCGTCGGCGATGGGCGAGGTGCCGATTTCCGCGTCGTAATAGCCGGCATTGCCTGCATAGGTCGGCATCAAGCCAATATGGACATAGGGTCCGGCGGTCTGCGACGCGGTTTCCGTCAGGACATTCAGCGGCTGGACCATCTTACATCCCCTCGATCTTGTTTTCGAACATGGTCTGGCGGCGGCCGCGCAGGACGATGTCGAATTTGTAGGCCAGGTAATCCAGCGGCCGCGAATGCGCCATGTCCAGCGGCGCGACCAGCCGGTCAAGCTGGGATCGGTTGCGGATCGTCGCGGCGATGGGGCACAGGGGGATCAGCGGATCGCCCTCGAAATACATCTGGGTAATCAGGCGCTGCCCGAAGCTGTGGCCATAGACCGAGATATGGATATGCATCGGCCGCCAGTCGTTGCCCCGGTTCGGCCAGGGATAGGCGCCGGGACGGATGGTCAGGAACTGGTAACAGCCGTTCTCGTCTGTCAGCGTCCGCCCGCAGCCGCCGAAATTCGGGTCCAGCGGCGCCAGATAGCTGTCCTTCTTGTGGCGGTAACGCCCCCCGGCATTGGCCTGCCAGATTTCCACTAGCGTGTTCGGCACGGGCCGGGCGTTTTCATCCAGCACGCGGCCGTGCATCAGGATGCGTTCGCCCACGGCGGGGGCGGCGCCCTTGGTCCAGTTCAGGATCAGGTTGTTGTCCAGCGCGCCGATGGCGGAATGGCCGAAGGTCGGGCCGGTTTCCTCGGAGGGGCCGGATTCCATCGTCAGCAGCGGCAGGTTCGGCGACCGGGCCACCGATGTCTTGTAGTCGGGAAAATACGCATCCGGGTGCGCCTCGCGGTTGCGAGGGATCAGCGGGCCTAGATCGGTCATTCGGATGCCGCCTCCATCTCGGCATAGGTCTGTTTCGCCAGCTTGATGGCGTGGTTCGCGCGGGGCACACCGGCATAGATGGCGACGTGCTGGAACGCCTCCATCACGTCGCGTTTGGACGCGCCGGTTCGGGCCGTGGCCCGGATGTGCATGGGGATTTCCTCGAAATTGCCGGTCGCGGCCAGCAGGGCCAGCGTCAGCATGGATCGTTCCCGTCTGGTGATCGCGTCGGAGGCCCAGACGGTCCCCCAGGCGGATTCGGTGATGAGATCCTGGAAAGGCCGGTCCAGGTCGGATTTCGCGGCCTCGGCCCGGTCCACATGGGCGTCGCCCAGGACCGCGCGGCGGGTCGCCATTCCCTGCGCGTGGCGGTCGGTCACGGGATCGGTCATGGGGCGGTCCTTTCCAGAAAATCGGTCAGCAGCCGGGCGGTGGCGGCGGGCTGTTCTACGCAGGGGATATGGCCCGCGTCAGGAATGACGTGGAATTCCGCGCCGCACAGGTCGGCCGTGGCGCGCACCAGATCGGGCGGGGTGGACCCGTCCTGATCGCCCGCCATCGCCAGAACCGGCAGGGTCAGCGCGCGGGTGGATTCAGTCAGGTCGGCGCCCGCGATGGCCGCGCAGCAGCCGGCGTAACCGGCGACCGTGGTGCGGGTCAGCATGTTGCGCCACAACGGAAATTCCGGGTCGGCGTCGCGGAAGGCCGGGGTGAACCAGCGTTCCAGGATCGGCCCGGCAAGGGCCGCGATACCGTCGCGATTGATCGTGTCGATGCGGTCCTGCCACAGCTGCGCGGTGCCGATCTGCGCCGCCGTGTCCATCAAAACCAACGCCCGGACCAGGTCGGGCCGCCGGGCCGCAAGCCCTTGGCCGATCAGCCCGCCGATGGACAGGCCCACGAAGGTCACGTCGCGCAGGGACAGGCCGTCGCAGACCGCCTCGGCATCCGCGACCAACTGGTCCATGGAATAGGGCGCGGGCGTGGCGTCGGTCAGCCCGTGGCCGCGCTTGTCGAAGCGCACGATCCGCAGCCCGGCGGGCAGCAACGGCAGCAGCGCGTCCCAGATCCGCAGATCGGTGCCCAGCGAATTGGCCAGCACCACCGCGCGCCCGTCGCGCGGGCCTTCGTCGCGGATGTGGATGGTGATGTCGGATGTGGAGATGGTCTGCATTCTTTCCCCCTTGCGCTGCTTATCGCATGACAGATGCGGCGATGAAAATTATAATGATGGAAAGATACCATAACCGGAAGGTTATCATGCTGCATTCCCATCTGCGCCTGCGCCACCTGCGCTGCTTTCTGGAAACGGCGCGCCTGGGCAGCCTGTCGGCGGCGGCCGAGGCGCTGCATGTCAGCCAGCCCGCCGCCTCCAAGACCATCCGCGAGCTTGAGGAGATCCTGGGCGTCCAGTTGTTCGACAGGTCCGGGCGCAAGCTGGCGCTGACGCCGGCGGGCCGGGTCTATCAGACCCATGCCGGCACCGCGCTTGCCGATCTGGAACGGGCGCAGTCGCTGGTGCTGTCGCCGCCTCCGGAACGCCCGCGCCTGCATCTGGGGGTGCTGCCCACGGCGGCCACGGGACTGGTGCCGCGCGCGGCCCTGGCATTCCGCGAAACCCGACCCGATGTCCTGCTGGACGTGATGACCGGGCCGAACTGGCTGCTGCTGTCGCTGCTGCGCGAAGGACAGCTTGACCTGGTGGTGGGCCGGATGCCCACGGCGGGCAATACCGAGGGGCTGGGCTTCCGGCGCCTTTACTGGGAGCGTGTCGTGCCGGTCGTGCGCGCGGGCCATCCGCTGTTGCGGCTGGACTGGGATTACGGCGAACTGGCTCATCATCCGCTGATGCTGCCGCCCGCAGGGGCGATGATCGCGTCCTCGGTCAGAAGCTGGCTGCATTCGGTCGGCATCACCGACCCGCAGCCCGCGTTCGAGAACGTCTCGCTGGCCTTCGGGCGCGAGGTCGTGACCCGTTCGGACACGGTGTGGTTCATATCCGAAGGGGTGGTGCGCCCGGAAATCGAATCGGGCGCCCTGGTCGTCCTGCCGATTCGCAACGAATTGCTGGGCGGCCCGGTCGGCATTTCCCTGCGCGAGGGCGGCGAGCCGTCGCCCCCCGCGCAGGCGTTCATCGCCGCCCTGGAGGCCGCCGCTCGGTAAGGCAGGCCCACATAGTTTTCCGCCAGGTCGCGCTGCGCGGTTTCCGATTCCGCCAGATGGGCCAGGGTGGCGCGGCGCATCCGGGCGGCGAAGCTGTCCTCGTCGTCGAAGCGGTGTAGCATCATCGTCATCTGCCAACTGAAGCGCATCGCCTTCCAGATCCGGGCCAAGGCGCGGCCGGAATAGGCGCCGATGCCGGTCTGGTCGCCCTTCAGCGCGGCGATCAGCGCCGGGTGCAGATAGAATACATCCGATACCGCCAAGTTCAGTCCCTTGGCCCGGAAGGCGGGATGCGGCGGCGCGGCCGATTGATAAAGGCCGGTTCGGCACGGTCGCGGGGAACGGACGGGCGGGACGATTGTTAAGGGGATGTCTCAGGGCCGCGACCGACGCGGCGGATCAAGCAACGGAGATTTTCCATGGCCGACAAGACGCTGGACACGCTGTTTCACGAAACGCTGAAGGACATCTATTACGCCGAGCGCAAGATCCTGACCGCGCTGCGCAAGATGGCCCGCGCGGCGCAAAGCGAGGATCTGAAGGCTGCGTTCAAGGCGCATGAGGAGGAGACCCAGACCCAGGTCGAGCGCCTGACCCAGGTGTTCGAACTGATCGGCAAGCGCCCGCGCGGCAAGACCTGCGACGCCATCGAAGGCATCATTGCCGAAGGCGAGGACATCATTGACGAATTCAAGGACAGCCCCGCCCTCGACGCGGGCCTGCTGGCCGCAGCCCAGGCGGTCGAGCATTACGAGATCAGCCGTTATGGCACGCTGAAGGCCTGGGCGCAGACCCTGGGGCTGGACGAGGCCGCGTCGCTGCTGGACGAGACCTTGCAGGAAGAAACCGCCACGGACGAAAAGCTGACCAGCCTGGCCGAGGCGGTCATCAACGCCGCCGCCACCCAGGAAGCGGCCTGATCAACGGCAAGGCCCGCGCCCGTCGCGGGCCTTTTCAGGGACCGTTCTGGCGATAGACCTGGATCATCGGATCCAGGTCCAGCCGTTCCAGCATATCCTCGAAGCGGCTGCGGGTCGGCTGCCGGCCCAGGTCGCGCAACAGGGTCAGCGCCGCCAGCGTGGCGGCATAAGCATGGGCCGCGCGCGCATCCCGACCGCTCTGCAAGGCCCAGCCCATCGCCTGGGGCAGGGGTCCGACAGCCTGCACCTCGATTCCCTGCGACAGCAGCCTGGGCAGATGCGGACCCAGCCGGTTCATGCTGTCCGCCACGCGCCGGGCCTGGCTGTTTTCCTGGTAGGGCCGCAGGCCGGAATCGTCGGATAACAGGCGCTGCACGCGCGCATCCTCGGCCCGGTGCAGACGGGGCAGCAGGGTGGCGATGGTTGCGTCCAGATCCAGGAAGGCCGGGTCGCCGATCATAACCCGACGCCCGAAGCTGCCTCCGTCGCGGTTGAAGGCGGCGATGGCGGCAAGGGCCGCCTCGCGCGCGGCGGGATCGGCGGGCAGGGCGACGGTGAGGGTATCTGCGCCCAGGCCCTGGCGTTCCCATGCATCCAGGTCTCGCAGATGCGCCGACAGCGCCGCGATGGCCTGGTCCGATCCCTGGAATCGCGGCATCCGCGCCGAGATGGTCCGTCCCGACGGGGTGATCCCTTGGGTCAGCAGCCGGGCGAAGGCCGGCTCGTCATAGGCGGGGCGCTGCGGCGTGGCGGTGGCAAGGCTGGTCCAGCCGATGGCGGGCGCGGTCTGCGCGCCGCCTTCGGTCCCGCCGCGACCGTCCGCGCCGTGGCAGCCCGCGCAGCTGAACTGCCCCTGCGGCAGGACCGGCCCGTCCGCGCCGCCCAGGCGGGGCTGCAACCCGTCGCCGCCGTTGAACAGCGCCGCCCCATCCTGGGCTACCCCGTCCTGGGCCACGGCGGGCATGGCCAGCAGCAAGACAAGGACGGCCAGCCGCCTCATGGGGCGATTCCGCGTGCCTGTTCGATCAGCTGCGCCGGGTCGGGCACGCCCGAGATGCGCCAGAAGGTGCCGCTGCGCAGATCGCCCAGCAGATAGACGGCTTCATGCGCCTCGACCGGGCCGGGTTTCAGGCCGAAGGCGGACAGCAGCACCGGTGTGTCGGCGCGACTGGCGACCAGCCAGTCCCAGTTGCCGCTGGCCTCGATCTCGGCCGCCGCCGTCGCCAGTGTGCCGGGCGTGTCGCGCCAGGGATCGACCGACAGCGCGATCAGCCGCAGCGGCGGGGCGCCGGGTGCTTGCAGGTCGGCGTCGACCAGCTTCATCACCGCCTTGACCATGGTGCAGTTGTCCTTGCATTCCGTATAGATGAACGAGATCAGGACCGGTCCTGCGTCGCCATAGCGGGTGACGAATCCTGCCGTTTCCCCCTGCGTATCGGTCACGGGAATATCGGGCAGAAGCAGCCGTTCCTGGGTCAGCGCGCTTTCCATCGGCGCGGCGGCATGGTCGTGCCCGGAATGGGCCAGGGCGGCGGCGGGCAGCAGCGCCAGCAGAAGGGCAAGGGAACGGATCATGGCAATTCCTCCAGCACCAGGGGGGCGAAGCCCGTGGGATGCCCGGCGCGGGCGGTGACGACCAGCGGCAGGCGGCCGTCCAGTGTCCAGCGTTCTGCGGTCAGGCCGTCGGGGCCGGTGGTGAAGGGCTGACGGATGCGCCAGTTGCCCGTCAGGGCGGCCAGGTCGATCACGCCCGACAGCCCTGCGGCGGGCGCGCCCTCGCCGGTGGTGAAGCGCAGCCGCACCCCGCCATCGGCATCGGCTTGGGGCTGGATGCGGCCGGGGGTGCGGGCGGCGGTCTGCGGGGCAGGGGGCGTCGGCAGGGCCGCGCAGAAGGCCATCTGGCCGATCCCCGCGCTGACCACCAGTTCCCACGCGCCGGGACGGGGCAGGCGGGCGGCGGCGGTGAACTGGCCGGGGCCGGTGGGCCGCAGCCCGCGATCCAGGGCGCGCACGATCTGCGGAATGCCGCCGCGCAGGCGCATCGCTTCCATCGGGGGCTTGCCGCTGATCGCGTGGCGCGCGTCCAGGACAAAGCCCGCATAGCTGTCGGCATGGACCGCCAGAACCGCCGGTTCCGGCAGCAGGGGCGCCAGCAGCGCGGAGGTCGGGGCATCCCGGCCGGGCAGGGGCGGACCGATGACGACGCGGCCCAGCGTGGCCTCGGCACCGGGCGGGATCGGGTCCAGATCCATCACGCCGATGGTCGATCCGTCCGCCAGCCGCAGTGCGGCAGTGCCGGGCAGGAAGGCCACCTCGGCCACGGGGCTGTCGGTATCGGCGGCGGGGACGACCTGGCCGGTCGCAAGATCGGCCATCGCAAAGCCGGTGCGGTCCCGCGCGTACAGAATGACCATTCGGCCTTCGGGGCTGACGGCCATGCGGTCGAAATGCCCGTCCAGCGGGATGGCCTGCGCCCGGTCCGGTGCGTCCAGCCACAGCACATGCAGCGTCTTCCGATCCAGCCACAGCGCCGCGTCGCGGTTCAGACCGATGGCCGCGGCGCCGGGGGCCGGGGCATCGGCCAGCGTGGCGCCGCCGTCATCCAGCACCAGCAGCCGGTCGTCCGACAGGACCGCCAGCCGCCAGGACGGATCGGTCCCGCCGTCGCCCGCGATGGCCCTTGCCTTCAGATCCAGGCGCAGGTCGCGGCCGGGCCGCAGGATGTCGCCGGTCCCCTCCTCCAGCAGCCAGGCCCCGCCCGAGGCGGCGGGCACCAGGGCGCCGGGCCGGTCCAGCCCTTCGGCCAGCACCTGCGTGTCGCCATAGGGCGTCATCGCCAGCACCTGCCCTGCGCCGGGCAGGCTGAGCAGGAACCGCCCCGACGACGGATCGGCCGCGACCGAGGCCGGGGCCGTATCAAACCGGCGCGCGGCCAGCAGGTTCGCGGTGCCAAGCGCGCGCTGCGGATCCAGCACGGTGAAGGCCCCGTCGCGCGCCGCCACGCCCAGCACCACCCCGTTCAGATCGACGCTGCCGATAGAGGCGCGGCCGGTCGCGCGATAGGCGGCGGCGGTTTCGCCGCAGGGCAGGTCGCTGGGGCCGCGTTCGCGCAGCCAGCCCAGCGGCGCCAGATCGGTCGGGACGGAACCGACCTGCGCGGTGAACTCCAGCACCACGTCGAAGGGCTGGCCCGGCAGGACCTGCGCCAGATCGGCGCCGCCCGGCGCGGTGAACCGGACCTGCGCCGACAGCGGCGGCTTCAGATCCTGCGCGGCGGCCGGTCCGGTCAGCGCGGCCAGGACCGCCAGCCAGGCGGCGCGGCGTGTCACTGCGTGTTCCTTTCGCATTCTTCGGCGTTGAACTCGACCAGGCCCCAGGTGCCGCCCGCCATCAGATAGGTGGGGCCGTCATGCCACAGCACCTTGCCCTCTACGTCCTGGCGCCTTCCGTCCGGCCCCAGAACCTGCCGAGGATGCAGCCAGGCCGAGACCACCTTTCCCGGCGCCACCAGGGCCGCGTTCGGGAAGCCGAAGCCGGGAAACAGGTCGTCATAGCCCAAGCCGTTCATCACGAAGGCCCGCTGCCGCGCCCGGCCTCCGGGGTGGACGACGCGGATCAGCACCTGCTCGCCGGGGCAGGCCATCAGCGTTATCGGCTTGCGACCGGGGTCGGATCGATAGGTGTCGTCGAAGAAATTCGGCGGGAACAGGACGGTATTGAGGTCGTCGCTGGCCTCGATCCGCCCGGCGCCCCTGACCGTGCCGTTCTTGCCCGGCTGGAACACGATGTCGTCCCGGCGCAGCAGGCTGGCAAAGGGCCGCGACTGATAGCTGACGCCCTGGTCGCCCCAGTCATAGCTGTCGTCGCAGACCGGGCAGTCGGGAACGATCCTTGCCGTCTCGGGCGTGCCGTCCTGCCAGTTCCAGCGGATCCGGGAATCCGAATCGTGGTGGTTCAGCCCGTCCTGATAGAAGATCACGAATTCACGGACCGCGACGGGCGTGCCGGGGCCGGTCGGTTCGGCCGGATCGTATCCGGGATCCATCACGACGTTTTCGTACCGCACGCCCCGCTGGAAATCGCCGGGCGCCTTGGCGGCGCGGCGCGATCCAACGGGCGCCCCCGTCACCGTCTCCGGGATGGTCCAGTGGCGCGGCAGCACGTCGATCACCCCGAACAGCCCGTGCGTCGTCTGCGACACGACATCGCCCGTCACCCGCACCGGAACGGGGCCGAAGGCATAAGGGATCCAGTGGATATGGCGGTGCAGTTCGTCCCGCACGGCCCTGTCCAGTTCCGCGGCCTGTACCGAGGTCAGGTCGATATCGCCCAAGGTGAAACGCTTGCCCAGGACCGTCGCATGGGCCGGATCCCGGCTTGCGGCAGCGCGGGGTTCAAGGGTCAGATCGCTCCATCCGACCGCTGTTTCCAGGGAGTTGACAGCCCGGACGAAGACTTCGGTGGGCAGGTCCACATTGACGTCCGGCTGGACGATCCGCATCCGCCCGGCATAGAACCGCAGCAGGCCCGAGACCTGCGCGATATCGGCCGTCGCCGGCGCCATCGCCGCGCGGTTGATGCCATAGCCCAGCGGCAGGTTGCGGATCAGGTCGCCGCCCGGCAGTCCGATGGACAGCCCCAGCCGGGCCGAGGGGCGCAGGCCGGTCGCGGGCGCTGTCAGCGGCGTCAGGACGCCGCTGACGCCGGTGACGGGGGCCTGACCCGGCGCCCCGGCGCTTGAACTGCGGCTGACCGCCTGTTCGGCATCCGTGTTCAGCGGCGTGATCTTGGGCATCAGCGCGTCGCCCGGCTGATCGTGCCGCTGGGCGGGGGTTCCGGTCAGCGGCGGTTCCTGCAACAGGTTGACATAGCGCAGTTCGACGCAGTCGCCCGCGTTCACCCGCATCACGAAGGGCTCGGGCCGGGCATAGGCCTTGCGCACCGCCGCGATCACCTGGGCACGCGGCAGGTTCTGCCAATGCGCGTCGGTGCCGATGTCGCGCGCGTTTCCCTTGGCATCCGTCACCTCGGCGGGATTCAGCAGCGCCAGCATCAGCCCGTCGGGATCGCTGCGGTAACCGCCATAGTCGGTGCCCCGATCCCAGATATCGGCGGTGCGCAGCGCCACCACCAGGCCCATCGTGGTATGGCGCAGCAGCGGATTGTCCGGCAGCGGGCAGCCCGGCGCTTCGTTGAGGGGCAGGGCGTCGATGGCGCCTTTGGCGCGGGCTTCCACAAGCTTCTTCCTGTCGATGGGAACCAGCGTTTCGGGGGCCGCCCCGTCCTTCCAGCCGTCCAGCAGCGCCGTGCGCGCCTGCTGGTCCTTGTAGATGCGCAGCAGGCCCCAGGCGCCGTTCCACAGCGCGTCCAGGGTGCCGAAGTTGTAGAGGTAATCCGACACGTCCTCGACCCGTTCGGTTGGGGTCGGGAAGGCTGGCGCGGCATTCCGCGCCGGTCTCATCTCGATTGCCGGGACATCGCTGCGCAACCGGGTGCGGACTTCGAAATGTTCGGAAATCCCGACCTCTTGCGCGAAGGTATAGCCTTCCAGATTGTCGCAATTCGCAAGCGCGTCGTCGAAGGCGCGATAGCGGGCCAGCGTCTCGGCGTCCTGGAGATCGCTCTCGTCATAGGCCTCGCGCGCGGCGGGGGTCAGGTTCAGCCAGGTCTCGTAATCTTCGGGGTATCCCTTGCGCACCGCGTCGAAACAGGCCTTGCGGGCGGGATCGACCGACACCGCCAGGTCGCGCATCCCCTGGGAAAAGCGTTGGTCGATATTGCGCGGTCCGGCCATGCCCGCGATGTTGAAGACATGCTGCACCTCTTGCGCGCCCTGGATCAGGCGGAACACGGTGCGTTCATCCTGATATGCCTCGAACTGCGGGGTTTCGGGGTCGCGGGCGGGCGCCGAGCCGGTGTTATCCTTCGGATCGTGCCATGACCGCAGGACATTGCCCGCATCGCCCCGGTCGCCCGCAAGCTGATAGGCATAGCTGCACCGGGGCATCGTCCCCGCCATCAGCCGGGACACGACCTCGCTGTCGGGGGCGGCGGGATCCCAGGCCTGCCCGGCGCGGGCCATGCGCAGGGGTTCGCAATCGGCGTCGGGCGATCCGTCGGCGTTCTTGGTCCCCAGCCGCAGCGGCAGCGGGGCGTTGCGATAGTTCACCAGATAGGGATCGTGATGATCGACCGAGATCGATTCCGGCCGTTCCGGCGGTGCCACGGGCTTGGCCAGCGGGCCGCCCTGGACGGGCTTGCCGTCGGGCGACGCGGCGCGGCTGCGATAGTCGACCAGATGCTCGCGCAGGGCCTGGACGCTGGCCAGATCCATCAGGTTGCCGTGCAGGCGCGCCCGGTGATAGGGCCAGTCGCCCGGCGCGCCTGCCGCCCACCAGGCGGGCGGAGTGACGGGGTCGGCCGGATCGTCCGGGCCGCATTGCCCGGCCGTCTGTCCCCGCCACAGCCCCTTGGCGGCCGACAGCGCCTCGCAATAGATTCGGGCCATGCCCTTCAGATGGGCGTCGGCGCGCGGTTCGATCGCGGCCGTATCCTCGCGGTCGCGCGGGTCGTAGAGCAGGGCGAAATCCGCGACGGCCAGCGCGAATTCGCGGTAGTCGTCGTGGATCAATTCGTTCGTCTTGACGATCTTGTGGGTGCCCGTCCAATCGGCGCCGTCCTTTTCCCGGACTTCGAACAGGCCGGTCGTCACCATCGGCTTGCAGGAACCGTCGCCATGCGGATCGCAGATCTCGGCATGGTCGGGTTCGATCAGCAGGGCCGTGTAGAACCCGTGCTGCTGGATGGACGAGGGGCCGAAATGGTCGTGGCTGAACACCGTGCGCATGGTCCGGTCGCGGGCCTTGGGGGCGTCGTCGCCCCCTTTTCCGTCCAGGGCCATGATCGGATCGGCGAACCAGCGTTGCACGGTGGTCTGGAACAGGTGGCGGTTTTCGGTCACGGGCAGCCGCCAGATCCGGCCGTTGTTCAGGGTCGAGCATTCGGCCTCGGTCGCGGGGCGGGTGCCCCAGTCGCCCAGATCCGCCTGGTCCCAGGACGGATCCAGGCTGCCCCCGCGCAGCGCGGCGCAGCGGCGCGCCATCAACTCGTCGGCGGCGAAGGTGCCGTCCTCGTAGTTCCAGCCGTTCCCCGACCCGTCCGAGGATGTCACGTCGAATTTCACCAGATGGATATGCTGGCCGATGGTGTCGGTCGGCGTCTTGACCTGGAAATCGTCCAGTTCCAGATCCTTGGGCAGTTCGTTGGTGTGGCGGAATTCGATGCATTCGCCCGACAGCGCGCGGAAGAAGAACGGCTCCACGTCGTCGCGCGTGGTGGGCGAGATGCGGTTTCCCGGATCGCCCGGCAGCTTGAAGGCGTCCGATGTCCGCGCCTGCGCGCCGTTCTGGCTGTTGTCGGCCCGGCTGGTCAGCACGTCGATGCGGGCCTGCGGATCGTGCCACCCTGCCTGATTGACGACCAGATCCAGTTGCACGGCCGAGACCCGGTATCGCCGGAACCCCGTCAGCGCCGGGTCGATGGCATAGTTCTGATGCCCGGTCAGCGGATCCGTGCCCGTCTGGCCGTGGTCGCGTCCCGGCGCCCCGCCGCAGGGATCGGAGAATGGCGCGCCCGGTGCGGGCGGGGCGCCGTTCACGTCGAAGGCGCCGCGGACGGGGGCCGCGTCCGCCTGCCCCGGCAGCGGGGCCTTGGGCGTCCGATAGGCGCCGTCGCCGAAGGCGGCGGGGTCGCCGTCCGGCCCCAGCATCGCCAGACCGGCACCGTCATGGTGGAAGGCCTGCGCCGCGCGCTCCAGCGGCTCTCCCTCGGGGTCGAGCGCGCGGATCCAGGCATGTTCCAGATGCGCCGTCATGTCGCCAAGCGCCAGGGCCTTGGCGACCATCTGGCTGCGCAGGGTTTCCAGGCGCGCGCGGCTGTCTTCGTCGTCCAGATCGGCGGCCAGCGTGGCGTCCAATTCCGTGATCTCGTCCGACAGCCGCAGCGGCAGGTCGCGGTCGGCCTTGGTGATCACATGCCGCCCCAGGCCCCCGGACAGGTATTCGTCCCTGGCAGGGGCGTCGGGACCGGACCCCTCGTCCCCCAGGGCACGGGCGATGTCATGGGGCGCCTGCGGCGGCCGGTGCCCCGGCTGCCCGGCAACATAGAAGGGATAGCCCGGCATCGCATCCGGCACCGGCCGAGGCGTCCTTGCAGGGGTTTGCGCGGTTTCCGTCCGGGGCGCCGCCGCCTGCGCGCGGATCAGCCGTTCAGGGCCGCCCGCCGCCTGGCCGCGCCACAGGGGCGGGCGGCGGCGCGCGGCCTCGGGTGCCAGCGACGCCTGGTCCGGCGCCGCCTGGGGGTCGGCATAGCGGGGCAGGGGCGGCAGCGCCTCTCCGGGCAGGGGGACAAGCGCCGGGATCGGCGTGCCCGCGCCGGGGCCGGGTTCGTCGCGCGTGCCCGGATCCAGCCAGGCGCCGGTTTCGGGATCGACGCTGCCGGCGCGGGCGAAATGCACATTGTCGGGGTGGCGGATATCGGCCGAAAGGCCGGGCTTGTCCTGGCCGTCGGGCAGCTTGCGGCTGCCGTCCTCGAACACGTCATGGACGCGCCACAGCGCCCACATCCCCTGCGCGAAATGCGGATACAGGTGGCAGTGGAAGATCGAATCCCCGACGGTGCGGTTGCGGTTGCCCGACCCGCCCCAGGCGCCTGCTTCGCGCCCGCGCCCGCCGTGATAGATGTTATAGGTGAAGCCCTGGCCCGGCGCGACGGTCTGGCTGTCCAGATAGCTGCCGCGCCCCTGGTCGTTGCCCGCGAACCATTGATGCGCATGCAGGTGGAAGACATGGGTTTCCTTCGGCCCGGCGTGGAAATTGCGGAACACCACCGGGTCGTTCAGATAGGAATGATGCACGTTCGACGGATCGTCGGCGTACCATTCCAGCAGCGCCGGATCGCCGTTCGCCCACGAGGTCAGGAAGAACTCCTCGTACAGGCATTCCGCGCAGGCCGCCGCCGGTCCGATCCCCTTGCGGTTGGCCAGCAGCATCGTGCCCATCCCCGACGCGCCATAGTTGATGGCGAACCCGTCGCGCACCCCGGCAAGCTGGCCGAACCGGGCCAGTTCCTCGAAGTTGCGGGTGTAGAAGGTCTTCAACTCGTCATGGAAAAAGACCGAGAACTCGCGGAACGCGTCGAAGCGCAGTTCCTGGGTGCGGTCCTTGTCCGCCGTGTCGGTCTTGCAGTGCAGGGGAGGCGTGGAATAGCCGCCGGGGTCGGCGGCGCGGTGGTCGCACCAGATGATCGCGTTCAGGTCGGCATGGACGATCTCGAACGCTTTCGCCTGGCGGAAATCGGCGGTGCCGATGGCGCGGGCCATGTTCAGGACCGGGATGCCGCCCAGCGTCCTTTCGTAATCCAGTCCGCCCGACCGCGCGTGGCGCGGTCCGCCTTCGCGGGGCGCCCAGGCCGCATCCATCGCCGCCTGCGACACCTGGCTGCGATACCAGCGGGTGCCGGGGCGTTCGGCCATGACCGCGCCGAACAGCCCATGGGTGATCGACCCGCCGTCGCCCTCACCCCCCGCCGGGGCGGCGCGGCTGGCAAAGAAATGCGTGCCTTCCTGCACGACCTCGTAGAGGCAGTCAAAGCTTTCATTCGGCATTGCGGCGCCCAGGCCCCGGCAGGCGGGATGGGGCGGCTGTCCGCGCAGCGCCAGCGGCATCAGCCCTTCGGCCAGCAGATTCAGGCTGCGGGTGCGCGGCCAGTCGGCCTGATCGAAGATCGGAACCGGATCGCGCCCTGCTTCCGGCTCGATCCCGGCGCCGGGCGGATCGTTGTCCGCGCGGTTCATGTCCTGATCCTCGCACAGCGCCTCGTGATGATCGACCATCCGCGCCGATCCGCGAGACAGATGGCCGCCGACCGGAGCCCTGCCGTCGGGGCAGAAATCCCGCGACAGGTCGCGCGCCGGGGGGCTGCCGGGAACCTCGGGCGCCAGCAGGTTCTGGACCCGGACGAACAGCAGATCGCCCACATTCGCCCGCAGCACCAGCGGCCTTGGCCTGCGGCAATCGCGCAGCCGCACCTCGCCCGCGCGAAGCTGCACGGCGGGCTTGGCATGGGTCGCGGTATCCTGCCCGCAATCGGGCTGGGCGGCAGGGGCCTCCTCCATCGCCACCACGTCGCGGCGCAGGGCGAAAATCATCCCATAGGGGTTGAACGATCCGAAGCGGTTATAGACCAGCATCTGATCCAGGGCGACCAGATCGGCGCAGACCACGCGCTGCGGCCTGTCCCCAGGGGCGTCCGAACAGGCCGTGTCGAAATCGGCGGCCGCCTGCGCATGGGCCGGGGCGGTCCAGAACATCGCGCCGCAGACCAGCACAACTGCGGGAAGGACGGCGCGCCGGACAAAGCGGAAATACGGGACGGACATGATAAACCCCGATGCTGAAACAGCCTGCGGGCAAAGGGTCATCAAAAGCCCGAAAGGCACAAAATAACAAACTGCGGATACTTTTATAATTAATATTGCCACGAATCAGGGTTAATCGCAACATACATATATTAACGAGTTTTCTTTTGTATTTAGGATGGAACAGGTTGCGATGGATTATCCCTTGGCCGCCGCCCGCCGGTTGATGGCCATCGGCGCGGAAAATTCCCGTGCCCGGTCGATTATCGACGATCGCCGCCCCGTTTATCTGCTGCCCCCGCAGGAAAAGATCGCTGCGCCCCCGGATCTGCCAGGGATCGATTCCGCCCGACTGAAATCCCTTATCGACCATCAGGCCTCGAAGGTGGCCTTGCTCAAGGTCCGGGACGGTCGCGATTTCCAGCCGGTGGCGACGGCCTGGCCGTTTTCGACCGATGAAGCCGTGGGCAGGACGCGGCGGTTTCTGACCGCCGGCCATGTCCTGAGGATCGTTGTGACCGAGGGCACCCTGCGCCACGCCGGCGACGTGCAGAAGCAGACGGTCGTCAAGCGGGATGCCCAGGTCGTCTTTCCCGACGGTTCTTCCCATCCCGTCATCCGCTGGATATGTTCCGCGCCCCTGGACCTGGCTGTTTTCGAGATTCAGGACGATTGCGATGCGTTGATCCTGAAAACAGATCGGGCGGTGCCGGACAGCATCGCCGTGATCGGCTATCCCCTGGTCGGGGGTGTCGAAGTCTTCAAAAATCAGACCGACCCCTATATCGAGCGTCAATATCTTGCGGTCGGCGAACGGAAATCCGCCATTGGGGGCGGAAAACAGCGGGCTGCTCAGTTCCGGCACGACGCGACCACCCTGCCGGGGTTTTCCGGCGCGCCGGTCTTCGATCCCGAAACCGGGCATGTGGTCGGCCTGCACATCCAGGGATCGGCCGAGGGGCTGGAACATTCGGTCGGGATCGTCGGATTGCGGAACCCTGTCGAGAGGGACTGGAACGACGGTCTGCGTGCCTCGGGCATGGTGCAGCAGCAGACATGGCTGGCCGAGATCCTGGATGGAACCGGCGACAGGCCTGACGACGATGCCGCGACGATATTCTGGACGGGCGGTCTTGCGCCCGGTCCCCGTGAACCGATCGAGGCGTTGCCGCTGCCGATCCTGCTGGCCGATACCGGCGCTTCTCGCGGTCCGGGGGGGACGGGGACAGAGGGCGGCGTGGTGCCCGACCGGCCCGACAAGCGCGACAGGTTCTATCGACCCGGCCTGACGCCGGTCCCGCAGCGCCTGATTCCCAGCCCCGGTGCCATCGGCGACCAGGGGGCCGAGGGCAGTTGCGCCGCCTTCGCCCTGGCCGCGGCGATCGAGATCCAGCTTGCCCGGCGCAGGGGGTATCGCCCGCCGCCGCAGGGTCTGACGGCCAGCGTGCGGATGCTTGACCGGATGGCGCGGCGGCACGACGAATGGCTGGACGACACGCCCGACGGCACCAGCCTGCGCGCCGTCATCAAGGGGTTCCACCATAACGGCGTCTGCCCGGAATCCCTATGCGCCTATGTCCCGCAACGGCCCGCGTTCTTCCTGACCCGGACCATCGCCAAGGCCGCGCGGCGGATCACGCTGGGCGCCTATCTGCGGGTCCGGCTGACGGTCGACGACATGCGGATGGCGATTGCCGATGCCGGGGCGGTGATCGTCACCGCCGACATTCATGACGGTTGGGGAAATCTGGACCGCCGCGGCCGGATCCCCTTCGACCTGGCGAACCCGCCGCAGCCGCGCGGCAGGCACGCCTTCGTCGTCACCGGCTATGACAGGAACGGGTTCATCGTCCAGAACGCGCGCGGCGCCGGCTGGGGCGGCTATTTTCATCGTCCCGGCCATGCGTTGTGGCGTTTCGCCGACTGGGCCGAGAACGGCCGGGACGCCTGGGTCATCCGCCTGGCCCCCCAGGACGACAGGGCCTTCGCCCTGACGGCGAGGGCCGAGGCGACGGCGGCCCCGCCCCGCAGGCAGGGGCTTCTGGGCCATGCCCTTCATGCGGAACGCTTCGGCCTGGTCGAGGACGGCACCCTGGGCCTGGGCGCGCAGGGCGTTGCAGAGACGGCGGCCTATCTGGACGATGACGCGGCGCGCGAACGCTATCCCCGGCTGATGCTGGTGTTTCACGAACCGCTGATGGATGGCGACCTGATCGCCCGGCTGGCGCTGCGGCTGACCTTGCGGCTGAAGGCGCAAGGCGTCTATCCGCTGCACATCGTCTATGGCCTGGACGAGATGCTGGCCTGCCGGTTGCGCCTGTCCCATGACATCGGCCGCGCGGTCGAACGCTATCTGCGCGAGGGCGCGTCCCGCGATGCGGCGCTGCAACGCCAGCTTGGCCCGGTCATCCGCACCCAGGTGGACCATTTCGCCCAAGGGGCGCGGGCCGCCGCAGCGCCGCTGCTGGCCGATGCCCTGGCGCCGCTGTCGCTGTGCGCGATGCCGGGCAGGCAGGTCGATGTCCTGTCGGTGGGCCTGGGCGGTGTGGTCGCGCAAGAGGTCCTGCCGACCTTGCCAAGCCCGCGCCCGCCGCATCTGGCCATCGCCTGCCCGGTCGAGATCAAGGCCACCCGGCACTGGCGCCTGGGCAAGACGATGGACGAGGCCGATCTGCCGGGCTGGCTGGGCAGTTGGGGCGACATCGTGGCCGGGGCCTTCGGCCGCAGCATCCGCAGCCCAAGGGGCGCAGAGGCCGCGAATGCCCAGGATCTGCTGTCGGCGCCGGAGTTCGTCACCGACCTGCTGAAGCAACTTCCTCATGGCGGCGCGGTGCGCCCCTCTAGAACGCGGCCTTGGTGGACTGGAACCAGTCCGCGTCGCTGACCAGAGCGGCGTTCTGGCGCCAGGGCAGGGGCTGCCTGCGATCCTGCGGCAGGGGCTGGATGCCACGCTTGGCGTCCAGCCCCTGCCGCCAGCAGGTCGGTCGCAAGCGCCATCAAGGCATAGCGCCGCTGGGGCGTGCGGGCCTCGGCGATCAGGGTCAGCGCGTTCACCATGCCCCCTTCGGGCAGCGCCATGGCCCGCGCGATGGGATCGGCCACCGTGTCCCACACCTCATAGCACAGGCTGAGGATTTCGTCGGTCGAGGACATGCCGCTGGGCATGGCGAACTGCCGGACAAGCTCGTCCAGATAGTCCTTGACATGCGGCCGGTCGAAGGACTGCACGGCCTGTTCGAACACCCGTCCCGGCGGAGGACCGGAAATCGGCCGGTCCCAGGCCAGCAGGAACAGCCGGATCCGGCTGGGCTGGCCGTTGCCGACGACCTGGGCCAGGCCATACATCAGCATCCGCAGGCTGTCGTCGATCTTGGGGCTGTCGAAGCCGTCGAAGACCAGCCACCAGTCCTCTTTCAGGTCGCTTGCGGCGATGGCGAACCACCGCACCAGGCGCGTGACCGCCGTGGAATCCTGCGGCCCGTCGGCCAGGGTCGGCGGCGCGCCCAGCTTCATCTGGTCGGCCAGATCCGCGATCACGTCTTGGGCGGTTGTGGTGGCCTCGAACGGCAGGGGCAGGTTGATGCGGGCGTTCACGCTGCGCGCCACATGGGCGATCAGGTACTGGCTGTAGGTCTTGCCGCTGGTCGGCGCGCCGGTGACGTGCAGCACCTTGGGGCCGTGCGGCTGGGTCATCGTCAGCAGCGCGTGGCGCAGGGGGTGCTGGTTCACGAAGGGCGCGCCATCCAGCAGCAGTTCCAGATGCGCGGGCACGTTCGTCGGCGCGCGAGAGGCCCCGAAGCCGTCGATCAGCGCGATCAGGTCGGGATTGATCTGGTCGACGGCCCGCAGCCCGTCCAGAAGCTGCCCGATCCAGCCTTCGGCATTCGCCGCCGTGACAAGCTGGAAATAATCGTCCTCCAGCGTTCCGCCCCGGCTGGCGATCCGGGAAAGCGCGGTGTTCATCGGCGGCTGCGCCAGGATGATGTCCAGCCGGCCGGGGGTCGGAAACGCGTCCAGCAGGCGCCTGAACAGCAGATTGGCCTCGGCATTGTTCAGCTTCATGGCGGCGCCTGCGTCCAGAAGGGATCGACCTTGCCGTCCAGCCAGCGGACGATCCGGTCCATCGGGATCGCCTGGTTGAACGCGGCGGTGCGGAAATAGTTGGGATCGCCCGCATGGTGCAGGCCGATCAGATCCAGCTTGCGGTTGAAGACCGGGGACCCTGACGATCCCGGCTCGGTCGCGACATCGTGGCGCCACCGCAGCCCGGCCCCGTGCAGTGCGGTCAGCCGCCCGACGCCCAGCTTCAGCGGCGCGCCCTCGGGATGTTGCAGGATGAACAGGTCGTCGCTCTCGCCCGCATGCAGCGCGGGGTCGATGCCGATCCAGCCGCGCGGCGGATTGTCCGGCCCCTCATCGCCGCTGCGGGGCAGGGCGCCCAGGGGCCGGGACAGGCGGATCAGGGCGAAATCCAGGTTGTCGGCGGCGGGGATGTCGTCCTCGGCCAGGCTTTCGTCGGCAGGGTCGGGCGGGCGTTCCTGGACCAGCCAGTCCTGTGCCACGGGAACCGCCACCCCCTCGCGCACCCGGACGCCGCCCGCATCGACCAGGTAGTCGAACCGGCAGATCATCCCGGCATCCGCCGCCAGCCCGTCGAGGACATGCTGGTTGGTCATCACCAGATCCGCCCCGACCAGAAAGCCCGTGCCAAGCGCGCGCGGAGGCGACCCGGCAAGCTCGATCCGGCAGGTCTGGCCTTCCAGGGCGGACAGGCGGGCCAGGAAGGTGGCGATGTCGCTGAAATCGCTGTTGTCGCGCACCACGCGTTCCAGCCGGATCCGGGGCTTTTCCGCGATGGCCTGCTGCGCGGCATCGGCGACGGCGACGCGCGCGCCGCTGGTCAGCCCGTCCTCCAGCATCAGATCCGCAAGGGCGGCGTTTCCCGGCACCGCCTCGTGCGCGGCGCGGGCCAGGGCTTCCAGCCAGCCCTCGGCCTGGACCTGGACGACGATGTTCCAGTATTCCACGTCCAGCGCGCTTTGCGGCGTCAGCGTGTCATAGAGGACGTTGAACCGCTGGCCCAGGAACATGGCGAATTTCGCGCGGAGCGGGAATGCCGCCAGCAATGCCGTGCTGAGCTTGGCTTTGTTCACCGTGAACCGCTTCCATCACAGGCAGCCCGCGCGGCTGCATCGGACTGAAATCTTACCGCGAATCGGCTTTTGTGTCATCCTTTCCGCAAAGGTTGTGGGGTGGTGAGATGCGGTCCCGATTGCACCTGGCACTGGCCGTCGCGACAGGGCTGGCGGCCGCGCCCCTGGCCGCGCAACCTGTGGGGCAAGCAACCGCGTCGAATCCCGCCCCCGCGATCCAGCGCCTGGCGGAAGGCACGCTGCCCATCGTCCCCTGCCCAGGGGCTGCGAACCAGGGCTGCGTCGAAATCCTGTTCGACGGCGATGTTCCGCCCGCCGCCTGCTGGAGCCTGCCGCCCTTCGGCGATGCCGCCGTGACGGTCGAGACCGCGCAGGCAGGCCAGATCGCGGGCAGCACCACCCGGCGCATGACGATCCTGTTCCAGCCGCTGGACCAGGTGCCCCCCGCCACGCCCGCGACGCTGCGCTTCGGTTTTCCCCGCCCCGGCGCAAGGCTGTCCTGCGACCAGACGGTGGTGGTCCAGCGTCCCGCCAGCGTCCTGGCCCTGCCTGCGGACCTGGACCTGGGCGTCCTGCGCCTGGGGCCGCTGGGCGGGGTCCGGGGTGCCGACCGCGTGCAGGCGGTCTTTGCCGCCCCCGGCCAGCCCGCCATCGGGCCGCTGAGGATCTCGTCCCAGGCGGACCTCCATGGCACCGACCGCCGGGGCAGCCCGGTTCCCGTCCGGCTGGCTCTGCCCGCAGGCGCAGCCGTCACGGCGGGCAGCTTTGCCGAACTGACCGTGGCGCCCCGCCAGACAGGCGCGTTTCCGGCGCTTGGTCCGCTGTCGGGACAGGTCTGGATCACGGCGCCGCAACTGGTGCAGCCCTTTGCGCTGACGATCAGGGCCACCGGCCAGATCGGCTGGCTGGCGATCTGTGCGATGCTGGTCCTGGGCATCCTGCTGGGCTGGGCGGTCCGCCACCAGATCCTGCCGCGCCAGATGCTGGCCCGCGCCCGGCTGGAAGCGGGCCAGGCGTTTGTCGCGGCCAAGGCGCTGCGCGCCCGGCAGCGCGACACGGTCGTGGCGCGCGAGCTGAACGAGGTGATTGTCGGTCAGGAACAGCAGGTCCGGTCGGCCAGGGACCAGGATGCCGTCGCGCAGGCCGTCAAGGACATGACCGACGCCCTTGATGCCCGGTTGAAGGACGCGGATGCCCGGCGCCAGGCGCTGGCCGGGACCATCGCGCCGTCACTGGCCGCGCTGCGGGGCCTGCCCGCAGTGTCGGAACTGCCCGCGCAGCCGCTGGACCACTGGGCCGAGGCGCTGGAAACCGCCCAAGGGATGATCGAGGCGGGCGAAATCGACCGTCCCCGGCGCCTGATCGAAACGCAGGCCGCCCAGGCCGAACGGGCCGCACTGACGGCGCTGTCGGATTTCGCGGCGGATGCCGGGGCGGCGATCCGGGATCTGGACCGCTGGTCGCGGGACGCGGCGGTCCAGGCCTTTGCCCCGCTGCAAGCGGTGCGGGCAGGGTTCCTGCCCCCCGGCGACGCCACCCCGGCCGCGACGCTGACCGCGCTGCGCGACGCCCATGACACCTTGCGCCGTGCCGCCGCCGCCGCGCATCCGGCCATTGCCCGGCACCTGCGCGCCCTGGCGGCCGGGGCCGCGAACAGCGGTTTTCCCGACCCTTTGGCCCGGACCGAGGAGATCCTGCGCGACCTGGACGGTGCGCCCGTCGCCGCGCTGACCCGGTTGGCCGGGCTGGTCCAGGACTATCAGCGCCACGCCCGGACTGCCAAGCTGGCCTCGTTCGAGGATCTGGCCGATGTCAAACCCTCGGGCGTCGAAGCCGGGACCGATTCCGTCCCCCCGCTGGAACGCCGGATCGAGCCGCCCGAACCGCCCGTCCCGACGATCGAGACCGATCCCCGCCTGCCCGTGGCGGGTCAGGAGTTGCGGATCGGACTGGCCGACCTGCCAGCCGGTCACGTCGCCCGCATCTGGACGCCCTATGGATCGGCGCGCATCGGCGGCCGGGACGATCCGCCGCTGACCTTCCGCCCGCCGCATCCCGGCCTGATTCCCGTCCAGATCGTCCTGGCCGACGTGCGGGGCCACGTATTGTCGCGCCACTCCACCACGCTGACGGTCCAGCCCGCCCCGGATCGCGACATTCCGGTCTTTCAGAATGAAAAGGACCAGGCCGACCGGCTGGCCACCGCTGCGGCGGCGGCCCTGGCGCTGCTGTCCGGGGCGGCGGTCTTTTCCGTGGTGCCGCTGACAAGCTGGTGGGCGCTGCTGGCGCCGTTTCTGTGGGGGTTCTTCGTGAACCTGAACCTGCCCGACGCGATCCAGGGCCTGCAATCGCGCCGCGACGCCGTGTTCAAGACGCTGAACATCGGCTGATTGTCGGTCCCTGGGCATCCGGTGGATCAGGGTGGCGATCCCAACCGGATTACAGCCCGGCGCCTGCCAGGGTGCTGGCGATCACCGGGGCCAGCTTGGCGGCCCATTCCATCTGGCCCGCCTCGTCCGCGATCAGGTCGTTGCGCAGTTCGATCAGCACGTTCGGGCGGCCGCGGCGCAAAGCGTGGCGGTCTATCGAATCGCCTTCCAGATGGCCGTCATAGGGCTGGTTCTCGCCTGTGATCCATCCCGCTTCGCGGCAGGCCTGCACCATCGGCGGGCCAAGCCGGACATCCTGGTAGGAATAAAGAATCCCCACCTGCCAGGGCCGCATCGGACGGCCGCGCAGTTGCGGGGTAAAGCTGTGGATCGCACAGATGCAGCGGTCGGGATGGCTGTCCGCCAGCCGCGCCAGCGCGGCGTGATAGGGACGGTGCAGCCGGTCCAGCCGCCGTTCGCGTTCCGCCGGGTCGGCGTTCTTGTTGGCCGGGATCACCGTGCCGTCATACAGGCGCATCAGCAGCGTCGGGTCGTCCTCGCCCCGGTTGGGATCGATCACCAGCCGCGAGAAGTCCGAGAAGATCGCCGGCGCGTCCATCAGCGCCGCCAGCCGCGACGCCAGCCCCGCCGCGCCCACGTCATAGGCGATGTGGCGCGTCATGTCCGCCGTATCGATCCCCAGGTCGCTGCCGTTCACCCAGTCCGGGACGCGGTTCGTGGCATGGTCGCAGGTGATCAGCCAGCGGGACGGGCGGTCCTCTCCCTCGGTCCAGAAGGCGCGGTCTGTCATCGGTCGGTCATCCTTCATGTCGCAGGATGTCTATGCGATGGTGGCGGCGGACGCCAGTTGCAGCCGCAGGCGATCTGGACCATAGTTAGCGCAAACGGAAGAGGGCCGCAGGATGAGAAGACATCGCAACGTGAAGATCGTGGCAACCCTGGGGCCCGCGTCCAGCACCAAGGACATGATCCGCGCGCTGTTCGATACCGGCGCGGACGTGTTCCGCCTGAACATGAGCCACGGCAGCCACGACGATCACCGCGCCCGCTATGACGCGATCCGCGCGGTCGAGGCGGAAACCGGCCGCCCCATCGCCGTCCTGGCCGATCTTCAGGGGCCGAAGCTGCGCGTGGGCCAGTTCACCGCAGGCGCCTGCGACCTGGAAGAGGGCAACCGCTTCCGCTTCGATCTGGACACGGCGCCGGGGGATTCGCACCGGGTGCAACTGCCCCATCCCGAGATTTTCGCGGCCCTGGTGCCGGGCAGCAACCTGCTGGTCAATGACGGCAAGATCCGTCTGCGGGTCGATGAATGCGGTCCCGATTTCGCCGATTGCACGGTGACGGTCGGCGGCACGATCAGCGACCGCAAGGGCGTGAACGTGCCCGACGTGGTGCTGCCATTGGCGGCGCTGTCGGACAAGGACCGCGCCGACCTGGAATTCGCCTGCGAACTGGGCGTGGACTGGCTGGCCCTGTCCTTCGTGCAGCGCGCCGCCGATGTCGAGGAGGCGCGGGCGCTTGCCAGGGGGCGCGCCGCGATCCTGTCCAAGATCGAGAAACCGGCGGCTGTGGATGCCTTCGAGGAGATCCTGGCCGCCTCGGACGGGATCATGGTGGCGCGGGGCGATCTGGGGGTGGAACTGCCGATCCATTCCGTGCCTCCGATCCAGAAGCGGCTGGTGCGCAGGTGCCGGTCTGCGGCCAAGCCGGTGATCGTCGCCACCCAGATGCTGGAATCAATGATCGAAAGCCCGATGCCCACGCGGGCCGAGGTCAGCGACGTGGCCAACGCCATCTATGAAGGCGCCGACGCGGTGATGCTGTCGGCCGAAAGCGCCGCCGGTGCCTATCCCATCGAGGCGGTGCGCACGATGGACAGCGTCGCCCGCTCGGTCGAGGCCGACAGCAACTATCGCGCCATCATCGAGGCTTCGCGCCAGAACAAGCTGCACAGCGTGGCCGATGCCATCGTCACCGCCGCCCGAGAGATCGCCGAGACGACCGACATCGCCGCGATCTGCGCCTTCAGCCAGTCGGGCAAGACCGTCAGCCTGGTGGCGCGCGAGCGCCCCCGCGTGCCGATCATCGCGCTGACCCATCTGGAATCGGTCCTGCGCCGCATGTGCCTGACCTGGGGGACGCATTGCGTCATCACTCCGCAACTGTCCCGCTTCAAGGAGGCGGTGGTCAACGCGACGCGCGCGGCGCGGGAATTCAACTTCGCCGACGAAACCCGGCAGGTCGTTGTGATCGCGGGCGTGCCCTTCAACGTGCCGGGCAGCACCAACATCGTGCGGATCGCGCCCTGCGACGAACGCTTGATCTTCGCGTCGGATCCAGAATAAGCGCAGGTCGGACGGACCATCACGAGGGGTTTCCATGTCTGATCTTCTGTTGCTGGGCGGCATCGCGCTGTGCTTGCTTTCGGTCGTCGTTGCCGTCGTGCAACTGCTGCGGACCCAGGCCCCGCGTGCGGGCGCGATCCTGCTGGTGCTGGGCATCGCGGCGATCCTTGCCGGGGCCTATCTGGCGCCCGAGCCGTTCAGCCTGGACCGGATTCCCCAGGCCTGGGCGCGTCTGGCGGGCGGTGTGACGACAACACCCTGAGGCCCTTGCCAAATCCGAATGGCGCGCTTATACGGCGCGCTTCCTGCCCGTGCGTCCGGCCACCATGGCATTGCCGAGTCGCACGTTCACTTCGATCAAGGAGACGAAAATGCCGAAGATGAAGACCAAGTCGGCCGCCAAGAAGCGGTTCTCGTTCACGGCCACGGGAAAGGTGAAATCCGCCCAGGCCGGCAAGCGCCACGGCATGATCAAGCGCACGATCAAGTTCATTCGCGACGCGCGCGGCACCACCGTCCTGTCGGACGCGGATGCCAAGATTGTCAAGAAATACATGCCCTACAACCGCTGATCGCGAGGACTGAACAATGGCACGAGTTAAATCCGGCAAGGTCACGCACGCCCGCCACAAGAAGGTTCTGGACGCGGCCAAGGGCTATTACGGCGCCCGGTCGCGCAACTTCCGCACCGCCACCCAGGCCGTGGACAAGGCGAACCAGTACGCCACCCGCGACCGTAAGACCCGCAAGCGCAACTTCCGCGCGCTGTGGATCCAGCGGATCAACGCCGCCGTCCGCCTGGTGGATGCCGAGATGACCTATTCGCGCTTCATCAACCTGCTGGCGAAAGCCGGGATCGAGGTGGACCGCAAGGTTCTGGCCGACCTGGCCGTGAACGAACCCGATGCGTTCGGTGCGATCGTGGAAAAGGCCAAGGCGGCTGCCTGAACGGCGCCCCTGACCGCTTGCAAAGGCCCGCCGTCTGGCGGGCCTTCTGCTTTTTATCCGGGCAAGCCGATGATTTATCGTCCAAAAAACGATCATTTTGAGATTGTTCAAGTTTTTATGATTAGAGATCGAACCCAAATCCGCCTAGCGTGTTACGAAAGAAGCCGCGAACGGCGGAGTCCACAGTGAAGGGTTGTCCATGAAGTTTCGGAAACATCGCATTGCTGCAATTGCTGCGGCCTTTGTCATGGCTGCGGGCGCATCCCAGGCTGCGACCTATACCGCCAGCAATGTCGTGGCCGAGGGAACGTCTTACGGCACCTGCGCGACATATTCCCTGGCCGCCTGCGATGCAAACCAGCGGCGCGTGGTCGGAAACGCCTTGGGCGAGACGGATGGGCGGTTCTACTCCCTGGGGCTGGGTGGTCGCCTGACATTGGGTTTCGGAGCCGCGATGTTTGGGCCGGGCGCCCTTCTGACGCTTGAAGAGGTGACGTTCGGCGGCCCGCAGGCTGGCGGCCATCGCGAGGCCGTGGACGTGTATTCCGTTTTGGGCGGTGTCGCGACCTTCGTGCAGACGGTCTATAACACTGCGGCAGTCACATCCCTGCGGATCGCGAACAGCTTCGACCATATCCAGCTTGTCGACGCCACCTTGCGCGAATACGCGGGCACCCGCAGCTATGACGGGTTCGACGTGGATTCCGTCAAGGTGACAATTGCCCCTGTTCCGGTTCCTGCCGCCGGCGCGCTGATGCTGGCCGGTCTTGGCGGCTTGGCGATGCTGCGGCGGCGCAAGGCCGCCGTCTGACATGGCGGCGCCGCGTGGCCCATCGGCGGCCGCGCGATCCGACCTCATGCCAACTGATGCGTCGCTTGCGTCGGGAGCAGGGGTCTTGCCCTCGCGCTGTCCCGTACGGGTGGCGCTGGCCCGCAAACCGCTGGGCATCGTCGGCACCGCCGTGACCGCCCGACGGAACCTGCTGGAACTGATCCCGGAAATCGCGACTCGTCAGCCCATCGTGTCGGGCAGGACCGGGGTGCGGTTTCATATGGTCATGGATCCGGCGACCCTGCGCCACATCCTCAAGGATCGGGTCGAGGATTATCCGAAATCCAACGTCACCAAGCTGATCCTGGAACCCGCCATCGGCGACAGCCTGTTCGTGGCCGAGGGGGCCGAGTGGCGGTGGCAGCGCCGCGCCGTCGCGCCCGCCTTCGCACTGCGCCATGTCCAGGCGCTTGGTCCGATCATGACCGCCGCCGCCGAGGCGTCCTGCCGCCGCCTGTCCGCCGCGCGCGGGCCGGTCGATCTGTTCGAGGAAACGGTGGCCGCGACCTTCGAGGTCATTTCGGATGTCACGCTGTCGGGGGACCGGGCCTTTGACCGCGACGCCGTGCATCACGCCATCGACGGCTATATCGCGCAGACTGCCAAGGTCTCGCTGCTGGACGTGATGGGCCTGCCGGGCTGGATCCCGCGTCCGGGGCGGATCTTTTCTCGCCCCGGCCTGAACCGGATGAAAGACATCGCGGATCGGGCCATCAACGCCCGCGCGGCGGCCCCCCGCACCGAAGGCGCGCCGGATCTGCTGGATCTGCTGCTGGATGCCGCCGACCCGGAAACGGGTCGGGCCATGACCCGCGACGAATTGCGCGACAACCTGCTGACCTTCATCGTCGCCGGGCACGAGACGACCGCCCTGACCCTGGCCTGGGCGCTGTATCTGTGTGCCTTCGACCCCGCCGTTCAGGACCGCGCCGCGGCCGACGCCCAGGCCGCCTTGGGGGACCGCGCCGCGACCGCTGCCGACCTGGACGCGCTGCCCCTGATCCAGCGGATCGTGAACGAGGCGTTGCGCCTCTATCCCCCTGCCGCGTTCCTGTCGCGCACGGCGCGGGCCGAGGACCGGCTGTGCGGCCGGCAGGTTCTGCCCGGCGACACGGTGATGCTGCCGATCTATGCGCTGCACCGCCACCACCTGCTGTGGGACCGCCCCGACGCCTTCGATCCGGACCGTTTCCTGACGACGCCCGACCGCTATGCCTTTCTGCCCTTCGGCGCGGGGCCGCGCATCTGCATCGGTGCGGGCTTCGCCCTGCAAGAGGCGGTGGTGATCCTGGCGACGCTGCTGGCGCGGTTTCGATTCACAGCCATTCCGGGCCGCGATCCGCAGCCCCGGATGATCCTGACGCTGCGGCCTCATGGCGGGGTCTGGCTGAACGTCACGCCGCGCTGAAGGCTTCCCCCTTGGCCCCACAAATGCTAACGCCATGCCCGACAAGGACGAGGCATGACGATGGACGACCTGAACCCGCTCCGCCAGCAATGGCTTGACCGCATCAACGGCGCCGCCGATCCGGCCGCCATCGAGGAGGTGCGCCTTGCCGCCCTGGGCAAGAAGGGCGAGATCAGCCTGAAGATGCGCGAGTTGGGCCGCATGACGCCCGAGGAACGCCAGACCACCGGCCGCGCCCTGAACGAGCTGCGCGACGAACTGGACGCCGCCCTGCGCGCTCGCAAGCTGTCGCTGGAGGATGCGGCGCTTGAGGCCCGTCTGGCGGGCGAGTGGCTGGACGTGACGCTGCCTGGGCGCCCGCGTCCGCAGGGAACCATCCATCCCATCAGCCAGGTGACCGAGGAAGTGACGGCGATCTTCGCCGACATGGGATTTGCGGTGGCCGAAGGCCCGCAGGTCGAATCCGACTGGTACAATTTCGACGCGCTGAACATCGCGCCCGAACACCCCGCGCGCCAGGAACACGATACCTTCTTCATGCACCGCGCGCCGGGCGACAACCGGCCTCCGCATGTCCTGCGCACCCATACCAGCCCGGTCCAGATCCGCGCCATGCAGGATCACGGCGCCCCGATCCGCGTGATCTGCCCCGGCCGCGTCTATCGCATGGACATGGACCAGACCCATACCCCCATGTTCCACCAGGTCGAGGGCTTGGCCATCGACCGCGACATCAGCATGGCGCAGCTGAAATGGACTCTGGAGGAGTTCTGCCGCGCCTTTTTCGAGGTCGGCCAGGTCGAACTGCGCTTCCGCGCCAGCCATTTCCCCTTCACCGAACCCTCGGCCGAGGTCGACATCCGCTGCGACTGGTCCGGCGGGCAACTGAAGATCGGCGAGGGGGATTCCTGGCTGGAGATCCTCGGGTCGGGAATGGTCCATCCGAATGTCCTGCGCGCGGGCGGCATCGACCCCGACCAATGGCAGGGCTTCGCCTTCGGCATGGGCATCGACCGGATCGCGATGCTGAAATACGGCATCCCCGATCTGCGCGCCTTCTTCGAAAGCGACCTGCGCTGGCTGCGCCACTACGGCTTCGCTGCGGGGGATGTGCCGAGCATCAGCGGGGGGTTGAGCCGTTAGACTCTTCAGCGCCAGGGCGTTGTGTGGACCGCCCAGAACAGCATTCCCATCATCATGGCAGCGCAGCCCATGACAATGGGAAAGGGTGGACCGCTGATAAGGCTCATGGCCGCAAGCACCAGCCAAAGGGCGATGATCAGCAGCCGCCCTTGAAGCGAGTTGCGGGCAAGATGCCACAGCCATAGGGTCGCCCCGCAAATCAGCGGGACACAGAGGACGACAAGCGCGATTTCGGCGCCGGGGCGGTCCATCTTACCGCCGCAGCGTCACCACGTTGCTGCCGCTCGTGATCTCCACCGCCGCGATCCGCGACAGTTGCACCGATGAAATCGCCATCGCCGCCGCGATCTCGTCCACGCCGGGGCGGGCGGGCAGGGCGGCGGCGCTGCCGGGGGCGGGCGAGACGCCCACCAGCCGCAGGCGCAGCACTCCGTCCGCGTCGGGGGCAAGCCGATTGCCCGGCTGCGGGCGCGCCGTCACAAGCGCGACCGAGGAATAGCCGCGCACCGGCGCGAAGCCGTTCACGACCAGCAGGCGGCCTTCGTTCAGCGGTTCCCACCGGGCGGCGGCGATCTGGGGAATAAGGGGACGGGTGTCCGAGATCTGGGCATAGCCGTCCTCGGGCTCCAGCGTGGGGGTCGGGGCGGATCCCCAGGACAGCGGGTTCCAGCGGCTGTCGCCCAGCCGTCCGCAGCCGACAAGGATCATCGTGGCGATCAACAACGGCGCGGTCAGTTTGCTCATGTCACCATCCCTTGGGCGTTTCGGCCCGTGTTAGGCGAAATCCGCGCGCGGATAAAGGCACTTTGACCTTGCCGTCCCGGCGCGTTAACCACAGGCCAAAAGGACCGCGCCATGGCAACCCAAGCCTTCGAAGACATCGCCGACACCTTCGACTTCCTGGACGACTGGGAGGAACGCTATCGCCATGTGATCGAGCTTGGCAAGGCGATGCCGCCCATGGACCCGGCCTTGCAGGTGCCGGCCACCAAGGTCGAGGGCTGCGCCAGCCAGGTCTGGATCATGCCGATGATCGAGAACGGCCGCTTCGATTTCCAGGGCGACAGCGACGCGATGATCGTGCGCGGACTGATCGCGGTGCTGCACGCGCTGTATTCCGGCGTGCCGGTGGCCGAGGTCGGCAAGATCGACGCCCAGGCCGAACTGGCGCGGCTGGGCCTGGACGAGCACCTGTCGTCGCAACGCTCGAACGGGGTGCGGGCGATGGTGCAGCGGATCAGGCAGCTTTCCGACGCCGCAGCGTAATCCAGCCGCCGCCCAGCACGCGGGTGCTGTCGGGTTCGTAGAAGACGCAGGCCTGGCCGGGGCTGACGCCTTCCTCGGGGTCCAGCAGCTCGACCTCGGCGCGGGTGGCATCGATGGGACACAGGATCGCCGGGCGCGGCGGCCGGGTGGAGCGGATGCGGACCATTACCGGAATTTCCCCGGCAAAGGGCTGATCGCCCAGCCAGTTGACCTCGCTGATCGGGACGATCGTGGTCGCAAGCGCTGATTTCGGGCCGACGACAACGCGCCGCGCGTCGGGGTCCAGCCGCACCACATACAGCGGATCGCCCAGGCCGCCGATCCCCAGTCCGCGCCTCTGGCCGATGGTGTAATGGATCACGCCCCGGTGCTTGCCCAGGACCGCGCCGTCCATGTCCACGATCTCGCCCGGTTCGGCGGCGTTGGGGCGCAGCTTTTCGATCACGGCGGCATAGTTTCCGTTCGGCACGAAGCAGATGTCCTGGCTGTCCGGTTTGTCCGCCACCGCCAGCCCGTATTCGGCGGCAAGCGCCCGCGTTTCCGCCTTGCTGGCCAGGTGGCCCAGCGGAAAGCGCAGGAAATCAAGCTGTTCCTGCGTGGTCGAGAACAGGAAATAGCTTTGATCGCGATTCGGGTCGGCCGCCATGTGCAATTCGGCCCTCGTGGCGCCGTCCTTGCGCTGGATATAGTGGCCGGTCGCCATGCAATCGGCATCCAGGTCGCGCGCGGTTTCCAGCAGGTCGCGGAACTTCACCCGTTCGTTGCAGCGGATGCAGGGCACCGGGGTCGCGCCCGCCAGATAGGCATCGGCGAATTCGTCGATCACCGATTCGCGGAACTTGTTTTCGTAATCGAGGACGTAATGCGCAAAGCCCATGCGTTCGGCGACCCGCCGGGCGTCGTGGATGTCCTGCCCCGCGCAGCAGGCGCCCTTCTTCGCCAGGGCCGCGCCGTGGTCGTAAAGCTGCAAGGTGACGCCGATCACGTCATAACCCTCGGATTTCAGCTTCGCGGCGACGACGGAACTGTCCACGCCCCCCGACATCGCCACCACCACGCGGGTCTGCGCGGGCGGCTTGGCAAAGCCCAGGCTGTTCAACGAAGGCGCGCGCGCCGTGGCGCGGTGATGAAGGGTCATGACAGGTCCAAGGATACAATATTGCATCGAAATATAAGCAAATGCCGCCTATTCTCAAGCCGCCCGCCCCGGAAAAACCTGTCACGCTCAACCTGGCCTTAGGGGATTTGGGTCAAGGTTGCTTGGAACGCGACATAGGACAGGTGGGATGTTCTTGAAAAAAACCGACGCACCTCGCACCGTAACCCTGCCAGACGGCAGGATCCTGACCCTGGCCGACCTGCCGCCCGACAACACGCGATGGGTGGCCAGCCGCAAGGAAACCGTGGTCAACGCCGTGATCCATGGCCTGATCACCAGGGATGAGGCCCTGCACCGCTATGGCCTGTCCGAAGAAGAATTCGACGGCTGGATCAAGGCGGTCCAGGATCACGGCCCGGCTGCCCTGAAAGTCACATCGATTCAAAGATTCCGGCAACCATAAGTTGCGCAAGATCAATCAACGGATCATGGTAACATCATATTAACCTTATGAGTCGATGGTTGAACCCAGCGAATACACGAATCGGGGCTTACATAGATGAGAATTTTGTTGGTTGAGGATGATCCCAGCACCGCTCGGGCCATCGAATTGATGCTGACCGCCGCCAGCTACAACGTGTTTCGGACGGACATGGGCGAGGAGGGGATCGATCTTGCCAAGCTCTATGACTATGACCTGATCCTTCTGGATCTGGACCTGCCCGACATGCACGGGATGGAGGTTCTGCGTCATCTGCGCCTGGCGCGCGTCGATACGCCGATCCTGATCCTGACCGGATCGGACGACACCGAAAGCAAGCTGCGGGGCTTCGGCTTCGGCGCCGACGACTATATGACCAAGCCCTTCAACCGCGAGGAATTGCAGGCCCGCATCCAAGCGATCATCCGCCGGTCCAAGGGCCACAGCCAGGCGATCATCAAGACCGGCGAGATCGTGGTGAACCTGGATGCCCGTTCGGTCCAGGTCAAGGGTAAGGCCGTCAACCTGACCGGCAAGGAATACCAGATCCTGGAACTGCTCAGCCTCCGCAAGGGCACGACCCTCACCAAGGAGATGTTCCTGAACCATCTTTACGGCGGCATGGACGAACCCGAGTTGAAGATCATCGACGTGTTCATCTGCAAGCTGCGGAAGAAGCTGTCCGAAGCCATCGGCGGCGACAGTCATATCGAGACCGTCTGGGGCAGGGGCTATGTCCTGCGCGAACCCACGCCCAATGCCGAACGACTGGCTGTCGGCGCCTGATCGGGCGGCTGCCGCGCAAGCGGTGCGGCAGCCCCTGTAAAATCCTTCGCCGAACGTCGTATAGAACGGACAGACGGAAGGCGGAGGCAGCGATGACGGATGCAAGGCAGGATGACAGCGTGACAGCGCGGCCCGACCCGGCCGCGCTTGACGAACGGCGCGCGGGCGATGAAATCGCCGACCTGTCCGCCCGCATCGCCCAGGCCAACGAGGATTATCACCGCAAGGACGCTCCGGTCCTGTCGGACGCCGAATATGATGCGCTGAAGCATCGGCTGCTGGCGCTGGAACGCGCCTTCCCCCAGCTTGCCCATCCCGACAGCCCGACGCAGGCGGTCGGCGCCGCCCCGGCGGAAGGCTTTGGCAAGGTGACCCATGCCCAGCGGATGATGTCCCTGGAAAACGGCTTCAGCGACGCGGACGTGACGGATTTCGTCGCACGTGTCCGCAGCTTCCTCGGCCTGCGCGACGGGGATCTGGCTTTCACCGCCGAACCCAAGATCGACGGGCTGTCGCTGTCGTTGCGATACGAGGACGGCGTGCTGGTCCAGGCCGCGACACGGGGCGACGGCACCGTGGGCGAAAATGTCACCGCCAACGCCCGCACCATCGCCGACATTCCCCACCGCCTGACCGGCGCGCCCGCCATCCTGGAGGTGCGGGGCGAGGTCTATATGAGCCATGCCGACTTCGAACGGCTGAATGCCGCGGAAGGGGGTCGGGTGTTCGCCAACCCTCGCAATGCCGCCGCCGGATCGTTGCGCCAGATCGACCCCGCCGTGACCGCCTCTCGCCCGCTACGGTTCTTCGCCTATGGCTGGGGGCAGGTCAGCGAACCGTTGGCCGATACGCAAAAGGGCGCGGTCGACCGGCTGGCCGCGCTTGGCTTTCAGACCAACCCGCTGACGCGGCTGTGCCACGACGCCGATCAGATGCTGGCGGTCTGGGCCGAGATCGAACAGCAGCGCGCGACGCTGGGCTATGACATCGACGGGGTGGTCTACAAGGTCAACGACCTGTCCTATCAGGCGCGGCTGGGATACCGCTCGACCACGCCGCGATGGGCGCTTGCCCACAAGTTTCCGGCGGAAACCGCCTGGACCCGGCTGGACCGGATCGAGATCCAGGTCGGCCGCACCGGCGCGCTGTCGCCGGTCGCCCGGCTGGAGCCGGTGACGGTGGGCGGCGTCGTCGTCTCGAACGCGACCCTGCACAACGAGGATTACATTGCCGGGCGCGACAGCAGCGGCGCCCCGATCCGCGACGGCCGCGACATCCGCGAGGGCGATTGGGTCAAGATCTATCGCGCCGGCGACGTGATCCCCAAGATCGCCGATGTCGATCTGTCGCGCAGGCCCGAAGGCAGCCAGCCCTATCGCTTCCCGGAAACCTGCCCGGAATGCGGATCCGATGCGATCCGTGAGCCCGGCGATTCGGTGCGCCGCTGCACGGGCGGCCTGATCTGTCCCGCCCAGGCTATCGAGAAGCTGAAGCATTTCGTCAGTCGGGGTGCCTTCGACGTCGAGGGGCTGGGCGCCAAGCAGATCGAAATGTTCTTTTCAGACCCCCTCCTGCCGATCCGCGAACCGGCCGACATCTTCACCCTGGCCGAACGCGACGCCCGCACCATTGCCAAGCTGAAGAACCGCGACGGCTTCGGCGCAAGGTCCGCGGAAAAGCTGTTCGCCGCCATCGAGGACAAGCGCCGCATCCCCTTGGAACGCCTGATCTTCGCCTTGGGCATCCGTCATGTGGGCGAGGTCGCCGCAGGGATCCTCGCGCGGCATTTCGGCACCTGGGACGCGCTGATCGCCGCCGTCGATGCGGCCGCCAGCGAACCCGCCTTTGCCGCCGCCGACGACAAGGCCCGCCGCGCCGCTCTTACCGACAGTCCGAACTGGGCGGAGCTGACCTCCATCAACGGCATCGGCGCCGTGCTGGTCCAGTCGCTTGTCACCACGCTGACGCAGGATGCCGAGCGCGCCGGGATCGACCGCCTGATCGCCCAGGTCGAGGTTCTTCCGGCCGCCGCGCGCCAGGTCCGGCAGACCGAGATCAGCGGCAAGACCCTGGTCTTCACCGGCACCCTGGAACGCATGACGCGCGCCGAAGCCAAGGCCAGGGCCGAGGCGATGGGCGCCAAGGTGGCCGGTTCGGTCAGCGCCAAGACCGATCTGCTGATCGCCGGACCGGGCGCCGGATCGAAGGCCGCAAAGGCCGCCGAACTGGGTGTCGCCGTCATCGACGAGGACGAATGGCTGCGCATCGCGGGCGGGACATGACACAGCCCAAGGGGCGGCCGCCCGCGCTTTTTCCGCTGTTCGCGGCCATCGACACCTTGCCCGGCATCGGGCCGAAAAGCCGCGACGCCTTGGCGCAGATGGGCATCGAACGGCCGCGCGACCTGATCCTGACCCTGCCCGCAAGCGGCGTCATCCGCCGCCGCATCGACCGGATTGCCGACGCCCGCGCGCCCGAGATCGTGACCATTCCCGTCACCGTGGGCCGCCATCACCCGCCCGCCGCGAAGGGTCGCCCCTGGCGGGTCCATTGCAGCGACGGGGTGGACGACCTGACGCTGGTGTTCTTTCATCCGCGCAAGGACTGGATCGAAAGCCAGCTTCCGACCGGCGCCCGCCGCATCGTCAGCGGCAAGGTCGAGCTGTTCGACGGCATGGCGCAGATGGTCCATCCCGACCATATCCAGCGCGAGGACGAGCCGCCCCTGCCGGAATTCGAGGCCGTCTACCCCCTGACCGAAGGCCTGACCCGCAAGACCATGGCCAAGGCCGTCGCCGCCGCGCTGACGCGCCTGCCGTCCATGCGGGAATGGATCGACCCGCAGCTTGTCGCGCAGCGCGGCTGGCCTGATTTCGAGACCGCGCTGCGGCAGGCGCATGATCCGGGGGCGATGCGCGACCTGTCGCCCGATTCCCCGGCGCGGACGCGGCTGGCCTATGACGAATTCCTGGCCCATCAGATGACGCTGGCCCTGGTGCGGCGCGAAAAGCGGCGGCTGAAGGGGCGCCCCAGCCGGGGCGACGGCCGTTTGCGCAGGGCGGTCCTGGACCATCTGCCCTGGCCGCCGACCGGCGCGCAGATGCGCGCGATCGCAGAGATCGCCGACGACATGGCGGGCGAGGGCCGGATGAACCGGCTGCTGCAAGGCGATGTCGGGTCGGGCAAGACCCTGGTCGCGATGCTGGCAGCCCTGGTCGCCGTCGAGGCCGGGGGCCAGGCGGTCCTGATGGCGCCCACCGAGATCCTGGCCCGCCAGCACGCCCGCGCCCTGGAGCCTCTGGCCCGCGCGGCGGGCGTGCGGCTGGCCGCGCTGACCGGCCGGGACAAGGGCGACTTGCGCGCGCAACTGCTGGAGGATCTGGCCCAGGGGCGCATCGATGTCCTGGTCGGCACCCATGCGGTGTTCCAGCGCGGCGTCGAATTCCACGATCTGCGCCTGGCGATCATCGACGAACAGCATCGCTTCGGCGTCGCCCAACGGCTGGAGCTTTCGGCCAAGGGGCAGGTGCCGCCCGACATGCTGATCATGACCGCGACACCGATCCCGCGATCCCTGGCGCTGACGCAGTATGGCGACCTGGATATCTCGATCCTGGATGAAAAGCCGCCGGGGCGTCAGCCGATCACGACGGTGATGATCGGCGATCAGCGCCTGGACGAGGTGACGGCCCGGCTGCGACACGTGCTGGACCAGGGCGCGCGCGCCTATTGGGTCTGCCCGCTGGTCGAGGAAAGCGAGGTCAGCGACCTGACGGCGGCCGAGGCGCGGTTCCAGTCGCTGGGCGCGCAGTTCGGCGACATCGTGCGGCTGGTGCATGGCCAGATGCCGGCAGATCAGCGCGACGCCGCCATGGCCGACTTCGCCAGCGGCCGCGCGCGGCTTCTGGTCGCGACCACCGTGATCGAGGTCGGTGTGGACGTGCCAGAGGCCACGATCATGGTGATCGAGCGCGCGGAAAGTTTCGGGCTGGCCCAGTTGCACCAGTTGCGCGGGCGGGTCGGGCGGGGCACCGGCGCCTCGACCTGCGTGCTGATGTATCACCCGCCGCTGAACGAAACCGGCGCGCGACGCCTGACGACCCTGCGCGATACCGAGGACGGGTTCCGCATCGCCGAGGTCGATCTGGAGATGCGCGGGGCAGGCGATGTGATCGGCACCGCCCAGTCGGGTCTGCCCCGATTCCGCGTCGGCGACCTGGAACATCAGGCCGGGCTGATGGCCGTCGCGCGCCAGGATGCCCGCCATCTGCTGGACCGCGACCCGGCCCTGGAAAGCCCGCGTGGGCAAGCGATTCGAATGCTGATGTGGCTGATGAGCCAGGAGGATGCGATCCGGCTTATTTCGGTGGGGTGAAGTTCTTAAAATGTTCTTTACGAATCGCTGCAAAAATGAGAACAAAAGAGCAACCGATAGGAGTTGCTCATGTCCCGTGAATTCTTCTGCGATCTTCTTGGCGTCACCGCCCTGACCGTGACGACCGTCATAGTGCTGTGGCTGCCCGCCATCCTGCAAGCCTGATCTCTGCCCCGCGTTGCCATGACGGCGCCCGCCTGTGCGACCGTCACATCCCCAGCACGCGCAACTGCCGGTCCTGCAATGGGACCGGCTTTTTCATGCCTGGGCTTGGTCAATCGCCTCCAGAACCGCGTCCCAGGCCAGCAGGATCGAGGCATGGCGGTTCGGATAGTCGCGGGCGGGCAGCAGAGCTTCCAGGTCGGCGAAGGGCGCGGCCGGGGGGTCGCCAGCCGCTGTCAGCATCGCGCGCAGCGCGTCGCGTGTGGCGGCCAGTTCCGTTCTGCTGCGGCCGATGACCGCCTGTCCCAGGACCGAGGCCGAGGCCTGTCCCAGGGCGCAGGCGCGCACCTCTTGCCGGAAATCGGCGATCCGGTCGCCCTCCATCGCGACATAGGCCGTGACCGAGGATCCGCATTGCGGCGACCGGCGCATGGCCTTGCCGTCGAAGTCGGGCAGGGTGCCCAGATGCGGAATGGCCGTGGTCAGCGCCAGGATCCGGCGTGAATAAAGCTGCATCAGGTCGCTGTCGGCCATCGGTCTTTCCCATGGGCTGCCTTGCGCCTAGATAGGAACGACCACCGCGAAAGGAAACCCGATGTTCGAATCGGCCAGCCTGAAATACGACGCGAACGGGCTGATTCCCGCCATCGCCCAGGACCACGACAGCGGCGAGATCCTGATGATGGCCTGGATGAACGCCGAAAGCGTGGCACGGAGCCTGGAGACCGGCCGCGTCACCTATTGGTCGCGGTCGCGGCAGGCGTTCTGGATCAAGGGCGAAAGCTCGGGCCATGTGCAGCAGTTGGTCGAGATGCGCGTGGATTGCGACCGTGACTGCCTGCTGGTGCTGGTTCGCCAGACCGGCCCGGCCTGCCATACCAACCGCCGAAGCTGCTTCTATACCGCCATCCGCAACGGGGCCGAGGTCGAGATCATGGAGCCGATGGCGGGATAGGGGGCGCTGCCCCCGTCGCCGTTCCGGCGACTCCCTCGGGATGTTTGGCGTCCAAAGCAGGTCAGAAGGCGAGCATCCGGCGGATGTCCTGCGGAGTGGCGCCATCGTCGCGATAGCTGCGGATCGCGCGGGCATCGTCGCGTTTCGCCAGTCGCCTGCCTGCGTCGTCCCGGATCAGGCGGTGATGGTGGTAACGCGGCGTCGGCAGGGTCAGCAGTTTCTGAAGAAGAACGTGGATATAGGTTGAATCAAAAAGATCTTTTCCGCGCGTGACCAGGGTTATCCCTTGCGCCGCATCGTCGACGACGACGGCCAGATGATAAGACGTTCCCATGCCGCGCCGCGACAGGATCACATCCCCGATCCCTTCTTGGAACTGGTCTCGGGTCAGCAGGTGATCCTGGCCGGGCATGATTGCCTGATCCCGAAAGGCCACCCGGTCGATGCCCAAGGCGTCGAAGGCCCGCGCCACGTCCAGCCGGATCACGTCATCGGGTCCGGCATCGGCCATGCTGCGGCCCCGGCAGGTGCCGGGATAGACCAGCCCGTCGGGTCCGGCCGGCAGGGCGCCTTCTTGGGGGGCCGACAGCGCGGCGCGGATGTCGCCCCGGCGGCAGCGGCAGGGATAAGTCAGCGGCGCCAGCCGCGCCAGCGCCTCGTGATAGGCCGTCATCCGGTCGGATTGACGCATGACCGGCTGCGGCCATGTCAATCCCAGCCAGGCCAGATCGTCGTAAATCGCGGCCTCGTAATCCGCGCGGCAGCGGTCGCGGTCGATATCCTCGATCCGCAGCAGGAACTGGCCGGGTCCGGCCGCCGCCTGCGCCACAAGCGCGGCATAGGCATGGCCCAGATGCAGCAGCCCCGTAGGCGAGGGCGCGAAGCGGGTTATTGCGCCGCCAGCCATGCGCTGAAATCGTCCTTGGCGCGCTGCGTATAGGCGGGATAGCGGTCCTTGCGGCCCTTCCGGCCGCCGCGCGCTTCGTCCAGCGGTGGGAACAGGCCGAAGTTCACGTTCATCGGCTGGAAGGTCTTGGCCTCGGCTCCGCCGGTGATGTGGTTGATCAGGGCGCCCATGGCGGTGGTCGGCGCCGGGGGCGGCAGGTCGCGCCCAAGCGCCTGCGCCGCCGCCATCCGTCCGGCCAGCAGGCCCATCGCGGCGCTTTCGACATAGCCCTCGACCCCGGTGACCTGCCCGGCGAAGCGCAGGTTGGGACGCTGGCGCAGCCGCATCCGGTCGTCCAGCAGCGTGGGGGAATTGAGGAAGGAATTGCGGTGAATGCCCCCCAGCCGCGCGAAGCTGGCGTTTTCAAGGCCGGGAATCATGCGGAACACCTGGGTCTGCGCGCCGTATTTCATCTTGGTTTGGAAGCCGACGATATTATACAATGTCCCCAAAGCGTTATCGCGCCGAAGTTGAACCACTGCATAAGCTTTTTCGTCGGGCTTATGGGCGTTAGTCAGACCCACCGGCTTCATCGGGCCATGGCGCAGCGTTTCGCGGCCGCGTTCCGCCATCACCTCGATCGGCAGGCAGCCGTCGAAATAGCCGGCGGTCTCGCCCTCGTGGAACTCGGTCTTTTCGGCGGCCAGAAGGGCGTCGATGAACGCGTTGTATTGGTCGCGGGTCATCGGGCAGTTGATATAGGCGCGCCGTTCGGCCTCGGTCTCGCCCTTGTCATAGCGGCTTTGCTCCCAAGCCACCGTCATGTCGATGGTTTCGGCATGGACGATAGGGGCAATGGCGTCGAAGAACGCGAGCGACTCCGTGCCCGTCACCCCCCGGATCGACTGCGCCAGCCTGTCCGAGGTCAGCGGCCCGGTCGCCACGATCCAGTTGCCATCGGACGGCAGGTCCGTCACCTCGCCCGGCACGACCGTGATCAGCGGTTCGGCCTGCAAGGCCTGGGTGACGGCCGCGGAAAAGGCCTCGCGGTCCACCGCAAGGGCGCCGCCCGCAGGCAGGCGGTGGCGGTCGGCCGTCGCCATGATCAAGCCGCCCGCCGCGCGCATTTCCCAATGCAACTGGCCGACCGCGTTCATCACGTCGTCGTCGGACCGGAAGCTGTTGGAGCAGACCATTTCCGCGCAATCGCCGGTCTTGTGGGCGAAGGTGCCCTTGGCGGGGCGCATCTCGTGCAGGATGACGGGCACGCCCGCGCGGGCGATCTGCCAGGCGGCCTCGGACCCGGCCAGGCCCGCGCCGATGATGTGGACTGGTTCCATGGCAACCTCCTGCAAGCGGGCTAGCAAAGCGGCCCGAAAATGGAAAGGGCGGCGCCAGCGGCACCGCCCCAGGATCGCGCGAGGCGGCCGGGATCACTCCTCGGCGGCGGCCTCGGCTTCTTCGTCGTCACCGCCCGAACGCAGCGCGGACGGCGCGGCGATGTTGGCGATCACGAAGTTGCGGTCGATGGTCGGCTTGACGCCATCGGGCAGTTTCACGTCGTTGATGTGGATGGTGTCGCCGACGTTCAGGCCTTCCAGATCGACGGTGATGTGATCCGGGATGTCGCCCGCCGTCACGACCAGTTCGACCTCGGGACGCACCGTCACCAGCGTGCCGCCGCGCTTCAGGCCGGGGCATTTGTCGTGGTTGATGAAGTCCACGTGGATGAACAGGTTCACCTTCGACGTGCGGCGCAGGCGCATGAAGTCGATATGGATCGGCAGATCCTTCACCACGTCCTTCTGGACGCCGCGGCAGATGACGCGCACGTCTTCCTGGCCTTCGACTTTCAGGTTGAACAGGGTGGACATGAAACGGCCGGCGCGCAGTTGCGTCAGCAGCTTGTTGAAGTCGAACTGCACGTTGACCGGGTCTTTGTGGTCGCCGTAAACGACTCCGGGAACCTTACCGTCGCGGCGAGCTTGGCGGGCGGCCCCCTTGCCTGACCCCGCGCGCGGCTCGGCCACCAGATCAGGGATCTCTTTGGCCATGATATCTATCCTAACAGGTTGTGAACGCCGCCATCCTCCAAGGGTGCATGGCGACAGGGTGCGGCCTATACGGCAACCGGGGCGATTTGTGAAGCCCCCACGGGCTGCGGGATGTCGTATTCGTCCAGGAAGCCGCGCGGGATCATCACGTTGTCTGGGCCGATGTCCTTGACGTTGCGTTCGCCGCACAGCGCCATGCTGATGTCCAGCTCCTTGCGGATGATCTCCAGCGCGCGGGTCACGCCCGCCTCGCCCATGGCGCCCAGCCCGTGCAGCCAGGCCCGCCCGATCCAGGTGGAATGCGCGCCAAGCGCCAGCGCCTTCAGCACGTCCTGGCCCGACCGGATGCCGCCGTCCATGTGGATTTCGACCCGGTCACCCACCGCCTTGACGATATGCGGCAGCATGCGGATCGAGGACAGCGCCCCGTCCAGTTGCCGCCCGCCGTGGTTGCTGACGATGATCGCATCGGCCCCGAAATCGGCGGCGATGCGCGCGTCGTCGGGATCCAGCACGCCTTTCAGGATCAGCTTGCCGCCCCACAGGTCGCGGATCCGGGCGATCTTGTCCCAGTCCAGCTTTTCGTCGAACTGCTCGGCCGTCCAGCTCATCAGGCTGGAGGGGTCGGCGACCCCCTTGGCATGGCCGACGATATTGCCGAAGAAACGCCGCTTGGTTTGCAGCATCCCCATGCCCCACCGCCAGCGGGTCGCCAGATCCAGCAGCGTGGGCAGGGTCAGCTTGGGCGGCGCGGATAGGCCGTTCTTCAGATCCTTGTGCCGCTGACCCAGGATTTGCAGATCCAGCGTCAGAACAAGCGCGCTGCACCCGGCCTTCTTCGCGCGTTCGATGATGGCCGCCAGAAAATCCTGGTCCTTCATCACATAAAGCTGGAACATGAAGGGCTTGGTCGTGTGTTCCGCCACATCTTCGATGGAACAGATCGACATGGTGGACAGGCAGAACGGCACCCCGAACTTTTCCGCCGCGCGGGCCGCGTGAATCTCGCCGTCCGCGTGCTGCATCCCGGTCAGGCCGACGGGGGCAAGCGCCACGGGCATCGCCACGGGCAGGCCTGCGATGTCGGACGCGGTGCTGCGGTTCGACATGTCCACGGCCACCTTCTGGCGCAGCTTCAGCCGGGCGAAGTCGGTCGTGTTCTCGCGGAAGGTCTGTTCGGTATAGCTGCCCGATTCCGCATAGTCGTAGAACATTTTTGGCGTGCGGGCGCGGTGCATCCGCTTCAGATCTTCGATCGAGGTGACGACGGGCATGGCGCTCTCCGGCAGTTTGGTCAAAAATCTTTACCAGAGACGCGCGCCCTCAGCAATCACTCCCGCGGACGCATCCGCGACAGGGCGTCCGGCTCGATCACCGGGCCACGCAAAGCGTCGGCCCGCTGTCGCAAGGCATCGGCACGCGCCTGCGCCTCGGCATCCACGGCGACGGACGAAGCAGCGTGCGGCGCGTGATCGGGAAGCGCCGGCTCGGCCAGGATCCGGTCGGTGGGAAGCAGGCTGGGATAGGTGTCGGCTTCGCCGGTGCAGGCGGCAAGGGCCGCGACGCAGGTCAGGATCAGGGCGTGTCTCATGGCGCCATGATTACGGCGGGTTGGGTCACGGGGCAACGGACTTTCCCGCCCGCGCGCCCCGCGCTACAAGGCGCCATGGCCCGCACCCAAGGTTCCCGCGCCGAGATCACCGGCCCCCTGATCCGCACCCATGCCCGCCGCCTGTTCGCGCGGCAGGGCTATGCCGCCGTGTCGATGCGCCAGATCGCGTCCGCCGTGGGGGTGCAGGCGGGGGCGCTGTACGCCTATACGCCCGACAAGCAGGCGCTGCTGTTCGACCTGTTGCAGGATCACATGGAACACCTGCTGGCCTCCTGGTCGGATATTCCGGGCGATCCGCTGTCCCGGCTGGAACATTTCGTGCGCTTCCATATCGACACCAGCCTGGACCACGCGGACGCGGTGTTCCTGGCCTATATGGAGCTGCGCAACCTCACCCCGGAAAACTTCGCTCGCATCGCCGCGCTGCGGGGGCAATACGAATCCGCCTTGGAAACGATCCTACGCGACGGGGTGGCGGCGGGCGTCATGCGCATCGACGACCTGAAGCTGGCGACCATGGCGCTGATCGCGATGCTGACCGGCGTGACCAACTGGTATCGCGAAGGCGGCCGTCTGGACCGCCGCCGGATCGGCGACATCTACTGGGGCCTGGCGCGCGGCGCGGTCGGCGCGGATTGACCCCCGCTTCTTCTTTGCCCAAATACCCCTTTCCTTGACGCCTGCCACAGCGCGATAATCCCCCCATGAGTCTGCCCCCCGGCTTCCTTGACGAGATCCGCAACCGCGTTCCGATCAGCCGCGTGATCGGGAAGAAGGTGGTGTGGGATCTGCGCAAGTCGAACCAGGCGCGGGGCGACTGGTGGGCGCCATGTCCGTTCCACCAGGAAAAATCGGCCAGTTTCCACTGCGACGACCAGAAGGGCTATTATTACTGCTTCGGCTGCCACGCCAAGGGCGACGCCATCAGCTTCCTGCGCGAGGCCGACGGGATGGAGTTCATGGAGGCGGTGAAACTGCTGGCGGCCGAGGCCGGGCTGACCATGCCCGAACCCGACCCTCGCGCCCGCGAACGCACCGACCGCCGCACCCGCCTGCTGGAGGTGACCGAGGCCGCCTGCCGCTGGTTCCGCCTGCAACTGCAAACCGGCGCCGCGGCCGAGGCGCGCGATTACCTGGTCCGGCGCGGGCTTGACCAGGCGGCGCTCGATCGGTTCGAGATCGGCTTTGCCCCCGACAGCCGCACCGCCCTGACCGGCGCCCTGCGCGACAAGGGCTTCGACGACGCGCTGATCGTCGAATCGGGCATGGCGGCCCGGCCCGACAAGGGCGGCGCGCCCTATGACCGCTTCCGGGGCCGGATCATCTTTCCGATCCGCGACGGGCAGGGGCGCTGCATCGGCTTCGGCGGGCGGGCGATGGATCCGAACGCGCGGGCCAAATACCTCAACAGCCCGGAAACGCCGCTGTTCGACAAGGGCCGCAATCTTTACAACCTCGGTCCCGCGCGCGCCGCCGTCGCCAAGGGCCAGCGGCTGGTCGTGGTCGAAGGTTACATGGACGTGATCGCCCTGGCCCGCGCGGGGTTCGAGGGGGCGGTGGCCCCCCTGGGCACCGCCGTCACCGAGGACCAGCTGCGCCTGATGTGGCGCGTCAGCCCCGAACCTGTGATCGCGCTCGACGGCGACGCGGCGGGACAGCGCGCGGCGCAGCGGCTGATCGACCTGGCCCTGCCGATGACCGGGCCGGGCCAGGCGTTGCGCTTCGTCATCCTGCCCCCCGGCCAGGATCCCGACGACCTGATCAAGGCCGCCGGACCCGGCGCCATGGGGGCGCTGCTGGATCAGGCCCGCCCGCTGGTCGATCTGCTGTGGTCGCGCGAAACCGAAGGTCAGGTCTTCGACAGCCCCGAACGCAAGGCGGCCCTGGACAAGCGGCTGGCCGATGCCGTCGCGCGGATCCCCGACGAACGGACCCGCGCCCATTATGCCGAGGAGTTGCGCCGCAAGCGGTGGGAGCTTTTCGGGGGATCCCGGCGCGGCGACTGGAAGCCGGGCAAGCGCGGGGGGGCCGCCAAGGCGGGTCGCCCCATCTTGCCGGTTCCCGCCACCGCAAGCGATCCCCAGGCCGCGGGCACCCTGCTGGAAGGGGCCAGCCTGCTGATCTGCGCCCTGCGTCCCGAACTGATCGCGCAAGAGGAAACGCGCCTGGAACGCCTGACACCCGCAGATCCCAACCGCGCCGCCCTGCTGTTCGATCTGCTGGGCCAGACGCAAAGCCCGGCCGGGGCGCGCGGGCTTGAAACGTTGCGCCGCGACGCCCATCTGGGCCTGACCCCGGCCGTCATCGACGCGCAGGATACCGAAACCGTCGCGGCAATTCTGACCAACCTTCTGGACCGGCTGGAAGCACAGCGCGCCATCGGCGCCGAACTGGCCCGCGCCGAGGCCGAGATCCAGGGAGAGGCGGACGAGGGCCTGACCTGGCGGATGCAGCAGATCGCCCGCGCCCGCCACCGCGCCGAACGCCCCGAACTGGAGGGCGCCACGGATTTGAACGAGGATCGCGAGGCGCTGTCGGCCCAGCTGTCCCAGTTCATCGACGGTCAGATCTGGCGCAAGCCGCCGCGCCGCTGACCATTGCAGGTGATTCGCAGGCAACGCGAATCGGTTGCGTCGCGCGCCCTTTGATTCGGGGGTGCGGCGCGCTAGATGTAGAGCAGATTTCAGTGATTCGCCCCGCCCGCGAATCACCGCCTGAGCAAGGGAGCCGTTCATGGCCGCCAAGGACGACGATCACGACAAGACCGACAAGGACGACAACGCCCATTCGCTGGACATGAGCCAGGCCGCCGTCAAGCGCATGATCGCCGAGGCGCGCGAACGCGGCTATATCACCTATGACCAGCTGAACGCCGCGCTGCCGCCCGAACACGCCTCGTCCGAGCAGATCGAGGATGTGATGTCGATGCTGTCCGAAATGGGCATCAACGTGATCGAGGACGAGGACGGCGCCGAGGAACCCGAAGGCGGCGCGGTCGCCGTGGTCGGATCGACCTCGCGCGAAGTCGCGGTCGCCACCTCGGAAACGGAAAAGCTGGACCGCACCGACGATCCCGTCCGCATGTATCTGCGCGAGATGGGGTCGGTCGAACTGCTGAGCCGCGAGGGCGAGATCGCCATCGCCAAGCGGATCGAGGCCGGGCGCAACACCATGATCGCGGGGCTGTGCGAAAGCCCGCTGACCTTCAAGGCCATCACCATGTGGCGCGAGGAGCTTCTGGACGAAGAAATCCTGCTGCGCGACGTGATCGACCTGGAAACCACCTTCGGCCAGTCGCTGGAGGACGAGGACGGCGCCGAAGAGGAACTGTCCGAGGAAGCCGCCCCGGCCGAGACCGCGCAGAAGCGCGAGGAACTGGATGCCGACGGCAACCCCATCCTGAACGAAGAGGACGAGGACGAGGACGAAGGCGCCAACCTGTCGCTGGCGGCGATGGAGGCCAGTCTCAAGCCCAAGGTTCTGGAAACGCTGGAACTGATTGCGCGTGATTACGAAGCGTTGGCCGCGATGCAGGACCAGCGGATGTCGGCGACCCTGAACGAGGACAACAGCTTCTCGGCCAGTGCGGAAAGCGACTATCAGGTGCTGCGGTCGCGCATCGTGGGCTTGGTCAACGAACTGCACCTGAACAGCAGCCGCATCGAGGCCCTGGTCGACCAGCTTTACGGCATCAACCGCCGGATCGTCACCATCGACAGCGGCATGGTCAAGCTGGCGGACGCCGCGCGGATCAACCGCCGCGAATTCATCGACGCCTATCGCGGCACCGAACTGGATCCGGCCTGGGTGGACCGCATGTCCCAGCAATCGGGCCGGGGCTGGCAGGCGCTGTTCGAACGCTCGCGCGACAAGGTGGAAGACCTGCGCAACGAAATGGCTCAGGTGGGCCAGTATGTCGGCGTCGACATCGAGGAATTCCGCCGTATCGTCAGCCAGGTCCAGCGGGGTGAAAAGGAAGCCCGTCAGGCCAAGAAGGAAATGGTCGAGGCGAACCTGCGGCTGGTCATCAGCATCGCCAAGAAATACACGAACAGGGGCCTGCAATTCCTTGATCTCATTCAGGAAGGCAATATCGGTCTGATGAAGGCCGTGGACAAGTTCGAATACCGGCGCGGCTACAAGTTCAGCACCTATGCGACCTGGTGGATCCGTCAGGCGATCACCCGGTCCATCGCCGACCAGGCCCGCACGATCCGCATCCCCGTCCACATGATCGAGACGATCAACAAGCTGGTCCGCACCGGCCGCCAGATGCTGCACGAGATCGGCCGGGAACCCACCCCGGAAGAACTGGCCGAAAAGCTGCAGATGCCGCTGGAAAAGGTCCGCAAGGTGATGAAGATCGCCAAGGAGCCGATCAGCCTCGAAACCCCGATCGGGGACGAGGAGGACAGCCAGCTTGGCGATTTCATCGAGGACAAGAATGCCGTCCTGCCGCTGGACAGCGCCATTCAGGAGAACCTGAAGGAGACCACGACCCGCGTCCTGGCCAGCCTGACCCCGCGCGAGGAACGGGTGCTGCGGATGCGTTTCGGCATCGGCATGAACACAGATCACACGCTGGAAGAGGTCGGCCAGCAGTTCAGCGTCACCCGCGAACGGATCCGCCAGATCGAGGCCAAGGCGCTGCGCAAGCTGAAGCATCCCTCGCGCAGCCGCAAGCTGCGGTCCTTCCTGGATCAGTGACCCGCACCGACGGCCTTGCCCCTGCCGGGCGGGGCCATGTGCCGAACCGGCTTGCAAGTTCGGCACAAACCATGAACACTATCGCCAGTTGTTCGTGGAGAGCCGATGCCCAGCCTGCTTGAAGACCCCGACGCCCTTCGCATCCTGCTGATCGCGGCGGTTGCGATCCTGGCGGTCCTGACGGTGCTTGCGACGGGTTGGGCCAAGGCGCGTCGGCTGGCGGAAAGCCGCGCCGCCGATCTGGAAGCGCAGCTTGCCGCCCTGGGCGGGGAAGCGCGCGCCCTGGCCCTGCGCGCCGGCCAGCACGAGGCCCGGCTGGACGGTCAGTCCGCCCGCCTGTCGGAACTGTCCGAGGAACGCGACGGTCTGGCCGACGCGCTGCATCAGGCCCGGCAAGCCCTGTCCGCATCCCGGACCGAACTGGCCGAGGCGCGGTTGCGGGCCGAAAAGGACGCCGAATCCGCGGCCCGCGAGATCCAGACGCTGCGCGAATTGCGCGCTGATATGACGGCGCAATTCAAGCTGCTGGCTGCGGAAACCTTGCGCGCCCAACAGGGGGACATGCAGAAGGCACAGGGCGAGCAATTGTCCGCGCTGTTGAACCCGTTCCGCGAACAGGTGCATCGCTTCCAGACTGAATTGCAGGCCAGAAACAAGGTCTTGGATGAAGAAGGTGCAAGACTGCGCGAACAGATTGCCTTTCTGCACCAGCGGTCCGAGGATATCTCTCGCGAGGCGGTGAATCTGACCCGCGCCTTGAAGGGCGACAAGCAGCGGCAGGGCGCCTGGGGCGAGATGGTGCTGGAACGCCTGCTTGAGGATTCGGGCCTGATCGCGGGCACCCATTACGACACCCAGTCCAGTTGGACCGACGATGACGGCAAGCGGTGGCGCCCGGATGTGGTGGTCAGGATGCCGCGCGCCAAGGTGATGGTGATCGACAGCAAGGTGTCGTTGAACGATTACGAAGCCTCGGTCAACGCCGAGGATCCGGCCGAGGCGCAGGCCGCGCTGCGCCGCCATGTCGCGGCCCTGCGCGCCCATGTCGTGACGCTGGGCGACAAGGGCTATCACCGGATGGACGACGGTTCGGTCGATTACGTCCTGATGTTCATCCCCATCGAAGGCGCCTTCTCCGAGGCGCTGCGCGCCGATCCGACGCTGGCCAGCTTCGCAATGGAGCGGCGGGTGGGGCTGACGACGCCCACCACCCTGATGCTGACGCTGCGCACCGTCGAACATATCTGGGCCGTCGAGCGGCGCGAGGCCAACGCGACCGAGATCGCCAAGCGCGCGGGCCAGCTTTACGACAAGGTGGCCGGCTTCGTGGATTCGATGGAGGGCGTGGGCCGCGCCCTGGATCAGGCGGGGCGGGCGCATGGTCAGGCCATGGACCGGCTGTGCCGGGGATCCGGCAACGTGATCCGCCAGGTCGAGATCCTGCGCGAACTGGGCGCGCGCACCCAGAAGCGCATCGAGACCAGTCACGACGGCGATGACGGCTTTCGCCTGGAACCGCCCGAGGCCGCCGAATGAACCGCATCTTCACGATCTCGACGCGCGGTCCTGCCTGTCATGACTTCACCCGCGACGTGGCAGGGTGGCTGGCCGACCTGGGGGCAGGGGACGGGCTGCTGACCCTGATGGTGCGCCACACCTCTTGTTCGCTGCTGATCCAGGAAAACGCCGATCCCGATGTGCAGGTCGATCTGCTGGGCTGGCTGGACCGCATCGCCCCACCCGCCGATCACCCCTCGATGTCATGGCTGCGCCACCGCGACGAAGGCCCCGACGACATGCCCGCCCATCTGAAGGCGGCGGTCCTGCCGGTCAGCCTGCAGATCCCCGTGACGGACGGCCGGATGATGCTGGGAACGTGGCAGGGCCTCTATCTGGTCGAACACCGCCGCGCCCCGCACCGACGAGAGATCGCGGCCCTGTTCCAGCCCGCCTGACCCCGCGGCATTCCGGTCACAGACCAGCCGAAGAACATCTTGTGGCCTGTGGATAGTGCTACCCAAATCCTGCCGATCTTTTATACTGCTGGGGATTTTCAGGGCAAAGGGGACAACTGGATGCGCTGCCCGTTCTGCGGAAACGTCGATACGCAGGTCAAGGACTCGCGCCCGGCCGAGGATAACGTCGCCATCCGCCGCCGCCGGTTCTGCCCTGCCTGCGGGGGGCGCTTCACCACCTATGAGCGGGTGCAGCTGCGCGATCTGGTGGTCGTGAAGTCCAGCGGCCGGCGCGAGGATTTCGACCGCGACAAGATGGCCCGGTCGATCCGCATCGCGATGCAGAAACGCCCGGTCGAGCCGGAGCGGATCGAACAGATGATCAGCGGCATCGTGCGGCGGCTGGAAAGCACCGGCGAGACCGACATCCAGTCCAAGATGATCGGCGAGATCGTGATGGAGGCGCTGTCGCGCATCGACAACGTCGCCTATGTGCGCTTCGCTAGCGTCTACAAGAACTTCCAGGACGCCGACGATTTCGACAAGTTCGTGTCGGAACTGCGCCCCATGCCCGGCAACGACTGACCGTGCCGCAGCCCGACGACCTGCGCCACATGGCCCATGCGCTGCGGCTGGCGCGGCGGGGGCTGGGAAATGTCTGGCCCAATCCGGCGGTCGGCTGCGTGATCCTGCGCGACGGCCGCGTGGCAGGGCGGGGCTGGACCCAGCCGGGCGGGCGTCCCCACGCCGAACGCATGGCCCTGGATCAGGCCGGTCCCATGGCGCGGGGCGCGACGGCCTATGTCACCCTTGAACCCTGCGCCCATCATGGCCGGACCCCCCCCTGTGCCGAGGGGCTGGCGGCGGCGGGGATCGCACGGGTCGTGTCGGCGATGACCGATCCCGATCCGCGCGTGGCCGGTCGCGGGCATGGGATCCTGCGGGACTCTGGGATCGACGTGACCGAGGGCGTCCGTCAGGCCGAGGCGCAGGAGTTGCAGGCCGGTTTCCTGTCCCGCATCCTGGCGGGGCGGCCCTTCGTGACGCTGAAGCTGGCGACCAGCTTTGACGGCCGGATCGCCACGGCTTCCGGCGAAAGCCAATGGATCACCGGCCCGCAGGCTCGGCTGCATGTCCATCTGCTGCGCAGCCAGCATGATGCGATCATGGTGGGCGGCAATACCGCCCGCGCCGATCGGCCGTCGCTCAATGTCCGTGGGATCGCCACGCTGCGGCAGCCCCTGCGGGTGGTCATGACCTCTCGCCCGATTGCCGATCTGCCGCCCGAAGGGCCGATGCACGGCCCCATGATGCAGATCGACGCCCCGCCGCAAGACGCGCTGACCCGGCTTGCGCAGCACGGCATCACCCGCCTGTTCTGCGAGGGGGGCGGCGGGCTGGCCGCGTCGCTGCTGCGCGCCGGGCTGGTCGATCAGATCATCGGCTATACCGCCGGGGTGGTGCTGGGCGGCGACGGACGGGCTGCGGTAGGGACGCTGGACCTGGCCCGGCTGGCCGATGCGCCCAGGTTCCGACTGGCCGAAACCCGGCGGCTGGGGGACGACCTGTTCCACCGCTGGACCGCCGAAAGGAGAGACGCATGAAAATCCGTGCCGCCGTGCTGACAGCCTCGCCCGCCTCTGCGCCCTTCGCCGAAAGCCGCCCCTTGCGGATCCGGGAACTCGAGCTGGATCCCCCCGGTCCCGAGGAGGTTCTGGTCAGGATCGGCGCGGCGGGTCTGTGCCATTCCGATCTGTCGGTGATCAACGGCAATCGTCCGCGCCCTGTGCCGATGGTCCTGGGACACGAGGCGGCGGGCACCGTGGTGCAAGTCGGTGCGGCGATCCGCGATCTGGCGCCGGGTGACCGCGTGGTGATGACCTTCCAGCCGACCTGCGGCGCCTGCCTGCCCTGCGCGGAAGGGCGTCCCGCCCTGTGCATTCCGGGCGCCGAGGCGAACGGCAAGGGCGTGCTGATGTCCGGGACGATGCGGCTGCATGACGGGGGCGGCGACGTGCATCACCATTGCGGCGTGTCGGCCTATGCCGATCATGCGGTGGTGTCGCGCCATTCGGTGGTGCGGGTGGATGCGGACGACATCCCCTTTGCCGAACTGGCGCTGTTCGGCTGCGCGGTGCAGACGGGCGTCGGAGCGATCCTGAACACCTGCCGCGTTCAGCCCGGTCACAGCGTCGCCATCGTCGGCCTGGGCGGCGTGGGGCTGGCCGCGCTTTTGGGCGCCGTCGCGGCGGGCGCGACCGAGATCGTGGCGGTCGATCTGTCCGCCGACAAGCTGGCCTTGGCCCGAGATCTGGGCGCGACGCGCGTCTATGATGCCGCGGAACCAGGGGTCGCCGACCGGATCCGTGCGGAAACCGGCGGCGGCGTGGATCATGCGGTGGAACTGGCGGGCGCTGCCCCCGCCTTCGAGCTTGCCTACAAGATCACCCGGCGCGGCGGGCAGACGGTGACGGCGGGGCTTGCCGCGCCTACGGCCGAATTCCGCATCCCGGCCGTGAACATCGTGGCCGATGAACGAACCGTTAAGGGCAGCTATATGGGATCCTGCGTGCCGCAGCGCGACATTCCCCGCTTCATCCGCATGTATCGCGCGGGAATTCTGCCGGTGAACCGCCTGCTGACCCGCACTCTGACGCTGGACCGGATCAACGAAGGGTTCGACCTGCTGGACCGGGGCGAGGCGATCCGCCAGGTCGTCCTATTCGACTGACGGCCCGACCCAGGGTTCCAGGCGGGTGATGCCGGTGGCAGCCGCGCGGGCCAGCCCGGGATCCAGCGACATGCCGATATATTCGCCCCGGCGCCACAGCCCTGCCAGATCGTCGTAATGGCGCGACAGCGGGTGCCCGGACTGCCCGGTCGAGATGACGAAGACCGAACTGTCGGGATCGGCCAGATCATAGACGCCGCGATAGCCCGGACCCGTCGCCGCCTCGAACGGATCGGGACCGGCGCCCAGCATCCCCGTATGGGACACGGTGAAGGCGCCGCCGGAAATCGACTGCGACAGGTTCACGATCCAGCCAAGCGCCGGGATCCGGCCCAGGCCCGGATGGACATGGCGCGCCTGATGCGCGTCGCCCCACCGCCAGCTTGTCACGTCGGGACCGAAGCGCTGCGTCAAATCCAGGATCGCGCGGTCCAGGGCCTGCCGGGCGATGGTCGTGCAATCCTCGACCCGGGCGCTTTGCACGATGTCGCACCAGGCTGCTGCGCCGTTGCGGTTGCGAAAGACCGAATCGATGAAACCGGGATGCAGGCTGCGGATGTCGTCGGCAAGGGGGCCAAGCTCGTCCCGGATCAGGCGGTCTTGCAGCGCGGCCATCCAGGCGGAATAGATCAGCGGCTCGGGCAGATGCTCGCTCATGGCGCCGTCCCATTCGGCCAGCAGGTTCAGCGCGTCCTGACGCTGCCGGTCGGGCGTGCCGGGGGCGGCGGGCTCGCCCGTGAACCACAGATCGGCCCCGACCAGGGGCAGCAGCGCGCGCGCGGCGGGGCTGACGATATCCAGCTGGGCGGCGATGAAGCTGTCGCGGGAATGAACCTCTCGGTCGTTCAGCAGATGCGACAGCCGCGCGCGGCGCAGGCCCAGGGGGCCGCGTTCCTCGGTCGCGAGCGCCAGGTTGCCGGGGGTGGGGCTGTCCTGGGTGACGGGCACCAGCCCGGACCATTCGCCTTCGGGCAGCCAGCCCGGAACCGGCATCGCGCCCCCGGTCGGATGGCTGGCCGGGCGCTGCGGCAGCGCGCCGACGGTCACCTGTCGGATGCCGTCGGTATCGGCCAGCGTCACCGCCATCGCGGGCGCGACCACCCGGCCAAGCGCGGTGGCGGCGCTGTCGGCATCGGTGGCGCGCATCAGGCCGATCAGCGCCGACATGGTGGTGTCGGTGGCCGACAGCCCGGTCCATCGCAACGCGGGCACATATCCCAGCGGGGTGACATCGGCCAGCCCCGGATCCAGCAGCGGCACCAGGGGTCCGTTGCGGGTGCTGCGCAGAACGACGGCGCGCGCCGGTTCGTCCAGGACGCGGATCACCTCGCGCCGGGTGGCGAATTCGGTCCAGCCTTCCGCGCCGCGATAGCGGTCGGCCTGGCCGGGCTGGACCTCCTCGATGGCGATGTCCGCGTCGTCGACGGCGGCCGGGGCAATGCCCCATGCCAGTTGCGGATTGCGCCCGGAAAAGATCACCGGCAGCCCCGGTATCGTCGCCCCGATCACCCCGCCCGGCGTCAGTTGCAGCCGCGCCAGGTAATACAACGACGGCGCGATCAGCGGGCCTTGGGGATCGTTGGCCAGCAGCGCGCCGCCCGCCGCCGTGCGGTCGGCCCCGGCCGCGAAGGCATTGGCGCCAAGTCCCTGGTTGGGGCGCAGGAACCCGGCGGCGTCGCGGGCCGGCGGATCGCCCCGCCGCGCCTCGGGCGGGGCGAGGCGCGCGCCGGGGAACAGGTCGGCATAGCGGGGCAGGGCGGCGCTGCCTTCGCCCGTCAGCACCTCGGTTCCCCGGTCGGGCCAGGTCAGCGACAGGCGGGCGCGCAGGATCTCCTCGGCCGCCGAATTGCTGGTGGCGGCGGCCAGAAGCTTCAGGATCGCCAGCGAATCGGCGGGCTGCCAATAGGCGATCTCTTGCGGCAGGACGAAGAATTCCGGCGCGCCCCGGCCCAACGCGCCTTTGTTGACCTGCGCGATCCACTGGTTCACGCCCTCGGAATAGGCGCGCAGCGCGGCCTGGGTGGCCTGATCCTGGGATTCGACCGACGCGGCGGCGTTGCGATACAGTTCCAGCCGCCGCGCCAGGTCGTCGGCGGGGAAGGCGCCCGCGCCATAGACCTCGGACAGGCGGCCCTGGGCCGCGCGGCGCAGCAGCGTCATCTGGAACAGCCGGTCCTGGGCATGGGCCAGCCCCAGGGCGAAGAACACGTCCTCGTCCGTCTGGCCGAAGATATGGGGCACGTTCTCGGTGGTGCGCACGATCTCGACGGGGGCGGAAATGCCCTGGACGCGCAGCGTGGCGTTATAGTCGGGCAGCGACCGCACGGCGAAATACCAGGCCAGGATCGCCGCCACGACCAGCAGCACGATCAGCCCGATGGTCAGCCGCAGGAGCCAGCGGAAAAGGGTCAGCATGTCGGAAGATGATCCATGGCCTGGTCCGCTGCCTGTCCTTCGGGGGCCTGCGCGCTTGACCATGGCGCGCGGGAGTGTTGGGGTGCTGCATAATTCAGGCGCGGCGCCAGTTCAACGCACGGCTGCCCGCGCCATGTGCGACAATCGAGGGACGAATGGCTAAGCTGGCATTTCTGGGACTGGGCGTCATGGGCGCGCCGATGGCGGGGCATCTGAAGGCCGCAGGGCACGATGTGACGGTGTTCAACCGCACCCGTTCCAAGGCCGGCGACTGGGTGGCCCGGCATGGCGGCGCCTGGGCGGAAACCCCGCGCCAGGCGGCCGAGGGCGCGGAATTCGTGCTGTGCTGCGTGGGCAATGACGACGACCTGCGCCAGGTCTGCCTTGGTCCCGACGGCGCCTTCGCCGGGATGCAGCCGGGCGCGATCTTTGTCGATCACACCACGGTATCCGCCGCCGTGACCCGCGAACTGGCTCGGGCCGCGCGGGATCTGGGGCTGGGCTATGTGGACGCGCCGGTATCGGGCGGGCAGGCGGGGGCCGAGAACGGCCAGCTTTCCGTCATGTGCGGCGGATCGGGGGCCGATTTCGATGCGGCCGCCCCGGTGATCGACGCCTATGCCCGGATCTGCCGCCGGATGGGCGATGTCGGCGCGGGCCAGATCACCAAGATGTGCAACCAGATCGCCATCGCCGGTCTGGTCCAGGCGCTGTCGGAATCGCTGGCCTTCGCCAAGAAGTCGGGGCTGGAGGTCGAAAAGGTGGTCGAGGTGATCAGCCAGGGCGCCGCCGGAAGCTGGCAGATGGCCAACCGCCACAAGACCATGGATGCGGGCCAGTTCGACCACGGTTTCGCGGTGGACTGGATGCGCAAGGATCTGGCGATCTGCCTGGCCGCCGCGGACGAGGTGGGCGCCTCGCTGCCCGTGACCGCCCTGGTCGATCAGTTCTACAAGGATGTGCAGCGGATGGGTGGGGGCCGCTGGGACACCTCGTCCCTGATCGCGCGGCTGGGCTAGGCGCGCTTCGACTCGAACCGTTTCAGGACGGGTTCCGCCCGGTCCAGGGCGCGGCGGATATGATCGGGAAAGCTGCCGGGCCTGATCGCCAAGGTCGCCGAATGGGCGGCGCAGACGGTGCGGGCGTCGCGCCATTCCTTCGCGATCTGCAAGGCCCAGGCGCGGAAATCCCGCGCCGCGCCGGGACGGTCCTGCAAGGCCTGGCCCAGGGTCGGGTGAAAGGTCAGGCGCGGCAGCCGCAGAAGCCGCCGCAGCAGGCCGGGGATCGGCAGGACGTTCAGCGTGTCGTCGACATGCAGGCTGCCGCTGGCCGGGTGATAGGCCAGCAGCGACCCCGCATGGACGCGCTCGTTCTGGCAGATATAGTCGATCCCCTCGGGCAGGGAAAAGCGCAGGTCGGGAAACCGTGCCGCGACCTGGGCGGATTCGACCGCCTCGGGCTGCCAGGGCAGGGCAGGCCATGTCCGGCGGTGGCGATCCGACCCGAACAGCAGCGCCTGGGGGAACATCCGGTGCGTCGTCTCGCAATGGATCGTGTGGAACGGATGCAGGTTCAGAATCGCCCGCACCGCCCGGCCGTCGTCGGTCAGCGCCATGACCTGTCGGGCAACCGTATCCCGCAATCCATAGGAATCGAGGACCAGGAAACCCCCCGACGACAGCCGCACCAGAGACGACTGCGTGCCGACATTCACCACGCCGCCGATCCGCAGCGTGCCGCGGATGTTCCAGAAGCCGTTGCCGAGGTCGATCACCCGATCCGCCATCACGCCCCCGGAGGATTGCCGCTGTCGCGGGCGGCGGACAATTCCAGACCTGCGGCCTTGCAGATCTCGCGCAGGGCGGGCTTCAACCCTTCCTCAAGCGTGGGGTGATAGAAAGGCACATCCAGAAGATCGCGCGCGGTGCTGCCGTTCATGATCGCCGCGACCAGCAGATGGGCCAGATGGTCGGCGCCTGGCACCGCAAGATCCGCGCCGATCAGCCTGCCCTGCGCATCGGCGCCCAGGCGCAGCATTCCCTGGTTGCTCGCCTCGATCCGCGCGCGGCCTTGGTCCGAATAGTCGGCAAAGCCGTTCAGCGCGCAGTCCTTCGGCCCCGCGCCGATGGCCGCGACCGGCGGGTCGGTGAAGGTGATCGTGAACAGGGGCGGACGGTCGGCTGGCGTCATGTCGGGATACCGCGCGGCATTCGCCCCGGCGATGGCGCCTTCCAGCGACGCCTCGTGCAGGACCGGGGCATCGGCATCGGCGTCGCCCGCGATGAAGATCGCCCGGCTGCCGCATTGCAGGGTCTTGCGGTCGAAATCCGGCACGCCCTTGTCGTCCAACGCCAGCCCGGCCGCTTCCAGGTTCAGACCTTCCAGCTTGGGCGCGCGCCCCGTCGCCACCAGCACGCAGTCAAAGTCCTGATGCTGCCCGTCCCAGGACAGCCGGATCCCGTCGTCCTTCGCCTGCGGTTCCGGCGCGCAGCCCAGATGCAGCGCGACATCCCGACTGTAAACATCGCGGAACACCTCGTGGATCCGATCGCAGCGGATCTTGACCAGCCGGTCGCCCTCGTCGAACAGCGCGACCCGCACCCGCAGCCGCGCGAAGGCCTGGGCCAGTTCCGCGCCCAGGGGACCGGCGCCGATCACAGCCATGCTGGCAGGCAGATCCTGCATCTCGAAGATCGTCTCGTTCGTCATCACCCTGGGGCCGAGATCGCGGTAGGGGCCGGGAATCACCGGCCGGGATCCCGTGGCGATCACCACCGCGCGCGCCGCGACCTGCCTGCCGTCGCCCAGCTCCAGCCGGTCGGGGGCCGCGAAACGCGCCCGCGAATCGATGCGGATGCCGTCCGGGATGTCCTCGAAGCCCTTGCGCGTCGCCGCCGCGAAACGGTCGCGCTCGGCGCGCAGTCGCTGCATTACTCGGCTTCCATCCACCTGCGCCGCCGGAATGTCGATCCCCATCAGCCGCGCCTTATCCAGATCGGCATGGGCCTGGGCCGCAGCGATCAGCAGCTTCGACGGCATGCAGCCGGTCGTTGCGCACAACGTGCCGCCGAACCCGTCGTCGATCAACAGCGTGCGTGCGCCTGCCCGACGCGCGGCGCGTTCCGCCGCAAGCCCCGCCGTGCCCGCGCCGATGATCGCCACGTCGCAGGTCAGATCGGCACTGGTGTCGGTCATCGTCGTCTCTCGCTGGTGTCCGCAACAGAACCACGGACCGGGGCAGGGGTTCCGTCGCGGCTAGATCGCCTGCCGCGCCGCTGTCATTCCCGCCAGCCAAGCCTGCGCGGGATCGGCCCGTTCCGCGACCACGCCCTGCGCCGCCAAGGCGGCGGCATAACATTCGGCAAGCCACCCCTCGCCCATGACCACCACCTTCTGGCCCAGCCACCAGGGCCGGGCGGCGGCCAGTTCGGCGCCGATCAGCAGTCCTGCGATCCGGGCCTTGGCGGTGGCCGGGCCGATCCGGCGCAAAGCAAGGTCGGCGCGGGCCGACGACAGTTCGGCTGCCAGGGCCGCCGGGCGCGACATGGCCTGGGTAACGGCATCGACAAAGCCCGCATCGGCGGTCGCGTCGTCCCGAGAGGTCAGGGCCGACAGGATCTCGGCCGTCAGGAAAGTGCGGAAGCTGACAACCTCGGATGCGCTGATCTGCACCCAGGCCGAGGGGCTGCCCGGCAGGCACAGCACGCCGTCGAAATCCGGCCGGGCGGCCAGCACGCCCCCGATCCGGGGCACGGGGCCGACGACCAGATCGGCGGGGCGGTCTTGGACCAGGCCGGGCAGGGGGTGCAGGCGGATCTGCGGATCCAGGTCGCGGGCCGGTGCAGGCTGAACCGGACGGCAGGGAACGCGGATCGGATCGACCCCAGGCCAGCCCGAGGCGATCACCGTCAGAACCCGGCCCGGCGCCAGCATCGGCAGCAGCAGGCCGCGCAGCGCGGCACCCGGATCCTCGGTGCAGGGCGCGGCAAGGGTCCGGCCGTCGTGCCACAGCCGCAATTCTCCATCCGCCCATTCGACCGCCGCCCAATCCATCCGCGCCTCCATTCCGACGAGGCGCAAAATGATCGTCCCGCCGCATCCTGTCCAGAGACGGCGCTTGAACCGCCGCGGGCATGGGCGTAACGACCCGTCATGCGGATACTTTTTCTTGGCGATGTGATGGGGCGGGCCGGGCGGCGCGCGATCGTAAAGCGGCTGGCCCCGCTGCGGGCGCGGCTTAAGGCCGACCTTGTGGTGGTGAATGCCGAAAACGCCAGCGGCGGGCGGGGCTGCACGGCGGGCCATGCGCAACTGCTGCTGGAATCGGGCGCCGATTGCCTGACGCTGGGCGACCACGCCTTCGACCAGAAGGACATGCTGGCCCTCATCGACCGCGAACCCCGTATCGTCCGTCCCCTGAATTTCGCGAAAGAGGCCCCCGGCCGGGGCAGCGCCATTATCAGCGATGCGCGCGGGCGCAAGCTGCTTGTCACGCAGGCCCTGGGGCAGGTGTTCATGTCGCGGCCCTATGACGACCCGTTCTCGGCCCTGGACGCGGTGCTGCGCGCGCATCCGCCGGGCGGCATGGTGCAGGCGTCGCTGGTCGACATCCATGCCGAGGCAACCAGCGAGAAGATGGCCACGGGCCATTTCTGCGACGGCCGCGCCAGCGCGGTGCTGGGCACCCATACCCATGTGCCGACCGCCGACGCCCAGATCCTTCCGCGCGGCACCGCGTTCCAGTCAGATGCCGGGATGTGCGGCGACTATGACAGCGTGATCGGCATGGACAAGACCGAACCGCTGCGCCGCTTCATCACCGGCATGACCCGCGACCGCTTCACCCCGGCGGAAGGCGAGGCGACGCTGTGCGGCGCCCTGATCGTCACCGACGACCGCACCGGCCGCGCCTCCGCCATCGACGCCGTGCGCCACGGCGGACGGCTGGCCCAGTCGCCCGCCGCATAGTGGCCCCCATCCTGTAGAAGATCGTCGCTTATGCTTGCGGTGGCGGGGAAAACAATTCTATCTCGCCCTTGGCGCCGCCGCTGACAGGCGCCCGGCGACAGGGGCCTCATGCTTGGATTTGACCTGACCGGAACGAACGCCTCGATCGCCATGCTGGTCATCGTGACGATCACCTTTGTCCAGTTCATCCGCGAAAAGCAGCCGCCCGAGGTCGTGGCCATCGGTTCCGCCGCCTCGATGCTGGTCCTGGGCCTGCTGCCCGCCGACGACGCGGCGGGCGTGCTGTCGAATTCCGCCCCATGGACCATCGCCTTCATGTTCCTGATCATGGGCGGGCTGCTGCGCACCGGCGCGTTGGAGATGATGTCGCGCATCGTCACGGCGCGCGCGGCAACCAACCCCGCATTGACGGTCTGTGCGCTGTTCGGCTTCGTGATCGTGGCATCCGCCGTGATGAACAACACCCCCGTGGTGGCGGTGATGATCCCGATCTGCATCCAGCTTGCCCGGCGGCTGAACGTCTCTCCGTCCAAGCTTCTGATGCCGCTTAGCTATTTCACGATCATGGGGGGCATGATCACGCTGATCGGCACATCGACCAACCTGCTGGTCGACGGGGTGGCGCGCGAACAGGGGATGGAGCCGTTCACGATCTTCGAAATCGCCCCGGTCGGCATCGCCATCACCCTGGCGGGCATTGCCTATTTCGCGCTGCTAGGGCGCAAGCTGCTGCCCGACCGGACCTCTCTGGCGGGGTTTCTGGGCGCGCGGCGGGAGATGAAATATTTCACCGAACTGGCGATCCCGCAGGATTCGTCCCTGGTCGGCCAGAAGGCGGTCGAGGTGGCGCTGTTCAAGCGCGACGCGGTGCGGCTGATCGACGTGCTGCGCGGCGACGCATCGCTGCGCCGCGACCTGGCCAGCGTTGTGCTGGAACCCGGCGACCGCGTGGTGCTGCGGTCGGAAATGGTCGATCTGCTGGAGCTTCTGGGGAACAAGAACCTGCAAGCGGCGGACAAGCTCAGTTCGGTCGCGACGGATACGGTCGAGGTTCTGATTTCGCCCGGCGCGCATCTGATCGGACGGCGGCTTGGCGACATGCGCCTGCGCCGCCGCTATGGCATCTATGTCCTGGCGGCGCATCGGCGCGATCAGAACCTGGGACGCCAGCTTGACGACTTGGTCGTGCGCGTGGGCGACACGCTGCTGCTGGAGGGCGCGCCCGAGGATATCGCCCGGCTGGCCGCCGACATGGGGCTGGTCGACGTGTCCCGCCCCGCCGCCCGCGCCTATCGGCGGGAACGCGCGCCCATCGCCATCCTGTGCCTGCTGTCGGTGGTGACGCTGGCCGCCCTGGACGTGGCGCCGATCATGGTGCTGTCCTTCCTGGCGGCGGCGGTGATCCTGCTGACCCGCTGCATCGACGCCGAGGAAGCCTTCGGCTTCATCGACGCGCGGCTGATGGCGATGATCTTCGCCATGCTCGCGGTGGGCGAGGCGTTGGAACATACCGGCACGGTCGCGCTGATCGTGGATTTCGTCACCCCCTGGCTGCGCGACCTGCCGCCCTTCGCCACCCTGATCGCAATCTATTTCCTGGGTCTGGTGATGACCGAGATCCTGTCGAACAACGCGGTCGCCGTGCTGCTGACACCCATCGCCATCGCGCTGGCGCAGTCGCTGGGCCATGATCCGCGCGCCTATGTCGTGGCGGTGATGTTCTCGGCCACCGTCGCCTTCGCCACGCCCATCGGATACCAGACGCATATGATGGTCTACGGCCCCGGCGGCTATCGCTTCAGCGATTTCGTCCGTGTCGGCGTGCCGCTGGACATCATCTGCGGCATCGTCGCCTGCCTGGTGATCCCGCTGTTTTGGCCGCTTTGAGGCCGGATTAACCGGGCCTGTCCGTCCCGCAATGCTGCCATGCAGCATTGGGCGTTGTGCAATGCCGATGCTACGGCAATATGGACGGGCGGGGAGGAAGCATTTTGTGTTGCACGAAAGGGTTTCCACATGGCCAACACGACCATCGACACGCCGCGGGGCCTTTCCTGGGCCGTCCTGACCACTCCGCTTGCCGCCATCGGCCGGTTCCTTGTGCTGATCGCCGAATCCAGTTTCCGCTATCGCGCGCTTGAGCGTCTGCGCCTGGTGAGCGACGCCCAGCTTGCCGCGCGCGGCCTGACCCGCGACGGCGAAATCCGCCGCATCATGGGTGTGTCGGCCATTCTCTAAGATGCGCCGCCGGATCCTTTGCGCAGCGCCCGCCCCCAGGGGGATCGGGCGCTTTCGCATTTACCGCGTGATGTCTTGCGAGGGATGGGCGGGCTGGACTAAAAGCGCGCCTATCCGGAATTTCTGAACTGCGAAGGACGACCGATCATGGCAGGCCATTCCAAATGGGCCAATATCCAGCATCGCAAGGGGCGTCAGGACGCCGCGCGATCCAAGCTGTTTTCCAAGCTGGCCAAGGAAATCACCGTTGCCGCCAAGATGGGCGATCCCGATCCCGACAAGAACCCCCGCCTGCGCCTGGCAGTGAAAGAGGCCAAGTCGAATTCCTGCCCCAAGGACGTGATCGACCGCGCCATCAAGAAGGCCGTGGGCGGCGACGCCGAGAACTATGAGGAGATCCGCTACGAGGGCTATGGCCCGAACGGCATCGCCCTGGTGGTCGAGGCGATGACCGACAACCGCAACCGCACCGCCTCGAACGTGCGCAGCTATTTCACCAAGGCGGGCGGCGACCTGGGCCAGACGGGTTCGGTCAGCTTCATGTTCGACCGGGTGGGAGAGATCATGTACCCTCTGTCGGCGGGCGATTCCGACACGGTGATGGAGGCCGCCATCGAGGCGGGGGCCGACGACGTGGAAACCGACGAGGAAGGCCACTGGATCTATTGCGCCGACACCGCCCTGAACGAGGTGTCGACCGCGCTGGAGACAACCTTGGGCGAATCCGAGACCGCGAAGCTGATCTGGAAGCCCCAGTCTCCGACCGAGATCACCGATCTGGAAACGGCGCAGAAGCTGATGAAGCTGATCGACGCCTTGGAAGAAGACGACGACGTGCAGAACGTCACCGGCAATTTCGACCTGACCGAGGCGGTCGCCGCGCAACTGTAGGGGGGCGACTGGACGCGCTAGCCCAAATGCGACTTCGGTTGGCGTGAGAGTTTTGCCGTTCTGTAGCCGCGTCCGAGCAGGTTTGCCTTGAACACCTCGGCGGGAGTGCGGAAGCCCAGGCACTTGCGCGGCGTGGCATTCAGGCCCGCGCAGAGTTGACGGAGTTCCTCCTGAGAAAGCGTGTTCGGATCAGTGTCGCGACAGAGCCAGCGTCTGAGCCGTTTGTTGGCGTTCTCCACGGCACCTTTCCGCCAGGGTGACTGCGCCTCACAAAACCATGTCTGCGTGCCCACCTCGGCTTGCAGATGGGGCCAGTCGATGAATTCCGATCCGCGGTCGAAGGTGATGGACCGGCAGGCATGTCGGGGCAGGGGCGTCAGGGCTTGAGCGATCTGCGCCATGATTGGCTTGGTGCGTTTCTCGGCGTTCTTCAACGCGACCAGGAAACGGCTGGTGTGCTCGATCATCGTGGTGACATTGGCAGGGCCGTACTTCTGCCGGAACAGCACCAGATCGTTCGACAGGCTTTCGCCGCGCCATCAGGCGCGACGGTCCTGTCTCACCCCAATGACCGAACTGCTTGCGATGCGCGATGACCTCCGGGCGGAACAAGATGCTGAGTTCCGGTGCAAATTTTGGCGGCGGTCGTTTGCGCAGCCGGTCGCCGCGGCGGCGTCTCCGGCCGGAGGGCAGGTGGCGCCACAACTCAGCCCGGCGACCCTCCTCGGAATAGATGTGGCAATAGATGGTCTCCTGGCAGACCCGGCGCGGGGCACCTTCATAGCGCATCCGGCCGGCGATCTGCTCGGGGGTCCAGCCAGAGCGGAGACAACGCTCGACCTGGTCACGCAGCCCGGGATCCCGCACCAGCTTGCGCTGTCGGGTCCGTCTTCCATCCGAATAGCTTTGCGCCACGACGCACCAGTAGCCGCTGAGCTTTGGAATCTCGCTGTCGTGGAAATGATTGCGGCGCAGCTCGCGGAAGATCGTCGAGCGGTGCCGGCCAAGCCTGCGCGCCATCTCGTCAGGGCTCAGCTTCGTCTGCCGCCAGCGCTCGATCTTGCGGCGCTCGGAAAGGGAAAGGTGAGAGAACCGAACCTTCATTCCTATGCTCCTTTCATGGCTCAACCCACTGTTGAGCACAGAAAGTCGCATTTTCAGGATAGCGCGTCCCCCCCAATGGTTGATCACCAGGAATAATCTGTATTATGGAATTAATATCTCTGCGACCATTGCCCGTCTTGCTGCGGGCGCTATCTTGCGGAAACCTTGACCCAGCCCAATCGGAGGATTCATGGCAGTCTCACCCCCCGTATGCGATTTCGGCGCCCCCTGGAATGATTTCGAACTGCCCGGCACGGATGGCCGGATCTATCGCCTGGCTGATGTCACGGGTCCGCGCGGCACGCTGGTGATGTTCATCTGCAATCACTGTCCGTATGTTCAGTCGATCATCGACCGGATCGTCCGCGATGCCAGAGAGATGCAGGCTGCGGGTATCGGGGTGGTGGCGATCTCGGCCAATGACGTGGCCGAGTATCCGCAGGACGGACCGGAGCAGATGAAGACCGAGGCCGCGCGACACGGCTTCACCTTTCCCTATCTCTATGACGAGACGCAGGCTGTGGCGCGGGCCTATGGGGCCGAATGCACGCCCGATTTCTTTGGCTACAACGCCGACGGCGAATTGCAGTATCGCGGTCGTTTCGACGCTTCGGCCCGCACGCCGGGACCGGCCGAGGCGCGCCGCGAGCTGCTCGAGGCGATGCTGCAAATCGCGGAAACCGGAAAGGGTCCGGAAAACCAGGTTCCGTCAATGGGTTGCTCGATCAAGTGGAAAACCGCATGAATGTCTGCCTTGCCCCCTGCCCGATTGTCTTCGATCTTGACGGAACACTGATAGACAGCGCCCCCGACATCCATGCCTGCGTGAACCATGTCCTCGGCCAGCATGGCACGCCGCTGCTGACGTTGGATCAGGTGCGCAGCTTCATCGGCGGCGGCGTGGATGTGTTGTGGCAAAAGATCATCGCCGCGCAAGAGCTTCAGGACGCCCGGAAGCCCGACTATATCGCCGCCTTCATGAGCTGCTATCAAGACGCGACGCAGTTGACGCGGCTGTTCCCGAATGTGACTCGGACCCTGGAGACGCTTGCCGATCGGGGGCATCCGCTGGGCATCTGCACCAACAAGCCGCTGGCGGTAACACGGGCCATCTTGGCGCATTTCGGCATCGCGCAGCTGTTCGGCTGCGTCATCGGCGGCGACTCCGTTCCCGAACGCAAGCCGCATCCCGCACCCTTGCGCGCGGCGCTGCAAGGGCTGGGCGCCGATCCTGCGCGGCCCAAGGCAATCTATGTGGGCGACAGCGAATTCGATGCGGCCTGCGCGGCGGCAGTGCCGGTGCCGTTCCTGATCTATACCCAGGGGTATCGACAGACACCCGTCGAGGATCTGCCGCATCTGGCGGCGTTTGACGATTTCGCCGACCTGCCCGCCATGGTCGAGATGCAGGCGGCGTGATCCCTGACCGCTGACCCCGCCTTGCGCTTGACATTGCGGGCGCAGATGCGCCAATCCGGGACAGCGTTACGGAAGGGCCTTGCCATGGATCTGCGTCAGCTTACCCCGAATCTTGCGGTCTCTCCGCAGATCGACCTGCCTGACGTGGCCGTGCTGGCCCGGTCAGGCTTCAAGACCCTGATCAACAACCGCCCCGACGACGAGGACGGGGCTGTCGATCATCAGGCCATGGCCCAGGCCGCAGCGGATGCGGGGATGGAATACCACTATCTTCCCTTCCGTCCCGGACAGGTCACGCCCGATCTGATCCAAGGCTTTGCCGCCGCTCTTGACGGAGCCAAGCCTGCGGTCGCCTATTGCCGGTCGGGAAATCGGTCCACCGTCCTGTGGGCGCTTGCCCATGCCGGAAAGCTGTCCGAGGCCGAGGTGCTGAACACCGCCTCGCAGGCGGGCTATGACCTGTCGGGCGTGGTGCCGCTGATGCGGTCGCTGGCAGGCGCCAGCCGGTAGTTCAGGCCGGAACGTTCAGCACCCGTTTGACATTCGCGGTCCAGCCCAGCAGGCGCAGGTCGCCCGCGACGATGGCGGGTCGTTTCATCACGCTGGGCTTGGCGCCCATCATCGCCACCGGATCCGCTGCCCGTTCCTGATCGGACATTCCGCGCCACGTCAGGCTGGCGCGATTGATGATCTTGTCGCCGAAATCCGCGACCAGGCGGGCGCGTTCAGATTCAGACAAGGGTTGCTTCTGGACATCGCGGAAATCGACGGTCCAGCCGTGCTGTTCCAGATCGGACTGGGCCTTCTGGCAGGTCGAACAATGCGCCAGACCATACAGGGTCAGGGATGTCATGGCAGGCCTCGGATCAGACAAGAGGGACAAGCGGCACGCCGCAGGCCGCCAGGGTCAGGACGGCCGCAAGGGCAAGAAACAGTTTCACGATCGCTCCGACGACAGGATACCGGCCGGTTCTTCCCACCGCGCCGCGCGGAGGGCAAGTCACAAATCATGCGCGGGTCCATGCTTGTGCAGGCTGCGGCGCACCTGCCGCATGGCCCACCAGACGACCAGAACCGCCGCCGGCGTCAGCGCCGCGATCAGATAGGCCTTGTCCACATGCAGGGCCGACGCCACCGGATACAGCGCATAGGACAGCAGCCCCACCGCGTAATAGCTGATGGCGACGACCGACAGCCCTTCGACCGTGTGTTGCAGGCGCAGTTGCAGGTCGGCGCGTCGGTCCATGCGTTCCAGCAGCGCCTGGTTCTGCGCGGACCGTTCGACATCGACCCGCGTCCGCAACAGATCGGCGGCACGGCGGGTCCGTTCGATCATCGCCCGCAGCCGATCCTCGGCCGAGGCGACGGTGCGCATGGCCGGGCGATAGCGGCGGCGCATGAATTCGGTCAGCATCTGGCGGTCCAGAAACCGCGTCTCGCGCAGGGCGGTCACCCGGTCCATGACGATCGCCTCATAGGCCTTGGTGGCGCCGAAGCGGAAGAAATGCTGGACCGCCTGCCCCTCTAGCTCCGCCGACACTCCCAGCAATTCGTGCAGGACCGCCTCGGCCGGGCGGGCGTCGTCGTGCATTCCATCGACGATGGCGGACAGGCGCGGCTCCAGCTCGTTCAGGCGGCGCGACAGGCTGCGGGACCGGCCCAGACCCAGCATCGACATCGCGCGATAGGTTTCCAGTTCGACCAGCCGATGCACGATCCGCCCGATGCGCCCTGGCCCCACCTCGGGTCGCACGAAAACGGCAAAGCGCATCCAGCCATCGGGGTCGATGCGGAAATCCCCGGCGATCATCGCCGCTTCCTCCAGCACCCAGACGGCGGTCAGGCTGTCCTTGGCGAACCAGGTCTCGATCCGGGTCAGCGCCTCGGCGGGATTTTCCGGCAGGATGTCCACCTGCACCAGCACGGCGGCGATGCGGCGTCCCGGCGCATCGGCTTGCCATGCGGCGGGGAAGATCGCGCCCGCGCTTGGATCGAAGGGCCGGATCGGCAGGCCGGGCGTGGTCGCCATATAGGTCACGAATTCCGTATGGCTTTCCCATTTCAGATCGTGACGGCCCAGGCGCCCTTGGTAATGGCTATCCTCGGGGTCGGGTCGAGGCCCGCCATGGCGGGCGGTCAGCGCGGTCAGATGAGCCAAGTCCAGGCGCCGGTCGCGGTTGGCTGCGTCCCTCGGTTCCTTGAAGGCCACGAAGGCGCAGGTCGCCGGGGCTGTCAGGCGGGGCGAGGGCCTGGCGTGCAGTTCATTGACAAGATCGTATCGCAGCGGATGTTCGATGTCCGTCCCCACGCCAGTCCCCATTCCCCGTGCGGCGAAAGGGGGCGGTTTCCCGCCCCCTGCCCCCTCAGTCGATCATCGGCAGCAGCTTGTTGAGGCTGTCCTTGGCGTCGCCATAGAACATCCGGGTGTTCTCCTTGAAGAACAGCGGGTTCTCGATGCCGGAATAGCCGGTGCCCTGGCCGCGCTTGCTGACGAAGACCTGCTTGGCCTTCCAGACCTCCAGCACCGGCATCCCGGCGATGGGGCTGTTCGGATCGTCCTGCGCCGCCGGGTTCACGATGTCGTTCGAGCCGATGACGATCACCACGTCGGTATTCGGGAAGTCGTCGTTGATCTCGTCCATCTCCAGCACGATGTCATAGGGCACCTTGGCCTCGGCCAGCAGCACGTTCATGTGCCCCGGCAGGCGGCCCGCAACGGGGTGGATGGCAAAGCGCACCTCCTTGCCGGCCGCGCGCAGCTTGCGGGTCAGTTCGCTGACCGCGCCCTGCGCCTGCGCCACCGCCATGCCATAGCCCGGCACGATGACGATGCTGTCGGCGTCGTTCAGCGCCGCCGCCACGCCCTCGGCGTCGATGGCGATCTGCTCGCCGGTGATCTCGGCCGCGGGGCCGGTCTCGCCGCCGAAGCCGCCCAGGATCACGCTGACGAAGTTGCGGTTCATCGCCTTGCACATGATATAGGACAGGATCGCGCCGGACGAACCCACCAGGGCGCCGACCACGATCAGCAGGTCGTTGCCCAGCGTGAAGCCGATGGCGGCGGCGGCCCAGCCAGAATAGCTGTTCAGCATCGACACCACGACCGGCATGTCGGCCCCACCGATGCCCATGATCAGGTGATAGCCGATGAAGAACGCCAAGAGCGTGATCAGGATCAGCCACAGGATCGCCGGGCCGACGCCCGCGCAATAGAGGATGCCCAGCAGCACCGACAGCGCCAGGGCGCCCGCGTTCAGCATGTGCCCGCCCGGCAGCTTCTTCGGCTTGCCGTCCACGCGGCCCGCCAGCTTGCCGAAGGCCACGACCGACCCGGTAAAGGTCACGGCGCCGATGAAGATGCCCAGGAAAACCTCGATCTTCAGCATGGCGATCTCGGCCGGGGTCTTGTGGGCCAGCACGGCGGCGAAGCCGTGGAAGACATGCACCCCGCCCTCGGCCTTGGCGCGCAGCACGCGGGCCAGTTCGATCTGGGCGTTGAAGCCCACGAAGACCGCCGCCAGACCGACCAGCGAGTGCATGGCGGCGACAAGCTGCGGCATTTCCGTCATCTGCACGCGCTGCGCCACGACCCAGCCGACGCTGCCGCCGATGGCGATCATGACCAGCGACAGCAACCAGTTGCCCGCGCCCGGCCCGCACAGCGTGGCCAGCACGGCCAGCGCCATGCCGACGATCCCGTACCAGATCGCGCGCTTGGCGCTTTCCTGCCCCGACAGCCCGCCCAGCGACAGGATGAACAGCACGGCTGCGACCACATAGGCCGCGGTGGTGAATCCGTATTCCATGCGTTCCCCCTTACGACTTCTGGAACATTGCCAGCATGCGGCGGGTGACCATGAAGCCGCCGAAGATGTTGACGCCCGCCATCAGCACGGCCAAGGCGCCCAGAGCCACGACCCACCACGATCCCGACCCGATCTGCATCAGCGCGCCCAGGATGATGATCGAGCTGATGGCGTTGGTGATCGCCATCAGCGGCGTGTGCAGCGAATGGGCGACGTTCCAGATCACCCGGAAGCCGATGAAGCAGGCCAGCACGAAGACGATGAAATGCGCCATGAAGCTGGCGGGCGCCACCGCGCCGATCAGCAGCAGCACGATGGCGCCCACGCCCAGCAGCGTGACCTGGGATTTCGTCTCGGCCTTGAAGGCGGCGACCTCGGCGGCGCGGCGTTCCTCGACCGTCAGTGCCTTCGGCTTTTCCTTGGGCTTCTGCGCGGCGATGGCGGCGATCTTCGGCGGCGGAGGCGGCCAGGTCACGTCGTGGTCGCGGGTCACGGTGGCGCCGCGGATCACGTCGTCCTCCATGTTGTGCTGGATCACGCCGTCCTTCTTGGGCGTCAGGTCGGCCAGGAAATGCCGGACGTTGTTGCCATACAGTTCGGACGCCTGCGCGCCCATCCGCGACGGGAAGTCGGTATAGCCGATGATCGTCACGCCGTTTTCCGTCACATGGCGTTCATCGGGGATGGTCAGTTCGCAGTTTCCGCCGCGCTCGGCGGCCAGGTCCACGATCACGCTGCCGGGCTTCATCGCCTCGACCATGTCGCGGGTCCACAGCTTCGGCGCGTCGCGGCCGGGGATCAGCGCGGTGGTGATCACCACGTCCATCTGCGGCGCAAGCTCTCGGAACTTGGCAAGCTGCTTTTCGCGGAACTCGGGGGACGAGGGCGCGGCATAGCCGCCGGTCGCGGCGCCGTCCTGGGCTTCCTCGAAGTCCAGGAACACGAATTCAGCGCCCATGGATTCGATCTGCTCGGCGACCTCGGGGCGCACGTCGAAGGCATAAACCTGCGCGCCCAGGGACACGGCCGTGCCGATGGCGGCAAGGCCCGCCACGCCCGCGCCCACGACCAGCACCTTGGCCGGGGGCACCTTGCCCGCCGCAGTCACCTGGCCGGTGAAGAAGCGGCCGAAATTGTTCGCGGCCTCGATCACCGCGCGATAGCCCGCGATATTGGCCATCGAGGACAGCGCGTCCATCTTCTGCGCGCGGCTGATCCGGGGAACCATGTCCATCGCGATGGCGGTGACGCCCTGTTCCTTGGCCAGGGCCAGCAGTTCGGGATTCTGCGCGGGATAGAAGAACGAGATCAGCGTCTGCCCCTCGCGCATCTGCCGGATCTCGGCATCCGAGGGCTGGCGCACCTTGGCGACGACATCCACCGCCCCGATCAGCTCGGCCGCAGTGGGCACCACGGTGATCCCCGCCGCGCGATAGCTGTCATCCGAAAACCCCGCCCGCGCCCCGGCACCGCTTTCGACAAACACCTCGTGCCCCAGCTTCATCAAATGCCCGGCAGAGGAGGGCGTAATGGCGACCCGCGCCTCACCCTCGAAACCTTCCTTCAACGCGCCAATCTTCATGGCTGTGTTGTCCCCCGCTCGTTTCATTTTCGGTCGCCCGACAGATAGCACCGTGAAAGATTCTTTCACAAGTCCGTGCAACGCCGATGCGGGACGAATGTCGTGGGGGTGGCGGCAAAAGAAAACGCCCAAGACCGAAGCCTTGGGCGACGAATTCAGACGTGCGCCGCGATCAGTTCGCGGGCGCGGGGGTGGCAGGCGCCGGGGTGGCGG